>CAYNEI010000013.1:0-65618 GCA_964396185.1 uncultured Thermoplasmatales archaeon
AGAACAACCGGCTCGTGGGCGTCGTGACCCGCACCGATCTGCTTCGCGTCTTCTCAAGGTGGCCCTAGATGGCCAGCGAGTTCGTAGGGACCCTGCTCGCACTCTTCTACGTGCTCCTCGCAGCCCAGCTCGTGGGCTGGGTCTTCCGCAAACTCAACCAGCCCTCGGTGATCGGCGAAGTGGTCGCGGGCATGATCATCGGACCCGCGGTCCTGGGGATCGTACACGAAGGCGAGATCCTCGATTTCATCGCCGAGCTCGGCGCCATCTTCCTGCTCTTCCTGGTGGGCATCGAGACCCGGCTCAAGGACATCCTCGGAGTCGGCAAGGAGGCCGTCTCTGTCGGCGTGCTCGGCGTGATCATCCCGTTCGTGGCTGGCTGGGGCTTCAGCCGGCTGATCGGTTTCGACCAGGTCGCCTCGCTGTTCGTCGGCACAGCGCTCGTGGCCACGAGCGTGGGCATCACCGCGCGCGTGCTCCAAGAGCTCGGCGTGCTTTCCCGCACCTACTCCCGGATCATCCTGGGCGCGGCGGTCATCGACGATGTCCTGGGCCTGATCCTGCTTGCCGTGGTCTCGGGCGTGGCGATCACCGGTGCTTTCGTCGCCGGCGACATCGCCCTCCTCATCCTCTTCAGTTTCCTCTTCGTGGTCGGTTCGGCCGCCATGGTCCCGGTCATGAGCCGGCTCCCCATGAAGCGGCTCCCGTTCAGCTCCAACCTCGCCTTCGGCCTGGTGCTCGGCGTGGGCATGGCTGCGCTTTCGGCCGTCGTCGGCTTGGCCCCCATCGTGGGGGCGTTCTTCGCTGGCATGCTGCTGGCCGAGCTCGCGCACGATTCCGAGGGCCCGGGCTTGGAGGCCCAGGTCCACGGCGTGGCCGCCTTGCTGACGCCTGTCTTCTTCGCCGTCGTGGGCATCAAGCTGGACATCCTGGCCCTGACCGACCCGTTCGTGCTCGTCGTCGGCAGTGCTCTGACCCTCATCGCTGTGATCGGCAAGCTCGTCGGCGGGCTGGGCGCGCTCTCCCAGGGGATCCCGGATGCCTCCGTGGTCGGCATGGGCATGGTCCCGCGGGGCGAGGTGGGGTTGATCGTGGTCGCCCTAGGCCTCTCCTCCGGCGCGGTCGACAACACCGAGTACGCGATCGTCCTCTTCGTCGTGGTGGCCACGACCCTGATCGCCCCCTTGTTCCTGCGGCCCATGGTGCGCTGGGCCCAAGCCGCCAAGAGCGCCGTGGACGAACCCGCCACCGGGTCCATGCCGGACCCGCCGGGGCCCCGCGATTGACGGTCTGGCTTGGTTCCCGGCATCTCATCGCCAGCTCCGCGCCGCGTGGCGGAGCGTGGACCGAGCCCTTTTCTTCCCCGCCGCCTCTGCCCACCACATGCCGTCGAGCGACCTCATCTTCGAGCAGGTCAAGCTGGGCCCCATGGAGAACTTCCAGTACCTCTTCGGGAGCCGGTCGACTGGCCAGGGTGCCATCGTGGACCCTGGCTTCGAGCCAGGCACCATGCTCGATCTCGCTGACGAGGCGGGTCTCGAGGTCACGCACATCGTGCTCACGCACAGCCACCGCGACCACATCGCTGCGCTCGGACCCACCCGTGAGCGCACCGAGGCCCAGCTCGTCGCACACCCCAAGTCCCCGCTCTCCCCCGACATCCCTGCCGAGCACGGCGCGCCGATCGAGCTCGCCGGCGTCGAGATCACTCCCTACCATACGCCAGGGCACGCCCCGGACCATGTCGCCTTCGTCATCGACGACGCCTACCTGCTCAGCGGTGACGCCTTGTTCATCGGGGAATGCGGGCGCGTGGACCTCCCCGGCTCGGACGTCGAGGCCATGTGGCACACCCTCATGGAGGTGCTCCCCGCTCTGGCAGGCCACCTCGTGGTCTGCCCGGGCCACGACTACGGACCCGAGCCGACGCGAACGCTCTTCGAGGAGCTCGACGAGAACTACACCCTCGAGAAGCGCGACCTGGAGGCGTTCAAGCGGTTCATGGCCGAGCCTTGACAACTCCCCCGACAACCCTGATCACGAAGGGCACGAAGGGGTCACCAAGGACGCGAAGACGTTCGGAACAGGAACCGAACAAGGGGACAGGGCACGGTTCCCTAGGTCTCCTTGGTTCCCTTGGTGCCCTTTGAGCCCCTTCGTGTCCTTCGTGATCTAGGTCGTTGTCAGAACGGCCCCTTCTCGGTGACCGGCGGCTCGCCTGCGCGCACGAACTCGTACCGCAACGGCACCTCGTGCTGGTGGCCCGAGCGGTACGGGCACCGGGAGCACCTTGTCCCCACCACCGTCTCCCCGCCGGTGAGCGTCCGGTTCGCTACCCGGTCGAGCTCCTGCCCGCACACGGGGCAAGCCTCTCGGGCTGGCTCGTGGGTGGTCCCCGTGCGCACACGCACCTGCACGATCCCCTCCTCGACGGCCAGCTTGCGCACCCGCTGTTCGCTCACCCGGACCTCATGCTCGCCGGTCTGCTGGAGCTGGGCCCGCACGAGCTGAGCCAGCCGGTGCTGACTCTCCACGATGGGCTCTCGGGCCAGCACGGCCTGGAGGGCATCGATCACGTGGTCGTCGTCAGCGACCCGGTACGCCACACTCGCGCGTAGCCCTGACACATCTTAATTAACCCTACTTGTGACGGATAGCGGAACCCGCGTCGCCCTGGGCGTGAAGCTCCGCAAGGAGGGAGAGGAAGGCAACCCCGGAGGGGTTGTCGACGGACCCCGACGCCGCGCGGCGAGCGCCCAGGGCGACCCGAAGGGCCGCGCAACAGGCGCCCGATGCCGCCCTCGACCCGGGCTGCGGCGCCGGATCCTCGAAAGGGCCTCCGGCCCTTCCTTGCGGTCCGGCTTCTTGCCTTCGAACGCCTGTCGCCCGGCGCGGGCCCGATATCCGCCACAAGTAGGGTTGAAGGACCACGGAAGATGTCGAGCCCAGGGAGGGGCTCATAAGGGGGAGCGCCCATCGAGCCGGCGTGCCGTCGTTCATCGTCCACGGGCTGATCCCGCTGCTCCTACTCTTGGCGCTGCGGCTCACCTCGGTCAGGGTCGCTCTCCTGATGCTCCCGTTCACCTGGCTGGCTGACCTGGACTACTGGTTCGGGTTCCATAGGGCGACGACGAGCAACATCTTCTGGCTCCTCCCGTTCCTGCTCGCCTGGTACCTCTGGCGCGAGCACCGGCCGACCTGGGCCCCGTACGCCGCGGTGGCCTCCTACTACCTGGCCAGCCACATGATCCTGGACATCTTCGCCGGCGGCGTGGTGCTCTTCTGGCCGCTGTGGGACCAGACGTTCTTCTGGCAGATCCTGGTGCTCGTGAACACGCAGACCGGCGAGACCGACGTGGTCAACGACCCCGGCAGCTTCGAGGGCGTCCCCGAGGTCGCGGAAGTCTTCGCCTGGATCAGCCCCTTCGAGGCCGCCATGCTGGCGCTCACCGTGATCGTCGTGGGCGCCACGCTGCTATACCGCCACTGGCCTACGCGCACGGTCCCGGTGCTAGAGGAGATCGAGTAGAGCGGACGGTGGCGGCTTCAACACGAAGGCCCTCGTGAACTTCGTGTTGAGGCAGGTTACACCGAGGCAGCCAGCGGGTCCTCGGTCAACCCCTCCCCGAACACCTCGTAGTAGTGCTCCAGGAAACTGTGCAGGGGCCGGCCGTGGTCCCAGCGCAGTACGTAGGTGCCCGAGTCGGTGGTGGGGAGCTGGGGGGTGCGGCGCGCGATGATGTTGGCCCGCCGGTCCAGCCCATCGATGGGAAGCGAGAAGACGCGCCAGGGGTCGGTCTTGCGGTGACCTTTGAGACGGAAGGCGTAGAGGGCCAGGGTGCCTGTGGCGCCAGCGATGTCAGCCAGCTCCTGGGCCTGCTCGTGGAGTGCGCCCGAGGATTCGCTGAAGTGCACCGTGTCTCGACCGGCGGCTTTGACCTCCACGATGAAGGCGAACCCACCCCGCATGGCCACGAGATCACCCGTCCCCAGCGAGCCCGCGGCTCGCACGACAAGGAACGGATCGGTCATAGGCTGGCGGTAGGCTCGCACCACACTGGGGGAGCCTGTGCGCGTCATCTTCTCGATGGTGCCCTGGTCGCCTGCGAGCACGCCGCGTAACTCACGTTCGTATGCGTGTCCCATCCCGGTACGAGTCAGGGGGGGTCGGCGTATCTATCTAGCGGTTCCATCCACGGTCGAGGCCGAGATGAAACCGACAAAGGCTTTTAACCCCGGACAGTAAGGGTTCCTTGGATGCACTTGCCCGACCCAGGGGAAGCTCACTAGGTGGGAAGATGGCACTCGGTCAGAAACTCAGATCAGGCAACAAGCGAGGGCTCTTCGGATGGCTCCGAAGCGCTTTCGGGAAAGAACAGGCCAAGGTGGGCATCTATGGCCCACCGAACGCCGGGAAGACCACGTTGGCCAACCGCATCGTGCGGGATTGGGCCGGCGACGTGATGGGGGCTGCCAGCGAGGTGCCGCACGAGACGCGGCGCGCGCGGCGCAAGTCCAACATCCAGATGAGCCACAACGGCTCCGGGCTCACTCTGGATATCGTGGACACGCCAGGCATCGCCACCAAGATCGACTTCCACGAGTTCGTGGAGGACCACGGCTACGAGGAGGGCGATGCCCGCAAGCGGGCCAAGGAGGCCACGGAAGGCGTGGTCGAGGCGATCCGTTGGCTCGACGATGTGGACGGCATCATCCTCGTGATGGACGCCACCCTGGACCCGTTCAACCAGGTCAACGTCACCATCCTTGGCAACCTCGAGGCCAGGCGCCTGCCGGTGGTCATCGCGGCCAACAAGATCGACCTCCCGGACTCCTCGCCGGCGACCCTCAAGAACGCGTTCCCGCAGCACCCGGTGGTCCCGATCTCGGCGATCACAGGCTACAACATCGATCAGCTCTACGACACCATGGTGGAGACCTTCAGGTAGGTGGTTCGAGATGGACACCCAAGAAAGCGACGGCGGCGTCCGGATCAACCTCGTCTCCAAGGCCAAGCTCGACAGCTTGAGCCTGCAAGAGAAGATCCGGTTCATCCTGGACGAGGTCAAGCGCGACGTGATCCTGGTCCTCGAAGAGGGCCTGGACCCGAACGAGGAAGCCAAGCTCATCGAATCCACCATGGTCGAGATCGACCCGGACGGGTTCGTGGGCATCGAGCTGGAGAGCCAGCGCGACCTCTCGAACCCAGGCATCATCGGCAAGCTCTTCCGCCGCAGCCAGTTCGGCGGCAAAGCCACCATGACCGTGGTCGGCCCGGCCGACAAGCTGCGCACCGTCTACAAGGACGGCGACTCCATCGAGGCCATGGTGCTCAGCCAGCCCACGCCGGAAGCCGCAGGATCGGCCGCGTGAGGTTGCCTTCATGCCTCACCAGTGCCTGAGTTGCGGTGAAGCCTTCGAGGACGGGTCCACGGACCTACTCAAGGGCTGCCCAGGCTGCGAGGGGACCCGGTTCTTCTTCGTCGAGGAGCCGTTGGAAGCCGACCAGCGCGAGGAGCTCAAAGAGCAGGCCGACCAGAACGTCCACGAGATGCTGCGCGAGATCCTCTCCGAGAAGGAGAAACCCGACATGGACCAGGACATCTGGAGCCGGAAGGCCTGGGAGGACTGGATCCGGATGCGGGCCGACGAGGACCCTGAGAAACTCCTTGAGGAGCTCGAGGAGAAGGGGGTCACCTTCAAGGCGACCACGGACGAGCAGGGGGCCATCGAGCCCCAGTCCGTCCAGGTCCGCCTGGACGATGTCGAGGAGGCCAGCGCGCCAGACGAGGATGAGACCGTTGAAGCGCCGGACCCGTTGGAAGCGATCCAGGCCGAGCAAGCCGCGGGCCGTGAAGTCCGACCATCCACCCTGAACATCGTTAACCCTGGCGAGTACGAGATCGATGTCGAGCGGTTGATGGAGGACAGCCCGGTCATCGTCGAACGGGATGGCTCGTACGTGATCCATCTGCCGAGTGTTTTCGAGAAGGGCGCGCGTCGGCGCTGAGAAAGAGGGAGAGGACCGGGACGCGGTGCGTCCCGGCCCTGATGGTCTGTGGACTCGGGGGTGGATCGATCGTCAAGCGTTCGGTAGGCACCTCCGTGAGCGCGGCGTTCGCAACGTCGTCTCCCTCTTGGTTCCCACTGCGAGGCCATGACCGCAGCCAGGACGGAAAAGCTCCACCAGGGAGCCACTTGGCTGCGACGGTGATGGTTCCCGCGCGCTTGTCCCCCCTTGCCCGAACTTTCTCCTCCTGAAAGTAGAAGCATCGGGGGAACCCTTTATGAAGCCGCCTCGGGTTACCAGGCCGCGCTTACCATGATGTTCGTCGAGAAGGTCGGGGTCGTCGGAGCCGGGACCATGGGTGCTGCCATCGCCGAGGTCATGGCGCTCAACGGGCACGAGGTCGTGCTCAAGGACATCAACGAGGAGTTCACGAAACAAGGGATGCAGACGATCCGCGGCATCCTGGATGAGCTCGTGGACTACCACGCCTCCAAGGCGGACAAGGCGATCGAGGCCACCGAGCGCGACCTTGGCATCTCGCTGACCGACGAGCAGAAAGAGCACATCCGGGAGAGCAAGGCGCCCACGTACGACGCCGAGCGCGCCGAGCGCGTCTTCGAGAAGATCACCCCGACCACCAGCTACGACGACTTCGAGGACGTGGACATCGTCATCGAGGCCGTCGTGGAGGACCTCGACATCAAGCAACAGGTGTTCGCGGATCTCGAGGAGGCCACCGAGCGCCACGTCCCCCTGTGCACGAACACCTCCGTGCTCTCGGTCACCCAGATCGCCAGCGGCACCACCGATCGGCGCCAGAAAGTGCTCGGCGTCCACTTCTTCAACCCGCCCTACACCATGCCGCTCATCGAGGTCGTGCCCGCCCTGGAGACGCACAAAAGCGTCACCGAGAACGTGGTCAACTTCCTCGAGGAGCTGCGCAACCACCGCTACCCCATGCAGCCCGTGGTCGTGCAAGAGGGCCCCGGCTTCGTGGTCAACCGGGTGCTCGGCCGCGCCATGGCCGAGGCCTTCCTCATCTACGAAGAGGACCTGGCCTCTCCCCGGGCCATCGACCAGGCCATCCGGCAAGGACTGGGTTGGCCCATGGGGCCCCTGGAGCTGGCCGACCAGGTGGGCATCGATGTCATCCACCACGTCATGCAAGGCATGAAGGAGATGGGTGCCACCGGCCACCAACGCGAACCCCAGATCATCAAGAAGCTCGTCTCGCTCGGACGGCTCGGCAAGAAGAGCGGCCGAGGCTTCTACGACTACTCAACGGAGCAATGATCCACATGGCAGAACTCGTCCAGACGAAGGTAGAGGACAACCTTGCGCTCGTGACCCTGAACAACCCGCCCGTCAACGCCCTCTCCAGCTCGCTTCTCAAGGAGCTCGACGGCGTGCTCGACAACCTCGAGGCCGATGAGAACGTCCGCTGCGTCGTCATCACGGGCTCGGGCACCAACGCCTTCTGCGCCGGTGCCGACGTCCAGGAGATGAGCGGGATGAGCCCGGAGGATGCCGCCGGCCAGGTCAAGCTCGGCAACGATGTCTTCCAGAAGATCCACGAGTTCCCGCATCCCGTCATCGCCGCGGTCAACAACCTCTGCCTCGGCGGGGGCTTGGAGCTTGCCAGCGCGTGCGATCTGCGCTTCTCCAGCGACCGCGCGCGCTTCGGCACCCCCGAGACCACCCTCGGGCTCATCCCAGCATGGGGTGGCGTGCTGCGCCTGCCCCGCCTGCTCGGCGAGGCCAAGGCCAAGGAGATCATCTACACGGGCCAGATGATCAACGCCCAGGAAGCTCAGCGCATCGGCCTGGTCAACAAGGTCGTCCCTGACGGCGACGAAGTGCGCGCAGCCCAGGACATCGCCAAGCGCATCGCGGTGAAGTCCTCGCCGCTCGCGGTCACGAAGGCCAAGAGCGTGATCAACAAGGCCAACGACCACTCCATCGAGGACGGCTTCGGCTACGTGCTGGAGGCCATGGCCGAACTCGCCGACTCCCACGACCTCGAAGAGGGTCTCACAGCCTTCGCCGAGAAGCGCCAACCCGAGTTCACTGGGAAGTGACCGGGCTGAGCGACCCATCACCATCGGATCTCAGCGAGGGGACCGGCGAGCCCGGGCCGATCAAAGGTCCAGTCAAGGTGGAGCAGACCTTCCGCATCGACGGGCGCAAGCTCACCGTGCTAGTCACCCTGCCCAGCCAGGTCGCTGACGAGATCGGCATGGAGGCCGCCGTGCTGGCGGCCAACCGGGCCATCGTGACCATCGAGTCCAAGAACCACGAGGTCAAGAAGGTCCGCCGCAGCGACGTTGCGCCCTAAGCTCACGAGGGGTTCTTGAGCTTCTTGAGCGCGCGCACGAGCTTGCCGAGCTCATCCAGCTCCCCATCCTCTGCCAGGGTGCCTGTGACAACCATGCTGGCCCCGGCCTGCGCGGCCTCGATCGCCTGCTGGGTGGATCGGATGCCGCCGCCCACGATGGTAGGCACCCCCGTCTCTGCTGCAGCCCGGATCAGCGCAGGGGGGACCGGGTCAGGAGCCCCGCTGCCAGCCTCCAGGTAGAGGGCATCGAAGCGCAACACCTTGGCCAGGCTCCCGTACCGTTTGACGCGCAGGGCACCACCGTCGTCCCTGGGCACCAGGTTGGCCTGGGTCACCTCGCCCACGGTCATGCCGGGCTCCACGATGACATAAGCGGTCGTGATGGCATCGATGCCCGCGTCCAGGGCGGGGGAGGCACCCAGAGCCTGCTCCTCGATGATGAGCTCCTGGCGCGTGGAGTTGAAAGTCACCGTGAACAGGATCCCGTCGAGTCCACCGGCCAGTTGGGTGTGGCTGGAGGGGAACAGGAAGAGCGGTGCCTCGGTGACGTTGCGGATCGCGTCCACGGTGGCCTGGACGCCTTGCCCCGTAACACCGGTGGAGCCACCGACGAGCACCAGGTCCGTTCCGGCAGCTGTGGAGACCTCGGCGATCTTAGCTGCATCGCTCGGGGAGCTCGAGGCGGGGTCGATGAGCACGGCGTGCAGCGGCGCGTCACCGCTCCCGGCCATGAGCTCGGCCCAGCGGCTCACGCGATCGCCCCCACGGTGAAGGCCACCAGGGCAACGAGCATCCCGAGCTTGGACCGGGTCTGGGCTTGGCCCGGCGTGGGTGCGATCACGGCGGCCAGGAAGACGAGGTCGGCTGCGGCCACGAGCCCCAAGAACGGCCAGCCGCCGAAGCCCACGAGCAGTGGGAGCGGTGAGAGCACGATGGCGACGAGGGTTGCTGCCTGGCCGAAGCGCACGGCGGCCGGGTCGCCCCATCGCTGGGCGACGGTGCGCCGACCCACATCGTGCGGGGCGTCCTCGGTGTCCTTCCATGCCTCTCGGCCCACGTTCGCGAAGAAAGACGCCCCAGCTAAAAAGCCAACGGGCCAGGGCGTTGAACCGTGGGCGATGGCACCGGCCACGAACGTCAACGCCACGAGCCCTGCCACGAGGAGGTTGCCGGCCAGCCCAGAGGCCTTGAGCCAGGCCTCGTACGCGAGCAAGGCCGCCGTGGCCAGCAGGACCAGGCCGAGCAGAGCCCAGGAGACCAGCCAAGCAGCCACCATGGCCAGCGTGAACGCCCCGGCAGCCAGGCTGGCGGCGCGCGTGGGGGTCACTCGCCCGGAAGGAAGGGGCCGAGTAGGGTGCGCCTGGGCGTCGACGTGGCGGTCGGTGACGTCGTTCATGGCGTTCCCGCCGGCGGTGACCAAGCCCGTGGCCACCACAGCCAACAGCACGGCCTGGCTGGGCCCCGCAGCACCTGCCACGATGGCTCCGATGGCTGCACCGGCACCAGCCATGGCAACGTTGCCTGGCCGGGCGAGCTCGACGAGCGCGCGAAGGCGGATCCGGATCGCAGGCCTGGAGGTCGATGGGGCCATCAACGCTGCCGGAGAGGAGACCTTGGGGATTAGCCTTGCTCCATGGTGGCCCCTGTCGGGGCCGAGCCCGCGAAACGGACCCTTTATCCCGGGGGAGCTGGCATCCTAGCAGGATGGCTCCCTGGCCCACGGCTCGCGGCTGGCTCGTGCTGGTCATGGGGCTCCTGCTTGCCCCCGCCCTGGGCTCCGCGCTCGCTCAACCCGACGGGTCCCTTGCGCCCTCGGGCGGGGCCGATGGGCCCGGCTTCCCGTGGCACCAGATCGGCGAGGGCCCCGTGGACCCGGGGCTCGTGGCCGCCGCGGACGGCAAGCTGGCCTGGGGCATCCAAGGGAACGGTTCCCTGGCGCTCTACGTCGCCCAGGTGGCCGTCAACCAGACCGCTCCCATCGCGAACCTATCGGGAACCGGGGACCACGTAGCAGCCTTCACCTTCGACGGCCGCTGGATCGTCTGGTCCGACGACCGCCACGGCAACCTCGACCTCTTCGCCCTGGACACAGAGCAAGACAGCGCTCCGGTCCGCGTGACCGAGACGCCCGGCGACGACCTCCAGCCCACCGTCGACGACGGGCGTGTCGTATGGATGCATGAAGGGGATCTCTGGTCCAGAGTGCTCCCGGACGGGGACATCGAGCTGCTGCGCGCCGGCGTGGGAAGCCTCCCGGAGCCCTCGATCCACGACGGCCTGGTCGCGTGGTCCCAGGAGGGCCGCTCGGCCCCGTTCGTCGCCGTGATGACGTTGCAGCCCCGGGCCCTGGCCACGCTGCCAGCCAGCCAGGGTGCGGCCAGCTTCGGGCCCACGGTCCACGGGGACACGGTGGTCTGGACAACCCTCGTGCTGGGACCCAGCTCGGGGCCCAGCCCCACGGTGGAGGGTGCTGTGGTGGAGCTGGCGACCCTGACACGGACCGGTGGCGGCAACCTCACCATCGACCACCGCAACCTCACCGCTGAGCCCGGGCCCGTCAAGGATGCCACCGTCGCCGGCGACTGGGTGGCCTGGCTCGAACTCGGAGAGGGCGGTGGCTCACTTCTCCGGGTGACCGACCACGCAGGGGCCACGGAGCTCACCGTGCCCGGACCCATCTCGCGCGGCCTGTTGACCGGGGACCACGTGATCGTCGTGGCTTCCCCCGACGGACCTGGCGAGGTCTTCGCCCGACCGATCCTCTTGGAGCCCGAGCCCGGCCCGCCGGTCGGCTGGTGGACCCTGGTGGCGCTCGGCGCCGTGCTCGTGGCCGCAGGCTTTCTCATGAGCCAGCGCGAGGACGGGTGAGCACGCATGAAGGCGTCCGGGGACCGGTGGGCCGGGAGGCTTATCCCAAGCTCCCCCATGGAGCCCCGATGACCGGGCGCAGAGCTCCCTGGGCGCGCGCGCTCCCACCAGCGATCCTGGCCGCCATCGTGAGCCTCACCGATCCCGCCAGCGCGCATGCTGGAGGCGCGGGCATCTCCACAGGGGCCTTCCAGTTGCCGGCCTGGGTCATCTGGGCGCTCGGGGGCGGCGTGGTGGCGATCTCGTTCGCCATGGTGGGGGCCTGGCTTAGCCACGAGGGACGCGGAGGCCAACGCTCGACCAAGCCCGTCACGCCTGGCGATGTGCGCGCGCTGCCCCAACGCTGGGTCGGCCTCGCGCGCCTGCTCAGCCTGGCCTTGCTCTTCCTCCTGCTCGCCCCGGTGCTCCAGCGCGGCTCCACGAGCGAGATGCCCGTGGCCATGGTCTGGGTGGCCACGTGGGGCCTGCTCCCCGTGGCAAGCTACCTGGTCGGCAACCTGTGGCTCGTGGTCAGCCCGTTCCGGGCCCTGGCCGGCCTGGCCGACAAGCTCCGCCGAGGCAAGCCACCGGCTCGCTACCCCAAGCGTTTGGGGGCTTGGCCCTCTGTGATCCTCCTGCTGAGCCTCATCGGCCTGGAGGTCACCACGGGCGCGGCCCAGGACCCTAGCGGGTTGGCCCGCATCGTGCTCGGGTACACGCTGTTCACCTTCCTGGGCATGGCCTTCTTCGGGGCCAAAGCGTGGTTGGGCCACGTGGAGGTCCTCGACCGAGTGTTCGCCTGGTGGTCGGCCTTCGCCCCTGCAGGCCTCGGACCCGATGGTGTGGCCTGGCGCAGGCCCGGGGGCGTGCTCCCAGCGCTGGAGGCACGCGGCTGGGCGGATGTCTGCTTCGCGGTGGCCCTGCTCTACGGCGTGAACTTCGACGCCTTCCTGGCCACCCGAGCTGCAGGGGCCCTGCGCGCGGGCCTCGAGAGCCTCGGCCCGACGGGATCGTTCGTCGCGGTGCTCGCCCTGGGCTACGCGATCTTCCTGGTGGCCTTCTTGGCCTGCGTGGTCGCCATCGGCTCCGTGGCAAGCACGCTCCAGCCAAGCTCGTCGTTGGCCCGGCGCTTCGCCGTGAGCCTGCTGCCCATCGCCATCGGCTACCACCTCGCCCACAACCTTCCCTACTTGCTCGCCGAGGCCCCGGGCTTGATCCGCGCGTTGAGCGACCCCTTGGGCCTGGGCTGGGATCCCCTCGGGCTCGCTGGCGTCAGCTGGCTGGCAGGACCCAGTTGGCTCTGGGCGACCCTCCAGATGGGCCTGATCATCGCTGGCCACGTGCTCGCCGTGGTGGCTGCCCACGGCGTCGCCTTCAACACCTTCCCCAGCCGCGTGCAAGCGGTGAAGAGCGAGCTGCCGCTCACCCTGGTCATGGTGTTCTACACCGTCATCGGGCTCTGGATCGCAAGCCAAGGCCACGGGGTGGCGCTAGCATGACCAGCGCCAGCCGAGCGCGCCCGCGTCCCTGTCGGATCTGCCAGGAGGCCTTCCTGGAGCCTGCACACCTGGCCTTGCACCGCGGCCGCGCTCACCCTGACGAGCTCGAAGCCGGCGAGCAGGCCGCCTACGACGTGGCGCTGGCCGAGGAACAGGCCTGGCTCGACACGTTCCGCCGACACACGCGCGCGGCCCTGGCTGCCCTGCCGGTGCTCCTCCTGTACGGCTTGTTGATCGTGGCCGCCATCGAGTACGGCGTCAACCCGGCCATGGCGGCCCTCCCCGCCCCCGGCGCGTTCGTCTTCTTCGCGTTGATCTACTACCTGGCCTACACGCACGAGCGGTGAGCCCCCCGACACGACACCCCCGACACGATTCCGGGCTCCTTAAGTAACCCGTCCGACCATCTTGCGCCCGGGATTAGGATGGGATTGTTCACACGCACGAAGCCTTCCAACAGCGGGTCTCTTGCAGACCAGGAGTTCATCGATCTGCGCGACCACCAGGCACCACTGGGTGGACCTGGCAGCACGAACCTCCGCGTGGCCGAGATGCACCGGGTCGAGGATCTGAAATCACTCTCCGGGCTCGTCTACGACGGGGACATGCTGCTCATCGACTTCTCGCCGCTAGCCGGTGACGAGGTCGCGCTCAAACGCGTGACCAAGGAGTTCAAGAAGATCGCCGGCGACGTCGACGGCGACGTGGCAGGCGTGGGCGAGAACATGCTCATCGTCGCGCCCACCGGCGTCAAGGTCGACCGGCGCAAGGTGCGCGTCCAGAACTAGGCGGCGCCCCCGGGCGACGTTACGGGCGTCGCCATTCTAATCTGCGGGCCGCGCCCGCAGGACAACCGCGGTCCCAAGGGCCGCCAGAGTCACCCCAACCAGGCCTGGCCATAGCCACGTAGGCTGGTTGTCGGGCCCGACGAGCACCAGGGCCAACGCAGCTAGCAGGCAGCCCGCGGCGAGGCTTGCTGGGATCCAGAACCGGAAGAAGGCCGGCTCGAGGGCGAGCTTGGCTTTCCACGTGGAGGCCCAGATGCCACCCCAGTCCGTGGCGTACCCTTGCTTCTCCAGAGAGGCCAAGCCTGCCTCCACGACGGCTTCGTCGGCATCGAGCCGGCGAGCCAGGCCGGTCACGGTGGTGGGGGTCTCGTCCAGCGCTGGCAACAGGATCTCTGGCGCGATCTCGTCGGTCATCAGAACCAATCCTGGAGGGACGCTTGAGAGGGGCGACCGGCGAGCTCATCCTTGCTGACACCGAAATAGGCCAAGACCCGGTGGGCCGCTGGGATCACCTGGTTCTCGATGTAGTACTCGTCGTCGACGGCATCGTCCGGGTCGAGGAACTCGAGGAGCCGAGCCCGCTCGCTGATCAGATCGCTCTTGTCCTTCACGATCACGTACCCGATCTTGGACCCCACCGGAGCCTGGAAGCCCGGGTTGTTGGCTTGGGCGTGCTCGACGGCCACGGAGTGCGGTTGCTTGGCCTGGTAGTCCTCGGGAGCCATGGTCAGGGTCTTGTGGATGCTGAGCTCCTCGACCGGGACCTCGCCGTCCCGCAGGGCTTGGACGGCATCGATGCCGATGCGTTTGGCCTCTTCTGGATCGCGGCTCTCAAGCAGGGCATCGATGACCTCCTGCTGGACCCGCTTGGCGTACGCGCACCAGTCGCCGCGGCGCACCTCGAGCCCGCGCACGATGGTCTCCCCCTCCCGGGTGCGGCCGGCGTAGCGCTTCTTAGCGCCCGTGAAGAAGAGCACCTCGAAGCGCGCCTCGACCTCCAGCTCCACAGGCAGCTCGCGGTTGACCTCATCGATGTAGGCCTGGATCTCCGGGGCATCGAGGATCATGACGCTGTCCGTGTTGTGCAGGAGGATCTGGCCACAGGCGTCCACGAACGTGTTCGTGCCCTCCACCTCCAAGTCGTAGACGTAGCCCTCGTAGGGCTCCTCGCGGATGCGCGTCTCCAGGCTGTTGTTCGGCTTTGAGCTCGTCTTGAGCGTGTACGTCTCCTTCTCCTGGCGGTACTGGAGGCTGTAGTGGACGCCCAGCTGGCCCAGCATCAGGCAGAGACCAGAGATCAGTGGCAGGGACTTGGTCGTGTAGGAGAACTGCTCGTCGTGGTACGCGTCGGTGTAGCGTGGGTCGGGCCACGTGCTGCCGTCACCTTGCACCATCGTATCGAGCACGATGCGCTGGTATGCTTCCGGGATGTTGAAGACGAAAGCAGGGAGACGCTTGCCCTCGCTCGTTTGACCGCAGAGTTGGCGGAAGAAGACCGCGGCGAGCTGATTCATCATCTGGAGCTTCTGGGTCTTATCCTCGTAGGCGAGCACGGAGCCATCCTCCCGCTCAAGCTCCCGGATCCCCCGAGTGGAGCGGATAATCGAGCCCTTGGCGTTCTCGAAGAGGAGGTGGTAGTCAGCTTGCAGCTGCTCGAGCCAGGCCTGGTCGGCGGATGCGATGCTGGCACCCATCCTGGTGTCGGTCGTCTCCGGGGTGGACGCGCTGCCCTCTGCGACGTATGCGCCGACGAGCCGGCAGAGCGCCTCGAAGGCTTCCGACCCCATGTCCACGTAGCGGGGGATCGTGATGGGGTCGCGGCGGTTCTGCCAGCCGAAGGCGATGCGGTCACCAACGGGGTAGGCTCGCGCGTTGCGCGTCTTCCCCTTGACGTGGAGCTCGAACCCGTACGGTTCCAGGATCTCGAGGAGATCGATGCGATCGGGCGTGGGTCCGCGCTGGATCCCCTCCACGCGGAAGAGATCGCGCAGGCCCACATCCTCTGGACGTGTCCTGGCCAACCCTCCCTCGCCCAGGGTCATGAGCCCATGATCCTCGGTCACGCGCGTCTCCCCGTGCTTCTGCCAGACGCGGTAGATCGGTTTCCCAGCCGCGTGGCGGATCACGCCCTGGATGGGCGACCAACAGGCCTCCTGGGTCTCGGGATCGACGGAGAGGGCCTGGTAGCCCTCTGGTCGAGCGACCTCTTTGCTTCCGTGCTGCTCGATGGCTCCCTGGCCGGCTCGCTCGAACAGGTCCTCGACGGTCATGGGCTGAACTGCCCCGCTGGGGTCACGCACGGTCACGAGGCGCTCAGCGGTGACGCTGTCGCCGTAGAGCACTTCGAGATCGAGATCGCGGGCCATCTCAGCAGCCCGCTGGACGAAATGACGCCCCCAGGCCGTGGTGGCCTCAGCACACGGCACGGACTGCCAGCGCGCCCCACCCCACCCCATGTACCCGTAGAAGGCGTTGGTGAGCACCTTGATGGCTTGCTCCTCGACCTTGAGGGTCCGCCAACCCTGGCTGCCCCGTTCCTGGACAGCCATCTCACCTTTGAGGTCCTGGCGCGTGGAGAGCAGCTCCTGGAGGATGCGCTTGAAGAACCCGTCCGGCTCGGTCCGGAACCGGTGGCCCACGTCCGGGGCCTCGTGCACCGGGCCATCCGGTGCTTGATCGGGGGGGAGGTAGGTGTCGGGGCTGACGTTGTAGGCCACCATGATGGACGGGTACATGGACGAGAAGTCCAGGTAGACCACGTCCTCGTGGATGCCTGCCGGCGGCTCGAGCACCACGCCCCCCTCGTACTGCTGGGAGCGAGCGAACCCGTCGCGCTTGTCCGGCGCGATGATGCCGCGTCGGTGGGCTTCTGCGAGCAGGTACCAGTCGGCCTGGCGCCCGCGACCCATGCGTGAGCCGTCGCTCAAGTCCTGGTAGGTGCGCCGGCAGAGCCGGATCTGCAGGGGTAGGAGCTCCTCGCCGATGCCCAGGGCCGAGGTGGCGTCGTCGATGGCGTAGGCCAAGAGCTCCTCGCGCTGGTCGGCATCGTCCCAGATCTCAGCCATCTTGGCCGAGTCCAGGTCCGTGCGTCCCCCTTCGTCCACCACGCCCAGGTGCTCGGCGACTCGCTCGAGGGTCTTGACCTTGACATCCGGGAGGTCGCGCTGGGCCATCTGGTAGCCGTCCACGTTGCCTCGGCCGGTGAGGGTGACCGCCTTGTCCCGGCCGGCTTGCCGGATGTTCGGTGGCGAGCCGTCACGACCCACGCGCACGTCGATGCCGTGGACCTGGGCGCGGTCGAGCAGGTAGGGCCAGTCGAAGTTGTCGCCGTTGTACGTGACGATCACGTCCGGGTCGAGATCCCGGATGCGCTTGGCCAGGGTCGCGATGAGCATCCGATCCGAGTCATCATCGGGCTTGGTGAGCGTCTCCTGGTGGCCTCGGTTGTCGGCCAGGGAGGCCACGATGATCGGGTCCTGGTCCGGGTTGGGCGTGACTTTCGGGTTGTAGACCTCCAGGTCGAAGGCGAGCACGTGTAGATCGAGATCGCGCTCTGCGTCCTGCTCAGCGTCCACGAGCTCCACGTGGTCCGGGCGCTGCTCGCTCTTCTTCGTCTCGACCCGCGTCCAGGTGAGTGGCACGAGGCCCTTGTCGATGAGGTAGCGGTTGGCGAAGAGGACGTCGTCCTCGCGCGTGGAGCCCACGGTCTCCAGGCCGCGGATCTTGCGCCGCAGCGCGGGCACGTCCTGGGGGTGCCTGGCAACCACGCGCACCACCCCGATGGGATCCAGACCCTCCTGGAGCGTGACGGTCTCGCAGCGATGGACCTCGGCATCCCCGGCTCGCGTGCCCTCGATCTCAGCCGCCGTGGCTTGCACGTCCGTGCCCAGGCTGGGAACGGCGTAGAAGTAGGGCTCGAAGGTGGGATCTAGCACCGGGGTGGCGCCCTGTTCACCCGCGATCCAGAGGCGGATCCAGGCGCGCTCGCCCACCGTGAGGTAGTCGGTGGTGAGCAGCACGCCCTCGATCGCGCCAGCCGGCGTCATCTGGGCCGGCAAGCGGGCCAGGGATAAAGAGCCTGTGCGATGCCCTGAGGCTAGCCCGAGCCGTAACCCCTATCAACAGGGGAGTGGGTGGCCGCGGCCGATGCGACCTCGGCACGTTCTCGTGGCCCTCGTGGCTCTCTGCCTGACCCTCCCGACCGCCGCCTTGGCTCAAGAGCCCCCGCAGGTGCTCCACGAGCTCACGGTCGACGGGGAAGCGCTCACCCCAGGCACCGAGCTCACCCCAGGCCAGACGATCTTCCTCCAGGGCAACGTCACGCCCCCCGATCAGGAGAACATGACATGGCGTGTGTTCGTCAACGCGACCCTCGACGGCCAAGCTCCCGGGGGCAACGGGACCGGACCCCTGCTCTCCAACGGGGAGACCGTGGTGTTCGCCGAGCAGATCCAGGCACCCCACTCTACCGGTGCCCACGAGATCGCCTACACGATCACCGTCCAGTCCCGCAACGAGACCCCCGCCCAGGCCCCGCCACCAGACGGGAACGGGACCGGCAACGAGACCGGGAACGAGACCGACGGGAACGCCACGACCTCCGGCGGATTAGGGCCATGGCAGACCGCCGAGCTCGTCGAGGAGACCATCAGCTTCCAGGTGGCCAACCTAGCCGCTCCTCCGAGCCCAGGGCTCCCCTGGGCGCTCATCCTGCTGGTGGGCGCCGTGGTCGTGGCTGGAGGAGCTGGAGCATACTGGTGGGTCAACCGGGACACCCAGATCCGCTCCCACAAGCCCAGAAGCCAGGCCATGGCGGACCTCGAGGGCTCGAAGTACAAGGGTCAGCCTGCAGCGCAGGCCGACCCCGAGGTCCATCCCCAGCTCAAGATCCTCGAGGCGCGAGCGGCTGACATCCGGCGCATGATCGAGCTGGCCAAGGACCGCCACGAGCGCGGGGATCTCACCGAGCATCAGTTCAACACGATCCGGGAGCGCAAGGAGGCCGAGCTCGAGGGGATCGAGCGCGAGATGAGCGAGTACCGCGAAGGCTGAGGAGCCCGTGGGTTATATATGCCGGCTCGGTATCGCTGCTCGTGGTCCCATGAAGGCGTTCCGAATCTCCGGGGAGTTCCGGATGGGCCTGAAGCCCCAGCCGTTCACGCTTGAAACCCTGGCCGAGACCGAAGAGGAGGCCACCGAATGGGCCTACTCTGTGCTCGGCTCCAAACACCGTGCCAAGCGTCGCCAGATCGACATCCAAGATGTCCACGCTGAGGATGCCTCGGAGATCGAGGATCCCAGCATCCAGTTCGCCCTCGAGCACGAGGACGAGTACAAGGAGCGCAAGTCCGAGGAGTTCCATGGCTGAAGCCGACACGCAGCAGCAGATGGCCACCGCCGAGCAGCTCCAGAACCAGTTGAGCCAGCTCGAACAGCAACGCGAGCAACTGCTTTCCTACGTGAGCGAGCTCGAGCAGACCAAGCAAGCCATCGAGACCATCGGCGAAGCCGATCAGGGTGAGGAGGTCCTCATCCCGCTCGGTGCTGGCGCGTTCGTCCATGCCACCCTGGCGAGAACGGACACCGTCGTCGGCTCCATCGGGTCCGGCGTGTTGGCCGAAGAGGCGCCCGCCAAGGCCGCCGAGCGCATTCAGGCCCGCGTCGAGCAGGCCACGAAGGCGGCCGACAGCATCGAGGAGAACATGGAGCACCTGGAAGCCCAGCTCCAGGAGCTCGTGCAGGGCCTGCAGGCCCAGATGGCCGCCCAACAACAAGGAGGCGGCCCCGGTGGTCCTGGCGGAGCCCAAGGCCCGCTGGGTGCTGGGTGAGACCATGGGCATGTTCGACCGGCTCCGCGATCGCCTCAAGGAGGTCGAGCAGGAAGCCGAGGACGCCGCGGTGTCCATGGAGGACCTCCGCAAGAGCGACGACGAACTCCTCGCCGAGCTCGACGCCGAGCTGGGCGAGCTGGACGAGGAACAGGACACCGCGCCTGGTGGCGCTGTAGACGACGACGAGCCGGATGCGAGCGAGCAGCAGGCCGACGCAGGAACCGAGGCGCCGGAAGCTGCACCAGAGCCCAAGGCCGAGAGCGCCCCCGCCGCCCAAGAGACCCCTGCATCCGAACATTCCAAGCCCTCCCCGAGCGCCGGCCAAACCAGCGCTCCCGAGGCCAAAGCCCCCACGAAGAAAGCCAAGGGACGCTTCGCCATCGATCCAGAGCGCGTCGAGGATCTGCTCTGGGATCTCGAGCTCGTGCTGCTCGAATCCGATGTCGCCGTGGACGTCGCCCATGCCCTTCGCGACGAGATGGAGCAGCGTCTCCCCAAGATCCGGGTGGACCAGAAGAGCGAGGTCCCGGACGCCATCGAAGCCGCTCTGCGCGATGCCATCGTGCAGATGCTCGAGGGCAGCCGGTTCGACTTCGACGAGTGGGTGCTCACCAACAGCGGCGACAAGCCCCTGGTCGTCATGTTCGTAGGCGTCAACGGCACGGGCAAGACCACCACCATCGCCAGGGTCGCCCACCGCATGAAGGAGCTCGGCTTCGGCGTCGCGCTGGCCGCCGGCGACACCTTCCGCGCGGGTGCGATCGAGCAGCTCCAGAAGCACGGCGACAACCTGGGCGTGCGCGTGATCAAGCACACCGCCGGCAGCGACCCGGCAGCGGTGGCCTACGACGCCATCGAGCACGCCAAGGCCCGCAAGAAGAGCCTCGTGCTCGTGGACACGGCCGGCCGCATGCAAACCAACTCCAACCTCATGGACGAGGTCAAGAAGATCGACCGGGTCGCCAACCCCGACCTGACCATCTTCGTGGGCGACTCCCTGGCCGGCAACGACGCCATCGACCAAGCCCAGAAGTTCGACGAGGCCGTCGGCCTGGACGCCTGCGTGCTTACCAAGGTCGACACGGACGCCAAGGGGGGAGCCGCGCTCAGCATCGCGCGCGCCGTGGGCAAGCCCGTGGCCTACCTAGGCGTCGGGCAGGACTACGACGACCTGATCCCCTTCGACCCGAACTGGCTCGTCCAGCGCATCTTCGGGGACTGAGCTGCACTCAAGGAGCTCCGGGCCTTCAGCCGCGATCAACGACGACGGGGGGTGATGGGCGAGAAAGTCATGTATACATTCATACTTTCGTATACCTATTGAAAACAGCTAAATAAGAGCGTAAACAACGGTGGAAGCGTGTCCGATGTCGTGAGCTTCCGGCCGACGAGCGAAGACCTCGAACTCATCGAGGCGACCCGGGTGCGCATGGGATTCGACTCTCGGGCCGAGGCGATCCGGTTCCTCTTGCGCGAGGCAGCACAGGCCGGGCGGTCCATGCGCGATGAGCCAGTGTTCCGGTTCCGCGTCCCTGAGGAACACCGAGGCGGCTCGGATGTCACGAGCCGTGGGATCGACCGCGCGCTTTACGGCTCCCGGGAGGCGTGATGCGGGCGATCGCCTGGGATACCTGGGCTTTCGTCGAGGTGGCTCTGGCGCTGCCCCGGGGGAGCGAGGTTCAGGAACTCCTTGAGGAGGATCCAGTCGTGGTCACGAGCCGGGACGTGGTCGTCGAGACGTTCAACTTCCTGGTCGGTCGAACTGGGGGCGCGGACGTGGCTCTGGCGTGGTGGCAGGACCTGAGATCCAGCCGGGTACGTGTGATCGACGCGCGCCTTGAGGATCTCCATAGGTTCGCTGCCGAGCACGGGGTTGGGACGTCGCTGAGCTTGGTTGATCTCTCGCTGGCCTTCGCGGCCTCAGAGGCTGGCGCCTCTGAGGTCGCTACGGAGGATGCTGCCTTCCGGCGCCTCGGTCTCGACCCGCTGTTCGCTCGGTGATCCGGGCGCGCGCAAGCACATGTTCGGCCCCCGCGAGGCTGAAAACGCCTCGGATCCTGGCAACCACATGGCCCCCCAGATCGAGAAGGTCGAGACGGAAGACGAGTACATCCACGTACGCTTCCGGGACGCAAGCAACTACGATAAGATCCGCACGCCAGACTGGGCGCAGGATGTGGCCGAGAGCGTCTCTGAAGGCGCCGAGGTGCGAACAGGGAAGAAGAAGGGAAGCGACGACTGGGAGGTGCAAGCCGTGCTCATCAAGAAGAGCGTGGGCGAAGCGAAGGCCCAGGAGCAGGCCAGGAAGATCGTCGAGAAGATCGAATCCTGACTAGGAGGCGAACCATTGAAAGACCCCCTCTCGTTCCCAGCTACACCATGACCGAGCTCCCGCTCAAAGGCCGGCATCCCATCAGCCCCAAGGAGACCACCCACGTCAACGACGCGATCGAGCAGGCGCTCGGGGTGCGCCCGCTTCTCGAGGAGAGCCTCGTGGAGAAGGCGAGAGCTGGTCCCTACGAGCTCCTGCTCAGCGATGGCAAGGCCTTCGTCGTCCTCGAGGGCCCAGAGCGCTCCGAGCCCACACCGACGCTTCGCGCATTGATCACGCACCGCCCCGAGCGCGGCTACGTCACCGTGGACATGGGGGCCGTCCCGTTCCTTCGCAACGGTGCCGATGTCATGAGCCCAGGCATCACCGAAGCCGACCCCGCCATCGCCGAGGGCGATCTCGTGTGGGTGCGCGACGAGGAGCACGGGGTACCGCTCGGCATCGGGACCGCCCTGGTGGACGGAGAGGAGATGGTGTCAGCAGACAAGGGCAAGGCCATCGCCATCTGGCACCACGTCGGCGACGAGCTCTGGAGCATCGGTGAGACCTGAGGCCTCCCCCGGCTCGTCCGAGACGAAGGCGCTGAGTTCCGCCCAGATCCGCTCGACCTTGGACCACGCCCCTTGCGAGAACGCTGAGCGTACCTCGCCGTGGCTGCGCCGGGATGGCGCCGGCCAGTGCACCTCTCCTACGATGAACCGTTTCTCGCCAGCCACGCACACGCGCGCATCGCGCGCCCGCTCACCGATCTCCCAAGGGACGGGGAGCGAGCCGGTCAACCAAGGGTCCAAGAGCGCGTGCATGGCCTCAGACGCGTTGTGCGCCTCCACCGTGTTGACCCGGGCGTGATCCGGGGCATCGGATCGGTAGAGGTAGAAGGTCCGCTTGCCGGTCATGCCCATCGTGCCGGCGTTCACGTAGCCGTGGTGGTCAACGCTCGTGGCTCCCGCAGGTCCCATCCCGCTTGCTTCCATGGCGCCGGCAGAGGGGCCCGTCTCCTTCCCGCCATCGCCGAACCGTTCGACCCAACATCGGTCGAGCTTAAGCTTTGACCGTGGCGAGCTGGGCCCAGGCCGCCTCGAAGCCCGCCCATTCCACAGCATCGAACATGGCGCGCACCTCGCCATAGGTGCGCTCGACGGGCTCGGGCCAGTCCACCTCACCCACGAGCAGGCAGCGGCCGTCTCGGGTGCGGCAGACGCGCATCTCGGGGGCGTGCGGCAACACTGGCCCCGCATCATCCCACGGCGGGAAGGGGAGCGAGGACTGGAGCCTGGGAAGCAGCGCCTCCTCGCTGGCCGCCTCAGCATCGAAGGCTTCGATGGTCTCGATCCACGCTTCGTCCGGGGCATCTGCATCCAGGACGTAGAAGGCGCGCGCCTGGCGGCCTTCCACGAGCTCCCGGGGCCGAACGTAGACGCGGTCGCGCGTTCCGGCAGGTCCAGGGAACAGCGGGCGTCGTCGGGTCTCCATGGTTCTGGATGGTCGCGCAGCCCCATCGAACCCTCGACGAACCGTTCGATTTCCCTTGGAACGTATCAGTCTCGCCGGTCCCGGATCTGGGCATCCAGCGCGCGGGCCACCTCGGCCGGGTCCCCCACCAGCGCCCAGTCGGCCCGCTTGGTCATGGGGGCCTCAGCGTCCCGATGCACACTGACCACCCACTCAGCGCCCTGGATGGCCAGGGTGTGCTCGAAGGTGCCGAACACGCCGAAGCCGAGGTAGAGGCGGGGTTTGATGTAGGTCCCTTCGGCGTCGACCAAGCGGTCCTGGTCTGCCCGGCCACCATGGACCGCACCGCGCGTGGCACCAAGGCTGCCACCGAGGGTCTCAGCCAGGGCCTCGAGCGCCTCCCAGTGCTCTGCGTGCATACCGCGCCCACCGATGACCACGACCTCGGCCTGGTCCAGCGAGGGGGGCTGTCCTTCGGTGGTACCGGTCACCTCGGGCGCCTCCCCGAGCTCGAAGGGGATCGTGTCCACCGAGCCGAAGCGCATCTCGTCCGGGAAGCCCTCGCGGGCCGCCCCCGGACGCAGCGTGGCGATCTGGGGCCGCGCCTTCGGGATGACGACGGTCTCCTCGAGCTGGCCACCGTAGACGGGTCGCTTGGCCAAAAGGCGGCGCTCGCTGTAGTCGATGCGAAGATCGACGCACTCGTTGGCCGCACCTGTGTCGAGCCGGGCGCCGAGCATGGGGGCTAGGTCTCGGCCCATGTCGGTGGCAGAGAGGAGCACGATCTCGGGCTGCTTGTCCTGGACCAGGCGCATGAGGGGCTGGACCATGGGCCCTGCCTGGAACCCGTCGTGATCCCCTTGGGCGATGAGGACCTGGTCGGCGCCGTGATGTACGGCGGTCTCCGCCATCTCCTCGTCGTCGGTGCCCACGAGCAGGCAGGTGAGTCGTCCGCCGAGCTGGTCGGCCAGTTCGCGCGCCTTGGCCAAGAGCTCCAGCGTGCAGCGCCGGATCCGCCCGTCTGCGTTGAGCTCGCCCACGACGAGGATGCCGCGCCACTCGTCGTCGGTCATCGCAGAAGCCCCCTGGAGGCCATGCGGCGCACCAGGCTGGTGGCCACGTCCTCGCTCTCGCCTTCGAAGACCTCGGTGTCACGCTCCTTCTCGGCCACGGGCTCCACACCCTGGACCGTGGTGACCGCGGCCGAGGGTCCCACCTCGTGCTTGGAGAGGGACAGATCGTCCAACGTCCAGGTCTCCACGCTCCCGCTGGTGAAGGCTGCGTGCACGCCCCAGCTGGTGGCATGCCGCGCCCGCGGGGCGGCGTTGCCAACGCTGATCAGGCATGGGGTGGGCACCTCGAGCTGGGCGATCCGGCCATCGGTGAGGACCTTCTCGAAGGAGAGAGTGCCCCCGTCGAGATCCACCCTGCGGCCGTGGGTCGCGATGCTCCAGCCGAGCAGGGCGGCCATGGCTGGACCTACGTGCCCTGCGTAGCGGTCCGTCGTGCGGGCGCCGGTGATGACGATATCGATGTCGGCGAGCTTCTCTACGGTGGCGGCCAGCGCTTTGGCCACGCCCAGGCTGTCGCTGTCGGTGATGAGCGGGTCGTTGAGCAGGATGGCGCGGTCAGCCCCCATGCCCAGGGCCTCACGAAGGGTCGAGGAGGCCGCCTCGGGGCCCAGGGAGAGGGCGAGGACCTCGCTGCCGGGGTCTTGTTGTTTGATCCGGAGGGCGGTCTCCAGGGCCTTCTTGCCCAGGGGGTTCATCACGCCTTCCTCCAGGTTGAACACGGGCTTGCCCGTGCGCTTGGAGACGGCGACCTTGCCCTTCTCGGGCACGTGTTTGACCGGGACCACGATCCTTACCATTCGAAGTACCCCCTCTGCACGAGCTCGCGGCCGATGACGAGGCGCTGGATCTCGTTGGTGCCCTCGAAGATCTCCGCGATGGGTGCATCCCGCAGGCCCTTCTCGAGCCGGAAGCCCTCGGCCAGCCCGCGCGCGCCCATGATGTCGCAGGCCATGTCCGTGACCTTGGCCGCGGTCTCGCTGGCAGCGATCTTCACCTGGGCCGAGCGCCTGCTCACCTTCTCACGGAAGGGCTTGGGCACGCGCTCGCCAGCCGCGACCCGCTCGTAGTACTCCTCGACGTACTCGAGGCAGTGGTAGGTGGCGTAGCGCACCATGGTGATGTCCGTGCTCATCTCAGCCAGCTTGAACTGGACGTCCTGGTGGTGGGCGATGGGTTGGCCGAACTGCTCGCGGGCCTTGGCGTACGTGAGCGCCATCTCCAAGCCCTCCAAGGCTCCACCCAGAGAGCCGGCGGCCAGGGTGGCACGCCCGCCGTCCAGGGCGGTCAGCGCCACCAGGAAGCCCTCGCCGACGTTGCCCAAGACGTTCTCGGCCGGGACCCGGAACTCGTCGAACTCGATCTGGGCGGTCGTGGAGCGCCGGATCCCCATCTTGTCCTCCTTGCTGGAGACCCGGAACCCCTCGCCATCGGTCTCGACGATGAACGCGGTCACACCACCTCGGGCGCCCAGCGCTGGGTCTGTGACTGCGCTGACCATGATGATGTCGGCCACATCACCGTTGGAGACGTAGATCTTCGTGCCGTCGAGCACGTACTCGTCCCCGTCGCGCTGTGCCTGGGTCTTGATGTTGGCCGCATCCGAGCCAGCCTGGGATTCGGTGAGCGCGAAGGCGCCCAGCGCCTCGCCCCGGCACAGCGGTGGCAGGTACTCCTCCCGCTGCTCCTCGGTGCCGAACAGGTAGATGGGTGCTACGCAGATGCCGGTGTGGGCACCGCAGATCGTGGCCAACCCAGTGTCGACCCGGGAGAGCTCCTCAAGCAGGATCCCGTAGCCCACCTCGCCGAGGCCCGCGCCGCCGTACTCTGGCGGGATGGGCACGCCGAAGAGGCCCTGCTCCTGCATCTTGCGCACGGGGTCCCACGGGAACTCCTCGGTCTCGTAGAAGGAAGGCTCGATGAGCGGCCGGATCTCGGCGTCCAGGAACTCCCTCAACGTTCGGCGGAAGAGCTCCTGCTCCGGTGTGAACTCGAACTCGAGGGCCATGGGCTCGGCCGGGAAGCGCAAGCACCGGTAATAAACGGTTGCTCTTATCGACTACCGAGCGGAGGAGAAAAGGCTCCCGCGGGCAGGGCAGCGGATGCGGGGAGACGCCTGCTTACGGCGTCACTCGCTTTCGGTCTCGAAGCCGCACGCAATCCAGTCCTTGTAGCCGCCAGCCATGTTGCGCACATCCTGGAAGCCCATCCTGCGCATGGTATCGGCCGCCAGGAGCGAACGCCCTCCGCTGGCGCAGTGGACGACGATGGAGGCCTCGCGCTTGTCCACCAGGTCTTGCCGGGCCACTGGGCTCTGGGGGTCGATGAAGAACTCGAGCAACCCCCGGGGCGCGTGGACTGCGCCCGGGATGCGCCCCTCAGCCCACTCGTTGGGCTCACGCACGTCGAGCACGAGGTCGATCTCGCCTGCCTCGATGCCTTCCTTGGCCGCTTTCGCTGTGATCTCCGGAACGCGCTCGCGGGCTTCGGCCATCATGTCTGCGACGGTGGTCTGGTCGGTCATGATTCGGACTCTCCGGCCCGGTGATGGGCTTCTCAAGCTTGAAGCTGATGGCCCAGAACGTGCACACGAGCGGGAGAAGACGACCGCGGACCCCGGGAGCGCCCGGGGCCGCGAGTCGTCAGTGTTCAGAAGTCGCGACGAGGCGGCTTGTGCTTGGAGAAGCAGTCCCGGCAATAGACGGGTTTGTCCCCGGTGGGCTTGAAGGGGACCTGGGCATCGGCACCACAATCATCGCACGTGATGTCATGCATCTCCCGGTTCCCGCCGCGTCCACCTCCGCCGCGTCCGCCACCACCACGGCCACCGCCGCGGCCGCTGCTTGAGCCGCGCTGCTTCTGGAAGCAGTCGTTGCAGTAGACAGGTCGTCCTTCGCTCGGTTTGAAGGGGACCTCGGTGTCGGTCCCACAGTCGCTGCACGTCGCTGGGTGCATCTCGCGGGGGCCACTCTGGCCACCGCCTCTTCCTTGGTTCACGATATCGCTTCCTGCCGGGAGGGGATCGCATCCAAGGATCGAAGATCCACCGGAACGACACCGTCTCGACGGGGTCAAGGAGATCCAGGGAGTATATCTAGTATTGCCTTGGGGGGTGTGCAGATGGGAGCTCTCAGCAGCTTGCGGCCGCGTCATCGCGGTCGGCGGCAAGGGGCGGCCGGTGGCTGGGGCCTGCGCAGAGTGCTCGCCTTGGGCGATCACTTGCTCCGGGCTGGCGGCGTCTCCCGTGGCGGCCTCGGCGAGACAGGTGCTTCGTTGACGCCCCCCTTCCGGAGATTCGTGCGCTGCTTCTTACGGCCTCGCTTCTGTCCGGCTTCCGTTGTGTCTTCCCCGGTAGGCATCATCATCTATCCCTCCCTCCGGGGCCTTAAATGTTCTCCATCGATCACGGCTTCCTCGATCCCGATCGTAAGGTCCTCCGGTGATCTTCGGAGGTACAGGCCAGGAACCTGGTAGAGTTGGTTCCAGCGATGGCTAGACACGCCGGCCTCAGTGGTCGTAGACTTCGTCCAACGACACA
This sequence comes from uncultured Thermoplasmatales archaeon, assembly GCA_964396185.1. Classification (GTDB taxonomy): domain Archaea; phylum Thermoplasmatota; class SW-10-69-26; order SW-10-69-26; family SW-10-69-26; genus CAYNEI01. The sequence goes on from CAYNEI010000013.1 coordinate 27,703, forward strand.
CTCGGGCGAGGGCCCCAGTCGATGGTCACATCGAAACCGGTGTAGTGGACCGCAGCGGTGTGGCCGCGCGCACCTGGCAGGGGATCGTGGTGGTGGGTGCCGGTGTGCTCGAAGTAGCCTTGGCCGCGGGCGACGAGGTGCTCGCCGGGTGTCGTGGTCAGGTCGAGCGCGATGGGCGGGCGGGTGTCGTTGCCTGCGTGGCCTTGGGCCCACAGGCGGGTGAGATCGGCAGGCCGGTCACCCAGGGGCTGAACGGGATAGGTCGAGCGGTAGGCCCCGTTCCCGTCGGTGGCCATCCGGATGTCCACCAGGTCCTGCTCGACCACCAGTTCAGCCGACATGCCCATGGCCGGGATGCCGACGGCCTGCAGGCGCTCGAGCAGCTCCTCTTCGTTCGTGGCGAGAACCGTGACGAGGTACTCGTCGTCAGCGCGCGTGGTCGCGAAGCTGGGTGTCTCGACCTTGGGGCCGACGAAGCCGAGCATCAGCTCGCTTCGCTCCTCTCCGTCCAGGGTCCACTGCTCGCAGGTGAGCGTTGCATGGTAGTGGCCCCAGGTCTCCCCCTCCTCCGGGACGGGGTGCATGGGATCCGGGATCTCGCTGTACGTCACCTGTGGCCCCGTGTCCTCGAGCACGTCGGCCACCTGCCAGGGCTCTGGCACGACGTCAGCCAGCTCGAAGAGGCCTGCCACCTCGCGTGGGTGGACGCTATGACCACCGCCCTGGGTGCAGGTGGTGCCAGTGAGGGAGAGGGATGGTGGGATGCTGGATGGATCGGTGGCCGGGCCGCTGGCTGCATCGACTGGCTGGATGGCTTCCTCGTCTCCGGGCTCGTCGGTGGCCAGGCAGCCGGCCAGCGCGGGAGCGGTGAGCAGGAGGAGGGCTAGGCCGGCGGTGGCTCGCATCGACGGATGAGTGGATCGCCCTCTTAAGCAGGTTGTGGCGGGGGTGTTGAAGGGATCGACAGGCGGTCTAGACGATCGCGCCTGTCGAGGAGGAGACGCATGGGCCGGGGCCGGGCTCCCTACCGGGTCGAGCTCAGCCCATCCCATCCATAGACGAATTTAGAGCGCATCCAAGCCGGCTTGGTAGATGCCCTCGATGAGTTCTACGGCCTCAGCATCGCTGATCCCTGCAGGCTCGAAGGTCCCCTCCCACTCCACCACGCTGCCATCACCGTCGGCGCGGACCTGGAACGTCGCGCGGTAGTCCTTCACAGGGAGAGGTGACTCCTCGAAACGGTACGAGTAGGAACGTTCGTTCCGCTCCAGAAGCTTCTCGACGATGACGGCGCCGTCGCCCAGGGTCAGCGTCCTGACCGAACCGTCCTCGGATACATCCGTGGACTTGACCGCGGGATGCCACTCGTGGATCGACCCCCAGCCGCCTACGCGACCCCAAAGGTCGTCGGCTGACCGTTCGAACTTCCTTGAACGCTTCGCTTGACTCAACTGTATCACTTCATCCATGGGGAGCGGCTTGCCATCCCGGTCGCCCACCGTGAGATAGGTCGGACGAGTATATCTCGCTGACTGGTCATCGAACTTCGTTCGTCACGGGTTTTCGGACCGGTGTCGACGACCAACGTCCCAGGCGGCAGTCGCGCAGGCGGCGACCATGAGTACGTTGCCCGGTTGCCACCACCACGCCCCGAGGTCGGCGTACACCCAGATCAGGCTCGCGAACCCCGCCAGGGCGAGGCCCCATCGCTGCGGCAGCACCGAGCCCCGCCAGGCGCCTCCAGCGGCCACCACAGCTCCTGTGGCGAAGAGCAACCCCGCGACGTTGTAAACGCTGGACCACAGGTCACCACGGTAGAACATGGCGATGCCAACCGCCACTGCGAGCAAGCCCACGGGGATGAGAGCGGTCCGTTCACTGTGCTCGCCGCGTGCCGAGACCGAGAAGCCGATCACGATCACCGCCAAACTCAAGACGGTCCAACCGTCCGGGACACCGGCGACCACCGCTACGATCCAGAGCAAGGCTGCGACCGCTGCAAGACCGAGCCCCAAAACGTAGCGTGAACGCATGGCCCACACGAGGGACGGTGGGATAAGCAGGTTGTGGATGGCTCCTTGAAATGAACGGGGGTTCTGGCTTGAAGACGCGCAACGCCATCGTCATCTCCGGAGGGCCGGGCGAACACGTTGTAGCATCGCGTTGATGGTCCGGTGGATGAGCAGGTCGAGCCGGGTCGATGTTATGGGAGCATGCCCGACGCAGACCACCCGACAGCGATCTTCGGTTCGCCGCTCCTGGGATCGCTCATCGCCCACCAGACCTTGCCGTCCGCACCCACGGCGATGCCACCGTACTCGTCGCCAGCTCCCGTGCCGCGCGGCGGAGGCTGGTCGACGGGCCCGGCGAGCTGGATCGTTCGGATCGTCCCGTTGGTCGCCAAGGTGACGAGCTCGGCCCCCCACACCGCGTCGCCCTCAGCGCGCCCATACGTCGCAAGCACGTGCAGCGCGCCGTCCGGTCCTTGGGTTGCAACGTTCCACACATAGGAGCCTTCGGGTGCTCCATCCGTGAGCGTCTCGGGCGCGCTCCATGAGGCCCCGGCGTCGGTGCTTTTTGCACGAAGAAGTCCGGAAGCCGGGAATGCCGCCAGATCCAGACGCGATCCGTCACCGCCCAGGGCGCTCATGTCCCCGATCCACGCGCCGCCGCCGGGGAAGACCATGTGCCCAGACTCGAAGGTCGTCCCCGCGTCGCGGCTGACAACCGCGTGCAAACCGGACGAGCTCTTCGCCGTGATGACGACGACCCCGTCTGGGTAGGCCGCGACCCGGGGCCAGAACGTTCGGTATTCGCCCAGGAACGCGTTCAGCGGCAGCGGTGCCGACCACGTTGCGCCCTCGCCATCGCTGGTCCAGAACCACAAACCGCCGCCCTGCAGGGGGCCCGCCCCGGCCACGACAAAAAGCGCTCCTGTGTCGGGCGCGACGGCGAGGTCCATCGCATCCCAGGTCAGCACGCCCAAGTTGTGCGGGATCTGGGTGAGCGTCCACGTCGCGCCGGCGTTGGAGCTGCGGACCACGAGGATGTTGGACTCTGTGGGGAACCGCGTCTCGCCGAAGAGGACGAGTGCGTCCCCGTTGGGCGCGAAGGCGGCGATCGGGTCGAAATGCCATGAGCCTGCGGCGAGGTCCTTGGAATTCGTCTTTTGCCAGGTCTGACCGGCGTCCGTGGTAACCGCGAGCCACACGGTCCACGCTCCGGGGACGTTCTCGATCCACGCAACCAGGGCCGTATCTGGGTCCGTCGGATGGGTCGCGAGCGAAACCTCGCGATCAGGATGCTCGCCTGCGTTGAGGATCATGGCGCACGGACGGGTCGATTCGGGCTGCTCGGCGTTCGATCGGGTGCATACGCTGGCCCTCGCATCTGTTTCGACCCTGGGGGCTCCACCCTTATCATCTGATGCAGCCTGGTCCCCGAGGCAGCCAGAGAAGCCGACGGTCACGAGCAAGAGCACAAGCGCCACGCCTTTCACGACATCTCCGCCACTCGCCTTCGGACCGCGAATCGTACTGCCTCCGACCCTCCATATGTGTTGCCCCATCGATGAATCATGCTCCTTCTCCGCATCCACTGGCCGAGGCGGCGGAACGCCCGGCCGTCCGGCGGTGGGGGCAGGGGCACGTGTGGATTACCACCTCAGAACCCATGCCGGTCCATCCACTCCAGGACAGCACGATGCACTTCCCGGTGATTGAGGTGGTGGAACACGGCGTGCCCCGTGTCCGGGAGCAGGAGGAGTTCGAAGTCCGCGTTCGGGTAGTGTTCCCCTTGTTGGTGCTGGTCCTCGCCCTCGTAATAGAAGTCCTCATCACCGAGGATGTTGAGAACAGGCACGTCGATCCGGGTGGTCACCTGGTTGTCGGGCCTCAACGACGCGGGCCGCGCGTCGTCCAAGGGCCGAAGCTCGTACACCCAACATCCCGCACACGCCGTCCAAACACCGAAGCTGGCGCCGACTGTGAAAGGCATGGGTGAGCCGTCGTACTCTTCCTCCCAGGCGTCGATCACGGCGGGGTCCACATTATCGAAGTGCAGCATCCACACCTGCCAGTCTTCCGGGCAATCGTCCGTCGTGTAACTCCAGCAACGATCCGCTTCATCGGAGAAACGGCCATGGGACCAAGCCGTGGGAACGATCCCGTCGAAGGATGCGAACAGGCCCTGGGTCATGTCCGTGAGAAGACCGCCCATGGAGATGCCGGAACCCACCACGGTGTCGTGGGCGCGGGCGTCGGCCGCGGGACCGGTGACGTAGTCTCCGCTGCGCAGAGCATCCGCGACTTGGTCGATGACGAACGCGTAGTCCTCCAAACCGACAAGCCCGTCCATGCCGGGCGTGTCGCCGTACCCAGGAAGGTCGATGGCGACCGCGGTACGGCCGCTCGTGGTGAGCATGTGGGCAACAGAGTAGCCGGGGGCGGTGAGGGGTCCGAAGAGCCCCATCCTCCCGCCACCAGAGCCGTGGATCAGAAGCACCACCGCGTCCGCATCCCGGGCCTCCCACATCGCGCCCGCCACGTCCACCTCGCCGCCAGCGCGCGTCTGGACCCGGAACGTCGCTTGCACGTGGGGAGCGGACTCGTCCACGTCGTCGAGGAGCCCTGCCGGATCTGCGGGGTCTTCCGTCTCGAGCGCGTCGGGGGTGAGACAGCCTGCGAGGGCAGGAATGATGAGTAGGGCTACGATGATTCCAGCATTCTTCAAGACCACGACCTCCTCCATTTCGAGGGCGACCCAAGCCAAGGCGCCGTCGATCCGTGCAGGGATAGGTAGCCCAACAACTATTTCTTGGTTTGGGTGCTCGAATCGACTGCGGGGCCCGTTCCTGGGACCGGCCTGTCGCCGGTCGCATCATAGAAGTCGATCGCATGGCGTGATGGGATAACGGCAGAGGTCAGCCGCTGCCGAAGGCGGTCGGCCGGACCGAGATGTTCTACTGAGGGGCAGTGCACACCTGGGTAGATTCTCCCATTGTCCACGCAAGCTGGTGAAGGCCGTCGCGACGAGAAGAAAGGAGATGAGAAGGAGGTCGAAGTCCGCGTTCGGGTGCTGAGGAATGTCCTTCGCGCTTTCGATTCGTTCATACTCCTATCGGCCTGCGTCCCCGATGAGCGGCAGCACCGTCCGCCACGCCCCCTCCCAGTCGGTCCCGCCCATGAGCCGGAGGGCCTCCGCGACCTCGGAGGCGTCTGCGTGACCGGCATGCACAGCCTGCTGCACGGCATGGCCGGCACGGTTGCGGGCGAAGTTCGTTTGGTCCGCGACGCCGAAGTCGATGGTGCGCTCCAGCGTCTGGTATCCCATGGTGCTCCAGGTGCTGGAGAAGGTCAAGGAGAACTGCGGGTACCAGAGCCACTCGGGGTCGTCGTAGGGCTCGAGGTACGCATGAGGATGAGCCAGGCCGAGAAGATGCCCTGTCTCGTGGCTGAGGAGCATGTTGGCGTAGTCATAGGCGCCTCGGGAAGCGTCCCGGTCCTCGAAGCGGTGCAGGTCTGTGATCTGGCTGAAGCTTACGCGCCGGTCCGCGTTGACGTCATAGTACGCGTACCCGGTCGAGGTGCGGCTGTCCGCGGCGTCGCCGAAGAGAATGAAACTCACGTACGCTTCGCAGCCTGCGTGTTCCACCCAATAGCGCTCCCAGTTGGCGTCCATCCACTCCCGGTAGACGTCGCCGTGGCCCTCCATGTGGAGGCCGCCCATCAGGAGCAGCGTGTGCGAGTTGGAACGGGAGACGGCGTCCAAGCCGGGGTCGTCCAAGGGGAGATCGAGTAAGACGGCGTCCACGCGCACGTCCCCTCTCGTGGCGTTCACAAGGGTGGCCCGCAGCCGCTCGGCGTCCACAAGGTCGGCCGCCCTCGGCGTGCCGGGAGCGATCTCGGATGCGCTCGTGGATCGCACGCCCACGACGAGCGTGACGGCGTGGCACGGCGCCGTCGAGACCGGGAACGTGGGCCCTTGGAGGAGGCGGTAGTTGGCGGCTTCCCGCGTCGCCTCCACGACGGCGGCCACAGTGGACTCGCCGCCGGGTCCCAGGGGCTCGTCGTGGGCGCGGGTCTCCAAGTCCCACGATTCGGTCGTGTCGTGGACCCATGGGTCCTCGCGTGCGGATATGTCGAGCACGAGCACGGGATGGCGCTCACCGAAGACGCGCACGGGCTCGAGCCACCCGTTCGCGTACTTGTAGCGGAAGGCGTGGGATCCCCAGTCCCCATCCGGGTCTCCATGCACGAGGACGAGGGCCGGCGCGCCGGGATCGACAGGCACGCCAAGGACGGGGAGGGTGTCGGCGAACCAGTCCTCGATGGCGTTCGCGTCGTACGTTTGGCCCGCGTCCGTGACGGATGCGTCGAGGGCGTGGCGGTAGGCGTCGACCACGTCGGGCCCCGCCTCGTGGACCACGAAGCGAGCGGTGGGTACAACAGACGGGGGAATCACGGTCCCGTAGGTTTCAGGGTCGTCCGGCAGCCCGATCTTGCCGGACGTGAGGGCCACGTGAGTGATCTTCTCGTCGTTGAGCCGCTCGTCGACCTCATCCGCGACGCCCTCGTCGAAGCCGATGAGGACGACTTGCACGTCCACGTCCACTGCAACGGCACCGTCGTCGAGGAGTTGGGCGGCGGGGTCTCCGTCCTGCGACGCCGACGGCTCGGTGTCCCCCGCGTTCAGGCACCCGGCGAGGACGGTGATGAGGAGGACCACGGCGATCGCCGACGCGAGACCCGGCGGGCGTCCCCGTCGCACCTTCCCAATCGGTCGCGCCCGTGATATGTAGAGCTCGTTCCATCCCTGGGGTGGCCGTGGGCCATGCCGTGAAGACTGGATGCACGGCGTTCCCGGCGCAGAAGAAGCCCCGTGCCACCACCCGGCTCCCCACGTCACAATTCGCAGGTGACGAGCTACTTGTTATATGTTTCCCGTGTTCGCGTTGGAATTGGCGTTCTCTGGCGGTTTCGTTCCATCGCGTCGAAGGATGCCACCATGGCACCTTCGTATAACGGTCAAGCTCAGCGGACGGCCGAAGGCCATTCAGCGGGGTCGACATGTGCGGTGGGAGAATTCGATGATCAGGCCACCGTGGCCATTTTCTCCATTATTTGCTCTTCGATCTGGTTTGCGTGGCCTGGGCCCAAACCCAGAACCTTCTGGAGACGCAGTAGCGCACGACGTTCCTTTACACTGATCTGGCCATCCGCGGCTAAACTCTCCACCTGTGCCCGATAGATCGTTGCCCGGCGCTCAACACGGTAGGCGTGGGAGTCTTGTACGTTGGGCATGGCACGCTCACTGATTCGTTGGGCGAGGCTCTGTAGGGGTGCGATGGCGAAAACGAGAGCGCCGGCGGCGAGGATGCCGACATACTGCGACCCGAGGGTCTCGCCGAAGAACTGCTGCGCAGCCTCGCTCGCCACGAAGAAGACTGCAATGAAGACGGCTGCCATTGTGCCCCGATTGATTGTCCATTTAAGTTTGAGGTCCAAGTCGATGAGGTTGTAACGAGCCACAGCATAGAGGATCAGGAAGACGAAGACATAATCCACATAGTAATGTACGATTCCCGTCCCCGTGCGATCGAGGACCTGAAGGAGAGTGAGTGGTAGCAGGTAGAGACTCACGAAGGCGAGCGCCCGCTCGTCCGGCGTGGGGTTGCCTCTGATGACGCGAGCCATCGCGATACCCACGAGGACCAAGGCCGTCAACATCGCGAGGAAGGATGTAGCCAACACCGCCTGGTAGGGGGGGTCTGTATAGACCCGGGTCCAGTGCCAATGGAGGGCGAAGAGGTGGGGATAAACAACATCGAAGAGCCCGTGATGGAGATTCACGAAGATGAATGGGAGAAGACCCCATGCGATCTGTATGCGATGGGGCCCGGGGGGACTATTTAGCCAGCGGGCGCCAAGAAAGACCAGGACAAGTAGGAACATCAGGCTGCTTGTGAGGAAAAATGTGGCCCACCAGATGGATGTAGCCTCTCCCTCTTGGAAAAAGAGCCCCGGGCTAGATAGCACGAACCCGAGGAGGATCGCAACGGCCGCCCCGGTCGAGCCGAGCATGATGATGTGCCAGCGTTCCAGGATCACACGGGGATAAACGATCCCGAAGGCCAAAGCGGCTCCTGAATGGAGTACGGCCATAAGGAGCGCTGCTATATGGGCAAAACCGGGATCGACACCAGGGAACTTGTCAGACATCAGAAGTAGGAACATCATTCCATAGAACAACACCGCGAGGCCAAGGAAGAGCCCCCCAAGTGTCCGTCGTGCGAGCCAGATCAGTACAACGCCGGCTAAAATGACGAGTATCGTGAGGACAGCGAAGAGGATCCACATCGCCATGGCAGCGCACCCCGTTCACCGCACACGGGCGTCCGGCACCCTCCGCGACACCATGCACCTAAATAAAGGCATATGTTGTCCCTCGGTCTCTTATTCAAGACGTACGGTTCCTCAACCATGCGAACCGGGTGTCCGTCGTTCCCGTACTACCGACTACCCTGACTTGGTCCAGATGCGATCCGATTGCGATTCCTCAATACTTGACACCTCCATCATCCATCTTGTCGCCGAACGTTGGAGCTCAGCGGCGCGCAGCGCGTCTGCTGGAGCGAGTTGTCCGGCGTCCCGGGGTCAGCGACGGCCATGTTACCTTGCTGGAGCCCTGTGCGCTCCCGATCGGGGAGTCAGTTCGGTGGTTGGTATGCGGCTGACCAGCCAAAGCGTGGAACGGCGATGCCCAGGCTGGTCGTCGCTTCGCCAGCGATCTCATCGGCAAGCGTGCCAGAATCCCATGTGGCTTGCACGCTTCCGGCTTGCACATCCGCAGTCACGTCATAGTCAAACCAGGATGGCCCCTGCGGGGTGATGTGCCAGAAGCGGCTTAAGCCCTCCAAGCTACTTGGCGCCAAACCCACAACCTCCAGACTGTACTCCTGCACATCTGTTCGAACGTCGCTGGCCATCGGTACGCCTGCAGCGACGGCCACATCGCCCGCGATCGTATTCCAACCATCAGCAATCAGCATATCGAGTTCAGGACCTGCGGGCAGGACCAGTTGTGCCAGATAGTAATGGGCATCTACCGGAGCGTTGTCTAGTTCGGGGTCCTCAACGAGGATGTTGATCTCAGCCCCGACGAAAGTGCCGTTGGTGGCCACATGCTCGTCGCACGCGTACGCAGTTAGCAGAGCCGCTCCTTCTCCGACTGGGGCGGGCGCACCCAGAAGCCCCGCGGCATCAGCCGGCCTGAAGCCGTCAGGCAAGAACGTCTCTAAGTGGTTGAAAGGAACAACGAAAGCACCTACAGCAAGGCTACAACCGGTGGCACCCCAGTCCACGGACTCCTGCAGCGTGCGATCTTCGGAGGTCCTCTCGGAAGATGGATCATGATCCTCCGCGCCTCGATCGGAGTGCAGGCAACCCGCCAACAACAACATCGTCACCAGAGCCACCGACACCCACTTCATGGACTCTAGATTAGGGCGGTGTACTTCAAATGTCTCTCACCAGCATACCAGATGAACAGAACACCACCATCGGCCGGTGCCAGCTGGCTTCGGCAGATATCCAACCTTGCCTTCCACGGGAGGTAGAACCCTTGACGCCGAACTTGTCCGTCACCGGTGTTCCGGGTATCCTGACGCCGCCATGATCCTCGGCGTGACCCATGTGCGGGACTGAACCCTCTCCTGCCAGCCGTCTAGGTGCCGTTTCGAGCACTCTCAACCACCCACCCCGGGAACTGATCCTGCCGCACCCCAACCAGGCCGTCCATATTCTCCCGCGACTGGCCAGCCCAGTTCAAGGCCTCCTTGGCCACCCGCAGGAGCGTAGATCCTATCTCCCGTTCGCAATCAGTTCAGCGATCTTGCCGAACCTCCACACAGTTGGCGCGGTTCGGCCGCTCGCGGACTCGATCCTACGCCCTCTGCGAGATCACGTCCGCGATCTGCCCGAACATCCGCGTGGTTGGCGCGTTCGGACGCTCGCGAGCCTGATCCTACGCTCTTTGCGCGATCAGGCTCGCGATATCCCCGGGGAAATCCGCCACCTCCACGCCGGCCGGAGTGACTGGAGACTTGCCGCAGCGTGCGTGGCGCTGCGGCCAGTCTCCAGATACGGACGCACCACCGCTTCGTTGGGGCGGCGGCGCGTCCTATCCGCAAGGCGGGCGCTCCGCATCGCGGATTTCCCTTCAGTAGCGGAACTGATCCTATGCACGCTGTGCGATCAGTTCCGCGATGTCGCCAGGGAAGTCCGCGACCTCCACGCCCGCCTTGCGGAACGCCTCGATCTTGGACTCCGCCGTGCCCTTGCCTCGGCTCACGATGGCTCCGGCATGCCCCATCTGCTTGCCCGTGGGCGCGGATCGGCCGGCGATGTAGCCGTAGACCGGCTTGTCCACGTGCTCCTGGATGAAGGCGGCTGCCTCCTCCTCGGCGGTGCCGCCGATCTCGCCGACGACCACGATGTGCTCGGTCTCGTCGTCGGCCTGAAAGAGCTCGAGGGCGTCCACGAACGTGGTACCGGGGCACGGGTCGCCGCCGATGCCGATGCAGGTGGATTGGCCGATGTCGTTCTCCGTGAGCGCACCGACGAGCTCGTACGTGAGGGTGCCTGAGCGGGAGACGATGCCCACGTTGCCCGGAGCGAAGATACGGTTGGGCAGGATGCCGAGCTTGGTCTGCTCGGTGGGCGAGCAGACGCCGGGGCAGTTGGGCCCGAGCACACGAGCACCCTTGTAGGTCGCGTAGTGGCTGAAGATCACCGCATCGTGCGGGGGGATGTGCTCCGTGATGACGTTGACCAGCTCGATGCCTGCGTCCAGCGCCTCCAAGGCTGCGTCCCTGGCGAAGCGAGCGGGCACGAAGACGACGCTGGCGTTGGCGTCGGTCTCGTCCACGGCTTGCTGGACGGCGTCGAAGACGGGCAGGTCGTTGACCACTTGACCCCCCTTGCCTGGCGTGACGCCTCCGACGACGTTGGTGCCGAAGTCCATCATGGACTGGCTGTGGAACTGGCCTTGGTACCCGGTGATGCCTTGCACGATCACGCGGGTGTCCTTGCCGACCATGACGGCCATCACGCACCACCTCCGTTGGTGCCGGCTGCTTCGTTCCTGAGCTTCACGGCGAGCTGGGCGGCCTCCTTGGGGTCCTGGGTGGCTTCGACACCTGCGGCCTCGAGGATCTCGCGCGCCTTCTCCTCGTTGACCCCACGGATGCGGGTGACCAGAGGCACATCCAGGCCTTCTTCCTCGAGGACCTGGACGACGCCCTTGGCCACCGTGTCAGCCTTGGTGATGCCGCCGAAGAGGTTGAGGAAGACGACCGACGGGTTGGCCTTCTTCATGAGCCGGAAGCAGGTCATGACCTTCTCGGGCGAGTCCGTGCCGCCGAGGTCCAGGAAGACGCCACCGTTGCCGCCGTAGTGCTCGAGCGCGTCGAGGGTGGCCATGGTGAGCCCGGCGCCGTTGGCGATCACACCGATATCGCCGTCGAGCTGGACGAAGGCGATGCCCTTCTCCTGGGCCTCCTTCTCCAAGGCGGTCAGGTCCTCCTCGCCGCCCTCGATGTCCGGGTGGCGGAAGGTGGCTGCGTCGTTGATGCTGACCTTGGCATCCGCGGCGACGACCTTGCCCTCGCCGGTGATGGCCAAGGGGTTGATCTCCACGAGATCCGCGTCGCTTTCGAGGTAGGTGGTGTAGAGCTTGGAGAGGATGCTGGTGACCTGCTTGGCCTGATCCTTGTCCAGGCCAAGGTTGCCCACCAGGTGGCGGGCGTGGTAGGAGGAGAACCCGGTGAAGGGGTGGACGGTCATCTTGTGGATCTTGTCGTCCGGCACCGACTCGATGTCCACGCCGCCCTCCGCGCTGATCATGACCATGGGGAGCCTGCTGGAGCGGTCCAGCAGGACCGAGGCGTAGAGCTCCTGGGCGAAGTCGAGCATCTCGACCAAGAACACCTTCTCCACCGTGAGGCCCTTGATCTCCATGCCCAGGATGTTGTCCAGGTGCTCACGGGCCTCATCCGCGTTGTCAGCGAACTTGACGCCGCCGGCCTTGCCGCGCCCGCCGGTGAGGACCTGGGCCTTGACCACGACCGGGTAGGGGAGATCGTCCTTGACGGCCTCGAACTCCTCGACCGACGAGACCACAACACCCTCCGGGGCCGGGATCCCGAACCGCGTGAAGAGATCGCGCCCCTGGTACTCGTAGAGCTTCATAGCAGCGCCCATGGGCCTGCCGTTGAAAAGGGTTGCGTGGAGACACGTCCAGGGGGGTGGGCGTCGAAGCACGGGACTTGTTCCGGTCCCCGATAGATGGGTGAGCCGGTGTCGAGAGGTTGAACGTTTCTAGCAAACGCTGAGCAGCGCCCCAAACCATTAAATCCCCACCTACAGATTGTTCGTCCTTGGTGCATCGTGCTGGCAAAACTGTTCCCTCGGAAAATCATGCTTGTGGCCGTCGTCGCTGCGATGTTGCTCGCCCCGGCGACTGCGACCATCTCGCCGATCGTGGTTGCTGACGGACCGACTGCCGACGCAACCGCACTGGGCACCGACGAGGCGCGACGGGATGACCAGATGGACCTTGTCCGCCACGTTCTGCAGGTTCTGGACAACGACGGGGAAGGGAGAGCCAGCCAACAGGCGATGTTCCAGGCCGCCCGGCTCGCGGTCGACCATCGTCAGACCCTGGTCGGCGGCCTCCTTCCTGAAGCCGCCGGGCCAGCTCTGGCTCAACTACACAGCAACCTGGACAGCGCCGAGGACCTGCTGGCCATCGCCGACACCGACCACGAGGACGACCTCGAACGAGCGGTCGCACTGGCCAAGGAAAGCACCCGGTGGCAGGCCGAAACCCTGGGCCTGCACTGGACGAACACCGTGCCACTGCATGCTCACCGATCCCCGAGCGAAGCGCTTGGCGAACTGGCCGAGCGCCAGGGCGTATCGCCCAGCGCCGAAGAGCGGGCCCGGATGAAGAGTCTCGACGTACTCCCCGAAGACCTACAGGACGCCTTGGTGCGGTTCGTGGACGCGTTCTTGGCCCTGGACACGGCCACACACCTTGCATATCAGAACGCCGACACCGCACGATTGGAATCCCTCGCGGGAGAACATGGACGGCTGTGGGCGCAGCAAGGCCCCCTGGTCGAGCAGTACATGACCTTGAGCCTCAGCCTGGACATGAACCCAGAGGAGAGCCTTGCCCACCTGGAAGACGATGGCTGGTGGCCGGAGATCGCCCCGGTGGCCGACCTGCTCGGCGAGGCGGGCGTGGACTTCACCCCGGTCTTCCCGATCCGCAACCAGTTGCTTGACGCCGTACTCGGACTGGACCAGGCGCTCACCCTGCACCCGACGGCCGCATCCGCTTCCTGCGACTCCTTGCAACTTCCACCCGTCTTCAGCATCGACCTGGGCCAATGCGACAACGTCTACGCGCAGGACTTCGCACTCGTATTGGACGCCGGCGGCAACGACGTGTACAACAACAACGCCGGAGGGAGCAATCTCGGTGGGCCGGACAACTGTCCCGCCGAGCTGAGCGAGGCAGGGACCTACTCGGCGGCCGCGCTCGTGGACCTGGGGACCGGAAGCGACCGGTTCGGCGACCCGCAAGCGCCCCGCGGATGCGGCGCGAACGGCGGCGGGAGCGTCGGCGTAGGGTTCCTGTTGACCGGGGGTGGAGACAACGAATACCATGCAGATGCCCACGGTACGAACGGTGGCGGCGGTCTCGCCGCCGCCGGGTTCCTGTTGGATGCATCGGGTAACGACACCTTCAACGCCGCGGGAGACGGCACGAACGGCGGCGGCAGCCTCGGCGTGGGGACGCTCATAAACGGCGGCGGGCACAACGAGTACAACGCGGGGAACTGGGGCACGAACGGCGGCGGCAGCATCGGCGTGGGTACCCTGATCGACGGCGGCTGGGGCAGCAAGTTCGACGCCGGGCTGGAGGGCACGAACGGGGGCGGGTTCTTCGGCGGCACCGGGTTGCTCTTCCATGGCCTTGGGGGAGGCACGTACAACGCCAGCGATTTCGGGACGAACGGCGGCGGCGGCCTCGGCGGCTCGGGTTTCCTGCTCAGCGGAGACCGAGACAGCACGTACAACTCCGCCGAGTACGGCACGAACGGAGGCGCAGGGATCGGCGTCGGTTTCCTCATGGACCTCGGCGGCGACACCGACTACAGGTCCATCGCCATCAGCACCAACGGTGGATCGGGCAACGGAGCCGGTTTCCTGTTGGATGGCGGCGGGGACGACACGTTCACCACCGGCACCGCTGCTACGAACGGCGGCGGTGCCGTCGGCGCGGGGTTCCTGCTGGACGCAGCGGGCAACGACACCTACATCGCCCCCGGCTCGGTCACCAACGGAGCCGCGGTCGGGTTGGGGCTTCTACTCGATGCTGGCGGCACCGACTACTATGAGGACCCCGCGATCCCAGGTGGCTTCTGCCTGGACTGCACGGTCGTCCCCAAAGGACCCCTCGGCATGCACGTCGACAGCGACGACATCTCGCTCAACCTACCGATCTGCATCCTGCACCCGACGATCTTGATCACGGAAGAGGTAGGCACACAAGGATTCGTGCTTGACCAGGAGGACCCCACAACGGGACGGCCCCTCTACCGACCCGGAAGCGGTGTCACCAGCGGGTCCGGCACCGCGGAGGATCCGTACGTCATCGAGGATTGGTGCATCCCCGGCGGGGCGGCGACCGGAACCCCCCGGATCGGGATCCAGGGCACGGACAGTCACGTCGTGATCCGCAACAACACCCTTGCGCACGCGGAGGGGGTGAACCAGCAGTGGCTGGATCACGGAGTCCTGCTCGACTCGGCACACAACGTGACGATGGAGGACAACCGGATCGGGAACGTCTTCCACTCCGGCGTAGCCGTCCTCGGCTCGAGCAACACCGAGATCCGCGGCAACACGATCGACGGCCTCGGGAGCGGCATCTTCCTGGATGGATCGCAAGAGACCGTGATCCGCGCGAACACGATCGAAACCTTCCCCAATCGAGGGCCGAGTATACGGATCCTGGATTCCGAAGGGACCGCGATCCATGACAACGACCTTTCAGGTGGTACGGACGTGGCCTTGCAGGCGGTGGGTGTCGAGACGCCGATCCTGGCCACGAACAATTGGTGGGGGCACGACTCGGGACCCGGCGGCGGTGTCGAGGATGCATGCACGGGCGCGGTGGCAGAAGGCGACGGGTACGGCATCGAGCTTGAGGATGCTTCCATCTGCTTCGACCCATGGCGGTCACAGCCCAACGCGGAAGCCGGAGCTTAGAACAAGCGCAACACGGACCCGCCCCCTGTCCCAATCGCCAAATCCCAGATCGTCTTAGGCACACCGTTCGGAAGGTGGTCGACGTCGGCCGCCGTGGGTGAGCCGAGTGATGATCCGGCGGGAAGCTGGCGCCGGCGGGTGAGCCCGAGCTGGGTCGAGAATGGATGAGCCGCCAGAAGTTCGGCGGCGTGTGAAGGTCAACCGCCCGGCCGACCCTGCGGCAAGGGTACCGGGCGTCGCATCCGGTCTTTCGACCTCCGGGTTCTACCCCGGCCATCCCGGTTGTCCCCTCAGGAAGCAAGCCGAAGCTTGTTCCCCTCCGGGTGTGTTCTCCATCCCCGCGAACGGGTGTAGGAGTGGACGCGAGTATGCCGCGCGTCTCTCCGAGATGCGGATGGTCCACGACGCAAGCGCCGTGTGCAACCCTCCATGGGTGCCGCTTGCGTATCTAGTTGTCGGGGGCCCTTCCGCTGGAGCCGGTGGGGCGCATCCAGCCGTGCGCCTCGACGGTTCACGACCCAGGCGACGCTGCACGCGCCGGTACCTTCGCCGACCCCCGAGGGCATCCTTGACATGCCTCCGGTCCCCATGCGCATGTGAGCCCATGATCGACGACCGCCGCCATCCGCTGCTCTCGAAGGCTGAACCCGTGGGTCAGATCGAACTCGGCCAGGGCTCGAGCCGCAAGCAGCGCCTCGGCCAGCGCCAGGTCCAGGAGGTCACGGCCAGCCAGGCGCTCAGCGACTTCACCATGGGCGGCAAGGCCAGTGGCGTGGCCTGGAGCCTCAACCCGTACGCTGGATGCCACCACGCCTGCACGTACTGCTACGTGCCCAACACGATCCACGCCGATCGGCGCCGCTGGGGCAACTACGTGTTGGTCAAGCGCAACCTCCTGGCTCTCCTGCGCAAGGAGCTCGATCGCAAGGATGTGCGCACGGTCTACCTGTCCACCGCCACCGACCCCTACCAACCCATCGAGGCCGAGCGCGAGCTCACCCGCAAGGCGCTCAAGCTCTTGGCCCGCCACGACTGGCCAGTCGAGATCCTCACGCGCAGCCCATTGATCCTGCGGGACCTCGACGTGCTCGATCGGTTCACGAACCTGCGCGTGGGCCTGAGCGTGCCCACCCTGGACGACGAGCTGCGCGCCATCCTCGAGCCTGGGGCACCAGCCATCCGTGCCAGGCTGGACACCCTCCAACGCCTCTCCCAGGCCGGGCTCACGGCGTTCGCCAACTACGCACCGGCCTACCCGCTCACCGGTGAGACCACCGTGGAGGACATCGCCGAGGCCTTCGCTGAGGCCGGGGTCCAGTGGGTCAACACCTCCTTCTGGCGACGCCGCGGGAGCATCGTGGTCCCCATCTGGGACCTGCTCAAGGGCACCGAGCATGAGGACCTGGCCAGCTTCATCGCCAACCGCCCTCCACAACACGAGCTGCGCGAAGAGCTCACGGAGGCCATGGACCGGGTGGGCCTACCCCTGCACACGGCGTTCTACAACCCACCCTTCCAGATCGCAGGTTTCCGCTCCCGGTACAAGCAGCTCAAGCTAGGACAAGTGCCGATCGAAGCGCCAAGGCAAACCCAGCACCGCCCAAGCTTGGAGCGCTGAACATCGCCCAGGGCCCAAGCCAGAAGGTACCGCAGGCTAGCCGATGAGGGATCAGCCGCCAGAAAGATGGCGGTGTGTGAAGGTCAGACAGCCCGGTTCACCGTGCGGCATCGGTCCCGGGCGTCGCATCCGGCCTTTCGGCCTCCGACCTCTCAGCCGGCCGTCCCGGTTGTCCCCTCAGGAAGCGTGGCGAACCACGTTCCCCTCCGGTTCAGTTCCCCATCCCGTCGAGCGGGTGTGGGGTTGGGCGCGAGTATGCCGCGCGCCTCTCCGAGATGCGGATGGTCCACGACGCAAGCGCCGTGTGCAACCCTACGTGGGTCTCGGCGGTATAAGTAACCTTGCAGTGCACCCTCGGGGCAGCCGCTGGGTTCGGTGGACGCCGTCTGCAACCGGGGGCTACTTTGAAATACCCCTCCCAGGTTCGCTAGCCAAGGTGCGAGACGTGTCAACGAGTTTCTCGGAGGGCGACATCGTCCTCGTGGATTTCGAAGCCTGGACCGACGACGGTGACCTCTTCGACACGACCCGCGAAGCGGTGGCCAAGGACGCTGGCTGGGATCTCGAGGAGCAGTCCTTCGACCCCCTGCCTGTCGTGCTCGGGGCCCAGCGCGTGGTCCCCGGCTTCGAGGCGGCCCTGCTCGCCGCGGGCTTGGATGAGGAGAAGGAGGTCGAGGTCCCCCCGGGCGAGGCCTTCGGGGAGCACAACCCCGACCGCGTCAGGGTGTTCCCCCGCCGGGACTTCGAGAAGAAGGAGATCGACCCCTACCCAGGCACGCGCGTCGAGATGGGCGGCAAGCGCGGCACCGTGGTCCAAGCGACGGCGAGCCGGGTGCGCGTGGATTTCAACCATCCGTTCGCGGGCAAGACCCTCACGTACAAGTTCAAGATCGTCGAGCGGGTCGAGGACGATGAGGAGCGGCTCCGGTCCCTGCTCAAGCTCGACTACGGGGTCAAGAAGGCCGAGGACCTGGAGGTCGAGGTGGACGGCACGACGGCCACGATCCGGCTCCCGGAGAGCGCCATGTTCGACACGGAGTGGTTCATGGCCAAGCACCGGCTCGGGCACAGCGTCTTCGAACACACGGAGCTGGAAACCGTGGAGCTCGTCGAGGCGCTCACGCGGGAGGACTTCGAGGCCCACGACCACGGCCATGGCGACGCGCACCCGGCCGTGGAGGACGCCGTCGAGGAGGCTGGCGACGAAGCGGCCGGGGAGACGGACGCTGAGACGTCCGACGAGGACGCAGAGGACAAGGAAGAGGCCTAATTCGACCGCTCCCCCGGACGCGTGCGGATCGCGACCCTCAGCGCTCGGTGAGATCCTCGCGGATCCGGAGGTACTCGTCGCGCTCGATCTCGCCTGAAGCGTAGCGCTGCTCCAGGGTGGAGAGGGCACCTGAGCCTCCCCGCTCGCCACCGGACCGGTTGTTCGTCGGCTTCTTCTCGCGGTCCCGCTCGATGAGCCAGTAGGCCACCAAGCCGATGAGGATGAACGGCAGCAGGGACCACAGCCAGCCGATCATGAGCCAGGGGCCGAAGTTGAAGAACATCTCCATGCCCTCGTGGCCGAACCCCCACCCGAAGCTGGCCGCGCTCATGCTCATGGTGGCCAACAGGAGGAAAACAAGGAACCCAGCGACGAGCCAACCGAGCGCTCTCAACCGATCACCACGCTTGGATGGCGGCAGAGGGATGTGAAGGTTGTGGCCAGAACGCGAACCGCCGGGTTTACGCTACCAACCACACCTGCCCTGTTATGGCTCAGCACGACGCCGGTCTCGACGCGGACCTGTTCACGGATCCCGGCGAGTTCATCTCCGCCTTCGGGGATGAGATCCTGACGCTGCTTGTCCTGATGGCGGGGATCCTGATCTACACGCTGATCGTGAACGAGTTCTACCAGCGTCTGTCCAAGCGCGTCATGTTCGCCAAGGAGGACGAGCAAGGGCGGGTGCGCTCCAGCTTCTGGGGCTGGCTCCGCTATATCTTCCTGTTCCCTGTGGTCTCCTTCGCGTTCTTCCTCCTGCTCTCCCTGGCGCTGCTCTTCCTTTCAGATGAGGGCCAGGCCCCGCTAGAGGTCTACATGCTCTCCATGGCGATCCTGGCCGCTGTCCGGGTTGCAGCCTACTTCAGCGAGGCTGCCAGCCACGACCTAGCCAAGCTCTTGCCCCTGGGCCTGTTGGGCGTCTTCCTGGTCCGCTTCGAGTACGCTGGCCTGGCCGCGACAGCCAAGCGGTTGCTGGACGCGGTCGAGAACCTCGACCTGCTGATCGCCTTCTTCGTCGTGGTGCTCGCGCTGGAGTACTCGCTCCGGCTGCTCCGGGCGATCTTCGTTGCGCTCGGCGGCGGTGACGACGATGAAGGGGGGGGCGGTACCCCCGCGAAGCGAGAGCCGGAGGGTGGGACCTTCGAGAAGGCGTGAGACGCGGGCCGTCTGGGCCCCTCGTCATCGAGGGGTCGTCACGACGTGACGGGCCCGAACTTGTACCCGTAGTGGATGACACCGCTCTGGCTGGCCTCGCCCAGCTTCCTGAAGCGTGCCTCGAGCTCGAGCCCGAACCCGAGCTCCTCCGGGTCCAGATCCACGATCTGGGCGGTGAGTCGGGGCCCGTCCTCGAGCTCGACGATGCCGAGCACGTACGGCGTCTCCATCTCTCGCCCCTCGCTGCCCTGGTGGACGATGGTCCACGTTTCCAGGGTGCCCCGGCCGGTCAGCTTCAGGTCCTCCATCTTGCCTGCCGAGCGGTGCCGGCACTCTGGACAGAGGGTTCGCCGGGGGAAGACCCGGTGGCCGCAGGCACCGCACTCGCTGCCGATCAGGTTGTAGCGCTCGTTCTGCTCGCGCCAGTAGCGGGGGACCTGCATCAGGCACCACCCCCATCGTTGGTGAGGAGGTGGACGATGCTCGTCCCGCCCGTCCCGGCCACGGCGTGGGTGAGCCCCCACGTCGCGCCGTCCACCTGGCGTTCTCCGGCGGTGGCACGGAGCTGGCGGGTGATCTCGGCGGCTTGGGCCAGCCCGGTGGCGCCCAGCGCGTGTCCACGGGCCTTGAGCCCGCCGCTGGGGTTCACGACGGCGTCGCCTCCGAAGGTGGTGCGGCCCTTCTCCGTGGCGCCGGCAGCCTGGCCCTGCTCGTAGAGCCCCAAGGACTCCAGGGAGAGCAGCTCGGCGATGGTGAACACGTCGTGCACCTCGGCGACATCCAGGTCCTCGGGATCGATACCGGCTTGCTGGAAGGCGTCCTGGGCAGCCACCTCCGTGGAGCGTAGCGTGGTGATCGAGTCGCGTCGGTGGAGGGCCAGGGCGTCGCTTGCCTGGGCGCTGGCCGCGATGCGGATGCGTGGCCCCTCGAGCTGCTCGGCGGCGGCCTCGCTGGCGAGCACGATGGCGGCTGCACCGTCCACCGGGGAGGCGCAGTCGAAGACCCGCAGGGGGCTGGAGACCATGGGGCTGGCCTTGACCTTGTCCACCGTGGTGGGGAACGGGTAGGCCGCCTCGGGGTTCTTGGCCCCATGCGCGTGGTTCTTGACGGCCACGTGGGCGAGCTGGTCGCGGGTGGTGCCGTGCTCGGCCTTGTGGGCTCGCGCCATCATGGCGTAGAGGGCTGGCAGCGTGGCACCGAAGAAGCCCTCCCACTCCATGTCCGCGCTCGAGACGAGGGCGGCTGTCGCGTCCCCCTCAAGCACGTCGGTCATCTTCTCGACGCCGCCGGCGACGACGACGTCGTGGGCGCCGGAAGCGATGGCATGCGCGGCAGAGCGCAGGGCAGCAGCGCCCGAAGCATCCCCGGCCTCGATGCGGGTGGCGGGGATGTGGGTGTTGGCCAGCCCGGCCTCGTCCAAAGCGAGCACGCCCAGCTGCTGCTGGCCGAGCAGGCGTCCAGCTGAGGTGCTGGCGACGTACATGGCATCGATCTCGGGCCCAGAGATCCCCGCATCGGCCACGGCGGCCAAGCCGGCATCGGTGATGAGCTGGCGCAAGGAGTGCTCCCAGAGCTCCCCGAACTTGGTCGTCCCGACGCCGACGACGAAGACATCACGCATGCCTATCCCTCCCTTGACCCGTCAGCCACGATCCATCGCGGCCGCAAGCCGTGACCCCGCAGAGCGGACCGGTCGGCGATCGTGTCATGCGGTCACCTCCCCGGAGTGGATCTTGCCCCGGAACTTGGCGTACATGGCGTAGTCGATCTCGACGCGGTCGTCGATGAGCTCCTGGACCGTCGGGCTGGTCTTGGCGTAGGAGGCGATCTCATCGGTGACGGTCAGATCGAAGGCGTCCGAGCCCGCGCCGGAGCCGTAGCCGCATACGAAGATGCGGTTGCCGGGACGGGCGACGTCCAGGATGGCAGCCAGGCCGATGAGCACGGCGCCTGAGTACGTGTTGCCGATGACGGGTGCGAGCAGCCCGGTCTCGGTCTGCTTGTCGTTGAAGCCGAGCTTGCGCGCAGCGCGTGCCGGGAACTTCCCGTTAGGCTGGTGGAAGACGGCGTAGTCGTAGTCCTCCGGGTCGGTGCCGGCGGTCTCGAGCAGGGATCGGGAGCACGAGAGCGTGTGGCGGTAGTAGGCGGGCTCGCCGGTGAACCGGGCGGCATGGGTGGGGTACTTCTCCCCTTCGCGGCGCCAAAAGTCCGGTGTGTCCGTTGTGAAGCTGACGGTCTCGTTGATCTCGGCGATGACGTCCTCGCGCCCGATCTGGAAGGCCGCGGCGCCGGCCGAGGCTGCGTACTCGAGCGCATCCCCCGGCGCGCCTTGGCTCGTATCAGCCCCGATGGCCATGGCCGTATCGACGAGGTGGCTGGAGACCAGGCCGAGGCTGGCTTGGATCGCAGCGGTGCCGGCCTTGCAGGCGAACTCGAAGTCGGCTGCGGTCATGTTGGGTGAGGCACCGATGGCTGCGGAGACGATGGTGGCTGTGGGCTTGACCGCGTAGACGTGGCTCTCGGACCCGATGTAGATGGCGCCCAGGCTCTCCGGGCCGTGGGGGGAGCGGTCCAGGGCTTGGCGTGCGGCCTCGACGGAGAGCGTGGTGGTGTCCTCGTCCGGGCCGGGCACGCTCTTCTCGATGACGTTGAGGCCTTTGCCAAGCGTGTTGCCGTCCTTGCCCCAGACGCGCGCGATCTCCTCGGTGGTGATGCGGTAGCGGGGGATCCAGGCTCCGTAGCTCGTGATGCCGACCATGGGTCTCGTCTCCTTGCTAGATGTCTCTCAACGTCTCGATCAGACGGTCGAGGGGGGTGGTGGTCTTGACCAGGGGGATCCCCTCCATGCGGGCCAGCTTGATGGCCAGGTCGTCCACGCTCTTCGGCTGGTGGTAGATGACCATGGCTGGCTTCATGGGGTGCACGCGCACGGCGACCATGGGGCTGCGCCCGTACTGGATGCCGGTGAAGATCAGCGCGCGCTCGCTCGACCAGCCGTACATCTTGAGGTAGTCGAACGAGGAGAGCTGGGTGATCGCCTTGAGCGAATCGACGACGGTGTAGCCCTTGAGCTCCCGGGAAAGAGCGTCCTTGCCCGCCAAGACCTCGCCGTCCAACGCCTTGACGAGCACCTCCGCGGCCACCGGCTCGTAGAGCTCCCGGATGTCCAGGATCGCGTCCGGGGTGTCCAGCATGGAGGAGTACCGGCGCAGCACCGTGCCCCCGGCGGCTTCGTCGATGTCGAGCAGGGCATCGACCAGGCGCCGCACCGTCTGGGTCCCGGGGCTCTTGCGGCGTCCCGACTCGTAGTCGGAGATGACACTAGGGGAGACGTCGAGCTCGGCGGCCAGGTCGGTCTGGCTCACCGCGAACGTGTCCCGCCATTTCTTGATCGTCTGGCCAGGGTTCTCCGAGAGCGTGATCTCCCCGGCCATCTTCTCTGCGAGCACCGAGCGTGTCTGCATCCGCCCTTGAAGAACCCCACGACCCTTCTTAAGCGTTGTCGATTCAGGGTTCGCGGTTCGTCGATGGGGTGCCAGGGGGGGACCCAAGAGTGGCGCCCCCTGCGCGGCGCTCGACGGGCGTGCGTGGTTGAAGCGCCGCGGGGGTTTCGTAGGAGCAGCGGGATGGGTAGCTCGTGCGGTTCACATCGAGGGGCTATGCGACACCGGGGCTTGCATCGGATGCAGTGCTCACGCACGGCGGCGAGGTCCTGCTCATCCAGAGGGGTCGGGATCCAGGCCAGGGGCAGTGGGCCATGCCCGGGGGCTTCGTGGAGGTGGGTGAGCGCGTCGAGGAGGCCTGCCTGCGCGAGCTTCGGGAGGAGACCGGTGTCGAGGCGCGCATCCTGGGCCTGGTAGGTGTCTATAGCGACCCGGACCGCGACCCGCGCGGGCACGTGGTCAGTGTGACCTACCTCTGCCAGCCGACAGCCCCGTCCCGCTGCGAGCCCGAGGCCGGCGACGATGCCGCCCGTGCCCGGTGGTTCGCGTGGGAGGAGCTGCCGGAGACGTGCTTCGACCACGCCAGGATCTTGGCCGACGCCCGATCGTTGCTCGACCAACACGCGCCAGGATAGCGCAGGCCCGGAAGGACTCCCTTGGTGGCCCGGAATAGGAACGGACTACGCTCTTATACGAGAAGTGCGATGGGCCGCCCCCTCAGGGCGAGTAGCTTAGCTTGGCTGGAGCACCCGGCTGATAACCGGGAGGTCGCCGGTTCAAATCCGGTCTCGCCCACTGGCGCGCCAGCGACAGAAGGAGAGGTGCCCACCAGGGCACCCCCTCACGGGATGGTTCTTGCAAACCGCGTCCAAGGTTCCGATGGACCGGATTTGAACGCCGGGCCATCAGGCCCGGGAGCTGCGCTCGTCAGAGCGCAATACGCTGGTCCTCCCCAACGGCGTCTCAACTTCGCCGCGCCGTTCGTACGAAGCTGGAGGTCCGGCGACACCGTGAAGCGGACCTCCAGGCATGAGCGAAGCGGGCTCGCCCACTGGCGCGCCAGCGACAGAAGGAGAGGTGCCCACCAGGGCACCCCCTCACGGGATGGTTCTTGCAAACCGCGTCCAAGGTTCCCATGGACCGGATTCGACCGCCGGGCCATCCAGAACCAGGAGCCGCGCTCACCTGGTGAGCCACAACGTTTAAGTCCCCTCTATGGAGCCTTGGGGATGCCGAACCCGCCAGCGCCGAGCCACGCTCGAGCCTACACCGCGCCAGCGCAAGCGCTCGCTGCCGCACGCGGGACGGAGGTCCCCCATGCACGCCCCGGGCCGAGTCCATGCGATGCAGCCACCTGTCCAGCCCGGCTGCCCGCTGGCGGCCCCGTTTCTCGCCACGCTGCTCTCCACCCTGCTGGCTCTGGCCCTCGTCGTGAGCCTGGCTCCCAGTGTGCCCGCTCAGTCCGCTCCCATCGTCGATCCCGCGAGCCTGGAGCTGACCCCGATCTTCCTCCACCCCGGCGATCCCCCCGCCACGCTCACCCTGCTCGGCGAGACAACGCCACAGCGCAGCCTCCACGAGCTCCGGCTCACCGCACCGGCGGGGCTACCGATCGAGTGCCCGTCCACAGGGACGGACCGGGTATGCCAGGCCGACGAGCAGGCCGCCACAGGCCAGCACGAGATCCGGGTGACCTTCACACCCCCCGTCCAGGGCGCCTTCCAGGTGCACGTCCCCACGGGGGACCCGGCTGCCCCGTTCAACGCCACGAGCCCGGACCAGCACGACCGGGTTGACGAGTGGGCGCTGCGGCTCACGAGCCCACCGGTCGATGAGGCGCCCTCCGGCACCAACCCCCTGGGCCAGCGGGTCCAGCAGGCCACCCTGGAGACCACCGTGGACCTGGAGCCACCGACCACGACCGTGGAGATCCTCGACGATGGATCCGCGTACAGCCAGGCCAACCGAACGGTCGAGTTGAACGCAACCGACCCTGGGGCAGGGCCTGCATGGCTCTACGTTACCACGGATGGGACGGACCCGACACGGTCGAACAACACGAACCGCACGATCCATCCGGCCGACGAGGGCCCCATCCTGGTCAACCTGACCGAGGAGGGCGAGCATGTGGTGACATGGGCTGCCGAGGATAGGCTTGGCAACCTGGCAGCCCCAGCCAACCGCACGATCACCATCGACCGCACCCCGCCTCGGCTCACCGTAACGGATCCAGCCCCTGGCCAGGTGCAGCCCACTCGGTCGGCCGAGGTGGGCTTCGCGGTCACCGACGCGCTTGCCGGACCCGCCCAACTAGAGCTGGACTGCCGCCTCGAACCTGGGAGCTGGGCGCCCTGCCAGAGCAGCCAGGACCACACGTTCGAGCTCACCGCAGACGGGACCGCGACGGTGCACCTACGCGCCACGGACCCCGCCGGCAACCAGGTCGAGGAGAGCCTCTTGGTCCACGTGGACACCGCCCGCCCCGAGCTCGCGCTCGGCACTCTGGGCCCCACGCACCCGACGGACAGCGTGCGGCTCAACGTCACCGTCGAGGACCTCCACCTGGATCACCCGGGCTTCGAGCTGGCGTGCCGTCTGGCTGGCGCGAGCTGGGGGGCCTGTGATACCTCGACGTACCACTGGTTCCGGTCGCTCCCGGACGGTGACCACGTGCTCGAGGTCCGCGCCACGGACCCGGCCGGCCACACCACCACCGCCACGCGAGCGCTCACCGTGGACACCCAGCCCCCCGAGCTCACCCTGTTTGCGCCCGTGGACGGTGCGGCCGTCAAACCCGGGACCCAAGCCACCTTCGACATCCAAGATCCGGACCCAGGTGCTGGTATCGAGGAGGTGGCTTGCCAGCTGGATGACCAGCCCCCCGAGCCCTGCACCTCCCACGGCCACCACCCCCTCACTGATCTCGAGCCGGGCGTGCACACCCTCACGCTGCTCGCCCAGGACCGGGCAGGACACATCACTCAAGCGAGCACGACGTTCACCATCGACGATGTGGGGCCGACCGTCGAGATCCTGGACCCGGCTCCAGGCGGCCACGTCTCGCCCAACGCGAGCACCATGCGCTTCCACGTGGACGACCCGACCACCCCCACCGAGGAGATCACCCTGATCTGCTGGGCCGACGACGAGGTGCCTGTACCGTGCGAGAGCACGATCAGCCACGCCTTCGAGCTCACAGACGCCGGTGCCCACAGCTTCCATGTGCGCGCCACCGACCCCGCCGGCCACACGAACACGACGAGCATCCCCGTCCACCTGGATATCGGCCTCCCCACCGTCCGGATCGAGCCCTCCGAAGCTCCGTGGCGAGCCACCGAGCCCAACCAGATCACCGCTCACGCCGAGGATCCTGATGGATTGGCCAGCATCACCTGGTCCAGCAGCGGGCGGACCCTCACCACGGATGACGCTCAGGGGTCCAGCACGTTCAACAGCACGCTCACGCACCTGTTCCGCCACAGTGGCATGTACACCATCGCTGTGACGGTGGTGGATGCCGCTGGCAACACCGTCACCGAGGAGGCCCAGGTCGAGGTCGATGTTCCTCCCGAGCGCATCGAGCGTGTCGGGTCGGGCAGCTCGGGAAGCGATGACCGCGAGCAGGCCGGGACCAGCCTCCAGGACGATGCAACCGAAACCAGCACCTCCACGGATGTGGACGCGCAACAAGATGCCGAGACGGAAGACGCGGCGGAAGACGAGGATGGAGACGAGGCGGCGCCTGGGGAGGATGAGCTTCCCATCGCGCCCGTGCCCGACCACCTGGTCGCGGATGCCTCGGAGCAGCCCGGCGAGGGGGCAGATGGGACCGATGTTGCGGGGATCGACGGGACCGATGATGACGCTCTCGTGCCTGGTGGATCCAAGGATCTCGAAGAGGAGGCCGAACCGCTCCTCCAGGCAGGGGCGGACGACGCTGGATCCGGTCAGCCTGCAAGCATGCTTCAAGGCGTAGGTTGGGGCGCCTGGCTGTTCATCGTGCTCGGCATCGGGGTGAGCCTGGGTGCGGTGGCGGTGGCTTGGCAGGCACGATCCGTGACACGGGCGCGTGGGTGAGTGCGAACCAGTGGGCAAGGGGGTGGTTTCGCCGATTCGGGTCAGCGCAGGGGAGGTTGGGCGCCCTCCGCCACTGAGGGTCGGGCGCCCTACCTCCAGAGTCACCCGAACGCTCCGGCCTGATCGCGTAGTTGGGCGGGCCGGAACGTTCGGGTTTTCCTGCCCTCCGCGCTCAGCTTGCGCTGTTGGAGAGAAGCTGAGTGCGGAGGGCAGGATTCGAACCTGCGAACCCCTATGAGACAGCGCCCTCAACGCTGCGCCGTTGGCCAGGCTTGGCAACCTCCGCACGGTGGGTCGTGCCTGGTGGCGGCGCAAAGGGGTTGCCCTATTTCAACGTGACGGGCCGCGTCTCGACCGGCCCGATAATCCTCGGTTGTATGATAGGCTTATATCCAGGGCGTGGCATGGCCTCGGCCGTCATGGTCACCGCCGGCATCGTGCTCACCATCACCGCGGTCACGCTCGCCGTGTTCACCGTGCTGGGGATCTGGTACACCCGCGGGCGCGTTGGGTCCGTGGACGATCTGCTCACCGCCCGCGGGACCGCCGGGGCTGGAGTCACCGGGGCGACGTTGATCGCCTCGGGGATGGGCGCCTGGATCCTCTTCAGCCCCGCCGAGGCCGGCGCAGCCTTCGGCGGGATCTCCTCGGTTCTCGGCTACGCCCTGGGCAGTGCGCTGCCCATGCTCGCCTTCCTGCTGCTCGCACCCCGTATCCGCGAGTTGCTCCCGCGCGGACAGAGCATC
This sequence comes from uncultured Thermoplasmatales archaeon, assembly GCA_964396185.1. Classification (GTDB taxonomy): domain Archaea; phylum Thermoplasmatota; class SW-10-69-26; order SW-10-69-26; family SW-10-69-26; genus CAYNEI01. Next base: position 55,353 of record CAYNEI010000013.1, read on the forward strand.
ACCGGCTACGCGGGCGCCCGCTACGGCGCCACCATGCACGCCTACGTGCTCGTCGTCTCGGTCTTCTACATGTTCATCTTCCTGGCCGCCGAGATGACCGGCATCGCTGGAGCCCTGGCGCTCGTGGCTGGCGTGCCGGCCTGGCAGACCGCCGCGCTTGTAGGTGGCTTCGTGCTCCTCTACACGGGCTACGGGGGCTTGCTGGCAAGCCTCTTCACCGACACGATCCAGACCCTGCTCATCCTGCCGCTCATCGTCATCGGGTTCGCAGGCGCCGTGCTCGCCCTGGGCGGGCCCGGAGCTGTTCACGCGGGCGTGCTCGAGGCCAGCCCAGCCAGCCTGGATCCTGGGTTCGGGCCCGGCCTCCAGTTCGGGGTGTTCGTCATGGTCGCCATCCTTGGCGCAGAGATGCTCAACCAAGCCTGGTGGCAGCGCATCTATGCAGCCAAGGACACCCACGTGCTCCGCCGCGGCTTCACCATGGCGGCTGTCGCCATCGTGCCCATGATCCTGCTCGCAGGGCTCTTCGGCCTGGCCGCCACCGGACTGGGCCTCGTGCAAGCCCCAGCAGATGCCAGCATCTCGTTCTTCCTCGTGCTCGACCACGCCTTCCCAACCTGGGTCACCCTCGGCGTCGTCCTCCTGGCTGTGCTCTTGGTGATGAGCACGGCCGACACGTTGTTCAGCGCCATCTCAAGCTTGGTCACCACGGATGCCGCCCAGCTCACCGGGACCCGCTCGGACGCCCTGTTGCAGACGATCGCCCGGGTCACCACAGCCATCGTGGCCCTCGGTGCCGTGGTCATCGGGGCCCAAGGCTGGAGCGTGCTCACGCTCTTCTTGGTGGCCGACCTGCTTGCCGCGGCCACGTTCATCCCCCTGCTCGCCGGCTTGTACAGCCGACGCCTCGGCGGCGGCTCAGCTCTGACCGCTTGCCTGGCTGGTCTGGCCGGTGGGCTGGTCTACTTCCCCACCCTTCGAGCCCCGCTCGAGGCGATCCCAGGCGTGGCTGGTTTGCTCCCGGCCCCATCGTTCCTCTACGCGTTCCTGGTGGCTGCCGGCCTCTCCGGATCGCTGGCGTGGCTGCTCTCACGCATCCGCTCAGCCGACGTGGATCTCGGCGGGTTGCAGGCCAGCCTGGATGCCCGGTCAGGCCGGCCAGGACCACCGGCACAACCCACCGATGCCGCTGCCACCGAGCTCGGAGGTGAGGCGTGATGGCGCCCGTGGGCGAGACCACGTTCGCCGTGCTCGTCTGGAGCGCCATCGCCCTCGTAGCCACGGTATTCGCCTACGAGGTGGCCATCGTGCTCCGGGAGCTCCGCGAGAGCCGTGGTAAGGACCAGGCGTAAGCCTGATGCCCAGCTAGCCTCCTTGCCCCGCCATGGCCCCGAGCGCGATGTCCGGCTCCTTCCATCCTGCTGACCGGATCGTCATCCCAGTGGAGGGCACGGATCGAGAGTACGTGGTCCAGCAGTGGGCCGCCGAGCTGGCCGCTGCCTTGGGCGTTCCGGTCCACGGGCTTCACGTCACCTCGGGGGACGAGGAGGAGATCCACGACGAGCATTTCTCCTTCCTGCAGACCGCGTGCGAGAAGTGGGGCGTCGAGCTCACGCACCGCGTGGCCAGCAGGGACAACGTCGCAGCTGAGATCCTCGACGAGCTCGGCACGCGAGACCTCGTCGTCATCGGAACGCGCCAACTCGGCGGCAGCCAGGACTACCACGTGGGCAGCGTGGCCGCCGAGCTCGTGCGCAACGCGCCCTGCCCCGTACAGATCGTACGCCTCGAGGGCCCCTGACTCCAGAGGGTCCACCGGAAGGCCACGGGGAAGCGTGAAGAGCCCCGGGCCACCATGCACGCCTATGGGGCTGCTCTCCGACAAGACGATCCAGGCGCTCGTCGATGCCGACGAGATCGGTATCGAGCCGTACGAACGGGCCAACCTGACGCCCAACGGGATCGATCTGCGCGTTGGCGAGGTTGTCGTGCCGGAGCTCGACGAGCCGCTTGAGGTCACCGAAGGCGTTGCGACCATCCCAGGCCGTGAGCGCTTCCTCGTGAGCACCACCGAGGTCGTCACGTTCCCCGCTGCCCTCTCTGGCCAGCTCTGGATCCGCTCCACCTATGCACGAAAGGGCGTGCTCGCCTCCTTCGGCAAGGTCGAAGCCGGCTTCAGCGGGACGCTCACCATCGGCGCCTACAACGCCTCCAAAGAGCCCCTGGAGCTACCCATCGGGGAACGGTTCTGCCAGCTCGCCTTCGAGACCCTCACCGAGGACGCCGAGGCCCTCTACAGCGAGCGCTCCGGCACCTACCAAGGCCAACGCGGCGTCACGCTGGCGCCTGACTCCTGACCCCTCGTGCCACAACCCCTGTGCAACCGCTGTCTGGCACAGGAGGGCTTTAATCCCACCAACCCGATGGCCAGGCATGGAAGGCAGGCTTGCACGGAGGCACGGCATCGTCTGGATCGCGACCATCTCGCTCTTGCTCGTGGGCATGGGACCGCTCACGGCCTCCGCTGGCACCACGGTGCACACCGTGGCTCCAGGGGAGAGCATCCAGGACGCCTTGGACGCCGCCCAGCCCGGTGATACCGTCCAGTTGCTTGCAGGCGTGCATCAGCCGAGCAACGGTCTGCTCATCGACACCCCCGACATCACGCTGGAGGGCATCGACCGGGACGGCACCGTGCTCGACGGGGACAACCTCCACCCGCAGGCACCCCAGAAGCACGCCATCGAGATCGTGGCCAACGATGTGACCGTCCGGTCGCTCACGATCCAGCACTTCACGGGTCACGGCGTCTTCTACCACGACGTCACCGGCTTCCTCGTTGAGGAGGTCACCGCCATCGCCAACGGCCCCTACGGCATCTACGCCATCCGCTCCGAGCTCGGCACCTTCCGGGACTCCTATGCCGCGGGCCACGCGGACAGCGGCTTCTACCTCGGCGAGGTCGGCGCCTGCGAGTGCGTCATCGAGAACGTGATCGCCGAAGACAACCTCATCGGCTACTCCGGCACCGGTGCCAGCCACATCATCATCCGGGACAGCCTCTTCCAGAACAACGCCGCAGGCGTCGTGCCCAACGTGCTCCCCAACGAGCCCGAGGCCCAGACCAACCTCATGATCACGGACAACGTCGTCCGGGACAACAACAACCAGACCGCCTCGGACAAGTGGCACTTCAGCCAGGGCGTCCACGTCCCCAGCGGGCTCGGCATCGTCATCGCCGGCGGCATCGACGACCTCGTCCGCCACAACGTGGTGACCGGCCACGAGCGCGCTGGTGTGGCCATCTCCTTCCTGTTCACCGAGCCCAGCCTCAACCGGGTCCTGGACAACACGTTGGACAACCCCGGCGACGACATCCTCTGGGACGGCGGCGGGGTCAACAACTGCTTCGAGGGCAACACGCGCCTGGACGGCTCGCCCGCCACCTTCGATGCAGGCACCCTCTGGAACACCGTGGGCGAGCTGCCCGACTGCTCGACCCCCAACGCTGGAGCCCCGGACCCGGGCATGATGACGCGGCTCGTCTCGCTGTTGATCTTCAACTGCGAGCCCTGGGAACAGCCCGGTGCTCCCTGCCATTCCAGCCATCTCGCTGGCGGCGGGTACGGCTCGCTGCTCCCCTAGGACATCGAGACATGCGGCCCGCGGCACCCCCGCGGGCCGCTAGCGGATCGCGCCGGCTGCAAGCGCTCCGGTGGCCGAGGTATCGAGCTGGTCGAAGAGCTCATCCACCGGGCCCACGTCGCGAACCACCTCGTACCCGCCCTGACCATCCAGGGTGAGCCGAGCCACGCTCTCACCCAGCTCGTCGTTCGCCGCGGTCACCAGCAGCTCTCCGCTGGCACCGCCCGGGAGCGAGGGACGAAGCGCGTACTGGCCGTCACCGAGCTCCTGGGCGTGGTGGTCGAGGGGCTGCCCGTCGAGGGTCACCTGGAAGGTGGCATCCGTGATGGGTTCACCCAGTCGGTCGAGATCGAGCCGGAGGGCGTCGAGCTCGCCAGCCACCTGGACGCGCAGGGGGTAGACCCGCAGGAGCCCGAACATGCCCGCCTCGAAGTGCGTGTCCACATGGCAGTGGTAGAGCCAGTCACCATCGTGGCCCTCCTCGAGCCCGGCCGTGACGTTGAACACGTGGGTCTCGCCGGGCAGCAGCAGCTTGGTGTCGATGAAACCCCCGAAGCTGGGATCGTGCCAGGGGTGACCGTGGACGTGGAACGTGTGGGCCTCAGCGTAGGCGGGGACGTGCACGATGAACTGGAGGCGCTCGCCCACGTAGGCCTCGAGCAGGGGTGTGTCTGGCCACTGCTCACCGTTGAACTGGTTGCCTTCCATGACCAGCGCGAACGCGCGGTGGCCGACCACGATGTCGGGGGCGTCGTCATGGTGGCCGATGGCGCCGGTGATCCCGGCGGGGGTCAGCGCGAGGCTGAGGGCCACAGCCATGAGCAGGCGGCTCACGAGACCACCACCTCTCCCGTGTACTCGCCCAGGAACGGGTGGAAGGCACGCCAGGCGTATGCGCCAGGCTCCGGGTTCTCGACGACGAAGCTGCGCGAGACACCGGGCCCGATGCGTACCTCGCCCACCTCCTCCCCGCTCGGCGCGTCCAATGTCACCGTGAACCACCAGTCGCCCAGCCCGGAGACGGCCAGCTCGAAAGCCTCGCCTGCGGGGTGCTCGACGTCGAGGCCGAGCCCTCCGTTGGCCCCGGCGTTGCTCATGTGCAGGCCGTAGATCTCGTGGGCCGGTTGGCCTGGGGCGAGCACCACCATGGTCCCGAACAAGCCGCGCTCCTGGCCATGCACGCCACCGGGGCCCATGACGTGGTCGTGGTAGTGCCAGGAGCCCCGCCAGGGCACCGTGAACGTGTACGTGAACGAGCCCCCTGGCAGCGCCAAGCTGTCCTCTAGCTGGGTAGCTGGGATCGCCCGGATCCCATCTGAGCTGGCAGGCCCGGAGACGCCGTGGCGATGCAGGCTGGCCGGCGCCTGGCTGAGCTCGGCTTCGAGCTCCGGGTCCACGTCCAGCCCAGCCACGGTCTCGGGGATCCGGTTCTCCAGCGTGATCCGCACGGTATCGTGCTCCTCGAAGACCAGGGTCGGCCCTGGAACTTGGCCGTCGTAGGCCAGGCAGACGTCGTCCTCGTGTTCGTTGTCGAAGCCCGGCGGGCAGGCGATGGCCTCCACGGTTATGGTCAGCGCGTGGTCGGGGCCGTCGTGGGACTGCACCGACACGGGCGATTCGTCGGTGGACCCGGTGGGGCCCATCGCGATGGCACCCGCGGCCACCAGACCCGCGGCGACCAGCAGCCAAGCGTGCGCGCGGACCATGTGGCTCAGAGCTCCAGGGTGATAACGAGCTGGCCCCGCTGGAGGCCCGGGTGGACGGTGCAGATATAGTGGAGCACGAAGGACCCATCAGCCTGCCCGACCGCCTCAGGGCACGGCGTCCAAACCACGACCTCTCGCTCCTCCCCCTGGTCGTCCTCAACGATCTTGATGCTGCGCGATTCCAAGGTCCCGTTGGCCAGCCGGAAGGTCCCGGTGGCCGGCGCGTTCGGCGCCAGACCCTTGTTGAGACAGCTCCCGGTGGCTGGGGTGTCGTAGTCCGGGTCGGTGCTGGTGACCGTGTGGAAGCCGCCGTCGTCGCTGGTCCAGGTGACCGTCGTGTTGGCCTCCACGATGGTGGTGGGGCTCATGAAGCGGAACGCGCTGGCGCCGATCTCGCACGACGGGATGCACAACCCCTCCTCGTGGCTGGGTGGATCCTCTGCCGGTTCATCGCCTGGTGGCTCCGCGTCGTGTCCAGCTGCTTCTGGATCCTCTGAGAACCCCTGGCCTTCGAGTTGGCCTGGGGGATCGCTTGCCAGCGCCCACGCGCCCAGCCCGGTGGGCACGAGCAGCGCGAACGCTACCAACAGCGCGCCTCGCATGGAGGGTGCATGGGCTTGGAAGCGTAAGGGCTTCGTTGGTCACCGGGAGGGGCTGCGCTCGGTTCGCTTAGGAGGAACGCTCTTCCTTTTTGTACCGGGCGGGCCTTGGCCACGTGATCGACCCGGCAGGTGGATGGATGGCGGCCAACGACGAGCTCGAACCGATCTTCCTCATCGGCGCCCCCCGGTCCGGCACCGGGATCCTCCAGAACGTGCTCCGCCTCCACCCCGAGGTGGCCTGGGTCACACCGGCCAGCAACGCCATGACCGGGTTCGTGGCCCAACGCGGGCTCCCCTTGGCTCCCGCCTTCCTGGCCGCTCGCGTCCTGGACCCCATCTCCACCTGGATCCCTGACGACTACCTCCCGCGCTTCCTCCAGGGCCCCTTCGATGGATCCATCACCGACGATCCCTACCCCGTGGCCGTGGAGGGCTCGCGGATCTGGTGCTGGCACTTCCCGGACCGGGACCACGACCGGGTCACCGCCGAGGACGTGACCGAGGAGGCGCGCGCGTTCTACAGGGCGGTGGTCCAGCGCCACACGGACCGCTTCGATGGAGCCGAGCGGTTCCTGGAAAAGCGGCCCCAGAACAGCCTACGCATCCCGTACATCGAGGAGATCTTCCCCCGGGCCACGTTCATCCACCTCATCCGGGACGGCCGGGCCGTGACCAGCTCCATGCTCAAGCGCCGCCAAGCCAACCCGGACGATGAGTGGTTCGGCGTCAAGCCCCCGGGCTGGCGAGCCACCCTTGATTCGCCCGTGGTGGCCCAGTGCGCCTGGGAGTGGGCGACCTCGCTGGAGATCATCCTCCAGGACCTGGCGGCCTCCACGAGCCAGCGCACCATCGAGGTCCGCTACGAGGAGCTCACAGAGGACGCCCACGGCACCGTCGAGCGCGTGATCGATGCTCTCGGCTTGACCACCGGGGCAGTGGGCGCATCCGTGGAGCCCTACCTCGACCAGCTGGAGAACCGCAACCACAAGTGGCGCGACCAGCTGGACGACAAGCAGCGCGCCCAGCTCCAGGACGCTGCGGGCGCCATGCTCGACCGGCTCGGCTACGAGCCCGCGAGCCCGTGAGGGTCGCCCTCCCCTTCCACATCCGGGACCCCCTCCCCCTCGTCGAGACCGAGCAAGGCGCCTGGGTTCATGATGCCCTGAGGGTCCAGGGACGCCTTGGCCGCGCGCAAGGCGTCGAGGAACCGCGCACTGGTCTCCGCCTCGTACCACGCTCGGTGGGTGCGGCCCACGGCGTGGTGGTGGGTGACCGTGCCCCCGTGCGCGGCCAGGGTGTCCAGGGCTGCTTGCTTGATGGCGCGCCACTGATCGAGCTCCCGGCCCCGCTCACCTGGCGCGATGAACGTGTAGTAGGGCGCGGGCCCATCTGGGTAGACATGGGTGAACCGCGTGGAGAGCCAACCCATGCCGCACGCCTCGTCCATGGCCGCGCGCACCTCCCGCTGGAGGGCTGCATGCAGGGTGGGGAAGCGCTCCCAGGTGGTGCAGGTCTCGAAGGTGTCCACCACCACGCCCATGGAGACCAGCGCGTTGAACAGGTAGGGAGCATCCAGGAAGGCGCGGCGCCACCGGGACCCCCCATCCTCGCCACCAGCCTGGCTCGTCTGCTGGCTCGAACGGTCCTCGTGGCTGGCACCCTCTGGGCACCGGCCGCCGTGGCCAGCGGCGAGCTCCAGTGCGGTCTCCATGGCCTGGGAGCAGGAGCCCGCGAGCCCCTCGAAACCGATCATCAGGACGGGTTCGCCTCCGAAGCTGACCTGGTTGAGCATGGCTTCATCCCCATCGAGCAACCGGAGGTTGGCTGGGGAGAGCCCCGCTTGGGCGATGGCGCGAACAGCCTCGACGGCCCCGTCCCAAGCATCGAAGTGCACCGTGGCACGGGAGCGGTGCGGGGGCCGAGGTTGGACGCGCATCCAGGCCTCGGTGATGACACCAATGGCCCCCTCGCTGCCGAGCACGAGGCGCTTCGGGTCGGGCCCGGCCCCGCTGGCTGGGAAGCGGCCCGTCTCGAGCACGCCGCCCGGTGCGACCATGCGCACGCTGTGCGTGAGATCGTCGATGTGGGTGTAGACCGTAGCGAAGTGGCCACCGGCTCGGGTGGCGATCCACCCGCCCAGCGTGGAGAACTCGTAGGACTGGGGGTAGTGCCTGAGCTGGAGGCCGTGCTCGGAGAGCGCATCGTTGAGCGCCGGGCCTCGGATGCCTGCCTGGGCGCGAGCCAAGCGGCTGGCCTCGTCGACCTCGAGCAGCTCATCGAGCTCGCCCAGATCCAGGGTGAGCGTGCCAGCGAAGGGGGATGGAACGTCGGCCTCGACACCAGCGACGACGCTCGTACCGCCACCGTACGGGACGACCGCCACGCGCTGCCGGCTCGCCCAGGCAAGGGCCTGTTCGATCTCCTGCTCGCTCGTAGGAGCAGCGACCACATCGGGAGGGTGCTCGAAGCGGCCCTCGAACCCACGCAGCAGGTCCGGGAACGCGCGCCCGTACGAGCGTCGGATGCGCGCCTCGCGATCCGAGGAAGCGAACGTGGCAAGCTCGCTGGGGACCTCGATGCGGGGCTTGGCAAGTGCGACGTCCTCCAGGCGTGGTGGGTCGCGCAGCTCGAGCTCCGGGAAGCCCAGCATCCCCCCGAGGAGCTCCTTGAGCCGCCCGCGCTCCTTGTCCGAGGGGAAGCGGTCGGCTCGACCCCAGCCCCAGAAGCTCAGCTCCTCAGCCATCTGGGCCAGTCAAGCGGGACCCAAGGGATGAGGCTTGCGACCTCAGGGTCCACGGCGAGCGCGCCGCGGGCCGTGAAGCTCAAATAGGGGCCCGCGATTGCCCGGGTGCACCCCGAACAGACGTCCGGGGCGCTCCCCTACTAGCCCGGTAGTGTAGTGGCCAATCATACGAGGTTCTGGTCCTCGTTACCCAGGTTCGAATCCTGGCCGGGCTACTTTTCCAACTGCGCCAGGCAGCCCGGCCAGGATTCGAACGGGGTTCGATCGTGGACCTCGGGCTTCCACCGCGCAACCGAGGTCCACGAGAGCCCGCGCACAGCGACTGCCCTAGGCGCGGGTGAAGTCCTGGCCGGGCTATCCTCAACGTTTACCCCAGGGGATCGGCCGGCAGGATGCGGCCGGCTGGGCCAACGCAGACGAGCCGGCCAGAATCCTGGCCGGGCGATCCTTAACCTCCCCTGACATCACCACCGAGGTCCAGCCGTCGGCACCCAGAACCGGGCGTTGAGGTTGACGGGACTGGACGAGGTGTACCTCACCCGAGACGGCCTCGACCCGATCAGTTCAGGCGTGCGCCTCATCCCGGAGGCTGGTCCCTCGTCATGGAGTGCAGCCGGTAGGTGCCGTCCATGGAGACAGTGACCTCCACCGGGAGCAGGCCCTCGTTGCGCCACAGGAGGCTGTAGACCTGGGTGTCCGGTGCGGTGAAGTTGCCCTCCAGCTCGGTGCCTGTGTGCTCGATGGGTCGCGCTGTCTCGCCGTCGGCGTGGTAGTGGAGGTTGAAGTAGAGCTCGCCGTCGCTCTGCCACGAGAAGGTGAAGCCGTTGCCGGGGACCATGTTGAGGTTGATCTCGGCGAACTCCTGGGGCTGCACGGTGTAGGTGCGCTCGATGGAGCCGAAGGGCTCGCCCTTGCGGACCTCGATCACGAGCGTGTAGTGGACATCGGCGCCCTGTTGGGCGGTCACCTCGGCGGCCCACGTCCCCGGGGGTGGGGGATCGGTGGTGGTCACGTAGCGGTGCGAGTCGCTCTCCCCCCACCCATCGGCAGCGATGTCGCCTGCTGGGTTGAGTAGCTGGAAATCCAGAGCCCCGCCAGGGATGCTCCATGTCAAGAGCCCCATGACCTCCGTGGTCCCGTTGGGGACCTCGAAGGCGTAGGTCTGTGGGTCGTCCACGCCGCCTGCCACGAACCCGCCATCGAAGGTGTAAGACGCCGGCTCGAAGGGCGACTCGGTGGCCGGGGCGTCGGCTGCGTCGCTGCTCTGCTCGGGCGCGGTGCTCAGACAGCCAGCCGCGACGAACAGGGTGGCCAGCGCGATGGGGATCCAGCCTCGCATAGGTCGCCGCTCGAGAGAGTGCTTTGGACTACATAACTCCCGTCGAGCGTTGTTGCACACAGATTGGCAAGAAAGAGAAAGTCGTCCCCCCGGGCACGGGCCCGAGGGGAGCGGTTGACACCGTCGCCATCCCATCCCGTTTACAGTGCAGATGGGAGCGGCGTGGCAAGCATCACCGGTCGATGGGTGGATCGTGGATCACTTCGCGACCCGCGCGTAGAACGCGCGTCG
>CAYNEI010000014.1:0-59051 GCA_964396185.1 uncultured Thermoplasmatales archaeon
TAAACGCTAGACTGGCTACTGTGGCAGTTCGTCGTGTCATGTCCAAGCCTCCTGCCGGGTGTTGTGCCCAGCGAGACGCCTCGAAAGCCGCTAGAGGAGATATGCGTTCGCTTTGCCGGTTTGGCTCAGACCCTGCGGCTAAGAGCGCCGACGCAGCGCAAGCGCGAGCTCATCGCCATCGATCGAGACGGAGAGGAGGACGGGCGCAACTTAGCGACCACTGGCGTCCGGGCCAAGCCCGCTGGTGCCGTCCTGGCGCACATCCGGCATACCGTTGAGGATCGCCCAGGCTTGGCTGGCGTGGTTGGCGCACCGCTTGCACTCAGCCAGCTTGCCGCCGCCCACCATGGTCTTGATGGCGGTGGTCCCGGAGCTGATCCCACAGATGAAGTGGTCGTCTCTGAGCCAGTGCAGCAGCGCGCCGACGTGGCTGGCGTGCAGTGCTGGCTTGTTGGCCGGCTTGTCCAGGAAGATCTCGTCCCCATCGACCTTGGTGACGGTGACGATGCCACGGTTGTTGGCTTTGAACTGCTTCTGTTCGGCCAAGCGGGCCTTGATGTCAGCCGTGCACTTCTCGCACATGCCGTCGCCATCCGTGGCCGCTGGGATAAGGGTATGGGCCCCGGCCAGGGGTCAGCCGTGCCGGGAGGTCCGCAGGAACCGGAAGACCTCCTTGTCGAAGATCTCGCGTCTCCAGGTGCTGGTCGCTGTCACGTGCGTGGCATGGGGGATGACCCAGAGGTCGGCCTCCGGGATGGTCTCGTACATGGCCAAGGCGTGCTCAAGGGGGACAAGCGGGTCGCGATCGCCGACGATGATGAGGGTGGCCGCCTGGATGCCGGCCAGGGCTTGCTTGTCGGTCTCGCGGCCGGGGTAGCCAGGGCGCAGGGTGTCTGCGACGCGTCCGATGACCTCCTTCCACGCCTCGGGGCCCCCTTGGGGCTCGTGCCAAGTAGCGAGCTTGTCGGCCAGCCCCATCTCGGCCCAGTGGGCTGGATCGGCCATCCAGTCGGCGTTCTCCTCGGCATCCGGCGGCCTGGCGTGGCTGATGCGGTAGAGCACCAGCTGGTCCACCCGGTCCGGTGCTTCCAGGGCCAGGGAGAGCGCGACTGCGCCACCCATGGAGGAGCCAACGACGTGGGCCTCGTCGATGCCCAGCTCGTCGAGCAGATCCACCACGGCTGCAGCCATGCTGGGGATGTGGAGCTGATCGCCTTCGAGCGGGCTTGATCCGTGACCCGGGAGGTCCGGGGCGATCACGCGGAACCGGTGGGTGAACGCCGGAAGGTGCTCGGTCCACTCCTCGTGGGTCATACCGCCACTGTGCAGGAGCACGAGCGCCTCGCCCTCCCCCTCGTCGATGTGGTGTAGGCCGGTCATGGCAGCGATCACCGGTCACACGGGTGGGACGTAGGCGGCGATGAAAGCGAAGTGGAAGCCTGCGCCGGCCAGCACGAAGAGGTGCCAGATGCCGTGGGAGCCCACGTGGTCGGGGAGCGGATCGGGCCACCGGAAGGCGTAGACCGCAGCGCCCACGGTGTAGGCGATGCCGCCCAGCGCGAGCAGCAGGAGTGCGGGCCATGTGAACGTGTCGAGCAAGGGCTTGATGCCCACGATGGCTGTCCAGCCCATGGCCAGATAGATGGTGGTCATGGCCCAGCGCGGGAGATCGCGGAGGAGGTTGCGCGTGACGATGCCCACGGCGGCCAGGCCCCAGATGATGCCGGCGATGGTCCAGCCCCAACCAGGGGGGATGGCGAGCAGGCAGATCGGGGTGTAGGTGCCGGCGATGAGCAGGTAGATCGCGGTGTGGTCGAACCGGCGCAGCGCGAGCCGGGCGCGCTTGGAGACCGGTAGGGCGTGGTAGAGGGTGCTGGCCAGGAAGAGGGTCACGAGGCTCACCCCGTAGACCGCATAAGCCGCGGTGGCGAAAGCGGTCTCGGCCTGCCAGACCAGGAAGACAAGGCCCGCTGCGGCGAGCAGGATCCCCACACCGTGGGAGAAGGTGTTGAAGGGCTCACGCAGGGGCATCACCGTGGGTTAGTACGGCACCTGTCTAAAGGCTTGCTCGAAGGGCCATGGCCACCACAGGCCGGTGGCCCGAAGCTAGGACCCAAGTTGGGACCCACGCCAGGACCCAAGCGAGGACCGAAGCTAGGACCCAAGCGGAGACCCCCCGCCCTCCGCGGCATCGTCCGTGCCAAGTTGATCCTCCATGAGGATGGTTCGGATGGGGTACGGGATGTCGTAGCCAGCAGCGACCAGGGCTTCCTTGACCCCGCGCGTCACATCCGATCGCACGAGAAGCATGTTGCCCCGGGCATCCTTGTCCACCCAGAAGCGCACTTTGAGGTTCACCGCGGAGTCGCCCAACGAGTCCACGAGAACGTCGGGTGCCGGGTCCTCGAGCACGTCATCGACGCCCTTGGTCGCCTCGAAGGCCGTCTCCACAGCCCCGCGAACATCGTCGTCGTACCCGATGCCCACGGTGACCTCCCAACGGCGCGTCGGGTTGTAGGAGAGCACCGTGATGTTGTTGGCCAACACCTCGCGGTTCGGGACCTCGACCTTGAGGCCGTCGAACGTCTTGAGCTTGGTGGAGCGGATGCTGATCTGCTCGACCTTGCCGGTGGGCCCGTTGATCTCCACCGCGTCACCGCTGGCGAAGGGATGTGTGGTCAAGATGATGAGGCCAGAGATGAAGTTCGCGATGGTATCCTGCATGGCGAACGCGATCGCGAACCCGACGGCCCCTACGGCCACCATCATGGCGCCCAGGTTCACACCAGCCACCGCCAGGGCCACCACGACGCCCAGCAGGAGCACGACGTAGTTCACGATCCGACCCCAGGCCCTCCCCGCCCGCGGGTCCCCGCTGGCCCGCGCGAAGCCCCGGGTCGCCGAGGAGGATGCACCCTTGGCCACGAGCGTGGCGAGCACGAGGACCACGACGGCCGCCGTGAGCGCCGGAACGAGGTCCACCGCGCCATGCAGCCACGAGCGGAACGCGGATTCGACACCTGCTCTCGAGATCAACAAGCCGAGCATCAGGGCTGCAACCTGCCCGGCTCTATTAACCGCTGGCCCCACCCAGCCCCCCGAGGACCTTCACGGATCGCCCGGTTGCCACTTCACCTGCTCGAACGGCGTCCGGCAACCATGGCAGTGGTACTGGGCGTTGGCGAGCACGCTGCCGAAGGGCGAGAGGAGCTTGGTCTCCTCGCTGCCGCAGTGCGGGCACGGCGGGCGCTCGGGCAGCTCGGTGGACCAACCAGGGCTCACGCTTCCTCTTAGCCCCGCAGGGTACTTGAACCGTCCCTTGGTCCTCCGCGTGCTTGGCGCTCTCCGCGGCTCCGCGGTGAGCGGGGCGGAGGAGGCTCACGCGAACCCACGCCCTTTTTCCCCTGGGTCCACGCTGCGCGACCCGCCGTCCATGGCGACACGATCCAGGGCGCTCGCCGAGATGCTACCCGCGCTGCTGCTCACCAGCCTGGGCGCCCTGGCAGCCGGAGCCACCCTTGGGCTCATGACCCCACGCCTCGAGCAAGCGCCTGGCTTGCTCATCATGGTGCCCGGCCTCATGGCCTTCCGAGGGGACATCTACGCCAGCATGGGCTCCCGGCTCTCCAGCGCCGTCCATCTCGGTCTTCTTCGCCCCGAGGACCCCTTCGGGCCCGTGGCCCGCTCGAACCTGGCCGCATCCATCCTGCTCAGCGTGCTCATCGGTGCTGCCGTGGGCGTGCTCGGCTGGACAGCCTCCACGGTGCTGGGCTTCCAGGCTGTCGCACTATGGATCTTCGTCGCCGTGGCCGTGCTCACCGGCCTGCTCAGCGGCCTGCTGCTGGCGTTCATCACGCTCGTCATCGTGCTCACGGCCACGCGCCGGGGACTGGACCCGGACAACGTGACGGGCCCGCTGTTGACCACCGTGGGCGACGTGCTCACCTTGGGCATCCTGTTCTTCGTGCTGGGGGTGGTGTGAGCTGGCCACCGAGCGCTCCAGCTGGACCATCGTGCGTGACCAGGCCCCCTTCCTCGTCGTCCTGGCAGCGCTTGCCACGGTCACGGGCGTGGTGCTGCGCACCCACGAGGAACAGCTCTTCCAGCAGCCCTGGCTCTTGGGCCTGGTGCCCGTGGTCAACGCTGTGGGCGGGAACCTGGGCGCCGTGCTCGGCGCCAGGCTCACAAGCGCCTTGCATCTGGGCACCCTGGAGCCCCGGTTCGTGCGTGGCGGCTTGACCGACAACCTGGTGCTCACCCTGGTGGCGGGTACGACGATCTACAGCGTGCTGGCCCTGGTGACCTACCTGCTCGCCCCGCACGTGGCGCTCGTGCCGACCCTGGGGTTCTGGACCATCCTGGCGCTCGTGCTCGGCTCAGGGCTGGGCCTCACCGTGACCGTGATAGGTTTAAGCCTGGGCGCCGCTTTCGCGGCGTTCCGTGCAGGCTTGGACCCCGATGACATCGTCATCCCGCTCGTCACCAACACGGCCGACCTTCTCGGAGTGATCATCCTGTTCATGGTTTCAGGGGCCATCTTATGAAGGCATGGGAACGCGAAGAGCTCGAGGAGATCGAGTACGAGCCCACCAGCGTGCGCGAGCTGCTCACCGAGATGAAGGACGTGGCCGAGCTCATCGTGGATCTCGCCTACAGCGCGGTCATCTTCGAGGATGAGGAGATCGCCGAGGAGGTCGCCTACCTGGAGGCCCACATGGACACGCTCAACTACCAGATCCGACTGGCCTCCATGCTGGCTGCTCGCACGGTCGAGGAGGCCGAACAGCTCACCGGCATCCTCCAGGTGGCCGCGGCCAGCGAGCACATCAGCAACGCGGCAGGCGACATCGCCAGCCTGCTGGATGCGGTGGAAACCCGACCCTTCCTTCCCCGTATCCTGCGCCGCAGCGCAGAGAAGATCAAGCTCTACCGCCTCCCAGAGGACTCCGCCATGGACGCCTCCAGCCTAGGCGAGGTCGAGGTGGAGACCGAGACCGGCATGCGGGTCATCGCCGTGCGCCGAGGAGAGCGGTGGTCGTTCGCCCCGAGCGCGCGCACCACGGTGCGAGCCGGCGACACCCTGCTTTTGCGCGGCACCGACGACGGGTTCGATCAGTTCAAGACCCTCTTCCGCCGCGGCCAGCAGGAGCTGGACCAAGCGCTCGACCAAGACCAGGAGCGCGAGGAGGAGCCCGCATGACCACGCGCGAGCAGGTGGAGAGCGACGTCCTGGAGCTCAAGGACACCAGCGAGCTCATGGTCGATCTCGCGCTGAGCAGCCTGCTCTACCAGAACGAGGACCTGGCCGAGGAGGTGCGCGTGCTCGAGGACCACGCTGACGTGCTCCACGGACGCATCCAGCGCGCCGCCGTGCACGCCGCCCAAGAGGGCACCATCACGCCCGACCAAGCGCTCGCGCTCGTCCGTTTGTCCCAGGCCGCCGAGGTCATCGCGGATGCCGGTCGCGAGATCGCTGATGTGGTCCTGCGCGACGTGGAGCCCCATCCGGTGCTCGCAGCCTCCGTGGCCGACTCCGATGTCGTCTTCGCCCGGATGCGCGTGGATCGTGATGCCGCCCTGGCCGGCCACACCCTAGGCGAGGTGCGGGTCCAGAGCGAGACCGGCATGCACGTCTTCGCCATCCGGCGCGAGAAGAGCCTGATCACCGGGCCCGACCGGGACGACGTGGTCGAGGCCGGCGACGTGCTCCTGGCCAGCGGGCCCGAGGACGGCCGCGAGAAGCTCGCAGCCCTCTGCGGCATCGAGCCTGGGGACGAGGAGCTCGAGGCGGACGCGGGAGCCTAGCCCCCGCGAGCCGACAGATCAGACCCGCCCGAGATCCAGGACCACATCCCGCTCCAGGTTGGTCAGCAGGATGATGCGCACCCAGGCCGTGTCCCAGGACATCTCACCGATCCCGAAGCCGCCGTTGATGCGGTCACAGCCGATGCGCTCCTGGGCATCGTCGTACCAGCAGACACGCCACATATCGAGCGAGCTAAGGGACTCCTTGTCTGCCAAGTTGTAGCGGAGGATGTCGTCACCGGGGTCGTCACCCTTGAGCCACTCCACCTCGTCGGAAACGTCCAGGTCCACGATCGAGATGCCCTTGTAGTCCTCGCAGGCCTCGAGCGGCAGACACTCTTCCTCCCACTCGTAGTAGTAGAGGCCCACGGGGAACGAGGCAGTCCATTGGCTCGAATCGTTGCTCACCTGGATGCTCGCGCTCAATCCGAGTGGGACCATGCCACCGACCAGCGCCAGGGTGAGAACGAACACGCTGGCGCGTCGCACGGACGCTGTCTTGGGTGGAGGGCTGGCGGTCATGGAACCCTCCTTCCCCCCGACCCCGTATATGTATCCATGGGCCAGGCCGCACCCACCCACCCTGGCCCGGTGTGGACCAGGTAAGCCCCGCGGCGGCCCCGGGCCAGTAGGCCGGCTCGGGGCTCGATGCGCGGGGGAGCTCGCAGGCCTCAGAGCGCGCCGAACGAGACCGCGAAGCCGACATCCGCGTTGGCGTGGAGGATCATGCGGAAGAAGTCAGTGTCGTATGGCACGGGGCCGAACAGGTCCCAGTCGCCCCCCCGGTCACAGTCGAGCAGAGCATGGCTGGCGTCGTAGAAGCAGATGCTCCAGTCCGTGAGGACGGTGCTCCCACTCGTCTGACCTGAGTCGTACCAGATCGTGTCATCTTCGCCGGAATCGATCCTCTCGCGGAGCTCAGCGGTCCACGCGGAGACATCGACGAGTTCGATCGAGATCCCGCCCTCGTACTCGGCGCAGTCGCCCCATTGGTGGCAGTTCCCGTTCTCGTTGAAGTAGTAGTGACCGATGTCCAGGTGGCCCTCATGGTAGTACTTGGGCTCCTCGTACACGATCGAAGCCGCAGAGGCCGCCGGGGCGGCCATGGTCATCACGAACAGGCCCATGGTAAGCGCGATCAGGATCTTGCGCATACCCTCCCGACTGCTTGGTGTATAAAACAGTTTCCGACGCTGCAACCAGTTGGCTGCACGCGACGGTCGCTGCTTGACCGACCAAGGGGTCTTCGTTAAGCCTCGAGAAGGCTGCGATCGATCTTCTCCTCGAGCAATAGCTCCTCGCGCCCCTGGTAGTCCTCCTTCTTGGCGATGATCTTGCGGATCACGCCAGCCTGGGAGACGTCGCCCACGAAAACCGCGCCTACGGGCCGGCCTCGGAAGAAGATGACGCGGCGGTAGTTGCTCTCGTCGTAGCGGCGCTCGACCTTGTGGTCGCCGAGCACGCTGCCGACGCTCATGATGAAGAAGTCGAAGTGGTTGATCGAGTACGTGTCGACGAGCTCGAACTCCTGCTTCTCGTCCGGGTTGACCATGTTGGCGCCCGCGACCGTGCCCTGTTCCTTGGCCGAGGCCCAGGAGCCGTTCTGGTTGACCCGGTCGAGGATGACGTCGTAGTACTGGGCGATATCACCGGCAGCGTAGATGTCATCAGCGCTGGTGCGCATGTACTCGTCGGTCAGGATGCCCTCGCCCACCTTGACCCGCGAGCCGCGGAGGAACTCGGCGTTGTAGTGGAGCCCGATGGCGATGCCCGCTGTGTCCGCCTTGTAGACCTTGCCCGAGGAGCCCACGGCCTCGCTGACCTGACCGTCGCGAACGTTGAACCGCTCGACCTCCTCGTGGAAGATGCACTCGACGCCGAACTCGGCCAAGCCGCGCTCGACGATCTCACTGCCCTCCTTGCTGATCCCCTGGCGCCACCAACGGTCCCCGCGCATCAGGTACTTCGTGCTCGCGCCGTGCTTGCCGAAGATCACCGCCAAATCGATGCCCAGCAACCCTGCCCCGATGACGACCGCGTCGTCGGCTTGCTTGGCCGCCGCCTTGATGTGCTCGGCATCCTTGAGGGTCCAGAACGCGTGGATGTTGTCCGCGTCCCCGTTGGGGACCGGGAGCCTGCGCGGCGTTCCGCCAGAGGCGATGAGCAGCTTGTCGAAGGAGTAGCGGGAACCGTCGTGGCAGACCACGCGTTTCTCATCATCGCGGACCTCGGTCACGCGCGTGTTCGTGCGCAAGTTGATGTCCCGTTTCGTGTACCAATCCAGATCGTGCATCATGATCTGCTCAGCGGTTCGGTCGCCTTTCGCGAGATCCTTGGTGGCGACCCGGTTGTACAAAGGCACGGGTTCGTCCGTGATGATGGTGATCTCGCCCTCGGGGTCGCGTTCGCGGATCTCGTCGGCCGCCGTTGCACCAGCGATGCCGTCGCCGATGATGACGTACTCCCGGGGCATCGAGCCCGCGCACGCGGGTGTGCCTTTAAGGTTTTTCTCTGAGCGTGCGGGAGGGTCACAACCCCCGCAGAGGGCACTTTCGTCGGCGTTCTCTTGGCGGTCGGGCGGTGGGGAACTAGGCGAATAAGTTTAAAGGGGGGACTTCAGACGAAGGGGCGTGCTTGGTGTCGGGGCCCGAGAAGAGCCCCCTTGCGAGCCTGGGGGCCACCTGCACAGCCGTTCTAGAGGGATCAAGGACGACTCGGGCGTCGTCCAGATCATCGAGGCTGTCATGGTGGGCCTGCTCGTGGTCGGGGCCATCTTCTTCGCGATCGCTTTCCAGGTAGCACCGCCCCCATCCTCCAGCGTCGGCGCCCAGGACATGCGCGAGGTCACCTGGGACGCCCTGGATTCCATCAACACGCTCTACTACGACGATCCAGCCTACGACAACCGCACGATCTCGAAGGCCATGGCCGATGCGGCCGCCGGCGATACAGACGCGCTGGTGGACACCTTGGGGGCGTTCCTGCCCACCGGGAGCCTGTACAGCGTCTACCTGAACAACGGGTTCGACAGGGTCCCCCTCTACGAGAACCGCACGCCTGCCGGCCAGACCGTCGGCGTCTCCTACCCGATCGAGCCGAACTGGCGCTTCCACTACGCGAACCCGGATCTCTCCATCCACGATCAGTCCGCTACGGATCAGATCCTCGGCCTGACCATGGTTCCGGTGTTCAACTCGAACCACGTCCTCGACGAGGGGCCACGGCTCAAAGCCGAGGTTAGCGGCGACCAGCGCTGGGTCCCTGGCGTGGGTCCCGACGATGTGAAGTTCCTGGGCAACGACCCCCAGGACCTCTGGCCCAGGGTCGATTTCAGCGAGCACGTGTACTCGAGCTTCGTTGAGAACAACGGTTCGGTGGACCCCTACCCGTCGGCAACGGTCCACTTCCAGTGCTGGCGGGATGTCGACAGTGACGACACCAAGGAGCCCGGCGAGAACGAGCCCTGCTACGCCATCGATCTACGCAACGGCGGCGGGGGGAAGATGACCGGGTACGGGCCCGAACACTTCGGGACCTCCGCTGGCGATGCTCGCCTCGACTTCGCGATCCACAACGACGGACCAGGAAGTTTGCCTACCGGAACGACGCTCACGATCGACTTCCCCGTCGGCATGGAGGTCGAGAGCACCGAGGACGGGGGGTTCAACTTCACGGACCCGCCCTCCATCAAGAACACCTACCCGACGCCCCAGCGCATCGTGGCCGAGCTCCAGAAGTCCATCGCCCCAGGGGGGACCCGGGAGCTCCAGGTCTGGGTCGCTCTCAACGACGACCGCTACGCCTACACCACGATCGACGCGCGCCTATCTCATGGGGCGGCCTCGCATAGCACGCTCTTGGCCATCGTCGCCGACAAGGCGCAGGGCACGTACACCGGCGGCGACACACGCGTCGCCTACCTCTCTGGCCCCCGGCCTGCTGGCTCGTGCGCGGTTGCCACGGACCCGTGCCCCGATGCGTCCAAGCCCACGAGCCGCTGGGGCCTCGTGCTCCCCACGCCCTTCGGTCCCGCCGACATCAGGGACGCCATCCTCTCCCTCCCTGACGGCGAGGCGCTGTTCGACAGCGTGGCCTGGCCCAGCGATTTCCACCCGACCTACACGCCCAACGTCCGCCAGGATGCGACCCTTGAGCTCGCCGACGGCAACACGATCACCTGGGCGCCCGACGACCCCGACGAGGCCTACAGGGCCGAGGGGTACGAGTTCGTCGAGTTCCAGTTCGAGGTGACCAGCAACGCGAACCACTCCAGGGCCTCGCCCAACCTCGGTTCAGCCCAGCCCGAATCCAGCTTCACCGGCTTCGATCCGCCCCCACACACCGTCCAGGTCGAGCCGGGCATCTGGTGGCGCGAGATCCCGCCGAAGACCTCAAGCCTTCCCGGGTACGGCATGAGCCAGACCGGGGCGAGCGTCGAGACCCGGGGGATCGACGCGCGTCTGGTCCACCGCAACGCCCTGATCCCAGGGAACACAACCTACAAGCTCGCTGACTTGGCTTCCGGGGAGACCGGAGGGCTGCGCGATGCCCTGCACGCTTCCTCGCTGGAGCCCGACGAGCGGTTCGTCAAGCTCGGCGAGAGCGCGGACCTCGTGCTCGATTCCCGCGACCTGGCCAGCTTCCTCTCCAGCGAGGTCGGGCTCAACTCCATGACCATGGAGACCCACATCTACGCGCCGTGGGGGCTCCCCTCGTTGACGCCCGTGGCCAGCTACACGCACGACGCCGCAGCCAGCGCGCTCGCTTACGGCGAGGCGCTTCTCCCCATCCACCTGAACACCGACACGGCCCAGGACGTGCTCGTGGCATCCACGGATGGGAACGTCTACGGCCTTTCCGGCGCCAGTGGGCTCGTGATGCCGGGGTTCACCTTCGCGCTGCCCGAGGGCGCAGACCCCGCCAACCCTGCCACCCCCAACCTGCTCTCCCGAGCCAGCATCCCAAGCGCCGGGCTCCAGATCGCCGTGGGCACGAGCGAGGGCGGCACGAACCTCTACCTCCTCGACGGTGACATCGACGAGCGCTGGAAGGCTGTCAAACCCGAGCAAACGGTCAAGACCTACGCGGTCAACACCAGCACCGACGTCACCGGGGACAACTGGCCCGACGTCATCGCGGCCTTCGCGGCCGAACAGGTCGAGCAGGCGAGCGCGCTGGGCAACACGCGGCTGGTGCTCTACAGCGGCCAGGACACGGGCATCGGTGTGGGGAACACGCCCAGTGACGGCATCGGCGATGTCGTGCCCGGCTGGGGATGGGATCTGGATGAGAACCCGGACCTCGCGGAGAGCGAGGACGAGGGCATCGTGCTCAACGGGACGACCCAGGTCACCGGCATGGGCCTGGTGGGTGGCAAGGGTGAGCCCGGCATCTGGGCCGATACGGGCCTGGCCGTGGCCACCACGGGCCTCTACACGGTCAAGTCCTCCCTGGACAGCATGCAACACGGCGACACGGACCAGGCCATCGAGGACGTCAACCAGTTCAGCGTGAGCATCCAGGGTGCCGGGATGGTCGGCTTCCGCGCCGACGGCACCAAGGCGTTCAACTACACCGGCGGCCGGTTCGTCGAGATCCTCCGGGCCGACGAGCTCGACGTCGGCGACGACTGGTCCGGCATCGTGGCCGGCAGCCCGGACGGGTACGTGTACGGCTTCAACGGCTCCAAGCCCAACTTCCCCGTCAGTGGAGCCCAGATCGTCGGTGCGACCAAGTGGAGCGACATCGAGATGTCCAACGAGCTCGAGGGCTACAGCGCCGAGACCGACGGTCGCCTGTACGCCACGCGCGACGGATGGACGACCGTCAAGAACAACATGAAGAAGCTCGACGGCCAGCAGACATTCTCCACCCGGGTCCACCCAGGCGTGCTCACCGTG
This sequence comes from uncultured Thermoplasmatales archaeon, assembly GCA_964396185.1. Lineage (GTDB taxonomy): Archaea > Thermoplasmatota > SW-10-69-26 > SW-10-69-26 > SW-10-69-26 > CAYNEI01. Next base: position 11,706 of record CAYNEI010000014.1, read on the forward strand.
GACACCCCCGACACCATGCTCGGAGCCTCAGACGACTCGAAGATCTCCTGGTGGGGTGGACGCAACGGCATGCTGCTCCGATCGGTCGATCGCCTGGAGACGGTGGACACCCTCACGCCGACCGGCCAGCTCCAGGCCGTGGTCTCCGGAAGCACCGCCGACGTGGAAGTCCGACCGCAGCAGCTCGAGACCATCAGTTTCGCCGATATGGACTTCGTGGACAGCCACGCCGTGGACGAGAACGAGGCTTGGTTCATCGCGAACAAGGCCGTGCCCCTGGTCGGCAACGTAAGCTACGTCATCCACACGGTCAACGCAGGCGCGAGCTGGGAGGCCACCGAGATCCGATGCGAGACCGTGGGCGGCGCGCAGCTCAGCGGCTGTAACCTGCATGCCATGGACTTCGACGGTGAGCGCCTCTGGCTCGTCGGCGCCTACGGCACCGTGCTCGCCCAGGACCTCACCGGCGATGCGACGAAGATCGACCTCACCGGCTCGCCCGGCATCAACGCCGTGGGCGTGCTCCCCCTCGAGCTGGACGCCGACGAGACCGTCTCCATCGACACGGTGCGCGTCGGCTGGAACGACACGGACGAGCTGGAGTGGATGGAGCAGGTGCGCCTCGACCCGGGCAGCGGCAACCAGACGCTCTGGCACAAAACCGACGGCGGCACCGACGTCGACCCGCTGGCCCGGTACAACTCGCTCTACGGCGTCAACCGGTACGCAGACCTAGACACGGCCAGCTACGTCGACAACGCCGCGGACAACGATGTGGTTGGCACGGGCACGCTCTACGTCGGCCCGTTCAAGAAGACCCTCGACCCCGGCCCTGGCAACTACTACGACGGCGAGGCCTTCGACGACAAGTTCCCTCTCAGCTTCACCGTGAACGTCACCTACGAGGACGGCTCCAAGGACCACTTCTACATCCACTTCAACAAGACGGGCGCGGTCACCGTGAACGAGCTGAGCACCGCCAGCTGGACCACGCCAGACAACCTCGGCTTCCTGCTCCCTGACGACTGCTTCGGCCCACCGGACCCGCTCTGCACCGACATCCACGGCATCAACGTCTCCACGCCCCGCGGCAGCCCCGCGCTCGTGGGCGGTGCCGTCGGGGAGCGGCAGTCGGACAAGGACGTCGGCGGTGTCCCGGTCCAGACCGAACAGCCTCCGCTGTTCACGCTCCTGGGCAACCTGTGGACAGCACGCACCGACTTCAAGCTCAACCAGACGTTCAAGGACATCGCCGTCCAACCCGGCGATCCCAGCCGTTGGATCATGGTGGGCGAGAACATGCGCGTGGCCGCCACCTACAACGGCGGGGCGAACTGGACCGAGGTCCCGACCCCAGGCATCCAAGGCACCATGGACGCGGATGTCCTCGAGGCGGTCGACTTCACCCACCCGCACGTCCCGATCATCGGTGGCGGCGAGGAAACCGGCTTGCGCCTGTTCATGGACGGGTACACCGAGCACGGCCAGGTCGTCACCTCGCCCCTGGCCCCCGAGACAGGTTCGGTCACCGACTCGATCGACCATGTGACGTTCGACGGTTCCGGGATGATCATCGGTGACGAGGCCACCGGCAAGAGCCAGGTGATGGTCCACCTCTGGGATCCGGATGCCAACGGGGCGGGCCAGGGGGACTGGGTCACGATCTACACGCCCACCAGCAAGTGGGAGGACGACTACACCTTCCAGGATGCGACGGACGAGATCAAGCTCAAGGTCGAGCTCTCCAACCCCCACCAGGGGTACTCCCGGACCAGCCCGCAGGCCCGCGGACAGCTGTCCATCGACGGCTACAAGGACTACGACCCGGACACGCCCGGTGTACCGGACTACACGTTCACCTTCGACACCAACGACACCAGTGTGATCGACTCCGGGCTCGACACCGTCGACCACGCGCTGGCCAGTGGCTACCGCCTCAAGCCCATCCACAACCCGTGGGTGCTCAAGCTGGGCAACGAGCACAACGGCGACTGGTCCCAGGCGCGCTCCAACGACACCGGCGCTCGCATCACGGACATGGAGCTGGCTGAGAACGGTACGATCCTTTGGGTGGGCACCGGCAAGATCTACGAGTGGGGCGCGCTCCCGCAGGAGACCCCGATCGCGGACCCGGACGGCACCGAGCTCTACGCCGAGGACAACTCCCTCTACGCCATCGACGTTACCACGGGTCAGACCGTGGACTGGTGGGAGCCCCTCTACTTCGAGGACCCCATCGAGTTCGTCAAGGTCGGCGGGGACGCGGTCTACGTCACCACCTACGACCCGGACGAGGCTGGAAACAAGCCGATGGTCTGGCGCCTCCCGTTCGACTGGGACGGCACGAATCACCAGCTCCACGAGCTTCCCGGATCCTCGAAGGACCTCCGCGCCGCCACCGTTGCACGCATCGAACCCGATGTGGAGGGGAACATCGTCTTGTCGATGCTCGATCGTGAGACCAATGAGGGTGAAGTCGGCGCCTTCGAGGTGGATACGGTGAGCGGCAAGCTTCTCCGTGGATGGACCGCCATGCCCCAGGTCAAGAGCCTCTTCGAGTTCAGCTACGAGGTGCCCCGAGGCGCGGTCTACGGCGCGTACCTCGCCGTGACGACGATCGAGTGGAAGATCTCACAAGCTGGTGGCGGGGATCTTCTGCAGACTGCCCGGATCCACAACTCGTTCACCGTCACGCCGCCGAACGGCAAGGTCCCCATCGCCCCAACCTACAACCTCGAGGTCATCTCCTGGATGGAGGATTGGGGATGAGCTTGCCGCATCGTCCCCCGGACGAGGGGATCTCGAGCATCCTGGGCTTCATCGCCGGGCTCGTGGTCGTAACCGGCTCCATGGCCATGGTGATCTACTTCGTGGCCAGCGCGCCCGACACCGCGCCCAGGGAAGAGGCCATCGACCTGGAAGGGGCGAGCCTGCGCGCAGCAGATGCCCTCACCACGACAGCCGGCCAACCCGCCGACTGGCATACCGAGACGAACAAGGACGTCCTCTCGAACCCGGCGACCAGCGAGCTCAGCCGCGTCGGCCTGCTTGCGGCTCCCGGCAGCAAGGTGGCCGAGTGGGAGAAGATCGAGCGCATCCGGGATGGTACGCTCAACCGAACCGCGCTGCGCTGGTCCCTGGGGCTTGACGAACAGGACCTGGCCATCAACCTCACCGGTCGCATCGTCTCCGTCCCACTGCTCGAACCGCCCACGTCGACCACCTACGCGGTGGTCAACGCGAACATCGACGCGGACGAGGGCTCCGGTCTCATCGAGGGGGATGAATCGATCAGCTGGACCCCCAAGGCCGCCAGCGAGAGCGCCGCGGACCTGTTCGCAGCGATCAACACCAAGTACGAGCCAGAGATGCACCAGTGGGCCTTCGACTGGGACACCCACCCATCAGAGGGCCTGGGCAACACCCACCCGGACCACGCCTGGTGGATCGAAACCCAGCTCTTCCCCCAGATGGCCGGCGTGGCCGCCACCTACACGGTCTTCAACGCCGAGAATGAGACCGGCATCGGCGCCGAACCCCGCGTGGACACCGACGCCGACGACGCCGAGCACTACGCCGCCTACGACGAGTACGTCTCCGGGACCGGTGGCGGAGGGAACGAGGAGGCGCGCGTGGCCCGCTGGCACATCGTCGAGGCCGGTGCTCCGGACAACGTCCCTGGAGGCAAAGATGACGGGGACCATGTGCTCACCATGGCCACACGCAAGAGCCAGGCATCGGGCAAAAGCCAGGGCTTCGGTACATGGCGGAGCGTGGACGGGCACCGCGCGTGGGCGGCCTTCGGTCCGGTGGATGTGACAGGAGCCGGGGCGATCGAGCTGAAGTTCGACCACGTGCTCAAGGTGGACGACGAGGAGGCCTCTGGGGAGAACAGGTACTGTTACGGTGACACCTTCGATGAGTCCTGCACGGCCGTGTTCCCGAGCATCCTCTTCTGGAACGCGACGAGCAGCGAGTGGACCCGCATCCTGCCCAACCCCTCGTGCGGAGCCTCGAACTGGGCCGACCACTCCGCCAACGAGGAGGTCGGGGCCAACTGGACCGCCAAGACGGTGAACCTGTGCGAGGCCGTCGAGCACGCCGAGGGCCAGCTCTACTTCGCGTTCTACTGGGATTCGTGGTGCAATGCCCCAGCGCAACCCAACCCCTGGACCGAGTGCGACACCGAGCCCCACGTGCGCTCCTGGTTCCTGGACAACGTGAGGATCAAGGCCGAAGGCGAGATCGCCTTCTCCACGGGCTTCGACCCCTTGGACGCGCGGGACGACCGGGAGCTGCTCTTCACGAGCCACGACGTCTACCACAACCGCACCTACGAGGCCTTCGGCGGCAGCGAGTACACCCATCTTGCCCGCTACGCCACCAGCTTCGTCAAGGCGGGAGGCAACGTGTTCGCCTTCGCGCCCCACGAGAGCGGGATCGGGGACTGGCTGGGCGAGGTGGGCCTGGCGGCCAACGCCACGGTCTCCACCGATGTCCGAACGGTCCTCTCCCACGGGCTGGCCATGACGACACCCAACAAGCTTCCTGCCACCGCAAGCGACTACACGGCCACGCCCATGGCATGGGCGCTAGACGAGACCAAGTGGTGGCGCTCAGGCAACAGCCCCGAGAAGCAGCTCACCCGGGTCCAGATCACCGACGACGACATCGCCGGCGTCTTCATCCATGGCCAACCGTACCAAGGGGGTGGCCAGGTTGCAGCTCTCGCGTACGACCTTGACAACTTCGCCAACGCCCAGCTGCGCGACGATCTCATCGAGAACGCCTACACCTCCGCGATGTTCCGCGACCCCACGTTCCAAACGGGGTCGGACGCAACGCGCGCCAACGCTGAGAGCAAAGAGGTCCAGGCCACCAAACGCGTGATCCTCGTGCCTGTGACCAGCGACGGCGTCTACACGCTGCCCATGGAGATCACCACCTACCTCTGGCCGTTGGCAAGCAGCTGACCGCTCAGCGCGTGGCTCGTGCTAGCTCAGCCAGGGTTTGTCGAAGTTATCTCCCAGCTCCTTCGCCCACGCGCGCAACTCGTTGAGCGGGTGGTACTCCACTGAGCGACCGATCTTGGCCGAGACGATCAGATCGTGGTCGCGCAGGGTCCGCAGATGATGGCGCACGGTCACCACGGATAGATCCAGGGCATCGGCGATGGCGTTGGAGCCGGCGCCTGGATGATCCGCCAGGTAGAGGCCGACGTGACGCGTTGGCCGACGCCCGAACATGATGCGCGTACGCGGGTTCTCCCAGAGGTCGGTGTCCTCTGGCCGGAAGTAGAGCACCTCCTTGTCCTGGGCGCTTGGCTTGCGCACAACCAGGCCCTCGTCCTCCATCTTCGTGAGATGGTAGTCGAGCACCTTGAGGCCCACGTCCAACTCGTGGCGGAGCTGGTTCTTGTTCATCCCGGGCATGATCTCGAGCGTGTCCACGATCCGTCGACGGGTGGGGTGCTCGAGCAGCTCGTGTTCCTGGCCTGTCTCCACCACGCTGGCGGTCCCTCCAGCATCTTTTTTCGACGTCATGTCGCTCCTTTCCACAGGGTTGGGCGGGGTTGCCCCCGTCCCAGACAGGGAGACTTCGCATCCATCCCTTAGGTCTTTTGCCTTGACTCTCGAACTGTACCAACTGCGAGGTGGCCTGGGCTCCTGGTCAGCGTCCCCGGCGTTTGCTCGCGATCCCCGCGGCCAAGCCGGCGAGGACCACCCCGATCGCCATCGAGGGCGCCGGCGTGTTATCGGTCTCGGAGCTCGTGGCCTCGGGGGGATCATCGGAACCGTTGGGGGTGGTCAGCTCGGCGGCCACGGCCCCATCGGTGATCTTGCGAGAGCTGTCAGGGTGGACCAGCGCGGCGGCGTGGCCCTGCAGCTCCGTCCCCAGCGGGAGCACCACGGGTCCCTCGGGGCTCTGGAGGGTCTCCAGGCCGTGGGCATGGATCGTCGACTTGATCCCCTCCTCGGCGGGCAGATGGAAGGCCGGGGGCAGCACACCGGTCGGCTCCCCCTCTTGGTAGGCCCGGGCGGGGAAGAGGAGCGCGGCCTGCTCGGCTGCCCGTTTGGCACCGATGTACCGCTCGGCGTTGTCATGCACGTGCTCAAGCGTGGACTCCATGACCACCGTGTGGATCTGGATGCGCCGCTCGGGCGTGTGGAACGGGTTGGGGTGGGCATCGATGCGGGTCTCGATGAGCAGGCCAGCCACGTTGTGGAGGCCCAAGTGGTTGCGCAGGATGCCTGGGTCCGGGCCCCCGGCGACGTGGCCCACAGGCTCCCCGTTGACCGTCTGCTCCCCGTACTCGTTGGCCGAGAACCCCTGGGCCTGGGCGGCCGGCCAGATGGCCTCGTACATCAGCTCGCCAGCAGCCTCGACCGCCGGGCCCCGGACGTTGCCGTGCACTGGGAAGAGCGTCGTGAGGTCGTAGTCGTAGATCCGAACGGGCACAGGGTTCCCGAGCCCAGCGCCGCCGTACTCGTGGTGATCCAGGGCAACGTGGATATCCCACGCGTTGAGGGCATCGTGGATAGCCCGAGCCTCCGTGGTGGCCAGGGCGATGTGGTCGCGGTTGATATCCACGCCGTCGGCGTTCTGCCGCGCATCGGCATCCCCACCGTCCGGGTTGGCCATGGGAAGGATGAGCACCACCTGGTTCTCCAGCCAGGCTGTCGGGTGGCCACCACTGGTGATGTTAGCCAACAACCGCAGGGCAGCCGGGGTCCCGGCCGGCTCGTTGCCGTGCTGCTGGGTCAAGAGCAGCGTGACGGCCCGCTCGTCCATGGGCGTGGAGCTGTTCGGGTCCGCCACCTGGACGAGATGGATCGACTTCCCCTGGCCAGAGGCGCCGATCTGATCGACGGTGACCCACGGGTGGCTCGCGAAGCCCTCCAGGGCTTCAACGAGCTCGCCGTGCGACGGGAACGGATCCTCCATGCCAGGTTGGGCGCCGGCCAGCGGCACCCCAGCGGTCACGAGCAAGAGCGCGGTCCCGACGAGCAGGACGATCGTGGACTCCTTGAGCATCCTCGGCCTCGAACCCCCAACGCCCTCCCCCTCCTAAGAGGTTGCTCGCCACCAGCATGAGGGACGAGTCAAGCTGGCGCCGTACCGGTCGCCGGCTCCTTGTACTTAACCGGCCTCGGTCACGCGCGGACCAGGCATGGTATATCGAAGCATGCTATTGCCTGCATGGCAGGGTCCAGCCCCGCCGGTGGAGATGGTCCGAGCATGGTGCCCATCCTGCTGCTCGAGGGCCTCGGCGAAGGTCTCATCCTGCGCACCGTCGAGCGCGAGCCCAGGGGGCCTGCCGAGATCCACGATGCCCTCGCCCGCATCGTCCGCCAGCCTCCAGAGCGCAAGCTTGTCTTCCCAGTTCTCCAGCGCCTCGAGCAAGCCGATTTGATCCGGGCGCCGAACCAGACGGATGATCGGCCCAAGCGCTACCACCTCACCCAGGCCGGAGCCCGGCGCTTGGCCGACCACCGCGAGCTCCCAGCCTCGTACAAAGCCGCCATCACCGATCTGCTTGACCTCCCAGCCCGCTCCAAGCGCGCCGCACATGAGCCCGGCGAGCCCGCTTCGGCTGCTCAGGCACCAAGCGGGCCGGGTGGCTGGGTCGATCGCCTCCTGGCCCAGCTCCCGGAGAGCCCGCCGGTCATCGCGCCGTACGCCCAGGTCTCGCTGGCCAAGGACCAGGCTGCGCGGGCATGGACCCTGCGCGTGGAGCACCACGAAGCCCGCGGATACGAAGGCGCGAACGCGTGCCCGCTCACGTTCCTCTACGAGGCCGCCACGCGCCTGCTCTACGGTGCAGAGCCCCGCCGTGTGCGCTCGATGAGGTCCAGGGAGACCGCTCGGAGATCTCCGGAGCCCTCGTAGACCGCAAGCTGGCGGTCCGCACCGGTCTCGCCGCGCTGCGCGACCTCCCGGAGCGCGGAGACGGGTTGTTTGAGGCCGAACTCCTCGATCTCTTCGTGGGCGCCCTCGATGGCTTCGTCGAGGGCCTGGGCCAAGGGCACCTGTTCGACGATGCCCTGGTCGTTGGCCCGTAGGAACTCGGCGTGGATCCCGTCGCGGATGGCTCGCCATCGGTTCTCGGTGAGCAGCTCGTCGAGTTGCTCGGCCGGCACGGCGGATCCAGGGGGCCGGGCCCGGGTGGCCTGGGCCACGAGCGCCTGGGTCAGGCCCGCCAGGGCCAGCGTGGTCTGGGCTTCCGTGCAGGCGTCGCAGATGCGGATCTCCACGGTGCCCAGGTCGGGTCGCGGGCGGATGTCCCACCAGAGCTTGGTCACATCGCTCATGACGCCTCCGTCCTGGAGCGTGGCCAGCGTGGCCTCGAGCTCATCCCAGTGCTCGAAGCGCCTGGGGAGCCCGCTGCGCGGCATGGTCCCGAAGATACGCACACGCACGGAGTGGAGGCCCGTTACCTGTCCCCGCCAGAAGGGCGCGTTGGCCGACAGCGCGAGCAGGAGCGGGATGTGGGTGCGCAGATGGTTCATGGCGGCCACGGCAGCCTCCCCCGAGGGGACGGCGACGTGGACGTGGAGCCCGAAGGTGAGATCCCGCTTGACGGGCCAGCCGATGTCGTCTACCAGGGCCTGGTAGCGCGGGTTGTCCGTGAGGGTCTGCTCCTCGTAGAGCGCGAAGGGATGGGTGCCAGCGGCTGCGATAGCCAGGCCCTCCTGCTCTGCCCGCTCGATGATGGTAGACCGAAGCCAACCGATGGCCTCCCGGGCATCATCGAGGTCCTTGCAGACCGGCGTGGCGGTTTCCACCACGGACTGGAAGAGCTCGCTCTGGACCCCCTGCTCGCGGATGGGGTCATCCGTGGCGATGATTTGGTCCATGCGGGAGACCAGCTCGCCCGAGTCTGGGTCGAGGAGCTGGAACTCCTCCTCGACCCCGAACGTGAACGGTTGGCCGCGTCCGAACGCTGTCATGGTGGTCCTGGCCTACCCGCAGCAACGGTGCTGGGCGGGGTGAAGGCCACCCGGCACCCTTGAACGTTCACCTGAGTCCCAAAGGGCCCAGCGGCCGCCGGGAAACCGGATGGCGCCCGGGGCTCGGATCGGGCTCCGGGCCGAAGACGCTGCGATCGCCTAGCGTCGCCCGCGGCGACGACCACCGGAGCGGCCGCCTTGGCCGCCGGCCGTGATGGTCTCGTACCGGCGGGGCTTGGGCCCGGCGTTGGCCACGTGGTGGGGCACATCGACGAGCTCTCCCAGGTCGTAGCGCTCCAGCTTCACGCCGGATTTGCGCTCGATGGCTTGAACGGTCTTGCGCGCGTTCGGGGGCACGAACAGGAACGCTCGCCCGTCCTTGCCAGCACGCCCGGTGCGCCCGGTGCGGTGAACGTGGTCCTCGGGCTGGTCAGGCATGTCGAACTGGATGACGTGGGTGAGCTCGTCCACGTCGATCCCGCGGGCGGCTACGTCCGTGGCCACCAGGAAGCGGACCTTGCCAGAGCGCAGATCCGCCATGGCGCGGTCGCGCTTGGATTGGCTCATGTTGCCCTGTAGGGGCGTCGCGTTGTAGCCGGCGGCCTCGAGCTTGGCCGCGATGCGCTTGGTCGTGTGCTTGGTCTTGGCGAAGACGAGCGCGCGCTCTGGGTCCTCGCGCTCCAAGAGCGTGATGAGGTGGGGGAGCCCCTCGCCGTGGACCTGGATCTCGAACTGCTCGGTCAGCGGCGTGGCTGTCGGTCCCTTGCTCGTCTGGATCGAGACCGGGTTGTTCAGGTAATCCCGGGCCAGGTGCTCGACGCCGTCGGGCAGCGTGGCGCTGAACAGGAAGGTCTGGCGCTGGTTCGGGATGTGTTTGAAGATCTTGCGGATGTCGTGGATGAAGCCCATGTCGAGCATCCGGTCTGCCTCGTCGAACACCACGGCCCGCAGGCCGGAGAGGTCGATCCAGCCCTTCTCGAGCAGGTCGAGCAGACGACCGGGGCAGGCGACCACGCACGTGGCATGCCCGTGGGGGCCCACGGCGTCGCGCTGCTTCTTGTAGCCCACGCCGCCGTAGATGGCGCACGCGCGCAGCTTGGAGCCGTGTGCGAGCTGGTTGAGCTCCTCGGTGATCTGGTTGGCCAGCTCACGGGTCGGCGCGAGCACGAGGTGCTCGATGCCGCCACCGCGCTGGTGGCGCTTGTTGGCGCCCTCGCCCCGGGCGTTCTCCACGAGCGGGATGCCGAAAGCGGCGGTCTTGCCCGTGCCCGTGCGGGCCTGGGCGACCACGTCGCGGCCTTCAAGGCCCGGGGGGATCGCTTCCGATTGGACAGGGGTCGGGTCGGTGAACCCCATCCGCGAGATGGCGGTCAGGGTGGACTGGCTCAGGTTCAGCGGTTTGAAACCGTTGGTCATGTTCAGGGTCGTCCTGTGGGCCTACGTCCGTCGCGCAGGGTGTGCGTTGGGCGAGACCGGAAATGTCCCTGTCGCCGTAGCCGGGCGTCGACGGAGGACGCACCCAGGGATCCTGCGCCCAAGAGCGACGGCGCGGGGATCGGTGGAGAACAGATCGGGGCTGCTGCCTGGACGCCGGCAGCGGCGCATAGGGGATATACTTGTTGGTGTCGCCCCTGGAGGCGGGCTGTGTTGCCGGCCGGCCGTTGTGGTGGCTCGCGGCTGGGAGCCCACCTCTAGCACGAGGGGGAGGCTCACGTTGGGACGAGCTCACCTTGGGATGAAGCCGACCCGGGCATCCGCGTAGACCAAGCCGTCCCCGTAGAGCGCCGGTACCGAGGTCGTCGACCCCAGCAGCTCGCGAGCGATGGTCCCCGTGCCGGTCTCGACGGTAGCCAGCGTCCCGCCGGCCGTCGAGCCGGGGGGTCCATCGAAGGACGCATCGAGGTAGACGTACCCGCCATGGCCCAGGGCGTACTCGCGGAAATGGCCGAAGACGAAGGCGCTCTCGCCTGCCGGCCACGCGCCAGGCGATCCTGAGATCCGGTGTTGCCAGGTGCTCGCGTCTACGACCAACGTCATCCCAACGGGCATCACGGTGGCCGTGACCGCGCTCACGAGGGTGGCGTTGGCGCCTACTTCCAGGAACGCATCCGTGAGGGCCGAGCCCTCGACGAGCTGGTGCTCGGGCTCCCAGAAGTAGTTCTCGACGCCATCAGCAAGCAAGGCCTCGTCGTTCGGGGTGACCAGGATGGCCAGCAGCCCCCGCTGCGCAAGTCCACCCCGCTCGCCGCACACCAACCCACCGAGCACGACCGCGGCAGATCCACTCTCATCCAGGGCGAGATCGAAGTCTGGCGGGACGTGGCTGCGCGCCTGGTCGGCCGGGACGCTTGCGAAGGCCTCCGGGATCATACAGTCCGTGAGCGCGACGGTGAGCTCACGGGACGATGGGGCCGGGCCATCACCGGGCGCAGGCGGCGCTTCAGGCTCCCCGTCCCGATCCCCGCCCGGTTGCGGGTCGGGATCGCTCAGGCATCCAGCCGCAGATGCGGTCACGAGCATCAGGGCCGCAAAAGCGATCCACGGGCGCATGGGCTGGCAGCAGCGTCGGGGGGAAAACGATGTTGGTGCTCGAGCTCCTGGTTCTCAAGCCACGGAGATCCTGGCTTCCCAGTGGACTGGGTCCATGTGGGTCCAGCCTGTGGCGGTCCCGAAGGCCTCGAGGATCTCGTGGAAGCGGTCCTCGAACGTCGGCCGGTCCGCATCCGCTTGCTCTTGGGCCTCCTCGTACCGATCCACCCAGCCGCCGTCCGCCCGGAACCCCACGCTGAGCAGGAACGTTGGCTGCGCGTCGCTCGCGTTGCCTGGGTCTCTCTGATCGTGGACGTATAGGATGGCCGTCACATCTGGGTCGGCGGTGGCGACCAAGCGGTCAGGATGTTGCGTGCTGATGTTGAAGCCCTGGGCCTCCAGGGCCTCTCGGGCTCTGGTGGCGTTCCACGGATCGTCGAAGTTGGTGCTGGCCTGCCACCCCTCGTAGGACGCCCCGTGGCCAGGGAAGCCCACAACGATGGCCATGCTGGCCAAGAACACGATGCCGAAGCCCGCGCCACCCAGCACACCCCCCTGCACCATGGCCCGTGTGGACCAGGAGGCCAGCCATCCGGACACGCTGAAGCCGGCCAGGATGGCCAGCACAGCCGCTGCAAGGGAGAGGATGCCAGCATCCACGCCCCAGAGGGGCCGATCCTCAGCGAACAGCGTGAGCAGGAAAAGCGTGAACATCACGGCCCCGCCAGCCCCAAGGGCCCCGAGCAAACGCAGCCAGCGGGAAGCCATGGACCTGGTAGGCGCCGGGCCGTTATCAACCTCTTGGAGATGAGCGGCGCAAGGCCAGACGCCGCCGCCAAGCCAACGAGGCCTCCCAGCGCCCGCCTCACCCTGCATCCAGGTGCGTGGGGCTGGCGTGGGAAGCTTGGAGCACCGGGTCGCTGGCTCGGAGGATGAACACGGCCATGGCCACACCCATCACGCCTGCCACCACCCAGACGGCGGTGGTCATGCCCATCAGGTCGGCCACCAGGGCCGAGCCCAGAGCACCGACCGCGTAGCCGAGATCGCGCCAGAACCGGTAGATGCCGAGGGCCGAGGACCGCCAGGCGGCCCTGGCGGCATCCGAGACGAGGGCCAAGAAGGTGGGGTAGACCATGCCCGTGCCCAGACCGGTGACCACGGCGGCGGCCAGGAAGCCCGGATAGCTCGTGGCCCAGGCGAAGGCAGCCACGCCCACGGCCTGGGCGGCCAGGCCGGGCACGATGAGCGCCTTGCGGCCCCACCGGTCGGAGAGCGGGCCGAAGGCGAGCTGGGAGGCGCCCCACACCGCGGGGTAGGCGGCGATGACCACGCCAGCACGCCCCACGCCCAACCCGGAGGAGGTGAGGATCAGGGGGAGCAGGCCCCAGAGCATCCCGTCTTTGAGGTTCGTGGCCAGGCCCCCCAGGCTCGTGGCCGAGAGCGTCGGGTCCTTCCAGCTCGTGCGGGCGGCCACCTGGCCCAGCGAGGGGGTTGGCCCGGCCTCGGGGCCCTCCCGGTCCCGGGCGCTCATGGCGTGGCCGGTGGTGTCCCGGACGGCCAGCGAGAGCAGCAAGCCCACGATCGCCAGGGCTAGGCCTAGATAGAACGGCTCCGGGCGCAGTCCGTAGCGGGAGGCGACCAGGCCTGTCAGAAGAGCTACCACGGCCAGCCCTCCGTAGCCGGCGAACTCGTTCAAGCCCGTGGCCAGGCCTCGCTGGCCCGGTCGGGCAAGATCGATCTTCATGACCACGGTCATGGACCAGGCCAGGCCCTGGCTGGCACCCAGCAGCACGTTGGCACCCAGCACCCAGCCCCAGCTGGGCGCCCAGAGCAGGATCAACGGTACGGGGAAGGCGAGCAGCCAGCCGAGGATGAGCACCCGGCGTCGGGTCCACCGGTCGCCCAGGTCGCCTGCCACGAAGTTGACCAGTGCCTTGGCCACGCCGAAGGTGGCGATGAAAGCCACCACCGCTGTCTTGGATGCCAAGCCGAAGTCCTGCTCGGCCAAGAGGGGCAAGACGGTGCGCTCGAGGCCCACCATGCCCCCGACGAAGGCGTTGAGCAGGACGAGCAGGCTGAACTGGGCGCGGTTCTCCCCGATGCCGACGCGCAGGCTTGCTCGTGGGGTGTCTGGTCCGCTGGGTCCTGGAAGGCTCATCCGGCCGCGCACCGGTTGGCCCCGGCCTCCAGCTCGATCACGTCGCTCTCCGGGAGGGTGCCTGCCCGGTTGTGCTTCACGATGCGCCCGTGGTTCGGCGGGTTCTCCGGGAGGCGATCCATGACCGTCTCCACGAAGGCTGCCTCCTCAAGGCCGAGCACGTCGATGCGTGCAGGGAGCTCACCCAACCGGGCCGAGTGGATGCGCCCGTCGAAGGCCAGGGGGCCTGGGGCATGCGCAGGGAGCACGACGAGCTCCGGCGGCAGGGCGAGCAGGCGTTGGAGCGAGGCGTGCAGTGCGCGGGCTCTCTCGGGGACCCCGTCGCCGGCCTCAAGGTCCGGGCGCCCGACCCCCGCGGCGAAGAGCGTGTCCCCTGTGAGCAGGGCGTGGTCATCCACGAGCAACGTGATGCTCTCCGGGGTATGCCCGGGGGTCGCGAGCACCTCCACGTGGGCCGAGCCCAGCTCGATGGTATCGCCGCCGCGGATCGCTTCGTGGGCGAAGGCTACCGGTGCGCCATCAGGGAGGAGGTGGACCGCGCCCGTGGCCTCGGCTAAGGGCTTGGCACGGGAGAGGTGGTCGGCGTGGACATGGGTCTCGATCACGTGCGTGATGGTCCAGCCTCGCTCCCGGGCCAGCTCCATAAAGAGCTCGGGGTCCAGCGCGGGGTCCACCACGGCTGCTTGGTCGCCTGAGGCCACGATGTAGGAGAGGCAGCCCTTCCCCGTGCGCCGGATCTGGAGCACCGTGGTCCCGGCCGGGGTGGGCTCCAGCTCGGCGGTGTTCCAGGCCAGCGTCCAGGCCCGAAGCCCACCCTCCAGGGTTAGCGCCTGTATGCCCCGGTCCTGCAGGGCTCTCGTCGCCGCGACAGCGGTGATCCCTCGAGGGCACACCGTGACCACCGGCTGGTCGCGGCCCTCGACCGGGTCGAGTTGGGGGATCTCATCCTCGTCGAGGTGGTCGTAGAGCGGGATGTTCAAGCTCCCGGGGATGTGCCATTCGTCGTGGTCCTCTTCCGGCCTGATGTCGAGCACGGTGACGGGGTCACCGCGGTCCAGCCGGGCACGTAACTCTTCGACGGAGATGGTTGCCTTGCTCATGGTCGAACCTCCGAAGCGGGTGCTCGGGGAGGGTGCGTCCGGTTCATGGATGTACCTCCTGCGGGACAGGGGTCGATGGCGCTTGGGTGAGGATCCAGTCGGGGGCGCCCGGCTCCAGGCGTTGGGCGGCTCGCCCATGGCTCTGGAGGATGGAGACCGCCTCGTCTGAGTACGTGCACAGCGGGCCTCGGCAGTACACGAGGATCTCTCGGTCGGTCGGGAGCTCGCCTGCGCGGGCATCCAGCTCGTCCAGGGGGATGGAGAGGGCGTGGGGCAGGTGGGCCCAGGCGTGCTCTTCGGTGGGACGCACGTCCAGCAGGACCACCTCGCCGCCAGCAGCCCGCGCGAAGATCTCATCGGATGCCTCGGCGACGGCATCGCCCCGAGGTCCCACGCGGGTCTCGACGAGGGCGGGGATCTCGGGCAAGCGGTCGCGGGCCAGCTCGCGCAGGGCACGCCAGAGATGGAAGACGGCAGGGTCGGCCAGTTGGTAGTGAGCGTACGTGCCCTCGCGCCGCACGGTCACCAGGCGGGCCTCCTTGAGGGTCTGGAGGTGCTGGCTGGCGTTGGCCACGGAGGTCTCCATCTCCTCGGCCAGGCTCTGCACGGTGCGCTCGGCCTGGGAAAGGAGGTCCAGGATCTCCAGGCGCTTCGGGCTGGCCAGGGCCTGACCCATGCGGGCGAAGCTCTCGTACAGGTCGTCTTTGAACCGGCGACGAGCCCGGGAGTTCTCTTGTTCCATTGATTAGTTGAACATCCTTTGAGTATTTGAACGTTGCGGCCGTCGTCCGCCATCGTTGTCAACGCGCTGGAGGACGCATGCTGGGGCACCGACGCTCGGGGCCCCTCCGAGTTCGAGCTTACAGGTCGACGATCTCGATCACGCAGAACTCGTTCTCGCTGGGATCACGGAGCACCACGAAGGTGGCCTCGGGCGGGTAAGGCCAAGCCTCCATCCGCGTGGCGCCGAGGCCTAGCAGCCGCGTGAGCTCGGCATCGACATCGTCGGTCATCAGGTCCAGGTGCATGCGGTTGGCCTCATCTGGCCCCTTGGGGTCGTCCCGGACTTGGAGGCCGACGGCCAGGCCTTCACCATCGGGGTCGACCAGCGCGCACCAGACACCGTCCTCGCCCATGGCTCGCTTGTAGCCGAGAGCCTGGGTCCAGAAGGCCTCAGCACGCTCCATGTCGTGAACGTCCAGGATCACGTTGCGCGCCTGCAAGCCCATGGTCGGGCAGACTGCCTCCAAGGCGTATAAGGGCTGACTCGTGGATGGGTGGGCTTCGCTCGCACTCCACCGCAACCCGTAAGCACTCGCCCGTCTAGCGGGTCCCGATGAGCTCGTTCGAGGACGAGATGCCCACGTGGGTGAAGGTGTCCCTGGTCATCGCCTTGCTCTTGGTCGTGGTTGTCGTCCTCACAGGATTGTTGGGGATCGGCGACCACGGGCCGGCCCGACATCAACCCGGCCAACATGCACCGTCCGGCGACATGGGTGCGAGCGCCGACGCAAGCGGTGCAACACCGGTGCAGGCCTGCCAGGTCCAACCCGTCCAGGTCCAACCCTTCCACCAGGACGGAGGCTTCGCCCTGGAGCCGGCTTGCCATCGCACCGAAGGGATCGAGGGCCCACCATGACCATGAACCCCGCCCTTCGCAAACTCACCCTCACGCTCCACCTGACCGTCTCGGTCGGCTGGATCGGCGCAGTCATGGCCTACCTCGCCCTCGGGATCACCGCCTCCACCACCCAGGAGCCTGAGACCATCCGTGCTGCCTGGATCGCCATGGAGCTGACCGGCTGGTACGCCATCGTGCCGCTGGCCCTGGCCTCACTGGCCACCGGCCTGTTCATGGCCCTTGGAACCAAGTGGGGCTTGTTCCAGCACTACTGGGTGATCTTCTCGCTCGTGCTCACCGTCTTCGCCACCACCATCCTCCTGCTCCACATGCCCACCGTGAGCGCCATCGCGGATGTGGCGCGCTCGGCTGAGGCGACCACGCTGCGAGGGCTGGGCGGCGATCTCGGCCATGCAGGCATCGGGCTCGTGGTGTTGCTCGTGGTCATGGTGCTCAACGTCTACAAGCCCCGCGGGCTGACGCCCTACGGGCGTCGGAAGCGCGACGCACGACGCGGGCGATCGTGACGGAGACCACGGTGCCGGTTCCACGTACCAGGAACGACGCCGTGGGGAAAAGCGAGGCGTGTGGGCGTTGTCGTCGCGCCCATCCGGCCTCGTTGGCTCATACCGGTTCGAAGCACTCTCGGATCACGGTCTGAAGGTTCGCCTCGTACGCGTCAGCAGACCCAACGTAGACGATCTTCGGGACGCGCTCTGTCACTTGATCGACGGTGATTCCGAACCGGTCGTTCGCGGTTCGGATGTCGTCGAGGTCCCTTGCATCACACCTGGCGATCTTCGTCACGATGAGGTCGACGGGGTGGAGGGCGCGAAGCTCGATGCGCTCCAAGCCCGTCTCGATCACTCGGCTCCTGTCCAGGTAGTTGTCGGGTAGAGTGACCATGAACACGGTCCCGTCTGGCCATGTGTCGATCTCATAGCCATGGGGCTCCTTCGAGGAGGCTTCGAGGAACGCGTCGATCGAGGGTCTGGGCCCGGTGAAGTCGATGTCGAGGGTGGACGATTTAGCGCCGATGAGGGTGAGTGCGGTGCCGCCTACGGCCACGAGCGTGATCTCCTCCTCGAGGTGCTCCTCGACGAGGGAGAGGAACTCGATGAGGTCTCGGGCGCCGATCTCTCGGTCTTGTTCAGCCACCGTACGACTCCAACGCCTGATTCACCATATCCTGTTCGATGGGATGCGGCTCTACGTCCCGCGCCTGCAGGAGCTTGATCGTATCACTGAGGCGCGGGTCGGGACGCCGGTTGTGAAGCATCTGGAGCAGGCCCGCCAGCTCGCCCTGGAGGTCGTTGGCTTTCGCGAGGTAGGTGAGAAGCGTAGGTTTCAGATCGGCCTTGGAGAGGATGACCCCGGCGGCAGCTTGCCAGCGAGGGTTCCGCGAGGCAAGCGCCCCAATGGCCACGGCCTCAGGACAGATGGGCGTGGCCTGCTCATCCACGGCCCGGCCGCGCTCCACGTACCCCCATCGGCCCATGTTCCAGGCAAGCGCGGGCACTTCTAGCTCAGCCAGGCGCGCCGGGGTCTCGGAGGCGAGCCCCCCACCGTGGGGCAGGCTCCCTGCGATGGCCCGCCAGAAGGCTTGGGGATGCCAGAGACACGTCTCGGTCCGGAGGATGCGAGGTGAGGGGTTCGCGTCGCCGGCCCGCAGGTGTTCGCCGAACGTACCCACATCAACGACCCATGGATCGATCCTGAGTGAGAGCCTCTGCTCAAGCCCGGCCAACGTCTCCGTGAGGTGGAGCTCGCTGGCCCGGATCCGCTCCCGGCCGTCCGCATGGCCTGGGTTCCCCGCTCCCATGGGCTGGGCCTGATCGCGCAGGAGGACGAGCGGTTCCAGCCGCCGAAGCTTGAGGTTGCGACCCGCATCAACGAGGCAGACGGAAAGCACTGCCTCCTCCGCGCTGAGCTCAGCCTCGAGGCGCTGGATCGCCTCAGCAGCGTTCGCCCGGTCGGACAACAGCTGGTGCTTACGCCAGAGCTCCATCGTGGCCATGGTGTCGGCGATGCCCGTGCGCTGGAGGTGCAAACGAGGCACCTTGGACCGTCCAGCCTGCTCGAAGGAGACGACACCCTCGCTCGCTAGGCCCTGGAGCTTCTCGTGGACGTTGGGGTAGTGGCCGGTCCCATGGTGGACCTCGACCTGCTCGGCCAGGGATCGGATCGAGTGAGACTCACCGATGGTGCGGGCCAGCGTATCCAGGACCCTCAGCGTCGTGGTGTCCATCTGGGTCTCCATCCGTACTATAGTTCTTCAACTATCATATGATAGCTTTTAAGTTATATAAGTTCCGCCGGAACCAAAGGTGGCTCGCCCGGTTCCTCGGCATCGTGGGCTACCTCGTCGGCTTCTTCTTCTCGATGCAGTTCCGGTTCTGGGGTCACATGGTTCGGACGTCAGCATCGATCGACGAACGGCTCGCCTCCTCACGTGGTGGCTGACGGGAGCTGCGCCTTCGCCCCCGCGCCTTGGCAGACCCGATGTAGGCACACTCTTGGCCAAGGGCACCCTGGCCCGTGCCAGCCACATGAACGAGCGCACATCTCGGATCGACGGGATGGACCTGCACGTCCTGGAGGCCGGCCAGGGCGACCCCCTGCTCCTGGTCCATGGTCTCGGCGGGGCCGGGGCGTCGTGGAGCGCCAACACCCCCACCCTCTCCCAGCGCTTCCACGTCCTCGCACCCGACCTCCCTGGCTTCGGGCGCTCCAGCAAGCCCGAGCGCCGCTACACGCCGGCCTTCTTCGTGGACACCCTCGTCGCCCTGCTCGACCAACACGGCCTCGAATCCACCCACGCCGTGGGCGTCTCCATGGGCGGCCAGGTCGCCCTCGAGCTAGCGCTGCGCCATCCCGAGCGGGTGGACCGGGTCATCGCCGTGGCCCCGGCGGGCATCCCCCCCGCCTCGTTCGAAGGGTCCCCAGCCCTGGACGACTACCAGGGCATCCTGGACGCCCGGAGCGAGGAGGAAGTGCGCCAGGTCCGCCAGGCGATTCAGGCCCATGCCCCCGGGCCAGCATCCCAGGTCCCCGAGAACCGGAGCCCCGAAGAGATCCTGGCCTACGTCCGGAGCCCTGGAGCCAAGGATGCCTTCACCTCGGCGCTCGACGAGAGCGCTTCGGCCCGGCGACTCGGCCCGCTGCTCCACCAGCTGGACCCGACGCCGCTGTTCGTTTGGGGGGACCGGGATCCCATCATCCCGCTGGAGGTGTGCCGGCCGGTGCTCGAGGAACTGGCGGGGCTCGAGCTGGCGGTGTTCCCCGGGTGCGGTCACAGCCCGCAGGTCGAAGAGAGCGAGCGGTTCAACGAGGTTGCCCTGCGGTTGCTGTCCTCAGCCCACGCTTAGCCGGCGGCCGTACGTCTCCTCGAGCTCCTCCCGTTTGGTCCAGTGGCCCTTGCCCGGGGTGGTCGCCGTGAACTGGCCGTCGGCGAACTCGCCCTGGGGTGGGGCGTGGTCCTCGGGGGCGTCACCGTCGAGGATCGCTTCGAGGACGTCGATGCAGATGTGCCAGCCGGCCATGATGCCATCAGCGCTCTGGAGGTCCCTGAACCGGTGGGTCATGACGAGCCGCGAGCCGGACCCCTCCGGCGTGATCTCCCAGAGGATGCTGGCTTCCTTGTAGCCGCCGTCGGGGTCGCCCCACCACGTGTGGCCGAAGGCTCGCGGCGGGTCCCAGTGGGTGACCTCGCCTTCCATGGACATGCCCACGTGGTCGTGGTGCTCGACGTACCGGCCGCCCACCCGGGGCTCCAGCTCTGTGCGCACGAACCACGTCGCGATCTCCTCGGGGTCCGTGAGCGCCTGCCAGACCTTCTCCGGAGGCTGGTCGAGCACTCGCTCGAAGGTGGCCTCGTAACCGTGCTTGGTCTTGCGCATCTCTCCTAGGTTCATGGTCACATCTCCTCCAGGTGGTCCTCGAGCGCGTCCAACCGGTCGTTCCACGCGGGCCCGTGCTCGAGCAGCCAGTCGCGCATGGCCGTGAGCTCGTCGAGCTCAGCCTTGTACAGCCGGTAGCGCCCATCCCGGCGGACCGTGACCAGCCCGTTCTCGCGCAGCGTGGCTAGTTGCTTGGAGACAGCGGGCTGGGTGAGGCCGGTGGCTTCGACGAGCTCGGTGACGCTCTTCTCCTCCCGGCTGGTCAGCTCCACCAGCCTGCGGCGGGTGGGGTCGGCCAGGAGCTGGAACACGTCGGGCACGAACGAACATATGCCATCCCAAACATATAACTCTATGTGGATGTGGGGTTCTTGTCGTCGGCCCAGTAGGCGTAGAAGCTTTCGTCCAGGGGCTTGTAGGTGCCCACGTCCTTCTGGAAGTGCGCACCCCAGTCAGGCTGGCGGCCGTCGATGTCGCGGAACCCGTACTCCCTGGCCAGGGTCCACGAAGCGAACACCCGCCCACCCTTCGTGTCCACGTTGGCATCGGCGGCCAGGGCGGCCACGGCCCGGCCGAGGAACAGCGGCGTCTCGGAGTGCGCGAAGTGCGGATCCTGCTCGATGCCCTCCCGCCAGGTCTCCTCGCTCACGCCGAAGTGGTCGAGCACGGCCTCCGAGCGCATGAACCCGGGCGTGACGGCCAGCGCGGTGACCCCATTCCCGGCTAGCTCCTCCTCCATGGCGAAGGCCAGGCGGATCACGCCCGTCTTCACCAGATCGTAGAACAGGTTGCCCCTGTAGAGGAAGCCGTCCCCGTCGGTCACCTCCACCACCAACCCGCCCTCCCCGTTCAGCATCAGCGGCACCAGGTGACGGTTGGTCGCCAGATGGGTGACGATCGCGCGCTCCAGCATGGTCCGTCCCTTGTCCACGTCCAGCTCCCAGAACGGTGTACCCCACTCGGTGAGCACGTCCCCACCCCAGATGCTGTTCACCAGGATGCCCACGCATCCCACCTCCTCGCGCAGGCGCTCGACCAGCGCCTCGAGCTCTTGCTCGCGCGTGTGGTCCACCTGCACTGCGATCCCCTCCCCGCCCGCCTCGGTCACGCGCTCGGCGGTGCCTTCGATGGTCTCCGGGCGCCCGGGGGTGGCCCCCTGCTCGCGCGTGCTCCGGCCGGTGCAGTACACGGTGGCGCCGGCCTCGCCCAGGGCCACCGCGATCCCTCGCCCCCCTCCGCGAGTGGCGCCTGCCACCACGGCCACCTGGCCTGCCAGGGGGCGCGCTCGATCATCGTCGGTCATCGGCCCGGCACGACCACACCCGTGCTTAACCCTGTGCCGCCCAGGGCGTGCTTTCGGGAACCCCCACCACGCACCTTGAAACCCTCCACACCCCTACGCTCGGCATGGAGCAAAGGTTGAGCCTGGTCACGCTAGCGGTCGAGGACCTGGCTCGAGCCACCTCGTTCTACGAGGACGGGCTCGGGTGGGAGCTGGGGTTCTCCAACGAGGAGGTCTCCTTCTTCCAGCTCAACGGGATCGTGCTGTCGCTGTTCCGCCGGGACCGCTTCGCCGAGGAGCTGGCCGTCCCCGAGGACGAGCTGGAACCAGGAGGCACGGCGCTTGCCTACAACGTGCGCGCCAAGGGGGAGGTCGACGAGGTCGTGGTGCTGGCCCGCGAGGCCGGCGGACGCGTGCTCATCGAGCCCCAGGAGGCCGAGTGGGGGGGCTACTCAGGCTACTTCGCCGATCCGGAAGGCCACCGGTGGGAGGTGGCCTGGAACCCCGCGTGGGCCATCGACGAGGCGGGTGACGTCCGGATGGCTCCTTGAGGCGGGGACGAGGGAAGCGCGGACCGCGCCCGCCCCGACTCCAGCCCAACGAACCCCAGTTAAGCAAATCCTTAAGTATCTTGCACACTAATCAGTTAAGCAGATGCTTAAGCATCCCGGCGTCGAGCTCGACGCGGTGTTCGCCGCGCTCGCCCACCCCATCCGCCGCTCGATCATCGAGCAGCTCTCCGCAGGCGAGAAGAGCGTGGGTGAGCTGGCCGAGCCCCACGACGTCAGCTTGCCAGCCATCAGCCAGCACCTGCGCGTGCTGGAAGACGCTGGCCTGCTTGAGCAGACCCGCGAGGGCCGGGTGCGCAGGTGCGCGCTCCAGGGCAAGCCCCTGTCCGAGGCCTTCTCCTGGATCGTCCAGTACCGGATCTTCTGGGAGGACACCCTGGAAGCCATCGCGCAGGAAGTCGAAATCGAAGGAGATGAATCCACATGAGTGAACAAGCAACCGAGACAGGGAGCATCCGCGTCGAACGGATCATGAAGGCCCCGGCCGAGCGCATCTACAAGGCCTTCCTCGACCGCCACGCCCAAGCCAAGTTCAGCCCACCCCACGGCTGGGTCGCCGAGTACGACACCATGGAGCCCAAGGTCGGTGGCCGGTTCCACGGCACCTTCCGCAGCTTGGATGGCACCATGGAGCACAGCTTCGGCGGCACCTACCTCGAGCTCGAGGAGTTCACCAAGATACGCCTGAACGACCAGTTCGACACCGACGCCGAGGGGATGGACAGCATGATGGAGACCACCATCACCTTCGAGGAGGTCGAGGGCGGCACCAAGGTCGTCGTCGAACAGACCGGGATCCCCGCTGCGATCCCGAAGGAGGACGCCGAGACCGGCTGGGGCCAGAGCCTGGACCTGCTCGCTCTGCTCGTGGAGTTCGATGCCTAGGTGCGCAACGTAGGCCCCGACGGCTCCGACCGTCCCGCACAGGGTCTTCGGCGCCAGGGTTGATGGTGGATGGGGCTCGTGGCGCTCCCGATGTCACGGGCCTTGCTCGCCTTGATGCTGCTGCCGACGGCCATCGCAGGCTGCCTCGACCAGGGTTCCGAGGGTCCGGTCGGGGACGAGCCAGACGGGACTTACCAGCTCGCCTGGATCGAGGGCACCGAGCGCCTGGAACCCCCACCGGAAGGCTACGGCGTCTGCGATGTCCTCTACGACCACGGGGTGGACGTCTCCAACCGGACGCTGACGTACCGAGCCGATGGCTACGCCTTCGAGCCCGCCAACGTCTCCAGCATGGTCGCATGGGACATCTGGGACCACCCCTCATCGTGTCCCCTCGTCTACCGCTTGCAGGCCAACGTCGACCAGGACACCCAACAGGTCGGCGCCTACGGGACGCTGCAGGTGGCCTTCGAGGACAACGGTACGCTGATGGTGAAGGAGGACGTATGGCTCGAGCCCGGCCAGAACACCACGATCGCCTACAACGAGCGCGTCGAGGAGGAGGGGCGTGAGCGGTGGCGCAACGGAACGATCCACGTCTGGCACTTCGACGGGTGGCCCACCGATCGGCTGCAGCCGAGCTGACGCCGGGCGAGCAGCGTCCCCTAGGAGCGGGCCTCGCGGTCCTCACGGACCTACGCGCGGAGGCGGTCCTCGCCCTCGATGAACTCCGTCGGTGCGCCCAGCAGCCAGAAGATGTTCCCGTCGGGGTCGGCGAACTTGGCCGAGGCGCCCCACTCGGTCTTCTCGAGGGGTTCGGTGAACTCGACGCCGGCGCTCGTCATCCGCTCGACCAGGGCCTCGATCTCGTCGGTCATGAACGCGATGCCCGTGTTGCCTGGATCCACGGGCTCGTACCCCTCGCACAGGTGTAGCAGGAACCGGTCACCCGGTGGCCCCACGCGGACACCGTGGCCGTCCTCCTCCTCGCCCATCACATCCACCTCGAAGCCGACCTTCTCCTGCCACCACGCCGCAGCTGCCTTGGCATCCGTGACGGCGACGCCCACGTCAGCGAACCGGATCATGACACCGACATCCGCCTCGCTCGGATAAACCCTGGTCGCCGAAGTTCAGGTACGTGTGGAGTCGTATGGTTGGTCACACCCCCACCGCGGCCCCGTGAGCCTGTCGACTCTACGGTCACGAACCTCCCTCTACGAGCTGGGCCAGGTTGTCCAGGGACGACCTGGTGCCGGCCTCGTTGTCCTCCAGCTTGATCCACGGCGGGATATCCTCGCACGTACAGGTCACGCGCGTACCAGGGTCCTCGTCCTCGAGGTCCCAAGCCACGCGCATCGGTCCAGCGAGGTCCGGGTCATCCGAGGTGAACTCAACCAGCCAGACGACGCGCTCGCCGGCTTCGAGTTCGGCGAACGTGCCCTCGAAGACGTCGGAGTCCTCCGTTGTCTTGCCACCGGGCCCGGTGCTGGGGTCGTCGTAGGTCAGCGCCATCGAGAACCGCCCGCCGATCCGGGGCTCGAAGGCGCGCACAAGGCCGGTCATACCCTTCGGTGGTAGCCACTGGGCGACGAGCCCGGCGTCGACGAAGGCTGCGTAGACTCGGTTGCGGGGGGCGTCGATCCTGCGGGAGACGCGGGTTGCACGCGCATCGCTGGACATCACGGATCGCATACGTGGTCGTCTACCTTGTAGCTCACCTGGGTTACGCCAACGTCAGCAGTCGTCCCCACCGTCGCGCCGCAGGACGACGTGCGTCGCCTTCTCCGATGCCACGAACTCGACGCATTCGTACCCCTGGGCCCGGAGGTCCACGCCCTCGAAGAGAGGCTCGCCCGAGCCCAGGACCACCGGAGCGATCGCCAGGTGCATCACGTCGATAAGGCCCTCGCGGAGGTACTGCCGGATCGTGTTCGCACCACCACCGATCCGCACATCTTTCCCGCCGGCGGCCTCCCGGGCCCGGTCGAGGGCCTCGTGGATACCCCCGGTTACGAAGTGGAACGTGGTTCCGCCCTTCATCTCGAAGGAGGCTCGGGGATGGTGCGTGAGGACGTAGACGGGAACGCGGTACGGCGGTTCCTCCCCCCACCAGCCCTTCCACTCGTCGTCCGGCCAAGGGCCACGGACCGGTCCGAACATGTTCCTGCCGAGGATCCACGCGCCGATGTTCTCGAAGCCGCGCGCGGCGAAGTCGTCATCGACCCCCGTCGTGCCCTCGTTGTTCCCCATCACCTTGCGCTGGAACGTCCGCGTCGGGAAGACCCACGCATGGAGTTCCTCGCCGCCGACGCCCAGCGGATGGTCGATGCTCTGGTCTGGACCGGCACCGTAGCCGTCCAGGGACAGGCTGAACGCAGCAACGCGGACCTTGCTCATGCTTGCTCACCACCGGTCGTCGGCGGTCTCAGCCTCGGCGACCCAGCTCCGCACCACGAGCACGTTCGGGTGTATATACACGTTTGTGGCTCAAGTTTATCGCGGCCACCCGGCATACCCCGCCATGCCCACCCTCTCCCCCTGCCTCTGGTTCGACGACCAGGCCGAACAGGCCGCCAAGCTCTACGCCAGCCTCTTCCCTGACTCCAGCGTCACGGGCACGTCCCACTACCCCAAGACCTTCGACAACCCCAGCGAGAAGCCGCGGGGCAGCGTCATGACCGTGGAGGTCGAGCTCGCCGACACACCGTTCACGCTCTTGAACGGCGGGCCGCATGTCACCCCGAACCCATCCATCTCGTTCATCCTCAACTTCGATCCCTCCAGGGACGCCGAGGCGCGCGAACACCTCGAGAGCACCTGGGAGACGCTGGCCGAGGATGGGATCGTCCGCATGCCACTGGACACCTACCCGTTCAGCGAGCGCTACGGCTGGATCGCGGACCGCTTCGGCGTGAACTGGCAGCTCATGCTCACCGACCCCGAGGGCGACGAGCGCCCGTTCCTCGTCCCGTCGCTGATGTTCGTCGGCGACGTCGCGGGCCACGCTGAGGAAGCCATCGAGCGCTACACCTCCGTCTTCGATAACGCGGAGCGAGGGATCGAGGCCCGGTACCCGCCGGGTATGGAACCCGAGGTGGAGGGCACGCTCATGTTCGCGGACTTCCAGATCGCGGGGCAGTGGTTGGCGTGCATGGACAGCGCGAACCCGGGCCACGAGTTCGGGTTCAACGAAGGCGTCTCGCTCCAGATCCTCTGCGAGGGTCAGGACGAGGTCGATCGCTACTGGGAGGCACTCACCGCTGAGGGCGGCGAGGAGGGCCCGTGCGGCTGGCTCAAGGACACCTTCGGCGTCTCCTGGCAGGTCGTCCCGGCCAACTTCATCGAGATGATGAAGGGCGGCGAGGATGCGGGGCCCGGGTACGAGCGGGCCTTCCAGGCCATGCTGGAGATGGAGAAGCTGGACGTCGCGGCACTCGAGGCAGCCTACCGCGGGTGAGCCAGACTGGCGTAACGAGCTACGCACCCACCCCTGGGCGCACACGCCGTGTCATCCCGACCCGGCCATCACCCGCGCGGTATGGACCATCCCATACGCGGGCTGAAACTGCCCTTGATAGACCTCGGCTACGTACCCCTGTGTGTAGGCGACATGCAGGACTCCGTCAGGTGCGTACTCGAGAGACAGGTAATCACGCAACGGCCGATCGCCGCACCCAGCCCCGTCGAAGCACATGGGCCCGGTCCAGACGGGCGTTTGATCCACCTTCCCACGCCTCCATTCGCCGCCAGGAGCCTCTCTCTCAGCGGCCATGGCGAACCATTCCGTTCCTGCCGGAGCATCGGCCTCGTCCCCCGTCCAATTCGAGGAATACCAGGCCACCGCGAACCGGCCGTCGCCCATTGCTGTGACCCATGGCAGCGCATCGAACCCGGATGTTGCCAGCGGTTCGCGCTCCGACCATGTTTCCCCGCCGTCCTCGCTCTCGATCGTGAAGAGATGCGTCCCGTTCTTCAGCCGCTCGTTGAACGCGAGGAGGAGACCGCCGGCGTCGTCGGCGGCGATGGATTGCGCCCAGAACGCGCCTGGCCCCCGAGGCAGATCGAGGATATCTTCCAGGTGCCACGTGGTGCCTTGGTCCGTGGAGCGGAGCACCCTGAGTCTAGCCGGGGCCTCGCCAAGCTCCCCTTCGGGTGGCTCAAGGATGCCCAGCACCGGCGCGACGATGGTCCCGTCGGGAAGCACGCGCGGAGGGGTGACGAGATCCCAGAAGGCCCCCGTTCCCTCCATGACGGTCACGGGGAGACCCCAGCTCTCACCGTGATCATGGCTAGAGACCATCTTCAGCGTCGCGCCTTCCCCGGTGGTTCCGAAGACGGCGGTGTCCGCCTGGTGATAGAAGAGCGCCACGAAGCCTTCTTCGCCCGCAAAGAGCCACTGCCGGTCGACGAAGTAGGGGCCTGAAGGAGAGCCGATGGTTGGGATCGTGACCGGGGTCGAGGACCATGTGTCGCCGGCATCCGCGGAGCGTTCCACGAGGAAGTTCCCGAACGCGCTTTGCGGACCCGTCCACCAGTCCGTGTAGTAGACCCACCCGTCGGGGCTCGTCACGACGTCCGCGTCGCAAGAACAGACTCCCGGGGGGTTCGTCCCGGGTTCCGGTTCGTTGCCCGCCTCCCCTGGGTAGGGGCCCCGCAACCTGTCCCACGTCGTGCCACCGTCCTGGGAGCGCCAGAGCCACGCGTTGCCCTCCGCCGCGCCTGGTTTCCAGGCGTTCCCGCTCATCGCCGCGACGAAGATCGTACCGTCCTCGAGGATCGCGATGTTCGGCTCAGCGCCGTGGTGGGCGTTGTGAGGGAGTGCGACGGGGGCTTGGAACCGCAGAGTCGCCGTGTCGTGCGGCCTCGACGCTTCTGGCTCGGCCGGATCGCTCGTGGAGATGCACCCCGCAAAACCCGCCGCCAGGATGAGCGCGATGACCACGAAGGCCCTGCCATCCATCAGGTCATCCCCCGATGGGTCCTCGCGTAGCTAACCCCTGATTGCTCCAAGTGCAACCATGACGGCGTCCCTCTATGAATAGGCTCCTTCTCCGTCGCTCGTGGACGCGGACGGCCGGGGTCCAGCCACCCGCGCGTCATCGTGCTCGGCCAGCGCGACCAGTCGTTCGCCTATCTATCGAACCGTTCGTCGCAACCTTGCTAGCTTCGCTCCCTTCATGTACGTGGGGGGCTGTGCGAACGCAGCCCCATCCGGGGATGGGACTCGGAGACGATCCATGGCCGACGACGTTACCACGATCCTGTGCACCGGCGACATCCACCTGGGACGGCATCCGACGCGCATCCCCAGCGAGCGCGACGGCCCGCAGTTCTCCCCGCGTGCTGTCTGGCAGACCACGGTTCAGGCCGCCATCGATGCCACCGTGGACGCCGTGGTGGTCACGGGCGATGTGGTCGATCGGGAGAACCGATACTTCGAGGCCTACGGTGCCTTCGAGGCAGGCGCTCGAACGCTCTCAGAGGCGGGGATCCCACTGGTGGTCGTCGCAGGTAACCACGACTTCGACGTGCTCCCTCGCATGGCTCGCGACCTGGAGCTGGATGGGCTCCACCTCCTCGGCGGGGGCGGGAGCTGGGAGCGGTGGACGCTCACGAGCGAGGAGGACGGGCGTGAGCTGGTCCACTTCGAGGGCTGGTCTTTCCACCGCGAGCGCATCACCACCTCCCCCCTCTCCAGCTACGACCTCGACCCCCCATCCCGCGATGTACCGGTGCTCGGCCTGCTCCACGCCGACCTCGATACCCCGGGCAGCGACTACGCTCCCGTGGCAACGAGCGAGCTCGTCGGCGGCTCGGTGGACGCGTGGCTGCTCGGCCACATCCACAAGCCCGGCGTGCTTCGCGAGGACGGTCCCTTCATCTTGTACCCCGGCTCCCCCCAGCCCCTGAGCCCAGGCGAGCCCGGCCAGCACGGCCCCTGGATGCTGCGCGTGTCGCCATCCGGGGCGGTTCGAGCAGAGCAACTCGCGCTTGCCACCGTGCGCTACGACCAGCTCACGGTCGATGCCACAGGGGCGGGGGACCTGAAGGCGATCCCGCCACTTGTCTCCCAGGCCATCGAGGCTCACGTCCGCGATGTGATGGACACGAACTCGCTGGAGCTCTACTTGCCTCGCGTGCGCCTGACCGGGCGGGCCGAGGGCCACGCTGCCATCCAGCGATCCAGCGAGGAGCTCGTCGATCAGCTCGGGCTCAAAGTGGGCTCCGTGCCCGTGCTCGTGGAGCGCTTGGATGTGGCCACGCAGCCCGAGGTCGACTTGGCCGATTTGGCACGCGGCCAGAGCCCAGTGGCCTACCTGGCCCAGCTCCTCCTCGACCTTGACCAGGGTGGACCTGTCGCTCACGACCACGAGCCCCTCGTCCAAGACGCTGTCGAGGCCATGGGTGCTGCTCATGGTGCCAGCGCGTACACCCTCCTGCGCCGCGAGGGCTGGAGCGAGTCCCCCAGCCGCGAGGCAGCCGTCGAGATCGTGCAACGCCAAGCGCGGCTCCTGCTGGACACGCTGCTCGAGCAGAAGGAGGACGTGGCATGACCAGGGGCACCTTGGCCCTGGAGGCCGTCCACGTCCGCCGGGCGCCAGGCTTCGAGGACCGGAGCCTGCAGGTCGAGGACCTCAGCGCTGGCGTGAACCTCATCCACGGACCCAACGCCTCCGGCAAGACCACCATCGCCCGCTCGATCCAGTCCCTGCTCTGGCCATCTGAAGCCAGCCCGCACGCCACCATCCTGGGCCGTTTCAGGCTCGAAGACCAGGACTGGCGGGTCGAGGTGACCAGCCAGCAGGCCAGCTACCAGCGCGACGGCCACGAGGCCGGCGTTCCCGGCCTTCCGCCGGCCGACCAACGCGATCGCTACGACCTTGCACTCCACGATCTGCTCCAGAAGGACACCAAGAACACCTCCTTCGCTCAAGCCATCCGACGCGAGACCGAAGGCGGCTACGACCTGGTCGAAGCTGCCAAGAACCTCGCCTTCACCAACACGCCCACCAACCGCCAGAAAGGCGAGGTGAAAGGAGCACGCAAGGCCACTGCAGCCTGGCGCGATGCCCGCCAGTACGTGGACGAGATCCGCGCCGCGGAGAAGCGCCTCCCAGGGCTTGAACGAGAGCTCGGGAAGATCCGCCAAGCCCGGGCCCGCATCGAGCTCTTGGACCGGGCCATCGAGAACGCCCGGGCGCGCGACCAGCTCGCCCAGGGCCAGGCGACGCTCGAAACCTTCCCCGCCATCCTCGAGGAGCTCGATGGTGGGGAGGCTGAGAGGGTCGAGGAGCTCAACGAACGGATCGCCGGCTGGGAGGAGCAGCGGGCGGAGGCAGCGCAAGCCAAGGCCGACGCGTCGGCCACGATCGAGGGGACAGGTCTCTCGGCCGACGGGGTTCCCGACGGGCTCATCTCCCGGTTGAAGAAGCGCCGCGACGATCTCTCAGGGCTCGAATCCAAGGTCCAAGATCAGGAGGTCGCGCTCGCCGAGGCGGAGAAGCGACGCGGGGATGCGGACGGCGAGCTGCCCGGCGAGGTCGAGACCGATAGGCTCGCCTCGATCGATCCGGTCGCCTGGGGCGAGGCCTCCAAGCTGGCCCGAGAGGCCGAGCGTGTCCAGGCCGACCGGGAAGCCTACGAGGCCACCCAGCGCTGGCTCAAGGAGACCGAGAGCCCTCCAGAGGACCTGGACACCCTCGAACGTGCCCGCACCTCGCTTGAGAACTGGTTGCACGCCAGCCCCGAGGTCACGGTCGTCGACGCGGGCCGGCTGCGCACGTTGGCCGTGCTCTCGGCGCTGCTCGTGGCTGGCGCTGGAGCCGTGTTGGGCCTGCTTGTCCACCCTGCCTTCTATCTTACCATCCTCGCCGCAGGTGGCCTGCTCTGGTACGGCTTCCAGGGCGGCACCGGGGATGTGGGTGCAAGCACCGGGAGCGGCCGTGGGGATCAGCGCTCGGCACACCGGAAGCGCATCGAGGAGCTGAACCTCAAGCCCCCATCCAAGTGGGAGCCGGAGGCCGTGCGGGCCCGGTTGGCCGAGATCCAGGCAGCCATCGCCCAGCACAAGCTCGGGGAAGCGCGCCGCCAGCGCCTCAAGGCCCTCCAGGACGACATCTCAGAACTGGAGGCTCGGGAAGCCACCCTCGAGGAGGCGCGACGGGCCCTCCAGGACCGGTTCGGTGTAGCGCCAGACACCTCCGAGGTCGAGCTCTTCATGCTGGCGCAGGCGGTGAGCCGGTGGCAGCGAGCCAACGGCGACGTCCTTGGTCTGGAGGAGAGTCTCAACACCCTCCGGGGACAGGTGGCCGAGCTGTGCGGCAAGCTCGAAGAGGACCTGGAGCCCTATGGCTACCCCACGGTCACCGATGCAGCTGAGGCCACCGGCCATATCCGCAACCTCGAGACCCGCGCCACCGAACACGCTGGAGCGCGTGAAGCGCTCAAGCGAGCCGAGGAGACCATCGAAGCTGCCGCTACAAGGATCGAGGATCTGGCCCAGAAGCGCGACCAGGTGTTCGCCAACGTGGGGCTCGACCCCGGCGATGCTGGTGAGCTGGAGCGTCTATGCGAACAGGCCGATGCGTACCACGATGCCGCCGAGGACGTCGCCGGTGCCGAGCTCCTGCTCGGTGAGGCGACGAGGCGCTTGGAGGAGCTCCCGGGCTTCGAGCCCGGCCTGGCCGCCGAGACCGCTCCCGCGCTTGAACAGGCCAAGCGGGAAGCCCAGGAGATCGCCGCCCAGTACGAGGACCTGCTCCAGGAGAAAAGCGAGATCGAGACGACGATCAAGCAGGCAAAACAGGCCCACGCCGTCGAGGATGCCCTGGCGGACAAGCAACGGGCGCTGGACGCGCTGGAGGCCCAGCTCGAGAAGGACTACGCGGCCATGGTGGGGGACGCGCTCGCCAACCGCGTGGGTGAGGCCACCACCGAGGCCAGTCGCCCCAAGGTGTTCGAACACGCCTCCCACATCCTCGAGCAGATCACCAACGAACGCTACAAGCTGGACCTCGAGCCCGATGGCACGAGCTTTCGCGCCTACGACACGATCAAGGGCGAAGGCTTCGCCTTCGATGCGCTCTCCAGCGCCACCCGCCTCCAGGTGCTGCTCGCCGTCCGCATCGCCTTCGTCGAGCACCACGAGGAGGGCACGAAGCTCCCGCTCCTGCTCGACGAGACCCTCGCCAACACGGACGATCGCAAAGCCCGCACCATCATCCGCTCGGCCATCCGGCTCGCCGAGGACGGACGCCAGGTCTTCTACTTCACCGCGCAAGGTGACGAGGTGGCCAAGTGGCTCGCCGAGCTCGAGGGCCACGAAGTGGATCACGCCGTCATCGACCTAGCCCAGCTCCAGGATCTCGACGACCATGTGAGGATCCCCAGCCTGGCTGAGGTGAGCGTGCACACGCCCACACCGCCGGATCCGGAAGGCCACGACCACGCATCGTACGGTGAGGCCCTGGGGGTAGAGCCGTTCAACCCCCGCCAGGGGCCAGGAGCCGCCCACGTGTGGTATGTGGTCGAGGATGTCGACGTGCTCCACCACCTCTTGACACTGGGCATCGAGCGCTGGGGCCAGTTGGAGACCCTGATGGAGCGCGGCGGCGGCGAGCTGGTCAGCCATGACGCGAACACGCTAGAGCAACTTCACTGCCAGGGCCTGGCCCTCTCGGCTTTCGTGCGCGCCTGGCGCCAGGGTCGCGGTGACCTGGTGGACCGCCAGGCGCTGGAGACCTCCGGCGCGGTCAGCGACACCTTCATCGACGAGCTCACCCAGCTCGCCGAGGGGTGCAACGGGGATGCCGGCGAGATCATCCAAGCCTTGCGAGCCGGGAAGGTCGACCGTTTCCGGACCGGCAAGATGGACGAGCTCGAGGCGTTCTTCGAGGAGACCGGCTACATCGACCCAGCCGAGCCCCTGCCGCCGGAGCAGATCCGGTTGCGCATGATGCAGCGGCTGGTCAGCTCCGAAGGTGGGCGTGAGGACATGGCTGCTGCGGTGGACGGGCTGTTGGCCCGTTTGTCGTCGCGGGCATGAGGCTCGCCCATAGGTCCACAGGACAGGACCCGCGACAACGGGCGCCCCGGGCCTAGCTGCGCGCAACAGTCAACCACAGCAGGAGCCAGATCACCAGCAGCGCGCCCAGCATGGCGACGAGGTGGGCGGGGTGGTTCTGGATGAGGGGAGCATGGCTCATTCTCTGACCTCCTGGGGTCGTTCTCGGGTGCGCAGCTCGACGTTGCTAGCTCCGGAGCTGTCGTCTAAAAATCTGTTCCCCCGGCGGAGGGACGATCATGGTGTGGACTGGGATCGACGAGACTGGAACCGAGAACGAACAAGGAGGAACGATGCCCGTCCAGTGCCTCCATGCCAGGGAGGCGGTTGGAGAAGTGGACGCGCCGAGATTTGAACTCGGGGCCTCCTCCATGCCAAGGAGGCGATCTTCCGGTCTGATCTACGCGCCCATGATGCGCCCTGAAGGGGCTGCGCCGCGACAAGCGACAACCCCTTGAAGTAGCTTTCGAGCAGTGCTCTCCCCGCTTGTGAGGCGCTCGCAGAGGCACCCAAGCGTCCCAGCACGCAGAGATGCGAACCCCCCACCGCGCCGCCGCAGGCGGCGCATGGTCCATGCGGAGCGCGCGGCCTCCGTTTCTTCCCGGTGAAGCGCTTTCGCTGGGGAGGCCGCGCGGGGAAGATGGGCCTGCAAAGAAAGGACTCCTTGGGCTAGCTTTCGAGCAGGGGTCTCGCCCATCTCTAACGAGGCCGCAGGGTTCCCCATGGACCCGGGCGTTGATCCCCCGCAGACCCCCGATCACGCCTAGAGACCCTGTCGAGCACCCGGAAGGCGGACCGGCTGAGGAAGAGTTAAATACCACCTCCTTGTAGGGTGCACCATGGAGACCGTTGTCTTGGTGAACGCGGCGCCTGGGTACGAGACCAAGGTGGTCGATGCCCTCCGGAAGGAGGAAGGCGTTGCGGGTATCACGCGTGTCAACCAGGAGAACTTCAACATGGCGGTCCTCCTCCACATGGAGGGTCCCACCGAGCTCCAGAAGTTCCTGACGAACACGCTCATGTTCATCTCCGGGGTCCAGGGCGCAGAACTCATGCGCGAGCCTGGCTCCGAGCTGATGACGCGGCTCAACGCGAGCCAGCCCTGATCCTGCTCCAAGAGCGCTCTGTCCTCGTTCCTCGACACCGCGTCGAGGATGCTCTCGTGGTTGGATGAGCGTGGGCGCTGTGCCACCCAACCACTGCTAGGTGCATGCCGAGCCGATGGCTCAGGACCACGCGCGCCTTGAGCGCGGCGAACCCCCAGCGTCCTCCTGCATCCCTGCCCTGCACTCTGCCCCGGCCTCCGCCTCGCTCAACTTATCCACGAGCACCTCACGGTCCACGCTGGGATCCATGTTGAGCCCGAGCTCGGAGGCGCGATCGAGAAGTTCCTCTCGCGACCGGTTCCGGTAGTCCGACCGGGGCGGCGCGATGGATCCCTCCGCCTCCTCGGAGAGCACCTCTTGTCGGTCCTCGGCCTTGGGTGGGTTCTCCTCGGGGGTGCGCTCGACCGCCGGTTCGCCATCGGATCGCTCGGGGTCTCCGCTCGCGGGCTCGGCGACGTGTTGGCCTGATGGGCCACGAAGCGAGGTCTCGGGCTCCTCCCGGTGCTCGTCCGTCCCCTCGTCCGGCTCCTCGTCCTGGTCCTTGATTCGGTCGGCTCGGCGCGCTTCGGTGTCCGCCATGGTTCTCACGTAGAGGGCTTCGCTTGGCCGGGCTTATGGAGGTTGGCTCCGAGGGGTGCCCTGGGTCTTGTGCAGAGGCAGAGAAGTGGGCCCGACCTGATTTGAACAGGTGATCTTCTCCATGTCAAGGAGACGTCATAGCCAGTCTAGACCACGGGCCCGGTATCGCCCGGAAGATGGACGCCCGATATAAGCGTTTCTTGCGACGGTAGCGTACCCTGCTCATGCTGTGGTCCTCGCTCAGGGCTCGGCCCGCTCGGGTTCCTGGCTGGCGCCCGTGGCCTTGACCAGCGTACCCAGCGCCTCGTCGTATGCCTCCCCCTCGGCCTCCATGACCTCCTTGGCGTACGGTTCGAGGTGGTCGGCCACGTCCCGGTCCCGCGGGCTGATGGTCCATGGTGGGCGCGGCAGGTCCAGGGCCTGGACGAGGGCCATCGCCATGGCAGCCTGCTCGGGCGGGGGCGCGCTGGAGAGCAGGCGCTGGGCCTCGCCTCTTCCCTTGGCCATGAGTGCTCGACGAACCCGATCGGCCAGCGCGGCTGGGCCGGGGATGCTCGCATACGCGGGGAGGCGCTCTGCGACCTCCTGCTCGCGCCGGAGCTGAGCGGCATCGCTGAGCATGCGCTCGATCTCGTCCGGGGCAGCATCAGGATCGTAGAGGGCCTCGCCCTCCCCCCCGAGCGCTGCTCTCAGGGCTTGGCGGCCGTGGTCCCGCCAGCCGGCGTGCAGCAGCTCGATGGCCGTGCCCCGGGTGAGCACCACGGGCTCCTCCAGACGCCCGAGGATCTCCTCGGCCAGGGCGCGCTGGAGCGGCGAGGGTTGCAGGGTCTCCACAAGGTGCTCGTAGGGGGGCTCGTGGGCCACGCCCTGGTGGACCACGATCGGCCGGGAGAGGGCGCGCAGCTCGAAGGTTCGCGCTCGCCGGGCCTCCTCGATGAGGTCGTGATCGCTCATCTCGCCTCTGGCGTAGGGTTCGAGCACGAGGTTGGGGAGCTCGAAGCCCGGGCTGGGACCCGGCTCGCCCGTTGGGGTCTCGAGGGCTGGCAGATGGACTTGGATCTCGAAGAGGTCGAGCAGGTCCGGGGCCACCAGGTGGCGCTGTAAGCGCGCGAGCAAGTTGCCTTGAGCGCAGGCCTCGCAGATGCGGATCGAGGTGCCATCCCCGCGCCAGGTGACCTGGATGCTCGTCTCATCACCGGCCTCGTGGTCCAGGTGCGGACAATGGGCCTGGCGGGCCGGGCTAGATCGCGCGGCTCGGCGAGCCGGCCTGGCATCGCCGCTGGGTGCGGGGGCCTCGACGAGGTTCAGGGCGTCCACGGTGCGCTCGAAGCTCTCGGCCGGCGGGGAACCGTCGTGAGCGCAGATGAGCCCGTCGTCCGTCACGTAGACGGCGTCGTCGTCGCGCACGTACGGGATGGCCATGAGCAAGCGAAGCTGGGGGTCGTGGTGGTGCTGCATGCCCACATGCGCCAGCGAGGAGGTCTTTCCCCAGGGTGCGATGGGCACGGTCCCGTGCAGGGTGCGCACGTTCTGCACGTAGCCGAGGCGGTCAGCGCCTTCCTCGGCGATGCGAAGCACGCCGGCATACGCCCGAGCCATCTTGTTGCCCCACTGGCTCCAGCGCTTGAGCTTGGAGAGATCACCACGGTGGCCGTGGCGTCGCTGGACGCCCTTGCGGGCCCGCTTGAACGGGCAGCGCCAGGGGCAGTCCCCATGGCACGTGGGAACGGCATGCTCGGGGTGCTCGGCGAGGTGCCTGGCGTTCTTGACGAGGCGTTCGGTGACCCGCTTGCCACCGGAGCGCACCGAGCCACGACGTTTCCGCGCCATCGCTGGGGCCAACGCGTCCGCTCTCAAAAAGTGGAGGGTTCAGGTCTGGTGGTGGTTGACCCTAGCTGCGCTTGGCCCAGCTGTAGGAGCGTTGCTTGGCTGAGGCGCCGAAGCCACAGGATGCGCACTTCTTCTTGCGCACGTGGAAGGCACGGTTGCCACACCGGCGGCACCGGATGTGCGTCTTCTTCTGCCGCTTCCCGAAGCTCGGAGTTCCCTTGGACATGTGCTCACCTTAGGGGGAGACGTACACGATGCTGTCGCCACGGATGACGACGAGCGATTGCTTGTTGATCTCCTCGTCCTCGCGACCCGCGTTGAGGACCTCCTCGGCGTTCTTGAGCACGAGGTTGAGGTGCGGGTGGTCGTAGCCGTGAAGCGTGCCGCGGTACTCGCGGTTGCCGCGTAGGTGGACGATCACGCGCTCGTCCAGGGAGGCGTGGAGGACGTCCAGCGGTCGCTTCTTGTCGGACATGGAGGACGTTGCCGAGAAGGGCATCCTACATATGAAGGTTGTGCACGTCCACGGCGAGTTCGCCTCTAGCAGCTCGCCTCAGGGTTGGGTCGTGATCTCGCAGCCGTCTTCGGTGACGATGACGGTGTGCTCCATCTGGGCCACCAGGCCCTCCCCGTTCTCCCGCAACACGCCGTAGCTCTTGATGGAGCCCGTGCGTTGCAGGGTGCGCATGACCAGCGGGAGGCGCTTCGCATTTACACCCTCGTCCACGAGCCAGCGGCTCGCGAACGGGAGCTTGGAGAACTTGTCCGCGATGACCTCCATGGCCTGGCGCACGTCGGGCTGGCGCTGCCGGGTCTCCTTTTTCATGTGGTAGATGCCACCGTCGCCGGCCTCGTGGATGGCACCGGCCCCGTTGGTGGCGAACGGCTCGATGGCCACGACCATCCCTGCCTCGAGGGTCTCCTTGCCGTGTGGGATGTTGGGGATGGAGATGCCGGCGTGCTGGGTCCACCGCTCGATGAGGTGACCCGTGAGGTTGCTGATGGGCTTGGCGCCGTGGGCGTGGATGGCGTCCTGGATCTTCTGGCCGATCTCGGAGACGCTGACCCCGGCGCGCACGGTCTTGAGTGCAGCGTCCAAGCCCGCTTGGGCGGCGGTCTTCAGGTCGTTGCCCTGGGGGCCCAGGACCACTGTGATGGCTGTGTCCCCGATGTAGCCGTCGATATGCGCGCCCACGTCGAGCTTGATGATGGCCTCGTCGGCGAACACGCGTTCGTCGTCGTGGACGGGCGTATCGTGGGCGGCGTCCTCGTTGGCCGACACGTTGACCGGGAAAGCCGGCTCGGCGCCGAGCTCGCGCACCTTGGCCTCCATGGCCTCGGCGACCTCGAGCCACGGGACGCCTGGCTCGACCAGCGTCGCGCCGTACTCGCGTGCTTCGGCCGCGATCCGGCCGGCTTCCAGCCACTTCTCTCGAACGTCTTCATCCACGGTTGAACGCCTCCAGGACGTCTTGCTCGGACAGGGCCCCCTCCCGTATAACGGTTGGTCGCTCCCCACGGACATCGATCACCGTGCTGGCCGGGCCGTCCAGGCGGCCCGCGTCGACGGTCGCCTCGATGGCCTCACCCAGCGCGTTGCGAGCCTCGTCGATGGTCACGCAGCTTGGCTCACCGTGCCGATTCGCGCTCGTGGCCACCAGCGGCCCGAGCTCAGCCAGCCCGCGGGTCTCGGGCCGGTCGA
The DNA here is from genome assembly GCA_964396185.1 of uncultured Thermoplasmatales archaeon. Lineage (GTDB taxonomy): Archaea > Thermoplasmatota > SW-10-69-26 > SW-10-69-26 > SW-10-69-26 > CAYNEI01. Next base: position 49,986 of record CAYNEI010000014.1, read on the forward strand.
CCACGCGAACGCCCAGGCTCTTGGCAGGGCCCAGGAGGTGGGCTGGCGCGGCCTCGTTAGCGGTCACGATGAGGGTGACCGGCCCTGGGAGCAGGGCTTCCATGGCTTGCTGGGCCGAGGGCTCGTCTTGCACCCAGCAAAGAGCAGCCTCGGAGCTGGAGAAGAGCACGCTCACGCCTCTTCCCGGTGGGAGACCCTTGAGCTTGAGCAGCCGCTGGAAGGCGGCTTGGTCGGTGGCGAGACAGCCCAGCCCGTACAGGGTATCCGTGGGGTAGACGATCAAGCCGCCATCGGCCAGGGCCGCGCGGGCTGCCTCCAGTTGGCCGGGCATGGGCCTACTCGTCGTCCATGGCATCCTTGAGCAGATCACCTAGCGTCACGGGTCCACCCTGCTTCTTGCCGGTGGTCGTGGCCATCTGGGTGGGCTCAGGCTTCTCCATGAGCGAGATGCCGAGCTTGCGCTCGAGCTTCGTCACGAGGTCATCGCTGGGGTGGTGGTCGTTGGTCTCGGTGCGCGAGATCACGCTCTTCTTCTCGTTGATCTCGTCAGCCAGCTCCTCGACGCTGAACCCGGCCTTGGTGCGCGCCTCGCGGATCCGGGTCCCGTAGTCCTCGATGAGGACCTCGGGGTGGTCAGCGTAGACGTCGCGCGGGCGCGAGCGCTTCGCCCGCTTCTTCATGGCCTCAGCGACCTTGGAGCGTCCCGTGGCCTCCGGCGCCTTGGTCACGGTGTGCCCGTACTCCTGGCAGTCCGGGCAGACGCGCATCTCGGTCCCCTCGATCATCGCGGTCTTCAACGGCGCGTCCTTGCCGCACATCTCGCAGGGCATCGCTAGCCACAACGACGCTGCCAGCTTAAGGGTTCTACCCATGGAACCGTCGACCACGCTTCAACGAGCCCCAAGCATCCCGGCACCGCTGCACGGGTCGGTTCCCAGGGACCGCTTGCACAACAAAGTCTTTAAACCGCCCAGTGGGCTTGAGGCATGCTGAGTTCATGAGTGGAGACCTCAACCTCGATCCTTCGGACTGGGACACTCACGCGGATTACATGGCAGACCGCCTCAAGCACCTGGAGTCGCGCAACGCGCAGCTTCGGGATCAGAAGCGCGAGGTCGAGTCAGAGTACCGCTCGTCCATCAACGACCGCAAGCGGCTGGAGCGGGAGCTCAAGCACCTGCGCAGCGAGCTGGAGAAGCTCAAATCACCACCGCTCGTGGTCGGTTACCTCAAGGACGTTCTAGAGGACGGTCGCGTGATCCTCAAGTCCTCAGCCGGGCCCCATTTCGTGGTCCGCGTGGCTGAGTTCGTCGACCGCGAGGACCTCGAACCTGGATCGCGCGTCGGCCTCAACCAGCAGACCCTCAGCGTGGTCTCCGTGCTCCCGCAGGGCCTGGACCCCAGCGTCTACGGGGCCGAGCTCGTCGAGAAGCCTGGCATCACGTACGAGGACATCGGTGGCTTGAGCGACCAACTCCGCGATCTGCGCGAGGCCGTCGAGCTACCGCTTCTCAAGCCCGAGGTCTTCGAGACCGTGGGCATCGAGCCCCCCAAGGGCATCCTGCTCCACGGACCCCCAGGCACAGGCAAGACCATGATGGCCAAGGCCGTGGCCGCCCAAACCAACGCCGTGTTCATCCGGGTGGTGGCCAGCGAGCTCGTGCAGAAGTACATCGGCGAGGGCGCGCGCCTGGTGCGCGAGCTCTTCGACATGGCCCGCGAGAAATCCCCCGCCATCGTGTTCATCGACGAGCTCGACGCCGTGGGCGCCTCCCGCTACGAGGCCTCCACCAGCGGGGACCGCGAGGTCCAGCGCACCCTCATGCAGCTCTTGAGCGAGCTCGACGGGTTCGAACAGCGAGGCGACGTCAAGGTGATCGGCGCGACCAACCGCGTCGACATGCTCGACTCCGCGCTCTTGCGCCCCGGCCGCTTCGACCGGCTCATCGAGGTCCCTGCCCCGGACCTGGACGGCCGCGCCGAGATCTTCCAGGTCCACACGCGAGGCATGAACCTCGCCGGGGATCTGGACGCCAAGGAGCTGGCCCTCATGGCTGGCGAGCAGGCCACTGGCGCGGACATCAAGGCCATCACCACCGAGGCCGGCATGATGGCCATCCGTGCCGACCGGACCGAGGTCGGCCGGGAGGACTTCGAGCGCGCCGTGGACAAGGTGCGCGGCAAGAACCTCGAGCAGGCTGAGCAGCTCGCCCGGGACCAGGCCTTCGCGTGATCTAGCGAGCTTCGAAGCGCACGCGCTTGCCGCCGCGCACGTCCTCCACGACGGCGCGGGCGTCCATGAACCGCTGGCAGACCTGGATGTTCGTCTCCAGATGGCCGGTGAGCTCGCGCACGAAGAAGCCGGCGCCTGGCTGGTCCATGATCAGCGGCACGAGCTGATCAGCCGTGTGGACATCCACGGTGGCCGGCGAGGAGATCTCGTCGAGCAACTGCATGGCACAGCGCCTGGCCACGGTCTCGCTGGGCACGCCCCGCTCTCCAAGCGCGTTGGCGCCGAGCACCGTCTGCTCGAAGGTCGCGATGGCGTCCACCACCACGCCCGGGTTGGGCGCCTCGACGGCCTCGACCCACGCCTCGGCATCCGTGCCGACCGCGGAGAGCTCGTCGACCAGCGTCGACGTGATGCGCTCGCCCACGTGCTCAGGTAGCTGGCTGGAGCGCACGATGATCTGGACACCCTCCAGCTCGCCGCGGTCCTCGAGCACCCCAGGCCACGCCGCCTTCCTGGATGGGTGGATGCGCGCGGTGAGCAACCCACCGCCCTTCGGGTAGAAGCCTTCCTTGGCCTCGATCACCTCGAAGCGTGTCCCTGCCCTGGCCGCCTGGACCCGCAGCACACGCTGCGTGAAGCCCAGGGTGGGGGCCCACTTCGTGTCGGTGCCCCCTCGAGCGTGCAGGGTGAGGTGCTCGTCCAGACCGGCTGCCATGGGGAGCAGGGCTTGGAGGATCATCATGGTGTTGGCCGCGGTGCCGGGATCGACCCGCACGCGCTGAGCGAACCCCTCGCCTGGCTGCATGGTGATGCGCTGGGAGCCGACCGTGGCGCCCTCCACCTCGCCGTGGCATGCCTGGGCGACGGCCTGGCAGGCGCTCACGTGCTGCGGGCGCAGGCCGGCCTCCGAGCGGGCCTGGCGGATGCGATCCACGGTGATGGGCGTGCCCGTGCGGGCCGCCAAGCCGAGCGCTGTGCGCAGGACCTGGCCGCCGCCTTCGCCCATGGAGCCGTCGAGATGGAGAGGATCCACGCCGCCACCATGGGGACTCCGGGTGAAACTCTTCCGCTCAGTCTTAGACTGCTGGACAGGGTCTGGCGCTATGACCAGATGTGGAAGAGGAGGAAGTAGACCGTGATGCCCATGGCGATGGAGACCAGCCACATGGGGGCGAGCTTGCGCGCTAATCGCTTGTGCGCCTTCCAGCGCTTCGCGAAGGCGTGCTTGAGTACCACCGGGATGAGAAGGGTCGTGACCAGGGCCAGGGCCATGTGCGTGATCAGGAAGCCCAAGTAGAACGTGTAGGCCCAACCTGGCGCGGCGGGGTTCTCGGCGGTGAAGCTCGTGGGCCCGTGGAGGATCAGGCGCGAGAGGTAGAGGACAAGGAACAGGGCGAAGAGCGCCGTGGCCGAGAGCATGAGGCGCTTGTGGGCTCGGATGCGTCCTTTGCGGATCTGCGCGAGGCCCAGGAGGATGAGGATCCCCACCGCTTCCACGAGAACAACGTTGATGGCGGGGATCGCATCGAGCAGCGCGGCCACGGCCGCTTAGATACCATTGCGGTAAAACCTTTTATGAGGCACAGAGTCCCACGGGCCAGGCATGGTTCGCGCCGCGTGGATCGCCCTGCTCCTCTTGGCCCCACTGGTGGTCGCCGCAGCCCCAGCGATGGCCCAGCAGGCCTTCGTGACCACGAGCGTGGACATGACGCTCCCGAACCTCGCCCGCCCTGTCCCCCCAGGCGAGTCCAGCGTGTTCAACAACTCCGTGACCGTGCGTTACAACTGGCAGCAGGGCGGCTCGTCGGATCCCACTGAGGTGCGCATCGAGGTGGTCGAGGAGCCCAGCTGGCTCAACTCCACGTTCTCGCCGGATCTCATCGAGTTCAACACGATCGACCAGCCCACGGGCGGCCCCGAGACCTTCATCACCAACCTCACCTTGGAGGCCGATGCCAACGCGCCTGCCTTCGAGGAGACCATCGCGCGCTACCGCGTGGTGGCCGAGGAGAACGGGATGCTACAGGGCAGCGAACGCATCATCGAGTTCGAGGTCACCGCCGGGTTCAAGGGCCGCATCCAGGCCACCCTGCCCGGGGGAGAGCGCGTTCCAGCCCAGGGTGGCTTCGTGACCAAGGTCCCGGTGCGCCTGGAGAACCTGGGCAACGGGCCCGTGATCGTGGAGGCAGAGGTGGTCCGGTTCCCAGCCGAGTCCAAGATCGCTGTCCCCGTGGACATCGTGCTCGGCACCTCGCCGGAAGATCGGGTACGCACGGTCCACCTAGACGTCGAGGTCCCTTGGAAGGTCTCCGAGGAAGGCCCGGTGGAGGTCCGGTTCACGCCGAGCCACGCCCAGCGCGGCGACCGTGGCCCCCAGGCCGAGATCGGGTTCGAGCTGGACGGCAACAGCGTGGTCCCCATCCCGGGCCCATCACCTTGGCTGGTGGTCGCGCTCGTGGGCTTGCTCGTCTTGGCTCGGCGCCGATGGGAATGACAGGGTCCAGGCGCCCAGCCTCCAGGGGAAATGGACCCCGGTTTCGGTGGTGGACTCCGACAAGTATTATACCTCGGCTCCGGATACGTGGCCTGGGATGGGATCCCGTCACGGGATGGGATGGCACGAGCCGGTACCACCGGCACGACCTCTCCGTGGCTGGTCCTCTTCAACACCGGTGGTGACCACGTGAGCATCGCGAACGAGCTTGCGAAGAAACAACGGGAGATCTCGGTCTCCGAGTTCTTCGAACGCAACAAGCATATCCTGGGCTTCGACAACACGACCAGAGCGCTCATCACGGCTGTCAAGGAGGGCGTGGACAACTCGCTGGACGCTTGCGAGGAGGCCAACGTGCTCCCGGAGATCCTCGTGGAGATCCATGAGGGTGCAGCGGATGAGTACACGTTGGTCATCGAGGACAACGGGCCCGGCGTGGTCAAGCGCGAGGTCCCGAACGTTTTCGCTCGGCTGCTTTACGGGTCCCGGTTCCACGCGATCCGGCAGAGCCGGGGCCAACAGGGCATCGGCATCTCAGCCGTGGTCATGTACGGCCAGCTCACCACAGGTCAGCCCACCATCGTGAAGACCCGCATCGGGCCCGACCACCCGCCCTACGAGGTCCATCTCGGCATCGACACGAAGAACAACAAGCCCGATGTGCAGGCTGAGGAGATCATCGAGTGGGACAAGGAGCACGGCACGCGGCTCGAGATCCGTCTGGAGGGGCGCTACACCCGGGGCTCCCAATCCATCTTCGAGTACATGCGGACCACGAGCATCGTGAACCCGCACGCCCAGCTCACCCTCGTGGAGCCGGACGGGACCCGAACGGTCTTCCCCCGGGCCAGCGAGAAGCTACCGCCTGAGACCGTGGAGATCGCCCCCCACCCCCTGGGCATCGAGCTCGGCCAGCTGCAGGCCATGGCCAAGAACACCGACTCCACGAAGATCACCAGCTTCCTGCAGAACGACTTCTGCCGCGTGGGCCTCTCCACGGCCCGTAAGATCTGCGAGTCCAGTGGCGTGGACGAGAGCCGCAAGCCCAAGTACCTGCGCACCGAGGACTGCAAGGCGCTCATGGCGGCCTTCAAAGAGGTCCGCCTGGTCTCCCCGCCCACCGACTGCCTGGCGCCGATCGGCCAGACGCTCATCCGCAAGGGCCTTCGAACGGAGTTCCAGGACGCCGAGCTCATCGAGACCTCCACACGCTCGGCCGAGGTCTACGGAGGCCACCCCTTCCAGGTCGAGGCCGCCATCGTCTACGGGTCCGAGAAGCTTGGCCCCGAGGAGCCGGTGGAGCTGCTCCGGTACGCCAACCGCGTGCCGCTTCTCTACCAGCGCGGTGGCTGCGTCTCCAGCAAGGCCATCGAGGCCATCGACTGGCGCCGCTACGACCTCGATCAGCGCGGTGGCCGCGGGATCCCCCACGGATCGGCCGCCGTGCTCGTCCACGTCGCCTCCACCAACGTACCCTTCACCAGCGAGTCCAAGGACGCCATCGCCAACATCCCGGAGATTGGATCCGAGATCGAGCTGGCGGTGCGCGAGTGCGCCCGCAAGATGCGAGCCCACATCCGGCGCGGCAAGAAGATGAAGAAGCTGCGCAAGAAGGAGAACATCATCCGCAAGATCCTTCCGGCCTTGGCTGAGAAGAGCGCCCAGATCCTCGATCGGGAGACGCCCAGCGTCGAGCGCACCATCGCCAACATCATGAACGCGGTCATGGTCGATCCGAGCATCAGCTTCGAGTCTGGCGTGGGCCACACCATCGAGGTGAAGGTCTCCAACTTCACGAGCCACGGCAAGCGCTTCACCCTGCTCGTCGAGCTCCCACCTGAGGGGGAGATCGAGGCACCCGAGCCCGAGGCCGGGTTCACCGACGGCATGATCGTCTGGGAGAAGATCAAGCTGGACAGCGGCGAATCCACCACGTTCACCTACCGCGTCCGCGGCCTCGAGAAGGGCGACATCGAGACGGTGGACGCTCACATCGGCGGCATCGACGCCACGCTGGTGGCCGGTGCCGATCCGTGGGAGAAAGACGAGGTCCCGGACCTCATGCCCGAGCCCAGAACCGTGGGTCCCGACGACTCCCCTGAACAGGAGGTGCAGGCCTGATGGCACAAACCACGCTCCCCGCCAACGGGAGCCAGGAGACCCTGGCATCCCTCTACAAGCTCGCAGAGAAAGTGTACGACGACCTCGACGGCGGCCAGGTGCCCACGCTCTCGCTGCCGGTTCGATCCAAATCGAACATCGAGTTCGACGAGGACCACGGCGTCTGGAAGTACGGCTCCAGCGAGTCGGTGCGCACGGCCAAGAAGACCGACGGCGCCAAGATGCTGCTGCGGACGATGTACATGATCAACTTCATCCGGGAGATGCTCGAGACGAGCAAGTCCTCCACGTTGAGGGAGATGTACTACATCAGCGAGGGCTGGGACCTCGGCAAGTTCGGCGACCAGTCCGAGTCCGACAAGCTGGCCGAGGACCTCGAGGTCATCACCGAGCACATGCGCGAGGACTTCAAGCTGCGCCCCGAGGAGGACGGAGCCCGCATCCTGGGCAACGTCACCCTGGAGGAGACCACGCGCACCGGCGACACGCGGGTGATCAACTGCCGCGACGACGTGGGCGATGCCGGCTACTCGGTCCCCTACAGCGTCGAGGAGGAGAAGCTCCGGTTCCGGGAGATCGACTGCGACTTCGTCATCGCCGTGGAGACCGGCGGTATGTTCGACCGGCTCGTGGAGAACGGCTTCGACGAGTCCCACCGCGCGTTGCTCGTGCACCTCAAGGGCCAACCCGCCCGCTCGACCCGGCGCTTGCTCAAGCGCTTGAACGAGTCCTTCGGGCTCCCCACCATCGTGTTCACGGATGGGGATCCATGGTCGTATCGGATCTTCGCCAGCGTGGCCTACGGCGCCATCAAGACGGCGCATATCAGCGAGTACCTGGCCACGCCTGGTGCCCAGTACCTGGGCATCACGCCCAGCGACATCGTCAACTACGACCTGCCCTCCGACGACCTGACCGAGCAGGACATGCGCGCGCTCAAATCCGAGCTGACCGACCCCCGGTTCAAGGACGATCACTGGCAGGGCGAGATCGAGTTCCAGATCGAGCTCGGCAAGAAGTCCGAGCAGCAGGCCCTGGCCAAGTACGGTCTGGACTTCGTGACCGACACCTACCTCCCGGAGAAGCTCGGCGAGATGGGGATCATCTAGGGAGCGAACGCGTCGAGTGGGGACCGAGATGCGGGCGCTCAAGCCCGCATCGAGGGCACCCGCGCCAAGGCCACCGCCCCGAGCACGGCCACCGCCACCACCGCGCCGCCCAGTGGGGTCGCGTTGGCATCGGCCACCGCATCCTCCCCTGCACACCCGCTCGGTTTCGTGGCCGACTCACCGAAGAGACCTGTGTCCACCGTCCAGACCACGCCCCGTTGCCGGGTCTCCTGGGCCATATCCGGCGCGTAGGTCTGCACGATGCACGCGCTGACAGGACCTGGGGGGGCATCGCCTCCGCAGTACACTTCGATCTCGTGGACGCCGCTCTGGGCCCGTGGCAGCACGATCGCACTGGAGGGCGCGAAGATCTCGCACCCGTCCGGGCCATCGATCTGCTCCAGGGTGAAGCGGGCTGGGCCGTTGGCCTGGTTCTCCAGCTTCACGGCTGCCACGGAGCTCCCCTGTTCGCTCTCCCGGATCGGGAGCGGGTCAGCGGTGAACCCCGGCCGCCAATCGGCCCACAGGAAGAAGGGGTCGCTCGCCTCCGCAGCATCGACGGCGGCGTTCCCGTCGGTCCAGGCGAACACGGTGGCCCGCTCGCCAACGAATGCCGGCCGGTCTGCATCGGCTTGGACGCTGAATGTGCCGTGGGCCTCGTAGGCTTGCCTCACCCCTGGATCTGGGACGTCAAGCAGCTCGATGGTCACCGTTGTGGGCTCGATCGCCAGGCTCCAGCCCTCCGGCACGTCGATGGCCTCCAGGTAGATGGTGACCTCGCCTGCTGCCGGGGATTGGGTCTCGAAGAGGAGCGACCAGGTTCCCTGCACGGCGTTACCGCCAGGCTCGACGGGCGCCTCTAGATCCTCCACATCGAGCAGGATGCTGGACTCGACCAGGTCTGCCTGGGGCGAGCCGTCCTGTTCGGCCGAGATCGCTGGGGCGATCAACAACGCAAGGCCCACGATCAGCCAGATGCCCGCAGCCGGCCGCATGCGCCCAACAGCTCTCTGGGGGGTCTTGAACTGCTTGGATGGAACGTTTGACCGTGCAGCGGCCCTCGGGCAACCAACAAGAGGGTCGAGCGCCTAAGGGCGAGACAGATGTGC
>CAYNEI010000015.1:0-2730 GCA_964396185.1 uncultured Thermoplasmatales archaeon
CCTTCGCCTGCGGGCTCGAGCTCCTCGGGCACGACGACGTCGCGGATCAGGGCGTTGAAGGGGGCGGCGTCCACGACGTTGCGCACGCCGTCAGCATCCGTGTCAGCGCCCAGGTCCATGCCGGGCCACTCGAGCGCCATCTTGACGGCGGCGTAGGCGTCGATCTGGCCGTAGGCGAGCTGGTGGTGCCACTTCGCGCTGGTGGTGGCGTTGTCGGGTTCCTGGTCGTCCCAGGGGATGGCGGTCTGGTGGAGGATCTCCTTGACCTCGGCCGGTGTGAGCTCGGGGTTGGCATCCAGCATGAGGGCGACCACGCCGGCGGTCATGGGCGTGGCAGCACTCGTGCCACCGAAGCTCTGCTCGCACTGGAATGGGGCCTGGATGCCACCGACGGGCGTGGGGACCGTGGTCTCCTCCGGGCCGAAGCAGACGAGCTGGAACTCGGTCCCGTCGGCCAAGCTGGCACCCGTGCTCACGACGAGGTGGCCAGGGGCGGCGATGTCGGGCTTGAGCTCCTCGTAGGTGTGGTTGTCGCCGTCGTCGGTGCGCGGGCCCCAGGTGCTGGATGGCTGGATCTCGTCGTCCGATCTGTCGATGGTGCGTTGGTTCCAGATGTTGGCCACGCTGATGGCCCCATCCGCGCCTGTGGGGCAGCCGAGGTCCGGGGCCTCGACGCTGCCGGAGTTGCCGGCCGAGCCGAGCACCACGATGCCGGCGTCCACCGCCTCGTTGGCGGCCTGGCAGATGGGGTGGGTGCCGTCGGTCTCGTCGTTGGGGCTCCAGCTCATGGTGATGATGTCGATGCCGTCGTTGCTCGGGTCGTCGTCGCCCCAGTCGTCGTCCACGTGGTCGATGGCCCACTGGAAGGCTTGAAGGACGTCGGTGGTGAAGTCGTCGTCCGAGGCGACATCGCTGAACTGGACGTCCACCATCCAGGCGCACGGGGCCACGCCGACGCGCGCGTCCTCGGGGTAGTCCGGGGCGTCCTCAGGCGCGAAGAAGGGCTGGCCAGCGTGGCTGACGGCGATGCCGGCCACAGGCGTGCCGTGGGTGCCTGCCAGGGGCTGGGGGTTGCCGCCGTTGGCCATGGTCCACATGGCACCGGTGGCGGTGGTGTCCAGCCCTGCTACGACCTTGCCGTCGAGGTAGGGGTGCTTGTCATCGACACCGTTGTCGAAGACAGCCACGGTCACGCCGCAGCCGTAGTAGCCGAGCTCCCAGGCCGTGTTGGGGGAGTACTCGGCCGAGGGTTGGGCCTTGATGCCCTTGGTGGCGATCTCGAGGGCTGCTGCGCCAGGGGCGAGCAGCAGGAGCGTTGTGGCCAGGATGGCCAGTAGGGGGACGGTTCTGGAGCCTCCGATCATGCGCCTCGGGGGCGAGTGGGACAGGGAGGCTAAAACGGTTCTGGTGGCGTTGTTCCAGCGACGAGCCAGCGGAGAGGACCTACACGGGGCCCACCCCTCGGTTAACGTACGCGATTAGGGGTAGGCGATCCGCGAGATGCTTCTGTTCACCAACGCCAGGGTAATCAAATCTAGTCGTGGCCGCGGCAATCGATCCCACCGGCTTGACGACGAGGGCGACAGGGGTGCCAGGCACTAAGTCACTCACCCGAGCAAAGGGGGCTTGGATGGAGACCATTTCTCCTGGATCCAGTCGCAACTCGCCGTCTTGGCGGGACGGGGGGTGGACGACGAAGGGATCATTCGACATGATCTCTCGACCATCCTCGAGACTCACCAAACCGATCAGGCGGATGTGTGCCGGCACCCGACCGACATTCATGACATCGAACAGCGCTGCCTCGTGGACAAGGTCACCATCGATATCCCGGCCATAGGTTCCCCGGACAAGCTCCAGCCAAGGCCTATCTCGTTGATGCTCGATCTCACGGAGGCGTGTCAGCTGCAGGTTCGCCTGCGCCATGTCACGTGTGCGGTCAACGAGGAGGAAGGTAACACCGGCAATCGCTATGGTGGCGAGTGCGGTGGCTGTAGCACCAGCAAGTTGGCCGAACTCGCTACCCCCCGCCGTGCCCTCCAGAATCCCGTATATGAGGAGAACCGCTGGGAAGATCGCCATCACACCGGCAATGAAGATGCAACCTACCAGCGCTCTGCGCAGTGTTCCTTTGGCCATACGCCCCAACGATCCTCCTCGGTGATGAACTTCCCACTTAGGCCAGCCTCAAGTGCGCCCGCACCCTGGCCGCCTGGATCACCTCGCCCCTGTGGGTATGGGGCTACGGAGCCGCACGGGCGCTTGTGCTGGTCACCTGGTCCCTCTAAAACAGGTCGCGGATGGCCGTGAGCAGCTGGACCTGGCGGCCCATGACGCCGGTCTGATGGTCGAGGTTGACCTGGATCACGTCCAGGGTGTCCAGTTTCTCCAGTTTGCCGTCGATGTGGAAGAGCTGCTCGTTGGTCCGGTCGAGCTTGCCGTTGGCCTCATCCAGCTTCCCGTTGTTGTCAAGCACGGCATCCGCGATGCGGCGGGCTTGTCCCCGGGTCGAGCCGATCATGACCGCGATGACAGCGGTGAGCACGCCCAAGAACATCCCTACGGCCATGCTCCACTCCCCGATGTCGTTCCACCAGCCCAGAAGCTCGCCCACGAGGCCCAGGGCAGCGATGCTGAACCCGAGGATGGAGAGGAGGATCATCAGGCGGTAGAGGCGGTCCAGGCTCACGTTCTCAGATGGGGGGTCAGCGACCATGAATGTTCGCTTCC
>CAYNEI010000015.1:2830-4008 GCA_964396185.1 uncultured Thermoplasmatales archaeon
GGGTTGAGGTAGCCGTAGTTCTCGCGCACCCACTCGCCGTCGCGCTGGACCTCGAGCACGGCCACCAGGTGGACGTTCTCGGCCTCGGTCACCACGGTGAGGTTCAGGTGCGGGGTGCCGGAGAGATGGAGGCGCTCGTCGAGCACGGGGCCCTCCAAGATCACTTGGTCGTCCTCGTCCATGTCCCGATCCCAGGCCTCGGGGTGCCAGGTCAGCTCGCCGGAGGGTGGGGCGGTCCATTCCAGCCCTGAGCCGGTGAGGTTGAGCACGGTCCAGGACGCATCCAGCGGCGGCCAGGCCTCGGCGTAGGTGTGCCAGGTGCCGGTGGTGTCCTGGACGTAGGCGCGGTCCTGGTCGAAGAGGCCGGTGTGGACGCCGTTGAGGGTCTCATCGAAGAATGCGGCTGCCAGGGCCCACCAGTCGCCGTAGGCCTCCTCGGCATCGGCTGGGTACTGGTGGCCCCACTGGCCAGCGATGAGCGTCTTGTTGGTGTCGATGTCGTTGAACCAGGTGGCGATGTGGTCTGGTTTGACGTTCCAGTCGGCCAGGCCCTGGGCCATGAGCACGGGCACCTCGACCGCGCTGGTGCGCCACTGCAGGTCCCTGTCACGCCACCAGGAGTCGTATGTGCCGGACTGGTCCAGGCCACGGGCAAGGTGGTCCTCCTGGTCGCACTCGACGCCCTCGTAGGCTTGCCGGGTTAGCCAGTTCTCGTACTGCGGGTTCGATGTGGGTGCGGTGGCGAAGGCGGTGTAGCCTGCGTTCGTGGCGAGGTGGTTGCTGTACGGCACGCCGGCCTTGTGGTGGTAGTTGTAGAAGCTCGTGGACGCCACCACCGGGATGACACCACCCAGGTGCTCGTCGTTGGCCAGCGCGGCGATGTGGGCCTCGCTGCCGGGGTAGCTGGCACCGATGAAGCCGACCTTCCCGTTGCTCCAGTCCTGGGTTCCCAGCCATGCGGTGAGCGCGCCGGCGTCCTCGATGTCGATCTGGCCGCGCAGGTCGAGACAGCCGCCGGAGTCTGCCGTGCCGCGAACGTCGGCGTAGGCGAAGGCGAAGCCGCGCTGGACGAACTCGCGCACGAAGGTGCCGCCGGGCTCGGAGACCATGGGCTCGACGACCATGGCTCGGCCCGGGGCGTTGTAGGGGGTGAACTCGACGATCACCGGGACGGGTCC
>CAYNEI010000015.1:4108-52632 GCA_964396185.1 uncultured Thermoplasmatales archaeon
GGGACGGGTCCGTCGATGTCGGGCTGGACCAGGCGCACGTGGATCTCCACGTCCTGGCTGATGGTGGGGACCAGGGTGCTGCACTCGATGAGCCCGATGGACGGGTCCGGTTCGGGTACCTCGTAGCTGACGTTGCCAAGCTCGTCGGCTGCCTGGCTCGCCTCGTCGATGGACTCACCGTCCTCCCCGCCGATGCAGCCGGCCAGGCCGACGGTCAGCAGGAGGAGCACAGCAGCAAGGGGTCCCAAGCGCATGGGGGGGAGGGGGTGGAGGGGCACTTAGGCGTTGTGGGGCCCCACCAATCCTTATCCCCTCCCCGTTCCTGTGCCCAGCGTGGATGCCCTGGACCTCCAGATCCTGGCCACCATGGGCTACACGCCCTGGGGCCGGCGACCGCGCGGCGTGGACGCTCTGCGGCCCTCGACGATCGCCAAGGTCGTCGACGTTACCGCCGAGACCGTGAGCGAGCGCCTCAAGCACATGGAGGCCACAGGCGTCATCGACGGCTACCAGGCCTACCCGAACCCTCGCCATGGGGAGCTGGAGATCGCCGCCTGGGCCTTCCATCCACCCGCCGAGGCGGTCCTCCAGGAAGCCCTGGAGGAGATGGCTCTGGTCGACGGGGTGGCCGAGGTCATGGAGTTCCATGGGGGGCTGGTGGTCGTGGTCCTCTGCTGGCGCTCCGAGAGCGAGCGGCAGCGACGCCTCGACCTGCTCTCCCGGATGCTCGAGGACCCCTCACCGGCGCGCGTGTTCGAGCCACCGCTGCCAGACCCCACGCGCGAGCTCACGCACCTGGATTGGCGCATCGTGCGAGCCCTGCGCGGCCAGGCCGATCGCTCGCTCCAGGAGGTGGCCGAGGAGGTAGGCGTGAGTTATCGGACCGTCAAGCGCCGGTTCGACCGGATGATCGAGGAGGGCAGCCTGTTCGTGGTCCCACGCGTGGACCGCTCTCGCGTCACCGGTGTCATCCCCTTCACGCTCTTCGCCGTGCTCGGCCCGGATGCGCCAGAAGGCCTGGCCAACGCGCTCAAGGGCCGGTTCGCCGAGCGCCTGGTCCACACCATGATCCCCAGGGAGCCCGGCACGGGCCGCGTGGGCATCGGTCTCTGGGCCGAGACCCTGGCCGAGGTGGAGGTGATCCGCCAGGAGGCCTTGGACATCCAGGGTGTGGACCGCGTCTGGACCGTGTTCCCGCGCGCCCGCCACGAGACCAGCTGGCTCGACGGCGTCATCCAGGAGCGGATCCGAGCCACAGCGAGCCCATGAGCCCGCTGGCAGGTTGGCCGGGCCGGCCTCCTTGGACCTGACAGCCTGGCCGAGCATGTGTCAACTCCCTCGACCGGGGCTTCCACAAGGCATGTCACCCATCCCGGACAACCAGGGTGCATGGCAGAGTCCCCTTCCACGCACTGGCTGGACGAGCTCCTGAACAACGAGTTCGTCGCGGTGCTGGGCATCCTGGCCGCTGCCGCCTTCTTCTACCAGCTCGCCGTGGGCCTCTGAGCCGCCCTCATCGGCCGAGCCACAAGCCTCTTCCCCTCCCCATCCATCCACCCACCATGGTCGACACGGTCCGCGTCCGGTACAAGCGCCGCATCCCGTACGCCCCAGATGTTGCCTACGACTGGTTGACCGACTACGACGATCAGGACCACGAGCGCGCCGGCGCGATCATCCAGCACCGCACCGTGCGTGAGCGCGGCGAGGACCACGTCATCCTGGACGCTCAGCTGGCCACCGTGGGCCGCTCGGGGGAGGGCTGGGCCCGGGTGGAACTCGCGCCCGACGACCACGCCTGGACGGCCCAGCTCCACGACACCAAGGACCGCCACGCAGGCACGTACGAGTACCGCCTGCTGCCCGGGAAGGATGCGACGAGCAGCGTGCTCGAGGTGGACTACCACATCGGAGCGCCCAAGCTCAAGCACAAGCTCATGCTCTACCTGGCCAAGCCCCTGGTCCGCCGGGAGATCGACAAGATGTGGGACGGGTTCTTCGAGGCCATGGCCCGGGACATGGACGAGCAAGCCGACGAGGTCCCAGCGAAGAGCGCTTCAGCCTGACCGCTCGATCCGACTCTGCGGCGGCCTAGCTCGCATCGAACGGCTCGCTGAAGATTGTGAAGTCCCACTGCATCTGGGTGTCGTAGGCCACGCTCTGGGGGGCCGCTTCCAACCCCAGGCGCTCGACCCACGTGGTCCCCGAGGTGCGAACGACAGCCTGTCCACTGGTCTGGCGTTGCATGGACTCAGGCCCGCTGAACACGCCGAAGGTCTCCTCGTTCGTGCTCACCAGCCCTCCTTGCACATCCCGCGCTTGGGATGAGCCCGTGATGAGGCTGGTGGCCTCCAGGCGTCCAGCCTCGGTCTCCACGACCATGCGCACCTGGGTGCCTGCCAGGGCATCCGAGCTCGACACGGAACCGCTGCCGGGTACGACGTTGAACCCGTGCTCGGCGAACGCCTCGAAGACCGAGGACCCGGCTGCCCCGACCCACTCCGGGATGGCCGACCAGCCGGTTCGTGCGGTGACGTTGCGCTCGTCGTCGGGCTCCTGGATGGGGATGATCGCGGCAGCCCCCGAGGGCGGTCCGATGGCCAGCCCGTCCAACGCGGCGCGTGGACACCGGTAGGCGAAGAGCACGAAGATCCCTCGACCAGGTAAGGGCCCTTCGGCTGGCTCCCAGGGCCCCGTGAAGGCTTCCAGAGAGCTCAGGGGTGGGTTCCAGACGAGTGAGACCGCCTCGCATCCGGATGCGCGCCAGGAGGTCTTGCCGAGCTCCGGGGGTGGTCCGGTGATCCCGTCGACGGGGCTGCCGTCGTCACCGGTCGGGGAGGCGGCATCGAGCTCGATCTCGATGAAGGCCACCATGGAGCCCACGATGAGCACCGCTCCGAGCACGCCCACGACGGTATCCTGGAGCACGGGCCCGACGAACGCGTCCGAGTTTGAGAAGCTTGCGGCTCCTGCTGGGACCTACGAGCGATCGTCGCCCTTGGCTCGCTTCCGGACCATGCCGGTCTCGTGCTTGAGCAACCCCATCTTGATGCCGAGCTGCTCCTGGTCCTCGGGATCGTCGCGTTGGCTGGCACCACCGAAGCCCCCGAGGCCATCTTTGGCCACGACGCGGTGGCAGGGCCAGATCAGCGGCAGCGGGTTGTTGCGCAGCGCTTGGCCCACGGCTCGCGCTGCACCTGGTTTGCCCAGTTTGCCGGCCAACTCCCCGTACGTCAAGACGTTGCCAGGCGGGATGTCGGCCAGGGCATCCCAGACCGACTGCTGGAACTCGGTCCCTTCGGCCTTCGTAGGCGTGACAGGACGTGGAGCGCGGCCCTCCAAGTAGGCTTGGACCGCCGTGACCACGTAGGGAGGGAACTCCTCCGGGATGCTGTCTGAGAGCTCCTCGCTGCCCAGTTGGACGCTGGTGACCGACCCCCCCTCCACCGTGATCCGCACGTGTCCGAACGGAGCCGACAGAACAGCCTGCATACATGGGACAGCATCCCACGGGGTCTTGAACCCTTGGCTGGGTCTTCGACTGGAGACCAGCGCGGCGGCGCAGGGTCGAGGCCCATGCTCGCCATTCGGGGCGCGGCTGGGCCGCGCTGGCGCACCGAACGGGGGCGATGGCCGCCTAGGGGCTGACGACCAAGCTCACAGCAACGCCCTGGCTGACCAGCCAGCGCGCCTCGAGCTCCCCTTCAGGCGTTTGGATCGTCGCCGTACCATCGCCCAACTCGATGACCTCTAGCTCCTTGCTGGGGATCGAAAGGCCCGTGCCCAGCGCCTTGCTGGCCGCCTCCTTGAGCGTCCAGATGAGCGTGGCGACCGTGTCCGGGTCGGGCCCGTGGTGGGCCACCATGCCGCGCTCATCAGAGGTGAGGTGGTCCTCGGCCCAGGCGTTGGAGCGTGCTTCCACGCGTTCGAGGTCCACGCCGAGCCCTGTGGCCTCTGGGTGGACGGCAGCGATGGCGAGCCCATGGCCGTGCGTGATCGATAGGCTGCCTGGTGCGTCGACCGGGTGCGGGCGTCCGTCGTCGTCGCGCTCGACGGCCACCTCGCGACCGTGGACCTGGCGTAGCGCGTCCACCGCGGCGCGTTGGCCCGCGGCCCTGTCGGCTGCCCGCTTGGCCCGTGGGTCCCGGGGCTCATGCGGGGCGATGGGGTGCACGCTCAGCCGGGTGCCAGTCTGCCCGGGCAGCTCGGTGAGCTCGCCTGCCAGCTCGGGTAGGGTGGCGGCTTGTTGGAGCCGGATGGCTCGCGCGATCACGGCGGGTTCGCCGTCCACGTGGAGCGTGGCATCCCACACCGAGCCCAGCGCATCCGTGGCCACGCGCTCGGCTACGAGGATCGCTTCGGGGCTCGCGATGGGTCCGCGGATCTCGATCTCCTCGATGCCTGTGGGCAGGACGGTCTGGCCTGGCTGGGCGGCACCGAGGCCAGCGGCTTGCATCATCGCCTCGACGGCCAGCGCCCACGGCGCGCCACCACCGGTATCCAGATGCGCTCGGGCCACGACCCGGTCCTCGGTTGGATCCGCAGCTTCGAGCACATGGAAGCTGGGGCCGTGGAAGAGGAGCTCGTAGATGCGTTCCTTGCCGATCTCGCCTCTCGGCGGTTCAGGCGCTGGCTGGGGCTTGACACCGTCTCCCGGCGCGAGCACGGCGCGGGCGTGGGTGCGGCCTTCGCGCTGGGTGCTGACCTTCTCGCCGTCCAGCACGACGTCGACCTGGGTGGGCTCGGTGACCCAGAGGGGGGCCTCGAACCGGATGGCCGAGAGGCCCTCGGGTGCGAGCCCCTTGGCTCGTCCGCTGTCGACCATGGCCTCGAGCTGGCGCACGCCCGGGGTGAGCGGTCGCCCGTTGACCTGGTGGTCGACCAGGAAGGCCTCGTCGCCCTGGAGAACCAGCCGTCCACCCTCGTTGGTGGAGGCCAGGGGTTGCTCAGGCGTGAGTTCGCTCACGCAGAACGCGCCGGGGGTGCCGGCGCGCTCGGCGAAGATGCGCGCACCCTCAGCGGGGTCGATGAACGCGATGCCGCGCTGCTCGAGCACGGTGCGAACGGAGTCCTTGTCCGCCATGCCGCCGGCGGCATCCCAGGCGGTCCAGTGGATCACGGTCCCGTCCACGCCCTCGAGCAGGCTGGTGAGCGCGCCGTTGGCCAGGGCGTAGTCGGCCTGGCCGGGGTTGCCGGTCACCCCAGCGATGCTCCCGAAGCCCACGTGGTGGGCCTCTGGCAGGAGCTCGGTGAGCAGACGCACAGGGGCCAGCTTGGCCGAGAGCACAGCCGACATCTCGTCGGTGGGCTTCTGGTCGAAGGCCCGGGAGCGCTCGATGCCGGCGCCGTGGACGACCCAGCTCGGCTCGCCGTGGGCCTCGCGCACCTCATCGACCAGCGCCGAGAGGGCGTCCGGGTCGGTGGCATCGCAGCGCAGGTACGCGACGTCCGCGACGGCCTGGAGGCGGGCCAGGGCTTGGGCGCGGCGAGCTTGGCGGATGCGGGCCTGGACCTGGGCCTCGACCTCGGCGGGCTTGACCTCTCCGGCTTGGCGGGCTTGGTCGAGCAGCTCGGTGCGCAGGGCCGCGATGGCGTCCTCGTCGTCCGGGTCGAGGCCAGGATCGCTGGCCTCGCTGCGGCCCACGACCACGAGCGTCGCCTCGCGCCCGTCGACCAGGGCAGCCAGGCAGGGCTCCACCGCCGCGCCCAGACCACCGATGGCCAGCACGACGGCTCCCTGCTCGAGCCCGTGGCCGTCTGGCTTACGAGCTGGGGCAAGCGCGTTCACGCGCCTGGACGGCTCCGAGAGCAGCACGGTCTCCTGGGTGTCGCGCAGGAGCTCATCAGCGATGCGCTCGGCCTCCAGCCGGCCTTCGACGAGCAGGCCCCGCACGTTGCGACCCTCCTCGCTCAGCGTCGCGGCCACGGGTCCCAGCCCACCCGCTGCATCGCTGCCGGCTTGGGCCAGCACGACCACGCGAGCCTCGGCCGGCGCGTTCTGCAGCGCCTCGAGCAGCGCGACAAGCTCGCTTGGATCACTGGTTAACCCATCGGCTGGCAGCACGACAAGCTCCGGCTCCTCGTCCACGATGATGCCACCGCGGGCGGAGATGGCCTCGGTGAGCGAGCTGGGAAGCGCGCCACCGGTCCAGACCCGGGTGCCCTCGGGCAGCAACGGTGCTGGTGGCGCCTCCCGGGTGGACAGCACCGTCGTGGCGAGCTTGCTCGCCGGGGCTGCGGTGTCCTCAGCGGGGGCCTCTGGCGTGCGCGGTTGCTCGCCTGCAGTGCTCTCCGGTGGCGGGCCAACGTGCTTCTTCAAGAGCGCAGCAGCGCGCTGGATCGTGGGCACGTCAGCCAGGCTTAGCCCCTCGATGGGCGGGATGTCCAGCTCCTTTCGAGCCTCGGCGAGCACCTCGGCTTGCTTGACCGTGTCCACGCCCAAATCGCCCTCGAGATCCATGCTGGGATCGATGACGTCGACGGGGTAGCCGGTCTTGCGACTCACCAGCTCGACGAGCAACCCTTCGACATCGAGCTCGTCATGAGAGCTCGGTGGAGCTTCACTAGACGCGCGGTTGGCGGGTTGCTCGGAAGCAGCGGCTGCTTGCTCGGGTGCCACTGCTTGCGCTTGCACCCCGCCCTCCGCCGTTTGTGCGGCCGGAGGCTGCTCCCCTGCTGAGCTTGTGTGACGTGCCAGCAGGGCTGCGGCATCGGCGATCGTGGGCACATCAGCCAGGCTTAGCCCCTCGATGGGCGGGATGTCCAGCTCCTTGCGAGCCTCGGCGAGCACCTCGGCCTGCTTGACCGTGTCCACGCCCAAGTCGCCCTCGAGATCCATGCTGGGATCGATGACGTCGGCGGGGTAGCCGGTCTTGCGGCTCACCAGCTCGACGAGCAACTGTGTCACGTCGACCTGGTCAGTGGAGCGCGGCGGATCCGCGCTAGACGCCTGGTTGGCGGGTTGCTGGTCAGCAGCGGCTGCTTGCGTGGGAGCCGCTGCTTGGGCTTGCACCCCGCCATCCTCCGTTCTAGCGCCCGCAGGGCGCTCCGTTGGCGCTCGAACGACGCGGAGGACCCGATCGCGACGCTCCGTTCGCGCGCCGGTGCCGCAGGCGCCCTCCAACCACGCATCGAAGCGCGCTTGGTCCAGGGCACCTGGGGTCTGGCTGGTTCGCTCGAAGAGGACCAGTGCGAGCTGGCTGCCGAAGCCGGCTGCGAACCGGAGCGAGAAGCGGCGCTCGGTGGCCTCTCCCTGGCTGAACGAGAGGTCCTGGAAGCCCGGGTCTGGGTCGGTGAGGTTGGCCACGGGCGGAGCGCGCCGTTGGCGGAGCAACTCGACGGCCATGGCGTCCTCGATGCCAGCGCCCATGGCGTGGCCGGTGAGCCCCTTGGTGTTCGTGATGAGCACGTCGCTGGCATGGTCGCCGAGCCCGGCTCTGAGCGCTCGGACCTCGGCTTCGGCTGAGCCGCCGCGGGCTGGCGTGGCGGGTTCGTGGCTCACGAACACGAGCTCTCGTGCAAGCGCCTCTTGGTCGATGCCGAGGCGCTGGCAGGCGCGCTGGAGGAACGTGCCGGTCTCCTCGGAGACGTGGTCGGCGTCCAGACGCGCGCCGTGGTAGGCACTGTTGGCCAAGTGCGTGCCTACGAGCCGGGCCAGCGGCGTCTTGCCCCGGGCCTGGGCACTGGCCTCGGTCTCCAGCACGAGCGCCATGGCGCCGCTGCCGATGAGCATGCCGTGGCGGCGCTGGTCGAAGGGGAGGGCGGCCTCGGTGACCTCCTTGCTCGTGGTGGCCGCACCGGCGCTGAGGAAGCCGGCACCGACCCACGGGAGCAGCTGCTCGTTGCCGGCCACATCCGCGCCGACCACGATGACGCGCTCGCACCGCCCCTGCTCGATCCAGTCCTGGGCCATGGCCAGCGCAGCGGTGGTGCTCGCACAGGCCGCGTTGACCTGGAGGTTGGGGCCGCGTGCCCGGATGAGCTGGGCGAGCTGTGCGTGTCCGAGCGCCAGCGCGCGGAAGAGGAAGCCGCGCGAGAACCCCTCGCCGGTGCTCGAGCCATCGGAGCGCGACCTGGGCGCGTTCGACGCGTGGCTGGCTGGCGAGCCGTTCGTGGCGGGTTGGCTGGGGGCCGAGAGGTCCAGCTCGGTCAAGAGCCTCAGGGCCTCCTCGCGGTCCCCCTTGTCCTCTAGCCTGGGGAGTAGGTCTGCGAGGTAGCTCACGACCGCCTGTCGACCGTCGGCGCCGCGAGGCGCCGGCGCACCGTTGTGCCCGGGGCCGGTGGCAGCTTCGAGCAGGGAGTCGTAGCCTGGGAAGGCGCTTGCAAGGATGACGCCCGTGCCCTCTTGGAGGGGCTCGGGGAGCACCCAGCCGCCCTCGAGCTCGGCACCGGTGCTGGTGGTGCGGGTCTCGCGGACCAGCGGGATGCTGGCGTCGGTCAGCGCGTTGAGGGCCGCGGCCACAGCGAGCTTGGCGGTGGCATCGGCCCCGTCCATCCAGTCCTCCTCGACAGCGTAGGAGGAAAGGTCTGGGTCAGCTAGGCGGCCGGCGAGCTGGACGACGTCGTCCGGGTCCTCGATGGTGCGCAGCTCGGGCCCGGTGGGGGCGTCTTTGACGAGCCGCGTGATGCCCATGGCGACCATGCGCTCGCGCTGCTCGACCGGGATCCGGTCGATGAGGTTGCGTCCCTCGAGCAGCGCTTGGACGCCGTCGGGGGTGAACGGGTCGTCTTGGCCAGGCAGGCCCAGGCTGACACCGGTGACCACGATCTCGCTTGGGGCTTGGGCGCGGCCGTTCGAGCCGCTAGACGTGCGCTGGGCGGGGGCTTGCCGGGCGTCGGGTTGGCGGGCAGGGCGCGTGGCATGGTCGGGTGCACGGGCCGAGCGGGTGGGTTGGCGCCGGGTGGATCGCTCGGGGCCTGGGGCCAGGGGCGTGGGTTCCCGAAGCGGCAGCCGGCCGTGGGCGGCGAGTGCCAGCAGGGCTTGGGTGAACTGGGCCTGCTCGCCGGTGCGCGGGTGCAGGGTGGGTACGGCCGGGGTGTCGGGTCGGTTGGCCAGCGAGAGGTTCGTGAGCACGCGCTTGGGGCCGGCCTCGATGACGAGGTTGACGCCCATGGCTTCGAAGGCCTCCATGGTGGCCACCCACTCGACGCTCGATGCCACCTGGTCGGCGAGCAGGGACCGGATCGCGTCCGGGTCGTCCGGGTAGGGTTGCCCGGTGACGTTGGCGATGACCGGGATGCTTGGTGCATCCACGGGGATGCGGTCGAGCACGCGCTTGAGGGGTTCGGTGGCCGGGGCCACGATGGGGCTGTGGAAGGCGGCGGAGACCGGGAGCTGGCTGGCTTGGATGCCGGCTTGCTCGGCGCGCTCTTGGATCGTTTCCAGCGCGGGGGTGGTGCCCGCCACGACGGTCTGCTCGGGCCCGTTGACGTTGGCGGGCCAGGCGTCCAAGCCCTCGAGGAGCTCCTCTGCTTGGGCGCGATCCGCGCGCAGTGCCACGAGGCCACCGGGGTCGTCGACCTCGACGTCGGCCATCTCGCGGCCACGAGCGCTCACGGCGTGGAGGGCGTCCTCGAAGGTGAGCACGTCTGCGGCCACGAGTGCTGCGTACTCGCCCAGGCTGTGGCCGGCGACGACGTCAGGTTGGACGCCGAGCTCCTCGAGCACGGCGAGCACGGCGATGTCCGCGGTCAGCACGGCGGGTTGGCAGACCTCGGTGGGGGTGAGCGCCCGTTGGCCGTCCTCGCCCTCGAGCTCCAGGAGCTCGCTGAGCGCGCGTCCGATGAGCGGTGTGAGGGCTTGGTCGGCGCGGTCCAGGATCTCGCGAGCCGCGGGGAAGTGCTCAGCCAGCTCCAGGGCCATCCTGGGGTACTGGCTGCCCTGGCCGGGGAACACCAGGGCAAGGGAACCATCGCCGCCTCCGGTGGCGAACGCGACACCCCTGGGGCGCGCGAGCTCGGGGGGCAGCTCGCCGGTGAGGACCTTGCGGGCCGTGTCTAAATCGGCCTGCTCGCTGATGGCCAGCCGGACGGGGGCCTCTGGATCCCAGGTCCACGTGGATGGGTCCTGGTCGAGCTGAGCCAGCACCGCCTTCGGGCTCTCACCGCTGACCACGTTGAGGCCGAGCCGGGGGCCATCGCGGCGCGGCTCGGGTGCCTTGGCTCCTGCGAGCGGTGGGGCTGAGAGGAGGATGTGGCTGTTGGTGCCGCCGAAGCCGAAGGCGCTCACGCCGGCGCGGCGGTGGTCGTCCTGCCAGGGGGTCGGCTCACGGACGACTTGCAGCGGGCTGGTGGTCCAGTCCACCTTGCTCGTTGGGTCTTGGATGACCGTGGGGGGCTGGAGGCCGTGGTGGATGGCCAGCGTGGCCTTCAGGATGCCTGCAGCCCCAGCCGCGGCCTTGAGGTGGCCGATGTTGCCCTTGACGCTTCCTAGGCCGACCGAGCCGGGCTGGGTGCCGGAGAGGATGTTCTCAAGGGTTTCGACCTCGGCAGGATCCCCCACAGGGGTGCCGGTGCCGTGGGCTTCGACGAGGGTGATGGTGGATGGGTCCCAGCCGGCATCATCGAGGGCGGACTGGACGGCGCGGGCTTGGCCGGTGGGGTTGGGGGCGGTGATGCCCTTGCCCTTCCCGTCGCTGGAGGAGCCGACCCCGTGGATGGCCGCGTAGATGCGGTCGCCGTCCTGGATGGCATCCCGGAGGCGCTTGAGCACGAGGATGCCGCAGCCCTCGCCCATGACGAAGCCGCTGGCGCGCTCGTCGAACGGGAAGGAGCCCTCGCGGCTGAGCGCGCCGATGGCGCTGAACTTGGCGTAAGCGGCTGGGTCCATGCTGCGGTCGACCCCGCCGGTGATGGCCACGTCCACGGTGCCCTCGCGCAAGAGACCCACGGCCTCCTCGATGGCCGCCAGGCTGCTGGCACAAGCGGCGTCCATGGTGCGTGCCGGTCCGCCGATGTCGAAGACGCTGCAGACGCGGCCGGCGATGACGTTGCTGAGCTCGCCCGGCATGGTGTCTTCGGTGATCTCGGGCAGGGCCTCGCGCTGGCGTTGGATCGTCTCGAGCACGTGCTGGCGAGCGGTCTCGTCGAGCTCACCGTTCGTGGTGAGCTCGCGCTCGAGCTCCTTCAAGGCCAGGCGTCGGTCGGTCCAGGCGCGCTGCTCGCCGCCTTGCGCGTTGCCCAGGATGACCGCCCACCGGTCCCGGTCGGTCTGGTCGGTGAGGCCGGCGTCCTGGAGGGCTTGGTCCACGGCCAGGATGGTCCACTGCTGGCTCTCGTCCATCTGGTCGGCCACGGTGGGCGGGATGCGGTACTGGATCGAGTCGAAGGTGACGAGTTCTGGGTCGATGAAGCCGCCGAGCACGGTGTAGGTCTCATCGGCCCCGTCGCCCAGGTGGGTCTCGGGGGCCACGGGCCAGCGGCCCTGTGGCAGCTCGGTGATGCTGACGCGTCCGTCGAGCAGGTTCTGCCAGAACGTAGGCACGTCCGGGGCATCAGGGAGCACGCAGCCAAGCCCGACCACTGCGACTGCGTGGTGGTCCACGGCGTCGTCGGGCTGTTGAGACCGCGCCTCGGGCGCGGTGAACGTGGGTTGGCTGGATGCGAGCCGTTCAGCCGCATCTTCAGCGCGGGCTTGCGCGTGCTCTGTGACGAGGAGGTGGAGCTCCTCGATCGAGTAGGTGTGGTCGAGGAGCTCGGCTCCTTGACCCATGAGGTAGTTGCCGTCCTGGAACTGCTCGTCGGTGGGGATCTCGTGGTAGTCGCCTTCGTCGCCGCGCTTGAGCCCGCGGGCGGCGATGCGGGTGGCGCCGAGGTTCTCGTGCTCGAGCACCTCCTTGCGCTCGCGGATCTGCTTGCCTTGGCGCACGAGCTCGCGCTCGAGGTCGACCACGCGCTCGGTGAAGGGGGTGGGCGCGCTGCGTGCTCGGATGCCGACGGTCTCGCCTGTGACAGCGGTGTCCTGGCTGGCCAGCACGAGGCGCTGGTAGGCGGCGGGGATGGCGCCGGTCTCGACGATCTCGCGCGTGGCAAGATACGCTGTGCCCATGAGCACGCCGACGCGCACGTTGTCGGTGGCTGCGGCGAGCACGCCGGCCATGGCGGCCGATCGCTCGTCGCTCACGCCGCCGGCGAGCAGCAGGTGGATCGGGTCGCGGCCCTCGGCGGTCTGGATGGCCAGATCCCAGAGCACGAGGCTCGGGAGCTTGCCGATGTGGCCGCCGCACTCGCTGCCTTCGACGACGACGTGGCTGATGCCCATGTCCAGGGCTTGGGTGACGATGCCCTGGCTGGGGGTGTGCATGTAGGTGGAGATGCCGGCTTGCTCGAGGTCCAGGGCCTGCTCGGCGGTGCCGGCGGCGATGAGCGCGAACGGGGGCTTGTGCTTCTTGATCAGGCGGATGTGGGCATCACGCTTCTTGGCGTTGACGTCGAGCCCGATGATGCCGCAGCCGAAGGCTTGGTCCTCGTCGAGGGCCTCGATGGTGCCGGTGAGCGCCTCCTCGGCCCAGTGCTCGCGCAGGGCGGCGAAGGCTAAAAACGGCAGGCCACCGGCATCCGCGACGGCCTTGGCGAAGGCGGGGACTTCGCTGACGTTGGCCATGGCGCCTTGGACCACGGGGAACCGGGTGCCGTGGGCTTGGGCCAGGGGCGAGTCCTCGACCAAGGGGAAGGAGGTGAGCTGGCGCTGGATGCGCTGCTCCAGCATGGCGAGCACGGCCTCGAGGCTGCCGAGCTCGGCGAAGAACCGGGCGTGAGCGGCGTCGTGGCCCAGGGGCAAGAAGCCCTGGCCTGGGGGCTGGTGCCAGCCAGCCAGACCGTCCTCGATGTGGGTTGTGAGCCAGGTGCGGCGTGCCTTGGGTCCCTGGGTGTCGGCTTGCTCGGCTTCCCAGAGCTCGTGGACGTGCTTGTCGGCCACGCGGGCGTGGACGTGGAACGGTTCGTCCAGGCTCGTGCCGAGAGCCTTGACGTCGGTGCCGTCGAAGGCATCCAGCGCGCGAGCCCATCCCTCATGGACGCCGGCTTCCGGGAGCAGGTGGAGCTGGGCGTCCAGCACGACGGCATCGGCTTCGACGAGGAGCGCGGCGGTGGCGTTGGGACCAGCGCCGCCCCAGGCGATCAGCGGCAGCTCGAGCTCGGCCAGGGCTGGCAGGAGCACGAGGTTGGAGCGGTCCGAGACCCGGCCTGGGCCCTCGGCTCCCCGGGCGACCAAGGCCTCGGCGCCGGCTTGCTTGGCGCGCCGAGCTTCGGCGCGCGTGCGTACCTCGACGGCCACGGGTACGCCGTGGGTGTGCCAGGCGTCGATGGCGCGCGAGAGCGTGGCGACGTCGCTGGTGTCCAGGGTCCAGGGGGCCAAGATGGCGAGCTGGATGCCGGGCTCGGGAGCCTGGTCCGGGCGTACGCGCAGGGCGGCGCGGTCGCTGTCCACGGCGCCGAGCTGGTCGCGCCAGCCGGGGCGCGTGGCGTCGATCAGGACCCGGGCGCCGGCCTGTGTGGCGGCGCGTGCCAGCGTCGGTTCGCACCCAACGGGTTGGGCGATGAGGAAGCGGTCTCGTAGCTGCATGTGGTTCACCAAGGGTGGTCGTGAGTCAGAGAGGGATGTTGGCGTGCGCCTTGTCGGGTCGCGCGATGGTCTTGGAGCGCAGCCGCTGGAGGGACGCGATGAGCCGCTGGCGGGTCTCGCGGGGTTCGATGACAGCGTCAACGAAGCCCTCGGCAGCGGCCTGGTAGGGCGTGTTGAACGTGTCCTCGTACTCGCGCTTGAGCTCGTCGATCAGTGCCTCGGGGTCCTCGGCCTCGGCCAGCTCGCGGCGGTGGAGGACGCGCGCGGCACCGTCTGCGCCCATGACCGCGATCTCGGCGGTGGGCCAGGCGAGGTTGACGTCCGCGCCCAGGTGCTTGGAGCACATGGCGATGTAGGCGCCGCCGTAGGCCTTGCGGAGCACGACGGTGAGCTTGGGCACGGTGGCCTCGGCGTAGGCGTACACCAGCTTGGCGCCGTGGCGGATGATGCCGTTCCACTCTTGGTCGGTGCCGGGCAGGAAGCCGGGCACGTCGACGAGGTTGACCACGGGCAGGCCGAAGGCGTCGCAGAGGCGCACGAAGCGGGCCATCTTGGTGCTCGCGCCGATGTCGAGCACGCCGGCCAGGTGGCCAGGGTCGTTGGCGATGATGCCGACTGGGACGCCGCCGAGGCGGGCCAGGCAGGTGCGCGCGTTGGGCGCGAAGCTCGCGCCGAGTTCCAGCAGCCGGCCGCCGTCGACGATGCGGCGGACGATCTCGAGCACGGGGTAGGGCTCGCTGGCCTCGTCCGGGATGAAGGTGTCCAGCACGGGGTCCTGGCTGGGCGCTGCCTCGGGTCCATCATGGATGGGTAGGGGGTCGTGGCAGCTCTGCGGGAGATACGTGAGGACCTCGCGGGCCAGGTGCAGCGCGTCGTCTTCGTCCTCGGCGACCAGGTGGACGACGCCGCTCTTGCGGGCGTGCACGTCGGCGCCGCCGAGCTCCTCGAAGGTCACCTTCTCGCCGGTGACGGTCTCGACCACGTCAGGTCCGGTGAGGAAGAGGTGGGCGGTGTGTTGGACCTGGATGACCACGTCGGTCAACGCGGGGGAGTAGACAGCACCACCGGCGCAGGGGCCGGCGATGATGGTGACCTGGGGGACCAGGCCCGAGGCTTGGACGTTGCGGTGGAAGATGTCCCCGTACCCGGCAAGCGACGACACACCTTCCTGGATGCGTGCGCCACCGGAGTCGTTGATGCCGATGACCGGGCATCGGGACTCCAGGGCGTGATCGAGCGTCTTGCAGATCTTGGCCGCGTGGGCTGCACCGAGGCTGCCTCCTTGCACGGTGAAGTCCTGGGCGTAGACCGCGATGGGGCGCCCGTCCAGGGTGGCCGAGCCGGCCACCACGCCGTCGCCGGGGGTCTGGGGCCGCGGGCCTACGGCGGGCACCGAGGGCCGGCGTAGCGCGTCGATCTCCAGAAGCGAGCCAGGGTCGACCAGGAGGTCCAGGCGCTCCCGGGCGGTCAGCTTGCCTTTCTCGTGCTGGCGCTCGATGCGCTTGGGGCCGCCGCCGCGCTGGGCTTCGGCCAAGCGGTCGCGGAGCTCGAGGAGGCGTTGCCTGGTGGACGATGGCGCGGCCACCTGGGCCACGCTACCGTCCGCTGGGACGAGAAGGGCGTCACGTTCCACTGGTACCCACCGGATGCCCCGAGGGCCTGGACTACTTCAACCTTTCCGTACCGCAGTTCGACGATGTAGGAAGGTGGGCAGGGGTCTGTTCACGTCCCTTGCCGATGGTGGGCCCGATGGGTTCAAGCAAGGGTCGCTCGGGTGCCAGGCGATGTTCGACCAGGTCCTGGTGGCCAACAGGGGCGAGATCGCCGCTCGCATCGTGCGTACGCTCCATGCCCACGGGGTCCGGGCCGTGACGGTGCACGCCGATGATGACGTGGGCCAGCCCCACACGCGTCTGGCCGATCGGTCGGTGAGCCTGGGCAGGGGGCCCCCGGTGGCGACCTACCTGGATGTGGACAGGATCGTCGAGCTGGCCGTCCAGACCGGGTGCGAGGCGATCCACCCGGGCTACGGGTTCTTAAGCGAGGATCCGCGGTTGGCCGAGGCGACCGCTGCAGCAGGTCTCACGTGGATCGGCCCGCCGCCCAAGGCGCTTGAGCTCCTGGGTGACAAGGCGCGAGCCCTGGAGTTGGCCGACGAGCTGGGCATCCCGACCACGCCTGGGAGCGATGGGGCGCTCCCCACGCTTGAGGCCGCGCGCGAGGCGCTCAAGCGCACAGGCACGCCAGCGGTGCTCAAGGCCGTGCGGGGTGGCGGTGGGATGGGCATGGTGCGCATCGACGACCCGAGCCAGCTCGGGACGGCGTGGGAGGACGCGCGCTCCCAGGCTGCAGCGGCGTTCGGGTCCCCGGAGGTCCTGCTGGAGCGGTGGTGGGCTCAGCCGCGCCACGTGGAGGTCCAGATCGCCATGGACCAGGACGGGGATGGCGTGCACCTCTTCGAGCGGGAGTGCAGCTTGCAGCGCAGGCACCAGAAGCTCGTCGAGGAGGGTCCCGCACCGTGCGTGGATGAGGCCCTGCGCGCGGAGCTCACCCGGGATGCCCTGGCCATCGGTGAGGCCGCCGGCGTGGTCAACCTGGCCACGGTGGAGTTCCTCGTCACCGGCGAAGGGTACGTGTTCAACGAGGTCAACCCCCGCCTGCAGGTCGAGCACCCGGTGACCGAGGCCATCACGGGCGAGGACCTGGTGGCTTGGCAGCTCCAGTTGGCTGCCGGCGAATCGCTCTCGAAGCGCCAGGACGAGCTCGCCATGGATGGCTGGGCCATGGAGGCGCGGGTCAACGTGGAGAACCCCCTGGACGCCTTCACACCAGCCCCAGGCCCGGTGAGCCACGTCCACGTCCCCACGGGCCCTGGCTTGCGCGTGGACCATGCCCTGGTGCCTGGCGGCCAGGTGCCCGCCCAGTACGACAGCTTGGTGGCCAAGATCATCGCCCATGGCCCGGACCGCGCCACCGCTCTGGCCCGGTGCCGGGCGGGCTTGGCTGAGCTTCGGGTGGGCTCGCGGCCGACCACGGCTGGCTTGCTCCACCACGTGCTCGGCCTGGAGAGCGTGCAGGCAGGCCAGCTGCACACGGGCTTGATCGATGAGGCCGTGATCGCTTCCTACAGGCGCATCGTCCACGGGGCCATGGCCGCCTTTGTGGATCGGTGGGCTGCAAGCCAGGAGGGCCGGGTCTCCATGGATGGCGTGGAGGCGAGCTGGGCGCGAACGGATCACGGCGTCGAGATCGCTGGTAAGGCCACCGAGCCTGTGGGTGAGGTGCTCGACAGGGCCCGCGTCCAGGTGGGTGAGCGCGTGCTCGAGGGTCGCTTGCACGCGGCCATCGCGCGCAGCGCCGGGGCCAGCCTGGCAGGCGAGCACGTGGTGGAGAGCCCGATCCCAGGCACGGTGGCCCAGACCCCGGTCCAAGCGGGCGATCGCGTGGAGCAGGGCGACACGGTGGCGGTGGTGGAGGCCATGAAGATGAAGAACCGCATCGGAGCGCCAGGGGCAGGCGAGATCGCCGAGGTGCTGGTGCGCGAGGGTCAAAACGTGGATCACGGGGCCCCGCTGGTCAGGATCACCATCGACTGAGCGTGTAGGCTGTTAAGACCCATCCGTGAGATTCGCGACGGCGTCCTCATCGCCGGGCACGTCGATCTCAGCGGTCGCCTCACGATCCTCTGCGAGCTGGGTCGCGCCATCGGTGGCCGGGTCGGAGGCCTGATGGTCGGCGCTGGACTGGGTCGAGGAGGCCAGCACATCCGCCTCGGTCTCGTGGGGCGAACCCCCCGCCAGGGCCAGGAAGAGGGCCACGCTGATGGCGAGCAAGGAGCAGAGGCTGGCGGTGAAGAAGTCGAAGTCGCCGTTGTTCCTTTCTGGATCGATCATGGTGCTTGCTCCTTGTCCGGCGCGATGGCGCTGCCCCGCATCTGAAGGCTCCAGGGTTGTGTCCGCCTCGTTCCTTGCTTAAAACCGAGGCCCAGAACCCATGAAGATGGGCGCGCTGGAGGGGGGAACGGTCAAGTAGTCGCCGGGCGAGGGCGCCCTCCCCGCCGAAGCGAGCGTTCATCCGCACCCGTCCTCGGTCCGCAATCATGGAGATCAGCCCGGATGGATGGCGGAGAGAGCCTGGGAGAGCGTCTCCGCGATGGGGATCCAGCGGGAAGCCCGTCGCTCCTCGTCGCTCACACCAACCCGTTGGCATGCGCGAGCTCGGCGTTGAGCACGCTGCAGCCGGCTGCACCCCGGATCGTGTTGGAGCCCAAGGCCACGAGCTTGATGGTGGACAGGGGGTCCTCGCGGATGCGGCCCACGGCCACGCCCATGCCATCCTCGATGAGCGCGTCGCGCTTGGGCTGGGGGCGGGTGGGGTCGTCGAGCACGTGGATCGTTCGGCCGGGTGCGCTGTGGAGGCTGGGCACGGGCTCCGGTGGCGTGTAGGTGGCCAGGGTGGTTGCGATCTCGGAGGGGGTGGCGGGCTCGGTGAGCTGGATGTTGAGCACGCAGGTGTGGCCCTCGATGACCGGGACCCGGGTCGCGGTGGCGCTGATGGGCAGGTCGAGGTGCGTGATGCTGGTGCCGGCTGCGCGGCCCAGGATCTTGCAGGGTTCGGTCTCGATCTTGTCCTCCTCGTTGCCGATGTAGGGGACCACGTTGCCCACGGCGTCCAACGAGGGTACGCCTGGGTAGCCAGCACCCGAGAGGGCTTGGAGGGTGACGATGTGGACACGCTCGAGCCCGTAGGCCTGGTGGAGCGGTGCCAGCGGTGTTGTGGCGATGACGGCTGAGCAGTTGGGGTTGGCCACGATGAAGCCGTCGCGGTCCTCCACGATGCGGAGGTGGTCGGGGTTGAGATCCGGCACGATCAGGGGCACATCCGTGGACATGCGGTGGTCCTTGGCGTTGGTGAACACCGCCTTGCCTTCTTTGGCGTGGGCGGTCTCGATGGGGCCGGCTTGGCCGCCGGGCACGGCGCTGAAGAGCACCGGGGAGGTGAGCGGCGTGTCGGTGTCGACGACGTCGAGGTCGGCGGCATCCTCGGGGACCTCGCCCTCGAGCATCCAGTTGACCGCATCACCGTAGCGCTTGCCAGCGCTCGTCTTGCCCACGAGCTCTGCGAGCTCGAAGTCGGGGTGGTCGCTCAAGCGCTGGATGAAGCGCTGGCCGACGGCCCCGGTAGCGCCGAGCACGGCCACGGGGATCCTCTCGCGGGTCAGGCTTGCACCTCCTTGGTGGTGGCGTCCTCGTCGTCCAGGAAGGCTTCGTGGAGGGCGGCCAGGGCGCGCTCGACGTCGTCGGCTTGGACCACGAAGGCGAGGGCGACGTTGCTGGCACCCACGCTGATCATCTCGACGTTGACGCCAGCCGAGCCTACGACGCTGAAGACGCGGCCGGCCACGCCCTCGCGGCTGCCGATCTCCTCGCCGACGAAGCAGACGAGCGAGAGGCCGGTGGTGACGGTGATGTCCTCGATGGTGGGGATGCTGGTCTCGAGGATGAGCTCGCGGGCGCGCTCGGCGTCCCGCTCGTCCACCAGGAGCGCGAAGCTGGCTTGGCTGGCGGCCATGTTGACCACGTTGATGTTCGCATCGCCCAGGGCCTTGAAGACGTCTCGGCCGACGCCGGGCGTGTAGGCCATACCACTGCCTTGGAGGCGCACGATGGCGAAGCCTTCGCGGGCGCCTACGGCGCGCAGGTGCACGGGTTCTTGGTCGATGGCAGGCCCGATGCGGGTTCCGGGGGCTTGGGGGTTCAAGGTGTTCTTCACCAGGATGGGGATGGTGCCTTCGTGGAGGGGTTCCACGGTCCTCGGGTGGAGGACCTTGGCGCCGAGGTAGGCGAGCTCAGCGGCCTCGTCGTAGGTCATGTAGGCCAGGGGGCGGGCGTCGTGGACCCGGGCGGGGTCTGCGGTGAGGAAGCCGTCCACGTCCTTCCAGACCTCCAACGCCTCGGCATCCAGGGCGCGGGTGATCACAGCCGCGCTGTAGTCCGAGCCGCCGCGGCCGAAGGTGGTGGCGTGGCCGTCGTCGTCGCGGCCGAAGTAGCCGGTGATGACCGGGATCGTGCCTTGTTCGATCAGGGGGAGGAGGCTGGCGTCCAGGTTCTTGGCGGTGGGCTCGATGCGCGCGGTGGCCAGCCCGTAGGTGCCGTCGGTGACGATGCCGATCTCGTCAGCGTCCAGGCCCTGGGCTTGGGCGCCGGCCTCGCGCAGGGCCATGGCGACCAGGCGCGCGCTGAGCCGTTCGCCGAAGCTCACGCCGAGATCCCGGGTCTTGGGGGTGAGCTCCTCGGTGTAGGCGATGCCGTAGAGCAGGCGTTCGAGCTTGGCGTAGAGGGGCTCGAGCTCCTCGGCTCCCTGCTGGACGAGGGTGGGCGCGCAGCGGGCCAGCACGGTGTCGTGGCGCTCGCGCATCCAGGCCAAAAAGGGGTCCACGGCGTCCGGGTCGTCGCGGACCTTGGGCAGCGCGTCGAGCAGCCGGTCGGTCACCCCCTGGAGCGCGGAGACCACGAGGACGCGTGGGCCTTGTTGGTCGCGCACGAGTTCGGCGATGTGGACGAGGTCGTCGCCCTCGCGCAGGCTTGAGCCGCCGAACTTCATGATGCGCAGGCCAGTCATCGAGCGTGCCTCCCGGGGTGGATCACTAGAAGCTCCCTCCGTGGAAGTCGTCGAAGGTGGCGTGGTAGCGCTCCATGGCTGCTTGGAAGGCCTTGGGGTCGTCGATGCGCTCGGCCAGGTGGTCGGTGGCGTCGTGGATGGCCTGGAAGATGGCGGGGGTCTCGTCGTTGAGGGCTTGGATCTGTCGGTAGAGCTCGGGGTTCTCGCTGGCCACCTCGCTGGCCACGCTGGTCTGCTTGAGGAAGGTGGGGCCGCCGAACTTGGTGAGCTCCTCGAAGGCGAAGGGGCTGGCGGTGAGGGCCTCGGCGTAGGCGAGGTTGATGGCGTGAGGCAGGCCCAGGGTGTAGGCCATGGCCGGGTCGTGGTCTTCGAGCGCCATCTCGAAGACGTTGGCGGCGGTGAGCCCGAAGAGGTCCAGGGCGGCTTGCTTGGCCTCGGGGTGGCCGCAGTCGAGCACGAGCACGTTCTTGCCTGAGAGCACGCGGGTGTCCGGGCCCCAGAGGGGGTGCACGCTGACCACGGGCTGGGTCTCGGCCAGGGCCTTGAGCTCGTGTACGAGGGGACCCTTGAGCGAGGCGATGTCCATGATGACGCAGTCGAGACCCTCGAGCTCCTGGAGCACGGCGGGCGTCTCAGCCGGCGGGGTGGAGAGGATGACGAGGTCCATCTGCTCGGCGGTGCGCCGGGCATCCGTGGTGAACGCGAAGCCCTCCAAGGGTCCAGCGGGGTCGTTGACGACCACCTCGTAGCCCAGCCCGCTCATGAAATGCGAGAACCAGGCGCCCATCTGGCCAGCACCCCCGACGATGAGCGCGCGACCGCGTGCACCTTTGGCGGGCGTGAGCCCGTCCTGCTCTTGGACGCGCAGGGCTTCCACGATGAGCAGCTGGGCCAGGCGTTCGCCGAGCTCTGGATCGAGCTCGCGCGTGGAGAAGGCGTCGCGGAAGCGAGCCACGACGCCGCGCTCGACCTCGTAGTCGCGGATGGCGACCCGGTCGTCGCGCTTGGCGCGGCCGGCCTCGCGGGCAGCATCCACGCGGCGGGAGACGAGCTCGGCGAGCTCCTCGTCGATGGAGCGGATGCGCTCCCGGATCGCGTCAAGCTCGCCCATGGCCTCTCATCCTCTTGAGCATGAACAGGTCCATGAGCGCGCAGGCCAGGGTGGCCTCCACCACGGGCACAGCACGGGGGAGGATGCAGGGGTCGTGGCGGCCCTCGACGCGCAGGGTGGCGTGTTCGCCGGTGACCAGATCGATGGTGGACTGCTCGCGCCCGATGCTGGTGGGCGGCTTGAAGGCCACCTCGACGCTTAGCGGGCCTCCGCTGGTGATGCCGCCGAACATGCCGCCGCCGCTGTTCTGTTCGGTGGTGATGCGGCCTGCCTGGTCCCAGGCCCAGGGGTCGTTGTGCTGGCTGCCGGTCATCTCGGTGGCTTGGAAGCCGCGGCCGAATTGGACGCCCTTGGTGGCCGGCAGGCTCATCATGGCGTGCGCCACGACGGCCTCGACCTTCTGGAAGAGCGGCTCGCCCAGGCCTGCTGGCAGGCCCTCGGCCAAGCACTGCACCGTGCCGCCCAGGCTGTCCTCGGCTTGCTTGGCTGCGAGGATCGCTTGCTCCATCTCGGCGGCTTGCTCGGGGTAGGCACACCGCACGGGGGAGTCATCGACGTGCGCGCGGATCGTGGCGACATCAGGGGCGGGGGGGGTCTGGATCGTGCCCACCTTGCGCACATGACCAGCGATCTCCACGCCTCGGTGGGCCAGGGCCTTGAGGGCGAGTGCGCCGGCCATGACGAGGCCCGCGGTGAGCCGGCCGCTGAACATGCCGCCGCCTCGGTGGTCGTTGTGGTCGGCGAAGAGCACGCGGGCGGTGAGATCAGCGTGGCCGGGGCGGGGGGTGGTTTGGAAGGCCTCGTATTTCGAGGAGTCCGTGTCCTTGTTGTGGATGACCATGAGCACCGGGGCCCCGGTGGTCACGCCATCCTTGACACCGGAGAGGAGCTGGCATCGGTCGGCTTCGCTGCGCGGCGTGGTGATATCGCTTTGACCTGGGCGTCGGCGGTTGAGCGCGGGCTGGATGTCGTCGAGGCTGAACGGGATGCCGGCTGGTACCCCGTCCACGACGGTGCCGACCACTTGGCCGTGGCTCTCGCCGAAGAGCGTCACTTGGTAGCCGTGGCCCAGCGTGTTCATGAGGTAGCCTCCTGGCTGCGCTCGAGCTTGGCGCCGAGGTGTGTGAGCTGCTGGAGGAAGGCAGGGTAAGAGACGGCGTGCGCGTCGTCGGGGCCCTGGATGGTCACGGGGCCATCGGCCACGAGGCCCGCGATGGCGAAGGCCATCTGGATGCGGTGGTCGCCGTGGCTCTCGACCGTGCCGGATGCGATGGGGCCTCCGGTGATGGTGGCGCCGTCGTCGTGGGCTTGGGCGTCGATGCCGAGCGCGGTGAGCCCGTCGACCATGGCCGCGATGCGGTCGGACTCCTTGTCCTTGAGATGAGGGGCGCCATGGAAGGTGGAGGTGCCAGGACAGCAGGCGGCCAGCACGGCCAGCGGCGGGAACAGATCGGGGTTGTCTGCGAGGTCGACCTTGGCCGGGGTGAGGCTCGTGCTCTGGACGGCGAGCGTGTCTCTCTCGCGTTGGATCTCGACGCCGAAGCCCTCCAGGATCTCGACCACGGCCTCATCGCCCTGCCCGGAGTCGGGGGGGAGGTTGGTGACTGTGATCGCGCTGCCGGTGATCGCACCCGTGACGAGCGGGAAGGCGGCACCGCTGTAGTCGCCGGGGACGTGCACGCGCACGGGCTCAAGCGGCTGGGGGTCGACGACGAAGGCGTTCTGGGTTCCCTCGACCTGGACGCCAGCCTCTTGGAGCATGCGGATGGTGAGGTCCACGTAGGGGGCCGATCGGAGAGGTGTCGTGAGCTCGAGGGTGAGCCCGTCGGGCAGGTTGGGTGCGGCAAGCAGGAGCGCGCTGATGAACTGGCTGGAGACATCCCCTGGGAGCTTGGCGGCGTCCCCGGTGATGGGGCCCGTGAGCTCGACAGGCGGTCGTCCGTCCTCGCCCAGGCACGTTGCTTCGGCGCCGAGCTGGGTGAGGGCGTCGACCAGCGGGCCCATGGGGCGTTGGTTGAGCGATGTGTCCCCGGAGAGGCGTGAGGTGCCTGGGGAGAGGGCGGCCAGGGCCGTGGCCAGGCGCAGGGTGGTGCCGCTGTTGGCGGCATCGATGGTGGCGGCCTGGCGCTGAGGCGCGCCGAGCACCGCCTCGGTCTGGGTGGCCACGGCCTTGCAGCCAAGGGCCTGGACGGCGCGTAGGCTGGCCAGGGTGTCCTTGCTCCACAGGGGGTCGTGCACCGTGCCACCGCGGCCGGAGAGCCCGAGGAACAGCGCGCGGTGGGTGACCGACTTGCTCGGTGGCGCGGCGACAGCGCCCTCGACGGTGCTGGGATGGATGGTGAGGCTCACGCGATCACTCCAGGGGAGGCGGCGTTGGTGGTTCGAGTGGCGAGCACGGTGGCGGTGTAAGGTTGCCAGGCCTGCCGGACAGCGGTGGTCGCATCTTCGGGGGAGACGGCTGCCACGGCGGGACCGGTACCGCTGGTGCCGGCCGCCACAGCACCGGCAGCCATGGCACGATAGATGGGATCTGTGGGGTCGTCCAGCACAGCAGCCACGCCCAGACCGTTGAGGGTCATCGCTAAGGCCCATGCGTCGTCATCGACGAGCTCGAGGCAGTGGTCGGCGAGCTGGGCCATGCGCGAGAGATCCCCGGTCTCGGCCGTGTAGCGTCGCCGTTCAGGCACCAGGAGGAGCACGGGGAGGCAGGCGTCAAGACCTTTTCGCTTGACCACCCGGTCCTCGAGGTTGTTCGTGACCACCAGGCCGCCGAGCAGGGAGGCGGCGGCGTCGTCCAACGCTCCGGTGATGGTCACCTCGGCCCGGCGCGCGGCCTCGACGGCGAGCTGGAGCACGAGATCGGCCTCGGCGGGTTCGTCCAGGGCGTCGAGCAGGGCCAGGGTGATGGCGTTGGCGGCCACGCTGGAGGACTTGAGCCCGCAAGCGATGGGGATCTGGGAGCGCGTGCGTACACTGCCGCTGAGCGGGGTGCCCAGGTGGTCGGCCACCGTGGCCACGCACGCGCGGGCTAGGCTGGGATCCTCGGCTTCGCTCTCCCCGATGGTGACCGTCACGGGGTCGTCGGTGCGGTCGATCTCCACGTTGGCTGTGGTGGAGAGCTCCAGCCCGATGGCTGCACCGTGGCCGGTGGGGATGGCGTTGACCGCTGTGAGCGCACCGTGGGCCTGGCCGGTGCCTTCCAGGCTCATGGGGCCTCCCGGGCGAAGCGTAGCTCGAGCTCCCCGGTACGCGCCGCGCACGACATGACGCCGAGCAGCTCGTCGTCGGCGGCGAGATCGAGCCAGAACCGCAGCGCAAGATCGCCCTGGTGGACCAGCAGGTCCAGGCCGTCCAGGGCGCGCGTGCCTGCCAGCTCGGCGCGGCGGGCGAGCTCGGCGCGGCCGGGGCCGTAGGTGGCATCGAAGACGACAGCCCGGGCCAGGGCCTCTTGGCTGATGGGTGGGTCCACGGGGGTGGCGTTGAACAGGACCGCGCCCTCGGCGAGCACCGCATCGAGGGTGTCCTGTTCGAGGGCCACGATCTCGGCACCGAGCTCGCTGGCCAGCGCCTCGGCCTTCCCTGGGGTTCGGTTGGCGATGGTGAGCTCGGCGCCAGCGTCGGTGAAGGCATGGGCGCAGGCGCGCGCGGTGCCGCCGGCACCGATGAGCAGCGTGGGCCGCTCGGAGAGGGTCTCTGCGCGGGCTTGGAGGGCGTGGAGGGCACCGAGGCCGTCGGTGTTGTGGCCGACGATCTCGTCGCCGCGGAAGTGGAAGGCGTTGACCGCTCGGCACGTCTCGGCTGCGGGCTGGACCCGGTCGCAGAGCTCGAAGACCGCGCCCTTGTGGGGTGCGGTGACGTTGCCGCCAGCCACGTTCATGAGCCGCAGCCCCTCGAAGGCGAGCTTGAGATCCCCTGGTGGGACGTCGATGAGCCGGTAGCGGGCACCCTCGCCCAGCCAGCTGAACGCGGCGTTCTGCATGCGCGGTGAGAGGGAGTGGCCCACAGGGTGGCCGAGCAGCACGAAGTCCTGGAAGCCCTCGGGTGGGGGTGGCTGGCGGGGGAGGTGGCGTTGGAGGTGGACCGGGAGCTGGCCGGGGATGCGTGCGCGTCCGGGGGCGGTGTAGACCAGCGCCATGCCCAGGGGGCCGGCCGTGGCGCGCACGGCGGCATCCCCGATGCCCATGACGGTGAACGGCGTGCCGAGGCTCGGGGCGCGGCGTGCGATGTGGAAGAGGTCCTCGACGTCGCCAGGCGAGCGGGTCTGGGTGGCCAGCTTGACGATGTCGGCTCGGTCCCGCATGGTCTCAAGCAGCGCGATGCCCTCGTCGGGCGACGGCGTGGCGTCGAGGTCGTGGTGGCTGACGATCACGCGGGTGGCTTGGGTCAGGGCGCGCTGGGTGAGCTCGGCGCGGAAGGGGGCGTCGTGCTCGATGTCGACGAACGCCGCGCCTGCGTCCATGGCCGCACGCAGACGCTCGGCCCGAGCCTCGTCATCGAGATCGATCGAGGCACCGTCAGTGGCGCGCCGACAGCTCGCCACGACGGGGTGGCCGGCGGCATCCACGGCGCTCTCGACCGCCTCGGGTGCCAGTTGCTCGAGGCGGATCTCGAGGAGATCGCAGGGGAGGGCATGGGTGCCGGCCACGTCGCCGGGCGCATCTGGGATGAGCGTGGTGACGATGAGGACCACGTCAGACCTCCGTGACGGTCTCCTCGATGGCTGTGCCGAAGTGGCGCCCGCCCCCGTGGGCGAGGTGGACGAGCACGGTGTCGCCAGGGGCGAGCTCGCTGATGCTCGTGGGCCCATCAGGGGTGATCAGCCGGATGGTCTCAGCGTTCTGGAGCACGGCGGTACCCTCGGCCTCACCGGCGCGGAGATGGACGAGCAGCATGGGTCGGCGTTCCACCTTGGCGCGACCGGTGATGATGCGGCGCGTCGCACCGTCGCGGTTCACGGCGACCAGGGGCACGCCGGCGGCCACCTCGCTGAGGTACTTGGTCGTGTCCTCGGGCCCGAGCACGTAGGCGTGCACCGCACCGGCGTTGACGCGGAAGGGGCGCGAGGCGACGTAGCCGGCCTCGCTGGCCTCGCTGGCCACGAGCACCAGGAAGCTGGAGGTCGAGCCAACGAGCAGACCCTCGTCGGGCTGGAGCAGGCTGGTGGTGTCCACGCAGACCCGATCCCCCATGCCGGCGTCCTTGATGGCGGTGATCTCGGCTTCGACGAGGTCCATGCTGGCGCCTGTGGCCTCGTTGAGACGCTTGGCCACAGCGTGGACCGTGGCTGGGTCACCGGTCGCGAGCAGCAGGCCGTGCACGCCGGTCTCCAGGGTGGTCAGCGCAAGCTCGGCGTCCTCGGTGGTCTCGATCCAGGCGAAGAGCTTCGTGGAGGTGCCCTGGGTCCAGGCGATCAGGTTCTCCAGGGGGATGATGGTCCAGTCCTCGGCACGTACGACCAGGACGTCCACCTCTCCCAGGAGCTTGCGGGCCTGCTCCTGGTCGCTTGGCGTGGAGATCGAGGCGATGCGCGCGGTGCGATCCGAGAGCTCGATGACCTCCCCGTCCAGGGTGGCCAGGGGGACCCGGCCCACGGTCTCGACCTGGGAGCGCTCGTCCGCGGTGGCCACCACAGCGCTTGCGCCGGCCTCCAGGGCTGCGCCGGCGACTTGGTCGAGCTGGCCGGTGGGTCTGACCCAGAGCTCGCGGGTCATGGCACGGGCCCCGCCGTCTCTAGGGTGTCCGGGACGCTGGCTCCCTCCAGGATGATGCGGCGCATGGCTTGCACCACGCGGGTCGGGTCGTCGGCTTGGAAGGCGTTGCGGCCGATGCTCACCCCGCTTGCACCGGCCTCGATGGCGCCGGCGACCATCTCGAGCAGTTCCTGGACGGTGTCGACCTTTGGGCCGCCGCTGATCACGATGGGCACCGGGCAGCCGTCCACGACGGTGCGGAAGCTGTCGACGTCGCCCGTGTAGGGGCATTTCACGAGATCCGCGCCCAGCTCGGCACCCAGCCGGGCCACGTGCGCGACGAGCTCAGTCGCATGCGGGTCCTCGATGGCCGGGCCGCGGGGGTACATCATGGCCATCAGCGGCATGCCCCACTCGTTGCAAGCGCGCGAGACGGCGCCGAGGTCCTCGACCATGCGGGACTCGGTGGTCGCGCCCACGTTGACATGCACGCTGATCCCATCCGCACCCAGCCGGACGGCTTCCTCGACGGAGCCGACCAGGCGCTTGTCGTTGGAGTCGGGGTTGAGCGAGGTCGAGGCGCTGAGATGCACGATCAGGCCGGTATCACCCAGCGCAGGCGCGATGGCGGGCACCAGCCCCTTGTGCACCACGACAGCGGTGGCGCCGCCGCGGCTGGCGCGATCAACCGCGGCCGAGGGGCTCTCGAGGCCAGCGATCGGCCCCCCCGAGACCCCGTGGTCCATGGGGATGATCACGGCGCGCCCGGAGGGGGCGATGCGCCGGAGACGGAGACCGATGCCAGGGTGGGTCATGGTCGCCGAACACCACCGACCGATTTAAGCGTTTGTGTACATTGATGCAGGAATCTATCCATCGATGGATTCCTCCGTCCATCAGCATATAAACATTGCTGGGAACATTTATGCCCTTCACTGTGCCTTTCTGTGCATCCGCATGTGGGATCAACTGACCCGGCACTTCTCCAGCTACCCCGCCCAAGGCCGCGTGGCGCGCCTGCTGCTCGCCCACGGCTTCGCCGTCCACGAAGGCGGCGTGTGGGCCGGCGAGGTTGCCCTCACGGACACCGCCCTGGCCAGGGCCGCCAACGTGGACCGCCGGGTCGTCAAGTCCGCTGTCGAGACCATCGAGTCCACGCCAGCGCTCTACGACGTCTTCTCCCGGCTATTACCCACCTGCCACCTCCGCGATGCAGCGCCTGAGCTCAAGGGAGGTGTGCTGGAGATCGTGCCCACAGACGCCAATCAGCCAGGCATCTTGGCCGGCGTGGCCGAGATCATCGCGCGCAACGGGATCAGCGTCCGGCAGGCCATTGTGGACGACCCGGAGCTGACCGAGCAGCCACGGCTGTTCATCATCACGGAGAAGCCGATCCCGCCGGATGTGCTTCCGGAGGTCCAGGCGGTCGACGGCGTCAAAGAGGTCGTGCTGGGGCGAAGAGAGGACTGAACCAGGGCGATTGGCCCTGGCTCTACTGGGCGGCCTTCTCCTCGGCCTCAGCCTCGGAGGCCTGCTCGCCCTCCACGTCCACATCCGGCATGTCTGCCAGCTGCTTCTCGGCAGGCTTGGCCTCCGTCCAGGTGCTGGCGAGCAGCTCGACCATGTCGGCCACGATGGCCGGGTCGTCGGTCCACATGGAGACGTCCTCGCCCTTGAACAGGTGGGTGTCGTCCGGGATGTAGTGGGTCGTAAGAGCCTCTTTGCCGTCGACGATGAAGATGGCTGAGCCCGTGTTCTCGGTGGACCGGTGGCGCACGTCAGCGTAGGCCATGGCCTCCTCGATGTCCATGCGGTTGGTGGAGAGCACCGGACAGTGGATGCGGGCCAGCACGCCTTCCGAGACCTTGTCGTGCATCAGCGGGGAGTAGTAGTTGATGCGCAGCGGGGCGAACGAGGAGCCGTGGAGCCAGACGCTCGTCTCGGCTTGCTCGATCATCTCGAGCATCTTGTTGAGCACGTTCTTGCGGCCCTTGAGCACCCGGAACTTGCCGGGGCCCTGGATCGTGGGCGCATCGGTGCTCTTCACGAGGTCCTTGAACCGCGTCTTGTCCTCCTTGACCTGCTTGAGGCGATCCTTGAACTTCGCCTCGAAGCGGTCGAGGTACTCGTCGAAGGCCAGGGGGAGGAACCGCTTGGGTCGCTCCGGGATGACCTCGACCAGCGCCTTCTGGTGAAGATCATCGATGACGCCGTAGATCTTCGTGCGGGGAACCCGGGACACATCCGCCACTTCCCGGGCGGTTGCCTCCTCAAGTTCTACAAGCGCAAGGTAAGCTTTCGCTTCGTATTCTGTAAGCCCGTACTCCTGGATTGTCTCCAACTCGCCCTCTAGCACCTAGATGCCTCCGAAGGGGGGAACAGCCGGATGGGGTCTAAGCAAGTCCATGTCACCGGCGCGACACAACCCCACTCCGTCACCTGGGTGACAACAAGGCTCGAGGGCGCGGTTCTTGCCGAATCTTAGTGACGTGTTGAGTCCGCCAAAGGAGAGGGAGTGGGTGCGGCCGAGTGGGATCTTGCATCCCGGAGGTTCCATGAGGCGAGGTGTGTGAGGTTGTTGGGCCGCACCCGAGCCGGGCGTTCATGCGCCCGGGCCTAACCCCGCCACCGAGCTCGACCATGGGAAGCCTCGGTTTGCCGGGAACACGCAAACCAGCCTTCACCCAGCGTTCGCTCAC
This sequence comes from uncultured Thermoplasmatales archaeon, assembly GCA_964396185.1. GTDB lineage: Archaea > Thermoplasmatota > SW-10-69-26 > SW-10-69-26 > SW-10-69-26 > CAYNEI01. Next base: position 33,791 of record CAYNEI010000015.1, read on the forward strand.
AGCCTGGCCAACGCGGCCTGGATCTCCTGGAGATCGGGGTTCTGATCGGGGTCCTCTGTGGCCCAGCGCCAGGCGACCGTGCCGTCGTCGTCGATGATGAAACAGGCCCGCTGGGCGTGGTCCTTGAGGCCCCGGACCTTGGATTGCATGACCCCGAAGGCCCGCACCGCCTCCTTGTTGAAATCGCTGATCAGCGGGAACCCGAACCCGTTGGCCTGGTGGTAGGCCTTGAGGGCGAACGGGCTATCCGTGCTGACGGCGAGCACCTTGGCGTCGGCTTGCTCGAAGCCAGCCAGGGAGTCGCGAAGCGCGCAGAGTTGCTCCTGGCAGGTGCTGCTGAAGGCGAACGGGAAGAACGCGAGCACGACCGATCCCTGACCGAGCGCCTCGTCGAGCTCGAAGGGTCGCATGGTCGCACCGTCGGTCAAGATCCCCGAGAACGTGGGTGCTCGACCTCCCACCAAGACCATAAGGCGACCCAGGCCGGGGGCGTTTATCAAGCTAACCCTGGAGAAGGGCCGCTGCCAGAAGGTTGATAAGCGGGATGGAACGGAGAGAAGGGTGATGGACCGGATCGAGACCCAGCTAGCGATCCACGCCCCCCTCCCCCACGTCTACGAGGCGATCACGCACATCGAGAACATCCCCCTCTATGCACCCGGGATCGACGAGGCGACAGAGCTCTCGGCCAAGGCACCCGACGCCGCCGCGGGGCTCCTAGATCTGGTGACCCGATCCGGGCGCCACATCGAAGGCCGCGTGGTCGAGCATGAACCCAACCGAACCTGGGTGCTCCAGGATGAGAACGGTACCGTGGCGCGATGGGGTCTCGAGGAGACCCGAGAGGGTACGTTGGCCACCTACATCCTCGAAGGTGAGTTCGACCCGGCCCAAGAGCGCGCGCTACGCAGCGAGATGCGGGCCAAGATCGCGCGGCTCGTGCTCGACCTCGAGGCCGAGCTTCGGTGACCTCCGAGCTTCGGTAGTCGCCGAGCTTCGGTAGTCGCCGCGCTGCGCTAATCCTGGCGGATCGTCGGCTGGAGCCAAGCGTGGTGCCCGCACAGCTCTCCTTGCGCCATGCTCTCGATGAGTTCGCGCTGCCAGTGCGGGTTGTACAACCGGCAGGTCTCGTCTTGGCAGAACGGCTCCCCCGTCCGATGGTAGGCGATGGCCTCGAGCATCCCTGATGCCACGCAGGTGGCCAAGCGCGGATCCTTGCGGGTGACGCGGTCGTCGTCGGAGACCGCGTCGGCATCCAGCCCACCCCCGAGCATCTGCTTGGCCATGTAGTAGGATCTGTCGCGTGCGGGTCCATCGATGAAGCCGGGCACGCTGAGGATGGAGGGGTGGCCGGCCACCAGGAAACGGACGTGGTAGCGGGAGCCCTCGTACGTGCCGACGAGCCGGTCCGTGAGCACGACGATGGGGCCCTGGTCGGGTGGACGTTCGTGCTCGGGAAGGGGGCCGTGGTACGTCTCGGCAAGCCGGATCCCATCGTAGAGCGGGCCTGGTGGCTTGCGCTTGCCGGCCAGGGCCTCGCGCTCGAGGCGTTGCTCGACCTCCTGGGGTTCGAAGCTTGCCGGGATCGGTCGCTCCAGCGAGCGCACCTTGGACCAGGCGAAGTGCCAGGCGAGCCAGTCGTGCCACGCGTCGCTGGTGCGCTGGCGGTGCAGGGGCTCGCGGACGTCCAGCTCGATGCCGTAGCGTGAGAGGTCATCCTCCACCGGCTCAAGCTCGAAGGCGTCGGTCTCGTCGTAGACGATCAGATCCATGGTGGGGGGAGAGATGGAGGTCGGGGATCGAGCGGAGACAACCTCAACACGGAGACACGGTGGCACGGAGCGAACGGAGATGGAGAGGGTAACCCCAGCTCACTCATCCAGCCAGCGGGGCTCCTCGTTCCTCCGTGGCCCTCCGTGTCTTCGTGTCTCCGTGTTGAACGGTCGTTGTCTCTACTCAGGCTTGGCCGGCTTCTCGACGGCCTTCTCGTTCCCGTTGGTCGGCGTCATGGGTCGGTCCCGGAGGTAGCCCTCGAGGTCCAGGCGCTCGACGGTCTTGCCCGCCAGGTCCTCGATGATGAGCTCTGCGACGCGTCGACCGGAGAGGAGCATGCCGCCGAAGGTGGGGCCCATGCGGGGCAGGCCGAAGGCGGTGGCCACGCTCATACCGCAAGCGTAGAGGCCGTCGTAGATCTTGCCCGTGTGCTCGATGATGGCGTCCTCGCTCTTCTCGACCCACATGGAGTCGTGGGCAGGCGAGTCGTGGCCGGCGTACTTGTTGAAGGACTGGGCGTCCTCGAACGTCTTGATGCCGGCCCGCTCGAACCCGGGCACGCGGATGTAGCCGCGCTCGTGGAGCTTGGTGATGGGCTCGGCCTGGTGGCCCGTGGCGTCCACGATGATCTTGGACTCGATGGCGATGGGGTCCACGCACGTGATCTCGCGCGGGAGGGCTGTGACTGGGCTCCAGTTGATGACCGCGCCGCGGACCGCGCCGCCCTCGCGGATGACGAGGTCCTGGAACTCGGTCATGTTCTGGAACACCGCGCCAGCCTCGCAGGCAGCCTTGATGGCCGCCGAGCAGGCGAAGGGCGCATCCGCGATGAACAGGCCGGTGTCCTCGCCGTACTCCTCGTACTCGACGCCCTGCTCGTCCCAGAGCTTCTGGGCTGGGGCGCGAGCGGTGAGCTTGTTCATGAGGAAGCCGCCGAGCCAGAAGCCACCGCCGAGGTAGTTGTTCCGCTCGAGCACCATGGTCTTGACGCCCGCATCGCACAGCTCTTTGGCCGCGATGAGACCGCTTGGACCCGCGCCGACGACGATGACGTCGGACTCGATGTAGTCATCGAACTGAGCCATGTAGGATTGGACGATCGCGCGCGTGACATCCTTCTCGCCCGCGTTGCTGAAAACCGGCATGTTCGAACCTCGCGGGGCGACAAGGGGGTCCGCGCCTTAAGGATACCGTGGCGGCGCGCCCGATGGGAGGCGGTCAGGGCCCGCGCCATGGAGCCCGCCTTGGGCGGGTGGAACGGTCGCAAGGGGACCACGGGAAAGCGATCACGCCGGCATCGAGGGGGGTCTTAGGCGTCGGGTTCGTCTGTGGTGCCCTTGTCCCAGAACTTCGCGCGCGACAGGAGGCTCGGCTTCTCCCCCTGCTCATCGGCCTCAGAGGCTCCATCCTCGTCGGCCTTGTCCGCTTCTTGGTCCGGGGTCGGCTCGTCGGTGCCCTTCCCCCAGAACTTCGCTCGCGACAGGAGGCTCGGCTTCTCCTCCTTCGCCTCCTTCTCTTCCTCCTCCCCATCGGGTTCGGCGGCCCGATCCTCGTCGGCCTTGTCATCTTCTTGGTCGGGGGTCGGCTCGTCGGTGACCGCAGGCTCAGCCTGCGCTGGCTGGTGCTCCGGGGCCTCATGGACCTCGTCCCCCTCACGCTGATCCTTGGAGACCTTCTGCTTGAGGCTGGCGAAGAGGCCCGGCTTGTCGGGGGCGTCTTGCTCGGCCTGCTCCATGGCCTCCTCGATGAGGTCCTTGCGGTGCTCCTGCCAGCCGCCGATGGTGTGGACGTCTCCAGGGATCTCGTCGTCGGCCTCGAGCTCGGAGCCCAGGGTTCGAGCGAGGTCGTCCTCAAGGTCCTGGGAGTCCGCCCAGCTGGTCGAGTACATGAGCAGGGTGGTGGCGATGGCCGCGAACGTGACCAGGGCGGTGAGGATCCAGACGTTCGGGGACGGGGGGATGCCCACGATGCTCATGAGGAAGAAGACGATGGCCTCGCTGAAGCCCGCGATGACCGACCACCGTAAGAGCCGACGAGGCCACGAGGCCCACACCTTGATCCGGATCCGGACAGCCGGCTCCTTGAACCGCTGGTAGGTGCCGATGTAGCCGGAGCGCGCCCAGGCGCCGGGCGTCGGGCGCAGGTTGTCGAACTCGGTCTTCTGGAGCGTGTGGTGGGCGGTGACCCCTCCGATCTCCTCGACGGTTCGCTTGGCGGTGCGAGCCACGCGCTCGGCCGGGGCCGCCGAGACCACCATCTCTCTCACAAGCCGCCGCTACAGTGGCCCGCGGCTTCAACCTTCCGGGAGGACCCTCGGAGCGTTCGCCGGGGGCCCTCCGGGTAGACGGCCGGCTGGCTGACCCTCTAACACACGTTGAGCCCCGCCGCAGGCGGTGCACCTCTGCAAGGCGTCCGCCTAAACGCCACCGAAGCCCTCGACGCTAAGGAACGCCTTGCTGCGCATGTGGACGTTCGGGATGCCCTTGGCGCGCAGGCGCGCCCGGAGCAGCTTGTCGTTGGTGACCACGACGGCCTCCTTTCGCGAGCTGGCGAGATCGATGATCGCCTCGTCACCCTGGCCCTCGGTCTCCACGACCTCGAAGGTGTGGGCGAGCTCGATGGCGAGACGAGCCTCCTCTGCGCTCTTGCCGTTGCCCTCTGCCGAGAGCGTCTCGAGCTCGTCGACCACGCTGGAGGGGACCACCACGTCGAAGGGGCCGGGCATCACGCGCTGCAGCTCGGTCTCGAGGTCCAGGTAGTACTGGAACTGCATCATGAGCGCGTTGGTGTCCACGATGACGATCCGACCGGTCGGACCGTCATCGTCACCGGCTCCGTTCTCGCTGGCTGAGGCTGGGTCGTCGGACATGCCCGTGCGGTGGTAGGACCTCATGCCCATAAAGGTGCATGACTCGCCCAGCGCTCGGAGACCAGCGGTCGAGCTACTGGATGACACCGTACCCGATCAGGCGCCAGCGGGTTCCGATGCGTCGGCTGATGGCCACGCGCTGGCCGTCCTCTGCGCACACGGGGAGCTTGAGGCGCACCTCGGCGTCGTCCGTGCGCGCGCTGGTGACCACGCCAACGGTGGTGGCGGTCCCGATGTTAAGCATGAGGGGCTCCTGGGTCCGGATGGGGTCGACCTCCATGTCCTCGGCGGTGCCGACGACGCGTTCGAGGAGGTGGGTGTCCATGGTGAACTGCTGGCGGACCTCGGGCAGCGTCCCGGGCTTGCCCATGACACGCCCGTTGAGGCCATCGCTCTTGGTGATGGCCGGGTCGAGGTTGGTGGAGACGCCGATCAGGCCGCCTGGCCCGACCTCGTCGTAGTTGGATCCGCCGGCCACGAGGCCGGTGACCTCGGTGATGATGGGTTCGCGCCGGGTCTTCCCGTGCTCCTCCACTTCTCGGCCGGGGCGGACCTCGATCTCGTCCCCGATGTTCAGGCTCCCTTGGATCAGCGTGCCCCCGATGATGCCACCGCGGAGCTCGCTGGGGCCCGTGCCGGGTTTGTTGATGTCGAAGCTGCGGGCCACGAACATGCGGGCCGGCAGGCCCGGGTCCCGCTTGGCCGTGGGGACGCGGTCCTGGATCGTCTGGATGAGGGCGTCGACGTTGACCTCCTGCTGGGCGGAGATCGGGATGATGGGGGCTCCCTCGGCAACGGTGCCCTTGAGGAACGCTTGGATCTCCTCGTAGTTCTCCCGGGCGCGCTCGCCCGAGACGAGGTCGATCTTGTTCTGGACCACGATGACGTTGTCCAGGCCGACGATGTCGATGGCCATGAGGTGCTCTTTGGTCTGAGGCTGCGGGCACTCCTCGTTGGCCGCGACGAGCAACACAGCGCCGTCCATGATGGCAGCGCCTGAGATCATGGTGGCCATGAGCGTCTCGTGGCCAGGAGCATCGACGATGCTGATGCAGCGGAGCAGCTCGGCCTCGCCGCCATCCTCGCACTCGGGCTGGTTCGTGAACGCCTCCGGCTCCGGGAGGCCCGGGCACTTGTAGAAAGCGGCGTCCGCGTAGCCGAGGCGGATGGAGATGCCTCGCTTGAGCTCCTCGGAGTGGGTGTCGGTCCAGCGACCGGTCAAGGCCTGCGTGAGCGTGGTCTTGCCGTGGTCGACGTGGCCGATCATCCCGATGTTGATCTCGGGTTGTCTAGGGAGTCCGCTCATGTTGTGGGCTCACTCAGCCTGCTCCTCTTCCTCGGCGTCAGCGTCGCTCTCTGGCTGTGCCTCGGGCTCGGCGTCAGCGTCCGTCTCCGCCTCGGTCTCACCCTCGGCCTCAGCCTCGGGTTCGGGCTCTGGCTCGGGTTCGGCGGCGGCATCGTCCTCGATGCCGAGCAGCTTCTCGACGGGCTTGGGGCCGCGCTCGATGATCCGGCAGTTGATCTGGGTGATCTCGGGGGAGATCTCGTTCCCTCGGAACGTCCGCTTCTTCCGGACACCGCGGTCCTTGGGGCGGAACCCGATGGACTCGCTGACGAGGATGCGCTTGCGGCCAGCCTGCGGGATCTCCGGCCTCATCGCGAAGCCGTCCTTGTCGCTGCCGCCGGTCAACTGGACTTTGTAGCCAGGCAGACCGAGGAACATCCCGTCGACCTCCTCGCCCAGCTTCTTGCGGACGAGCACGTTGGCGTGCTGACCCTCGACTGTGACGGGGAAGGACTTCCCCGATGCTGGGTCTCCGACGACGACCTTGAACTCGACCATGGTTACGCCTCTTCCCAAGGTGGGAGTGGTGCGCCAAAAGGGATGTCCGGTATAAAGGTTCGCTCCGGTTGTGCCCAAGGGCCTGCCACGTCAACCGTGGAGGCGCGGACCGGGGCGATGACGGCGACCCGATGGCGCCGGCCGTCATCGCCTCAGATCTCGGCGTCCAGCCAGCCCGGCACGTCGCGGTAGGCGGTGACGTCGATGGTGGCGTTGCCTGCCCCGATGTCGGCCAGCCCGATGGCGCAGCCCTCGCAGACCGTCCCATCGTTGAGACCGCTGGGGGCGCGGATCTGGAAGGACCACTGGCTCTGCTCGGCGTACGGGCTGTCCCAGTTCGAGCCGTCGACCTCGACGTAGTAGAGCTTGTCGGCCTCCTCTGTCTCGAGCTGGTTGCCCCACTCCAGGCTGCGGTACCACGTGGAGGTCGAGCCCTCCTTGACGTAGAGGTCGATGTCGCCGTTGAGGTTGTTCTTGGCGTGGTTGCTTCGATCGTACCAGAACTTGATGAGCAGCACGCTGGTCTCCGGAGGCACGATGGTCCCCTCCGGGAACGTGACCGGCTCCCTGTCGGCCTCGCTGTCGTAGAGGTCGCCCATGCGCATGCTGAAGCCGAGGCCGAGCTGGTCGAAGGTGGCGTTGAGGTTGCCCAGGCCGATCTGGTTGCGCGTGCCGTTGTTCCAGAAGTCAGGGTGCTCGGGCCATTCGGCGATCTCGAAGACCTTGACGGCGGTGATCTTGACGTTGACCTCGCCCTCGAGCACGGCGCCGTGACCGCTGCCCTCGAGGTTGAAGGCCCAGCGCGTCGATTTCGAGTGCGGTAGGTCAGCCATCTGGGGGGTGAGCTCGATGAGCCACTCGGCCTGCGCGCCCTGGGGGTCGGTCTCGACGTACTCGGCCGTGTTGGCGGCCTTGTACTCGAGCTCCATCTGGCCGTTGCGAAGCGAGCCGGTGGCGTCCACCTCGACGATGAGCTGGCCCGTGCCCTCGGGCACGAAGCTCCCGTTGGGCAGGGAGAAGAAGACGCAGCCCGAGGCGGCCTCGCCCTCGTCCCAGCCGGCGCCCAGGCACGTCCAGACCTCGAGCACCTCATCCATGATGACCCGCTCGCTGGCCTCTCCCCAGTAGTCGTGGATGTGGGCCTTGCTGTAGTCCGAGTTCTGGAGGTAGGTGGCGTTGCCGGTCTCGTTGGTCTCGACGGCGGAGCCGTCGCTGGTCTTGGCATCGATGGTCTGGGCTTGGCTGGAATCGTCATCGTCCGAGCCGCCCAGGCAGCCCGCGGTGAGCATCAACCCAACGATCAGGAGGGCTTTCCACTGCATGGGACTGGCTCGCCTAGCAGTATCTAAAGCTTTGGGCCGACGCTGTTGAAGCGAGTGAGCTCACTCGTCCTCGCCGTCGTCGTCGAGCCAAGGGCCGTCCTGGTCGCAGAGGTAGATCAGGGCGGCCAGGGCGTGGCTGCAGAGCGCGCCCTTCGGGAGCCCGCGGAGGGTGGCGAAGGGGCACGTGCAGGCGTAGGTGTGGTCGCTTTCCAGGCGCACGCCGTAGGTGTCCGTGGTGCCCTGGATCTCCAGGTAGACCCGCTTGCCCGTCTCTTCTTTGAGCTCGACCCGGCCCTCGTCGACGATGCGTCGGGCCTTCTCGTACATGGCGTGGTCCACGGCTCACCACCCGGATCTCTGCCCCAGGGAGAGGTGGCCCTGGCGGCCAGGGAACTTGAAGCCCTGGTCCCGCAGCCGCTTGCCCCAGGCAAGACCCACGACCAGGCCCGTGAGGTGGGCCAGGTGGGCCACGTTGCTTCCTTGCGCGAACAGGCCAAGAGCGTCCAGGGCAGCATACCCTGCCGTGAGCGCCCAGAGGGGGGCTGGGATGACGAAGAAGATAAGCACGGTGAGCCGGGGCCCGAGCACGGCCAGGGCGCCCATGATGGCCATGAGACTGCCGCTGATGCCCACGACCCCCTTGGCCGAGCCGAGGAAGGTGGAGTAGAAGGTGACCTGGGTGAGCCCAGCCAGCATGCCCCCGATGATCAGCAGCGCCAAAAAGCGGCGGCTGCCGACGCGCCTCTCGAGCAGGGGCCCGAAGAAGAAGAGCACGATGCCGTTGACGAGCAAGTGGCCGGTGCTGGCGTGGGCGAACACGCTGGTGATCAGGGTCCAGGGCTTGGAGAGCCACGTCGCATCGAGCACGAAGATCCGGTCGAAGGTCGCTTCGCCGGCGTTGGCGAGCACGAGGAGCTCGACCACGTAGACGGCCACGATCACGCCCAGGCTGTAGAGCGCCAGGCGCCCCTCGTGAGCACCCATGGACTTGTCCCAGCCCGAGCCCGTCACCGACGGTGCGCCACCGCTGCCGCTTCTCTGGCTGGGGCCCCGGATCTCGATGCCGGGGTGGCCGCGGATCTCGCGCTCGCGCCGGGCTGCGGCCGCCTTGTGGAGCCCGCGGCACATGTGGGACTCCGGGAGCCTGTGGTCCTCGCAGTGCACTTGCTCGCAGTAAGAACACCGGTAGGGCATGTTGACGTGGACGCCACAGACGTGGCAGCTGGGCACGCTCCCGCCAACGGGGGTCATCGGTTTAGCGGTTTGGTTCCAGCCTTGTCGCAGGACGGGCTCACCACGGCGACTGCGGGGACCGCGGGGGCTGGATGCGAGGGTCGCGAGGATCACGATGGAGGCCGAGTGGCACGAGGCAGGGGGCGGGCCGTCTCCCGTCCGAGAGACGCTCCACCCCCCTCTTCGTGCCCTTCGTGTCCCCTTCGTGCGCTTCGTGTTCAGGTCTTCCGTTGAGCTCAGCTGACGACCGGCAGGCCGACCTCGATGTCCTCGAAGAGCATGGCGCCAGGCGCGCGGCTGCCGTGGTGGACGAACATGTCCGAGACCGGGCTGACCACGAGGTAGAGGTTCTCGTCCTCGGCCAGATCCGCCGCCGCGCCTGCGAGCTCGATCTCCACGGGCTCCTGGGCGACCGGGAGGAGTTGCTGGAGCGGGGCCACGTTGTTCGAGAGCACCTGGGCACCGGCGGGGCTGGTGCCCACGGCCAGCGCGAGGAAGGCGCGCTGGTCGACGCCCGCGCTGGTGAGACTGGCTGAGAAGCTGGGTACGCCAGCGATGCTCAGCGGCCCGGAGGCGAGCTCAAGGTACTGCGGGGCACCGACACCGGTGGGGGTGACGGTCAAGCCGAGGGGGCCAGGCGTGAAGCTCTGGCTGGGGGCCAGGCTATCCACGCTGATGCACCCGCCGCCGTCGGTGGCCAGGTGGTACGACTCGTCGGCCAAGTTCTCCAGGGCCACGTCGTCGCCGTTGAAGGCGGCGGTGAAGAACGCGATCTGGAGGTTGGTCCAGCCGCCGGAGAGCTCCTGGGAGCATGGGTCCCCTGAGGCCAGCGTGCCTAGGGGGAGGGCGTTTGGCAGGGCGTGACCGCCGTTGTAGCCGACGAACGTGCTGAGAGCTTGGGCGTCGTCGGTGAGGGTCTGCTCGAAGTTGTGCCAGCCCTGGTTGAGGTCGAAGAGGTTGTCCGTGATGCCCTGGCGGAAGAGCACGGGTACGTCCACCTGGACCCCCTGTTCGACCCAGCCGACGGGGCTGTTCTGGCGGAAGTCCTCGACGATGTTGTAGACTGGCGAGGGCTCATCGGTGCCGGGCAGGGTCCCGTCCGGGAGCTGGCCGGTGAGCAGGCTGTACATGAAGGCCTGGTGGATGCCGTCGTGCACCGCGCTGGCGCCGGCGGCGTAGAGGGCATCGACCCAGACGCTCCGGACGACCTCGTTCGGCGCCAGGCTCTGGGGCAGATCGAACCAGGTGATCTCGGGCGAGAGGGCGTCCAGCCGGGTCTCACCCGTGCTGCCTGTCTCGGTCAGCGCGATGAGGAACTGGTAGCCGCCGCCGTAGCTGCCGCCGACCGCGCCCATGACAGGATCGTTGCCGCCTGGGCCATCGTCCTTGGCGACCCAGTCGAACGTGGCGATCTCGTCGATGACCGCGAGGTTGTCCTTGCCCTCGTAGTCTGGGTCATGGACGTGGGCTTGGCCGCCGCTGGCTCCGAAGCCGCGCTGGCTGATGCTCACGTAGCCCCAGCCTTGGTTGAGCCAGGTGTCCGAGCAGCTGGAGGAGCGCGATCCGCCCCAGCCGTGGCTGTGCAGGATGACAGGCACGGGATCGGACGCGCTGGCACCGTCTGGCTTGCAGACCAGGATGTCGATGAGCGTGCCATCGAAGCTCTCAACGGTCATGGGGCCCTCTTGGGCCCCGTGGTCTGCTGCGCCAGGCAGCGCGGTGGCCGCGAGGCCGGCGGTCAGAAGTACGAGGCCGATGAACAGGACAGGGGTGGTTCGATGTGTTTCACTCGCCAAGGGAGGTCCTCCCACGCCTGCCAAGCGGTTGGGGGGTCTTAAGCGCTCCTGAGGATGACCCGCGAGTTCTATCTTATCGTTAGCCGAGCTCGCGCAGCACCCGCTGGTCCAGGCCACGCACAGCGCGGTACCCGACGAACGTGGAGACCGCCAGCGCCAGGATGAGCACGCCAGCCAGGGTGACCAGAGTGGCTTGCAGCAGCCCCGCACCGTCGATGGGGAGCAGTGGGAAGGCCAGTCCCTCGATGGCGTCGAGCTCTCCGGCCAGGGGCAACAAGACCGCGCCACCGATGAGCAAGCCGACGATGAGGGGGAGCAGGGTCTCGGTGGCGATGCCGAAGGCGATGCTGCGGCGGTTGGCGCCCATGGCCACGAAGACGGCGTCGCTGAGCCTGCGTTCGGCCTGGGCGCGCAAGCCGAGCAGGAGCACGAGCAACAGCGCGGTGACCACGCCGAGGGCGGCCAGGGCCTGCAGGGTCGTGCCCGCGCGCAGCTGGCCCTCGAGCTGGTCGGCTACCATGGCTTGGCTGGAGCGTGCGGAGAGGCCGTCGTCTTTGAAGGCCTCGGTGAGCTGTCCGGCGAACGCCTCGGCGTCGACGTCGCCTGGCAGCAGGATGCGCTGCTCGCCGGCGAGCTGGGTGAAGTGGCTGGGCAGGGCGTCCTTGCTGACGTAGACCCCGTCGAGCAGCCGGGTCTCGATCACGCCCACCACCTCGTAGGCCAGCTGGCCTTGGGGCCCCTCGATGCGGATCGTGTCGCTGTCCATGGCGTCGTGCACGCTGCGCGAGACCAGGGCGAGCTCGTCCGAGCGCGCCACGTCACCCACCGGATCGCTGCTCGCGCCCGGCAAGGGCGTGACGAGGTGCTGGTGGCGCTGAGCGAAGCTCGTGTCGATGCCGTAGACGGTCTGCACGCCGCTGGTGGGTGCGCTGTGGATGCCCAGGCCGGTCACGCGCATCATGAACTCGGTGCCTTGGGTCTGGCCGAACAGGCTGGCTGCCTGGCCGTCGGGGTCGAGCTCCTCGAGGCTCTCGGTGAACGTGGGCGTGGTGGCGATGACGGCGTACCCGCCGGATTCGATGGTGGCATCGGGCGTGGCGGCTTGGCTCAGCGCGATGCCGCTGAGTAGCGCAGCCAGCACCAGGGTGGCGGTGGCTGCGGCCAGGGCCAGGTAGGCATGGGACGAGCGGGTGCGGAACAGGCCCAGAGCACCGACGCGCACGAGCCCGGGCCGGCTGAGCAGGGGCTCGATGAGCGGTGCCCAAAGCAGCGCGAGCCCGGCCGCGCAGGCGGCCAGAGCGCCGAGCAGGTAGCGAGTGGTGGGCGAGGGCTCACCCAGGATCCATGCGCCGGCCACGAGCGCGAGCACACCGAGCCAGAGCACGGAGACCAGGCTGCGCGAGCGTCGGCTCGGGGGCAGGCCGCTGTGCCGCGGGTCCTCGCCTTCCACGGCGTGGCGAAGCGTGAGGTAGGCGATGGCACCGATGGGGACCATGGCGGCCAAGGGGACGAGCAGGGCCGAAGCACTGGGGACGAGCACGGAGGTGGTGTCCAGCCCGATGCCGCGGGCGATCGCTGTGCCCAGCAGTGGGGAGAGGAGCAAGGCGGCCAGGGTGCCCAGCAGGAAGGGAGGGCCCAGGTGGAGGATCACCAGCAGCCAGCTCCGCGAGCGCGGCTGGCCCATGCCAGCTAGCACCTGGAGCTCGCCTTGGAGGCGCCGGGTGTGGAGACCGGCAGCCCAGGTGGCCAAGAGCACGCCAGCGAAAACACCGCTGGGGAGCACGACGAACAGCAGGCGCTCGGTGCTCTCGATGCGCTCGATGCGCTCGGCCTGGGCCTGGCCGGCTTCGTGGTCGAGCGTGAGGCCTTGGAGCGGGTCGAAGCGGTCCTCGGCTTGGCTGCGAGCGGTGGCCACGGCTTGCTCGAAGGCGTCGAGGCGCTGGCCAGGGATGCCGGTCAAGGGGTCCTCATCGCTCGCGGCGAGGATCAGCACGCCGGTGGCTTGGTCCTCTAGGCCCATGGCTTGCTGGAGGCGCTCCATGGGGAGCACCACGAGGCCCTCGTTGCCGGGGCCGAGCACGCTGAGATCCGTGGGCTCAGCTTGGAGGTCGATGCGGGCCTGGCTGGTCAGGCCGAGCAGGGCTCCCACGGCGCGGAAGCCGCGGCCCTCGAGCAACCGGCCGAGGGTTTGGGCGTCGCTGGCGTCGAAGACCTGGACGGCTTGGAGGCGGAAGGCGACGTTGTCGGCGAGCTTGGCGTGGACCTGCACGGTCCAGTTCCCTGGGGCGGGATCCTCGACCTCGATGCGGGGCGGGACGGGTTGGGCGGCGGTGCCGGCGTCGTCCAGGCGCGTGGTGCCCGTGGGGTCCGTGGCTTCGAGGTCGAAGTCCGTGTCGTCGTCGGCGGTGTCGAGGAAGAGCTCGAGGGCTTTCGCGCCTGGCTCGACATCGACGGTGAAGATGTACTCGTCCTGGTCGTCGTGGACGTAGGTGTCGCCGACGCGCACGGTGCGCACGAGTTGGCCGAGGTGGTCCTCGGGCAAGCGGACGTCCGTCTCGGGCGGGGTCTGGACGCGCACCTCGATCGGCCCGGTACCGGTGGGGGACCCGTCGGGGGGGTGGACGAGCGCGTTTCCATCCGGTGGGATGGGTAGACCGAGGGCCTGGAGGGTGTCTGTTGCGAGGCCGAGCACGCGCCAGTTCGCTTCGGTCTGGCCACCTCGGGTGACCAAGGCATCACGTTCGAGGAAGACCGCCAGCTCGCGGGGTTGCTCACTGGCTTGATCGAGCTCGGCGGCGAGTTCGTCCAGCGCTGGGGTCCCCAGGGTGAAGCCGCCTGGGGTCCAGGCCCGGGCGAGCACGTCGCCGATGGCCTCGACGTCGTCGGCCTCCTGGGCCTTGGTCGCGCTGGTCAGCGCGAGGCTGGTGCTGGCAGCCAACAGGGTGGCGATGGTTATGCCAAGCGCGATGAGCACGGGGCCGGCAGGGCGCTTGGTCCAGACCCGGCGGGCCGAGGTGATGAGCAACCGCACCGTCTCACGCCTCCCTGCGACGCATCCGGCCGTCCTCGAGGTGGTAGGTGCGTACCGCTTCGGCGGCCATGATGTCGTCGTGGGTGACCACGAGGCAGGCCGTGCCGTTCTCCTTGACGAACCGGGTGAAAACCTTGGCGACGCGCCGGGCGGTCTCGTGGTCCAGGGCCGCGGTGGGTTCGTCGGCCAGGATGAGCCGAGGTTGCTTGGCAAGCGCCCGGGCCACGCTGGCGCGCTGGGCTTCGCCACCGGAGATCTCGCCAGGGAAGCGATCCTCGAGGCCTTCTAGGCCCACGTCGGCTAGCGCGCTGTAGGCTTGGGTCTTGCACTGCTTGGCTGGCAGTCCCTTGATCCGGGCGGCCATGGCCACGTTCTCCCACAAGGTGAGCTCGGGCACCAGGGCTGGGTCTTGGAAGACGAAGCCGATCTGCTGGGCGCGCAGCTCAAGGCGCCGGTTCGTGGAGAGCTCGCCAAGGTCGTGGCCGAAGAGCTCGATGGAGCCGCCATCGGCTTGATCGAGCCCGCTGGCGAGGTTCAAGAACGTCGTCTTGCCGCTGCCCGAGCGGCCCTGGATGGCCACCAGCTCGCCGGCGTTCACCTCGAGGCTGGCACCCTGGAGGGCGTGCGTGATGTCGTCGCCGTGGCCGTAGCTGCGGGCGAGATCGCGAGCCACGAGCAAGGGCTGGCTGGGCATGGGCGCCTTCGCAGCGGGGCCTAGGGCGTATAAGCGTTGCTGCATCGACCGGTACCTCCGAACGGGAACCCTAAAACCTTAAGAGGCCCGAGGCCCGCTGATGGGCCGAGGCTTGGACATGCGGGTAGCTCTTCTATCTTTGACTCTCCTAACCGCTGCGCTTGTCGGGTGCATCGGTGCAACCGACGACCACGAGGCCGGCCTCGAAGCCGCATCCGTTGACCTGCTCGCCCCGCCCCAAGCCGACGCCCTCTGGGCGGACCCCCAACACTACCCTCACCCCGCGTACAACTGGCCCACCCTGACGCATATCCCTGAAGAGGCCCCCGAATGGTGGCAGCCCATCCCCCACCGGGACCACCCCTCCACCATCGAAGGCATCGAGCACCTCGCCAGCACCGGCGTTGCCCGTACCGGGGATGGGATGGCCGTGCTCGGGAAGCTCGCCGTGCTCCCAGGGTTCGGGGCTGGCTTGGCCACCTATGACATCAGCGACCCGGAAGACCCGCGGCTCATCTCCACCTTCCAGCACGAGCTAAGCACCCGAGAAGTCGACCTGATCCCTTACCCCGACGGGCGCCTCATCGCCCTGGCAAGCGCCGTCCCCGACCAGCTCCTCCTCGTCGACCTCACTGACCCCGAGAACCCCAGAGAGGCCGCGGTCATCGACCTACCGAGCCAAGCCCACACCGCTAGCATCGTGCCTGGCACGCCCATCCTGTACAACGCCAACAGCGTCGGGGACCAACCAGCCCCCTACGACGAAGTCCTCGCCGCAAGCACCCGATCCCAAACCGAGATCTACGACCTCACCGACCCCGAGAACCCGACCCTCGTCAAGGAATGGGACGAAGCCCCCGGTTGCCACGCCATCAGCTTCCACATCACCGACGAGGAACAACGCGCTTACTGTTCGGCCGTCGACGTCGTCGAGATCTGGGACATCCAGGACCCCCGCGAGCCCGAAACGGTGAGCCAGTTCACCATGCCGCACACCCAAGGTCCTCTCCCCGCCGCGCCGAGCATCGTGACGCTTGCTCACTGGGCCATCGTGAACGAAGACGCCAGCATCCTCGTCGTGGCTGACGAGACCGGATGGGGGCTCGCACCCGCATGCGACGTGTACGTGCACGCGGAAGGGCGCACGCTCTCCGGACCGCTCGGGAACCTGTGGTTCTACGACATCACGGACGAGACGAACCCGATCCTTCTCGGATGGCTGTCCCCCAACTCAGCCTTCGTCGACCGAGGCCCGATCCCGGAAGACGCCTTCTCCCGGATCTGCACAGCCCACCTGGGCCAGATGATCCCCGACCCTGGGCGGGACTTGCTTGCCATGTCGTTCTACATGGCTGGCGTGCTCATCGTCGACTTCACCGAGCCCACAGCCCCCTACATCGTCGACCAGTGGATCCAAGACTACGCGATGGACGTGCACTACCACCAGGGCTACCTGTTCGCCAGCGGCCAAGGGTTGGATAGTTTGACGCTACGCTAGCCCAAACCCACGATGCGTGGGAGCAGATGGTGGGGTTCAAAGAGGACGAATCCTCTGGCCTCCCCGGGTGCCCAGATGACCGAAGCAGATCCGCGCGAGAGACGGATGCTGGAGACCGAGCTCTTCGGCTGGGAGGTGAGCTTCGAGTACTCAGAGACGTGGCTGGGGCACAGCATCGTGGGGCTTCGTGTCGTCATGGGCTGGATCCTGCTCCAAGGGGGCCTGGAGAAGCTCTCCGACCCGAGCTGGACGGCGGCTGGCTACCTGGCCAACGCGGTCCCCGCCGGGAACCCGTTCGCTCAGGTGTTCCAAGGCATGGCCGGCAACGCCCTGGTGGACGGGCTCGTCGTGTGGGGGCTCACGCTGACGGGGGCTGCGCTCATCCTGGGGCTGTTCGTGCGCTGGAGCGCCTTCTGGGCTGCCCTGATGATGATCCTCTTCTGGGCCTCCAGCCTCCAGGGCGGCCTGACCCAGGGGCTGCCGCTGGAGCACGGTTGGGTGGTCGACGACCACATCGTCTACGCGCTGCTGCTCTTCGGGCTCGGTGCCTTCGGGGCCGGGCGGATCCTCGGCCTTGACCGACGCCTGGAGCAGACCGCCTTCGTCCAGCGCAACCGCTGGATCACCTACCTGCTCGGCTAAACGGCTGAGCGGATCCGGGAGAGGCGAGTATCAGCCGGTGGCCTCGTCCTCGATCCAGGCCGCGTACGCCTCGAAGGGCTCCGTCGTTTCCACCGGCAGGATGCAGGGGACCTCGTAGGGGTGTGCCTTGGCCAGCGCCTTGGTCAGGGCCTCCACCTTGTCGGGGTGGGTCTTGAAGAGCGCGATGGCCTCCTCGGCTGCTTCTATCTCGCCCTCCCACCAGTAGAGGCTACCGGCGTCCCAGAATGTGGCGCAGGCAGCGAAGCGGGCCTCGAGCATCTCGCGGGCCAGGGATCGAGCGGTCTCCATGTCGGGGAAGGTGGCGTAGACGAGAGCGACAGCCATGGACCGACAGGCCCGGACCCGCCTTCAAGCCTTGCCGTCCCTCCCAGCCTCCACCCACGTTCGTTCCCCGGATGACGCCCGGTCCCCGGCGACCCCCAGCGAAACGGCTATACCGGGGTCGCAACTTGGTCGCCACCGTCATGGTCTCCCTGATGACGGTGTTCCTGGGGCTCACCGTCGCTTACATCGCCTTCGTCCTCTGGATCGCGCACAAGGGGAGCGAACGCTTCCAGCTCGTCGGCCCCCTGCTCATGGTGCGCACCCAAGCCGGCAAGAATCTCATCGACAAGGTGGCCCGCCGCAAGTGGTGGGGGCCCGTCGGCGATGTCTTCCTCGTGCTCACCGTGCTCAGCGGGCTGCTCATGGTCCTCCTGGTGGTCTGGCAGAACACGCTGCTCTTCACCCACACCGCGCTGGTGGCCGAGCGCCCCCCACGCGTGTCCGAGACCCTGGCGATCCCAGGGGTCAACCCGGTCATCCCCGTGTGGTACGGGCTCCTCTCGCTCATCGTGGCGCTCGTCATCCACGAGGGCGGGCATGGCATCCTGGCCCGCTTCGCCCAGCTGAAGGTCAAGTCCCTCGGCCTGCTCTTCCTGGTCATCCCCATCGGCGCGTTCGTAGAGCCGGACGAGCACGCGCTCCAGCGCACGAGCTTGCGCAACAAGCTGCGCATGTTCGCGGCTGGACCGGGCCCCAACATCGTGCTTGCCATCCTTTGCGTGCTGCTTTTCGCCCAGGTGATGGTGCCAGCCCTGGCGCCGAGCCACGACGGCGTGGCGTTGCTCGGGATCAACGACGGCCTCCCCGCGGGAGACGCGGGCTTGCAGGCCGGGATGTTCATCACCAGCATCAACGGCACAGAGACCCGGGATCTCGATGACTTCAGCGCCGCACTGAACGCCACGCGCCCGAACCAGCCCATCCCGGTCACAGCGACCACGGAAGACGGGGAAGCCACCTTCCAGGTCACGCCCATGTCGAGGTACGACTACCTCGAAGAGCGCGCGCCCGAGCTCAACAACGAGACCAACCGGAACCGCAGCTTCCTCGGTGTGAACCCAGCCGGACCGGGCGAACTCGACGGCCTGATGAACCAGTTCGTCCACCCCTTCGAGGAGCAGGGGCTCACCCGGGGCTCGCTCTTCTACCTGGCCCTCCCGTTCGTCAACCTCCAACCGTTCCCCGATGCCTTCCACGACATCTGGGAGCCCACCGGCATCTTCGCCGGCTGGGGCCTTGCGTTCTGGATCACCGCCAACAGCCTGTACTGGCTCTTCTGGCTGAACATCGTGCTAGGCACGTTCAACGCGCTCCCCCTGGGGCCGCTGGACGGTGGGCACATGTTCCGGCACAGCCTGCACGCCTACTGGCGCAAGCGTGCCGGCATCCGGGACCGCGACCTCGAGGTCCTCGACCATGAGGACCAGGCGCCCAAGTACACCGCCCGCAGCCCTGAGGTCCAGGACCGCCTCGACAAGGTCGACCGGCGGGTGAGCCTGGCCAACAGCGTGGTCGGCTGGGGCTTACTGGCCCTCGTGTTGGCGCCGCTGATCGTGCCGCAGTTCCTCTGATTCGGAGTGGACGGAAGGACCTTCAACACGGAGGGACGAGGGGGATGAAGGAGGCGAGTCGCGTCGCAAGCAGAGGGAGGTCATAGGCGGCGCGGAGGCATCGGACGGATGGACACGCTGGTGCGTTAGCGGATCCCAGGGATCGGCGATCATCCTTCCCCCCTACGTTATAATGGTTATAACAATACTGTCGCTCTCCACCCCCGGTGATCCGGGTTCATCTCC
>CAYNEI010000016.1:0-52084 GCA_964396185.1 uncultured Thermoplasmatales archaeon
TGGCGATCGTGCCGCTGACCTCGCCAAGGTCGTTCCACCAGCCCCGGAACTCACCTAGTACGATCACCGCGACGATGGCCCAGCAGACGCCAGCAGCCCACCAGAAGATCCGTTCGAGCTGGTCCAGGTCCACGAACCCAGATCCTTCTTCATCCGGCATGAACGTTCTCCAATCCTCTATCGACCTTGAAAATCGGTGCGAGACGGTGCCGAAAGTACGTTCCAATGACACAGTTGTGGTGAAAATGATGGGATCCCATCTGGCTTCGGACGCCTGCGTTACATTTATAGCGTATCGTAACGCATCAGATTGTAACGATGAAGACAGTGACGACCCGGCTCCCAGAGGACGTCGAAGGGCTGTTGTCTGAGCTTGAGGAAGAGATGGGCGCAGACCGGTCAGAGGTCCTCCGACGGCTGATCCGAGACGGCCTCGAGGATTGGCGCAAGCAGAAGGCCCTCGCACAGCTGCGAACGCATGCCATCACGCTCCGGAGGGCTGCTGAGATCGCCAACGTGACCTACGTCGAGATGCTCTCCCTGGCTTCCAGGGAGGGGGTCGACACCGGTTACACGCTCGAGGAGCTCGAACGCGACCTCGACAGGGTCTGAGGGGGACCGACGGCATGGTCGTGCTCGACGCCTCTGCGCTGATCCCGCTGGCGCGGATCGCGCGCTTGGACCTGATCACCTCCATCTTCGATCGCTTGTCCACCACCGAGGAGGTTCGTGAGGAGGTGGTTACCCAGGGCCAACCAGGTGCAGCCGCACTCGCCGATTTCTTGGAAGACGTAACCATCCACGCGGCCCCCGAACAGGCACCTGCGGTGGCGAACCTGGAAGGGCTGACCGTGGCCGACGCCTCCGTCATCCTCTTGGCTGAGCAGCGCGACGATGCTCTGCTGGCCAACGACAAGGCGTTGATCGAAGTGGCGCGAAGCCACGGCGTGGCGTGCTGGTTGGTGACGAGCCTGGTCGTGCACGGCGCCCGAACGGAGATCCTCACCGCGCAAGAGGCTCAGGATGTTCTCGAAGAGCTGGTCGAGGCAGGTATGAACCTGAGCCCCCAGGTGTTCGTGAGGATCCGCCGCAAGCTCGACGATCTGGGGAGTAATCCGTGACAGGCCCCCCGCTCGCCAAGCCGCCGGCAGCCCACGGGCGGCTTAGAGCCCGATCAAGTCCCGCCCGTCCACGTGGCAGGTGAGCCCTGCGGCCTCGGGTAGGCAGACCTGGGTCTCGCGGGCGTTGTTGGCCTCGCGGGTCTCCTGGATGGCATCGTCCGGGTCCGCCACGGCCGTGATGGTGTAGGCACCCACCTTGCCGGTGGTCTCCCAGAGGGTGATCAGGGTGACCGATTCGCCGGCATCCAGGGCTGGAACGGTCAGCGTCCCGATGTTCTCAGGCGCCTGGGCACCCTGGGCGGTGAGCTCAAGGCTGGAGGCGGGCGAGGCCAGCTCGCCCACGTTCGTGACCGTCGTGGTGATGGTGACCTCCTGGCCGACGTCGCTCTCCCCGGCCACGAGGCCGCTGACGTCGAGGTCAGGCGCGGGGTCGGGGGGTGGTCCCTCGACGATGAGCTCGTAGCCGGTCATGGACCCTGGGTGGACCTCGCAGTAGTAGGTGTAGGCGCCGGCGTCATCGAAGGTGATCTGCGTGCTGGCGCCGCTGGAGAGGAAGCCCGTGGTCCAGGCAGGTGCGCTCCCGCCGGGGCTGCCCTCCGAGGCGGTGTGGCTGACGCTGTCGTGGTTGTGCCACTCCACCGTGTCCCCTTCGTCGATCGTGAGGCTGGGTGGGTCCATCGTGAAGCCGTCGATGTGGACGTGGTGGACGCTGGCTGCCTCGGCGCCATCAGCGGCGATCAACGGTAGCATCCCGGTCAAGAGCGCCGGGACCACGAGCGCGATGCTGAGCAAGGCCTCCCTAGATGCCATGGGCTGACATGGCGATCCCTCCTCTTTAAGCTCGCGGGCCAACGGATGGACCAGGCTCATCGAGCCCGGCCGGTGCGACGCTCCCACTCCTCTCGCAGGAGACCGTAGAAGATCTTGTCCATCCAGCGGTCCCCGCGCTTGGTGTGCCAGCGCAGCCGACCCTCCTCTGTGAAGCGTAAGCGTTCCAGCAGCTCGATGCTGGCCTCGTTGCCCTCGAGCACGACCCCGTAGAGCTTCGTGAGATCGAGGCCCTCGTAGGCGATCTCCAGGAGCAGATCCACCGCCTCGAAGGCCAAGCCCTTGCCCCAGTGGTCTGGGGAGACCCAGAAGCCGACCTCCGCGTTCTGGGATTCCTGGTCCACGCTCACAAGCCCCGCCATGCCCACGAGGGCATCGTCGTCCAGGCTGGCGATGGCGAGGTGGTAGGACTTCCCGAGCCGGCGCTCCTCGCGGGCCAGCGAGATGACCGTGGCGGCGTGGTCGCGCTCGTAGGGGTAGGGAAGGTCGGTGAACTGGCTGATGCGCTCGTCGTTGGCCTTCTCGACCAGGCGGTCCAGGTCCCCATCCTGGATGGGACGAAGCCGGATCCGTTCCGATTCGCGGGTGAGCGCCTTCTCGTCCGCGGGCATCTTACAACCGCCCCGAGGCTCCTGCGACGTTTAAGAGGCTCGCCATCGGCCGCCTCTGACGCGCCGGAAGGCTGAGAGGCCCCACTGCTGGGAGCCATAGCAAGGTTTTCCCCTGTGGCGCCGAGAGTCCAGGTCATGGACGTCATCTTGGAGTTCACCCTGGAATCCGTCGAGAACGAGGAGCACCTGAGCCGCCACATCGCCGAGGTCGTCAGCATCGTGGACGAAACCGGCCTTGAGCACACGGTCGGAGGCGCCGGGACCACGATCCTTGGCCCCCTGAACGAGGTGCTGGACTGCGTGGCCCAGTGCCACGAGGCGCTGGGAGAGGAGGCCCAGCGGATCAAGACCACGCTCACCCTGGACGTCAACGAGAACTGGCCTCCAGGCTCCATCCAGCTCCAGGCCGAGAAGGTGCGCAAGCAGCTCGCCGAGAGCCCTACAGCGTAGTCATCGCTCTCGACCGGCGACGGTCCGCTCACTCAGGGTGAGCTGCGCCAGCCGCCTTGTTCGTGCCCCAGAGGTTGACCACGTAGGCGGCCACCACGGCGAAACCGTACTCGGGACCGATGAGGAAGGCGTAGACCGTCACGCCCACCAAGCCCGCGTAGTACAGCAGAACATAGCCGCCGCCGATGCTCGCGGGGTCCAGCTCGGTGCCCAGCGCGTGCTCGAGCAGGAACTCCAGGCCGAAGTGGGCGGCCAGGGGCAGCGGGAGCACCACGGCCCACCAGGGCTCCCCGGCGGTGGCGTTGAGGTAGACCACGGCGGCCAGCGGGAGCGCGGCCAGGAGCACGAGCTGGTGGAGAAGAGCCTCGATGCGCTCACGGCCCCGGGCCTGGGCGATGAACATGGCTGCCAGGAGCAGGTTGACGAGGACCGCGGTGGCCACGAGGGTCAGCTCGGTTGGAGAGGCTGGGGGATGGAGGGTCATCGGGGGCTCCCGACGCATAAGAACGATATACCAGAAAAACCCATCTTTCCCCATACTATGGCAGCATCGAAGTTCACGTTCGAGCTCGGCGAGGACCTACGGTCAGTGATCGACGCCCATCCCGAGGTCAACTGGAGCGCTGTGCTCCGACAGGCCGTCCGGCGCCACGCGGAGGCCGCGGAAATGGTCCAGCAGATCCTCGACGAGGAACACGACCCCCGCGTCCAGGCGGTGGCAGCGCACCTCAAGCGCAGAGTCGGCGAACGTTACAGAGAGGCCGTGCGCCGCCTCCAGGCCGAGTAGATGTGGGTCGTCATCGACGCGAACATCGCCGCATCCGCCCTCGTCAAACCGGGAGGCTGGACTGCACGACAGATCAACCGCCAGGACGTCACATGGTTCGCACCGAGCTTGATGCGGGACGAGCTCACTGCCCACGCTGAGGTGCTCGCCCGGAAGGCTGGGATCTCGACAGAGATCTGGCGGGAGCGGGTCCACCGGTTCCTCGACCGCATCGAGTCGATCCTCGAGGAGGATACCGCCAGACACCACGACCACGAACTCGTCCAGCGGGCCGCAGAAGCCGATCCGGACGACGCTGCTTACATGGCTGCACTGGTCGCCGTGGACGCTGAGTTCCTCTGGACCCGTGACAAGGCGCTCCTCTCTGAGCTGGCGCCGGTGGCGATCCGGGTTCCACCCTAACCGGCTCAGAACGCCCCCTCGTCGGGCTCCTCGCCGGTCACGCCGCGCACGATCTCCCAGAACTCCTCGCGGCTGACACCCTGGTAGCCCTCGGTGCGCTCTCGGAACTCCTCCACGAAGGATCGAAGCTCGTCCTTGCCCTTGGCCTCGATGCGCTCCTTGATCGTGTTGGCGATCTCCAGGAGCTTGGCCTTGTCGGCCTCGATGCCGGCACGTTCCAGGCGGTCCTTGACCGCGGCCGTGCCGGTGTGCTTGCCGAAGACGAAGCGGCGCTGGTGGCCCACCTGCTCGGGTTGCATGGGCTCGTAGGTGAGCGTGTTGGAGAGCACACCGTGGGTGTGGATGCCGGACTCGTGGCGGAAGGCGTTGAGGCCCACCACGGGCTTCATCTGGTCGACCGGGATGCCGGTGGCCTCCTCGACCCGGCGGCTCAAGGAGACGAGCTGTTCGGTCTTGATACCCGTGTCGTACCCGTAGAGCTGCTCGAGGGCCATGATAACCTCCTCGAAGCTCGTGTTGCCGGCGCGCTCGCCGATGCCGTTGACGGCGGTGTTCAGGCAGGGCACGCCGACCTCGAAGGCGGCTAAGGCGTTGGCCGTGCCGAGGCCGAAATCGTTGTGGTTGTGGAACCCCCACTCGGGGGCGCCGGGGCGCCCACCGGGCGGTCCTTCTGGCACGCCGAGCTCCCGGAGCTTCTCGATGAACCACTTCGTTGCGGGAGGCGTCATCACGCCGACCGTATCGCTGAACAGCAGGCGCGTGGCGCCTGCATCTACCGCGGCGGTGTAGAGGCGCGCGACGAACTCGGGATCCGCGCGGACCGTGTCCTCGGTGACGAACGTGGTCTTGAGGCCGTGGTCGACGCTGTACTCGACCGCGTCCACCGCCATCTCGATGCACTCCTCCTTGCTCTTCTTGAGCTTGTACTTGAGGTGGACATCCGAGCAGGCGATGAAGGGCACGCACTCGTCGCAGTCGGCCTTGAGCACCGCGTCGATGTCAGAGCGGATCGTGCGGGCCGCACCCATGATGCTGGCGTGGCTGAGGCCCTCGGCGGCGATGGCTTTGACGGACTCGAGCTCGCCCTCGCTGACCGCGGGGATCCCGCAGTTGAGCACGTCGCACCCGATCTCGTCGAGCAGCTTGGCGAGCTCCACCTTCTCGTCCGTGGTGTAGTAGACGCCGGGGGTCTGCTCACCGTCGCGGAGGGTCTCGTCCCAGAGCACCAGGCGCTCGGGGAGCTGGAAGGCGTGGTCGGCCTCGACGGTCCAGTTGTGGGGTCGGGTCTCGTCGTCCGGCATCCAGGTCACCGGTGGCGGGAAGGGTGGGGTCCGATGAAAAGGTTGCCTGGGACCAAGGCCCGGGTGAGCCCCTAAGATGAGGAAGCGACGCTGAGGTGAGGAAGCGACGCTGAGGTGAGGAAGCGACGCTGAGGTGAGGAAGCGAAGGTTGACATCCCGCCACCGGGTACGCAGGCTGATCACCATGGCAACGCTTCTCGGTATCCTCGCGTTCCTGCTGCTCGGCGCACTCGCCGGTTGGCTGGCTGGCCTGCTCATCCGTGGCCACGGCTTCGGTCTCCTGGCCAACATCCTCATCGGCGCCCTAGGCGCTCTCGTGGGTGGGTTGCTCTTCGACTGGGCGGGCTGGGGAACCGGGGACGGGTTCCTGAGCGAGCTGCTCGTCGCCTTCGTCGGGGCCGCCGTGCTCCTCCTCGTCACCGGCGTGCTCGGCCGCGTGATGGGCATGCGTCGCTGACCGGACTGGCAACGTTCGGCCACTGGACCAGCCCCTGGAAGCTTCGGACCACCCCCCTACAAAATCGTTCCTCCGATAGGTGCGTGCCCGGACCTGAACCTTCATGGCCTCCAAGCCCCCATCCCACCCCGTGGACCTGGAACAACTCGAACGCCTCCTTTGGATCCTCACCGCCCTCTTCTTCACCGGTGCCGCGATCACGCTTGTGGGCGAGCTTGTCGGCTGGTGGCAGGACGCCGGCGAAATCGCTCTCACGATCCTGACCGTCGGGGGGGTCTTCGTGGGGGTCGCAGCGCTCGGGACTGGTGCCACCCGCACCCAGGCCCACGGGCTTGAGACGCAACTCGGTACCATCCAGGGAACCTTAGGCGGCATGGACCGCACGCTTGGGGGCATGGACCACAAGCTCGGCGGCATGGACCACAAGCTGGAGAAGCTAGACGGCATCGAGGCCGCCCTGGTCCAAGAGGATGGGATGCTGGACAGGCTGGATGTGGTCCAGGTCCACCTCGACGCTCAGACCGGCGTGATGGACCGGCAACTCTCCATCCTGGCTGAGATCCGCGACCGCCTCTGACAGGGTCCAACGCCATCGGCGCAGGTCAACTGCGCGCCCCGAACCTGACGCGCACGGGCCCTCCGGGGCGCAGCGTGATGCTCGGTTCCGGGGCTGGTGGAGCTGGGTCGACGGGCTCCAGGGTGTGGGCTTGGAGGATCCTTGCTAGGATGAGCCGAGCTTCGAGAAGCGCGAACGTGTTCCCGATGCAGGTCCGCGGGCCACCACCGAAGGGGAAGTAGGCCAAGCGGGGGAGATCCTCGGTGGAGCCATCCAGCCAGCGCTCGGGGCGGAACGCGAGCGGGGCCTCGTAGAACTGGGGGGAGCGGTGGGTGACCCACTGGCTCATCATGAACTGGGTACCCTTTGGGATGACGTGCCCATCGAGCTCGATCTCCTCGGCCGCCTCTCGCCCGATCCCCCAGGCTGGCGGGTAGAGGCGCATGGCCTCGTCCACGGTGGCGCACAGGTACGGCATCTCATCGAGGTCTGCTGGCGTGGGCGCCTGGCGCCCGATGGTGGCGTCGAGCTCTTCGTGGAGACGCTTCTGGCACATGGGGTGGCGTGCGAGTAGATCCAGTGCCCAGGTCAGGGTGAGTGCTGTGGTCTCGTGGCCGGCCACGAGCATGGTGATCAGCTCGTCCCTGAGCTCGGCGTCTGTGAGCGCCCCTCCGCCCGCGTCGCTGGCGCGCACCAGGCGGCTGAGCAGATCCTCACCTCCTGGATCGGCTCGACGATCGGCGATGAACGTGTCCACGAGCGAGCGCAGCTCGGCCACGCCCCGGTCGTAGCGGCGCTTGCCGGGGGTGGGGAGGTGGCGGGCCAGCACGAGAAGCGCCCGGTTGCTTGCCCGGAAGCGATCCATCATGGCTTCCAGGGCCTCGCCGATCTCCCGTGCCCGTGCGTCGACGTCCACGGCGAAGAGCGTGATGGCCGCGATGTCCAGCGTCAGCCGCATGGCATCGGCGTGGACCTCGCGGACGTCGCCTGGTTGGATGCGCTCGAGCATCCGGTCGGTCTGGTCGACCATGGCACCTGCGTAGGCCTGGACCTGGCTGGGGCGGAAGGTGGGTTGGGCGAGCTGGCGGTGGGCAAGCCAGACGTCGCCTTCGCTGGTGAGCAACCCTGAGCCCAGGGCGTCGCCGACGGTCTCGCGCAGGAAGCGTTGCTTGCGGAAGCTGCGGCTGGAGCGTACCAGGATCTCCTCCATGAGCTCGGGCTCGGTGACCAGCAGCACGTTGATGTGGGCCAGGCGGAAGCGGGCCAACGGGCCATGATCGCTAGCCAGCTGCTCGAGGAAGGCGAGGGGGTCTTTCGTGTAAGCGGAGAGGTGGCCGAGCAGCCAGTGCCCGTCGGGTGCCTGGATCGGCGGCGTTGGGGTGGCCAGTCGGCTCAGCATCGAGACGGGGAAGTGGGCGGGGGAGGATGAAGGCATCGGGTGGTGTGGCCTACACGCGTGACAACGGTCGCTCTAAGGACTTCACAGTCTATCCGGAGCTTGTAGGCCGCTAGGCCCACCTTGGAGTGGGCCGTGGGAGGCAGCCACGTTTGGGAGCTGAAGGGAGCATGGATGGTCGACGCTACATCGCACTCGGGCTGGTCCTTCTACTGACAGGGTCCGCTCTTGCCCTTCAGCAGCAGAAGGTGTACAAGTTCGAGGGTGGCGACGACATCGAAGCGCGCGGAGTGGTTGCCGTCCAGCAACACACCGTCTTCACCGAGTTCATCCTCGAGGAAGACACCACGGAGAGGAACATCACCGAGTTCGCCGCCGTGGTGGGCCTGGTCAAGAAGTGCATCCGCACCGAACGGACGTTCGATAACGCGGTGCTCTGGTTCAACGACCAGTTCCTCTTCGGCGCCAAGGACTCCTCCAAACGGAACCTCACGAAGGGCCCAGTCATGGGCGAGAACCCGGCCAACCGGACCCACAGCTCAGCCAACCTCTCCGAGGAGAACCGGATCAACGGCACCGGGGAGTACAACCCCGAGACCGGCGAGACCGAGGTCACCGGCACGGGCACGGGCCCCAACGAGGGTGGCAACCCGGACCGCCGCGGCTTCATGCGAGGCATCGACAACGGCGAGCGGTGGGGTGGGTGCTTCATCCCGGACGGCTTCCTGCACGCGGTCCCGAACGGGACCTTTGGCCCTCAACCGCAACCGGCCACCCCGCTCCACGAGGACCCGCCCCCGAACACGACCACGAGGTGGGTCAAGGACCGACTCCACGACCCAGCCCGCAACTGCGCCGCCGAGGACGGCGGCATGTGCGCCTTCACGTACGAGGGCAGCCATTACATCACCGACCCGAACAACCACGCCTGGATCATCGACCGGTACGACGTGGATGGCGTCTCGCTCTACACGGTGCACCTGCAGGTCGATCCCTGGAACCCCTTCCGCCAAGGGTTCGCTGACGAGGCCATCTGGGCCTACCGGGATGGCCAAATGCGCTTGGGGATGCCGTACGCGGAGGACGAGAGCGCCCCCATGTACGACACCTGCAAGGACCTGGCCACCGTGGCCGGCTCCAAGCGGTACTCGGACGATGTCTTCAACGAGAAGGCTGATGCCTACGAGTACGACGCTATGACGCGGGAAGGCGGCTCAGACCCGAGCGGCTGGGCCGAGTGGCGCCGTGGGCCGGTCGGTAGCACGCTCCAGTGCTCCATCGAGTACAACTTCCTGACCGCCATCGACTTCAACGAGATCTCAGCTGGTGGCCCAAGCGTCGGCCACGGCACCGGGAACTCGGACGAGACGGATTTCGCCCGGAACGGGAACAGCCACCCCCACAACCCGGTGGACTGCTTGGCCAACCAGGACACGAACCCTGGTTCGGAGTGCGATAGCGGCCCCCAGCACCGGCACAACTCGCGCACCCTGGGCCTGTTCTTCGACTACCGTGCGCCCTACTTCACGGAGGAGAACCCCTACTGGGACCAGCCGGCCAACGGCAACACCGCTGGCCAGCCCCCCATCGTAGCTCCAGGCTGCGAGGACACGGTCAACCCCAACGACCCCCGGCGCCCTGGCGTGCTCGTCCGCGAGCCCCTGATCTGCGACATCCTCGCGTTCAGCGGGTTCCACCTGCACGACGGTAGCCAGACGGTCTCCTGACCGGACCCGACACCCAGATCCCGAGGGTCACCAAGGAGCCACCAAGAACACGAAGAAGCCCCCTGAGCCTTGGTGGCCTTAGAGCTCCTTGGAGCCCTTCGTGATCGAGGTTGAAGGGTTCACAGCAGATCGAGCACCATCTTCTCCACCTTCGGGTCCCTTCGCCCGATGGCGTACTCAACGATCCAGGGGACGTCGGTGGCCTTGACCCCGTACTCGGTGAGCGGCTTGCGCTCGATGCCCACCGCGTCGATAAGCTCGAGGATCGCTTGTTCGGCGTCGTCGGTCCCGAGGGCCTCCTCGATGAGCGCCACGCGCGTGGGTTGGCGCTCCTTCTCGAACGCGAACACCGTCGGGAGGGTCAACGCGCTGGTGACGCCATGGGGCACGTCCCACGTGGAGCCCAGGGCCTTGCCAAGCTTGTGGCTCAGCCCAGCGCCAGAAGCTGCGTAGTTGATGCCGGCAGACGCTTCGCGCCCAGCCTCGAGACAGCCTTCGGCTGCCTCGAGGTCCTGGCTGTCTGCAACCGATGGGGGCAGGTGTTCGGAGAACAAGCGCAGCGCCGCTTGGCACCGCTGGTCGCTCAGATGGCTGGCTTGCTGGCTCGTGATCCCCTCGATGGCGTGGTCGATGGCCCGTATGCCCGTGGCAGCCCAGAGCCAGCGTGGCGTGTAGCTGCAGGCCTCGGGGTCGAGCAGGGCGACTGCGGGCACGATGCGCGGATCCGACATGCCTGTTTTCACCGGGCGGCCATCGCTGCCCTCCGTGGTCCGTCCTGCCAGGATGGTGAACTCGGCCCCAGAGAGGGTGGTGGGGATCGCGATGTGGAGCACGACGGGTTGTTCGAACCCGTTGGAGAGGTCGCGTTGCACGAACTTGGCCGCATCGATCACCGAGCCGCCGCCGATGCTCACCAGCGCGTCGGCCTCGTGCTCGTCGGCGAGAGCGGTGGCTGCGGCGACGTTGTCGGCAGGGGCGTGCTGGCCGATGCCCACGTGGGTGGCTGCATGGAGCTCGCCTAGGGCATCGACCACATCGTCGACGATGGGGGTCTCTTGGTCCACGCTGCCGCTGGCGACGATAACGACGCGGCCAGCGTCGTTGGCTTGGCACGCCTTGGCCACCTCCCGGCGCGCGCCGGGACCGGTGAGCACGTCAGGCTCTCGCAGCTCCTCGTCGGACATCGAGGCCCCAGGGGGAGCCCTGGGGATGTGGTTTTCGGATGGCGCCGGTTCTTGGCACCCTTAAGTGACACGCGAAACGGGTATAGCCTGTGAGCCCGCTCTGGGCACCGGGAGGCGTACCCTTGGTTCCATCGAGACTCTGGCTGCTCTCTATCTCGCTTCTGTTCGTGAGCGCTGGCATCCCGGCGACGGATGTCAACGCTGATGTGACGGTCCCGATCCCCGGGCAAGCCGAGGAGGTGCTCAACGGCATCTACCTCGTGGACATCCAAGGACCCGACGAGGCATCCAAGCACGCGCCCGACAGCCCGGAGAGCATCTCGTGGAGCCACGAGCCGGGTGACCGGAGCTTCGGTCAGGCGTATCAGTTCAAGGTCTTGGTCGTGGCCGTCGACGATGGCGAGGTGAAGGAGGAGAAGAAGGTGAGCTGCGGGTTCGCGGGCTTCAGCCAGCGACAGACATGTGGGACCAGCATCCGCATGCCCGTTGAACCCGGCCTCTACGACATCCACGTCCGCATGGTCACCGGGCCCAACATCGGGGTCGCCGTGAACCCCCTGATCGGTGGCGAGGAGCTCTGCGATGAGACCCGCGGCTTCTTCCAGCCCTGTGATGTCGTACGCGTTCGCGTCATCGAGCCCGCCGTCAACATCCAGGTCTACCAGGTCTGCACGCAGGACACGAGCACGGATCTCAACTGCGTGGGCCACCCCATGTTCGGAGCCAAGGACCTCACGATCGATGTTCCAGCGGACAAGGAGCTCATGCTCACCGGCCACCCCGGCGGCATCACGCGCCCCTTCACGGACGTCGCGGGCAACATCTCCATCACCGGGGATCTGCGCTGCGTCTCCGGCCAAGTGACCTGCACGGATCTCGGCGGCGGTCAGGCCGAGGCGGTCCACGAGTGGTGGACGCATGGCCCGGATTCCGAGGGCTTCTACACCGGCATGGCTCCCCTCGTCGTGGCCAACGGACCTGCCGCCGGCACGTGTTCGGACGTCATCGTCCTCATCGATGCCCACGGCGGCGGGTTCCAGGACACGATGACCGGTACGCTCACCCTCTGCGGTGTGTGAGCTCGGAGAGCACGTCTTGTGCGGGTACGCGGATCACCCACCGAAGTCCTCGCCACCACGCCCGCGGGCCTGTTGACGCCAGGTCCGCAGCTCCTCTTCGGCCACATCCCGACCGCCCAGCCCGAACGCGATGGCGCCAGCCACGGCGATCGCGCCGAGCACCAGGCCGAAGGTGAGTAGGACGAGGTCGTGGGCCACGCCGATCTCCTGTAGGGCGATGCCGGCTGCGAACACGATGATGGCTGCCTGCGTGATGTTGGCCACGGTGTCCGAGTTGCGCAGCGTGGTGGTGCGCACGGCTCCTGCTGCCACGCGGGCAAGCCAGAGGCCCACGACGAGGATGAGCAAGCCGAGAGCGACGCGGCCCGCGAAGACCAGGAGGTCAGCGAACAGGTCAGCCACGCGCTCGAAGCCGAGCACAGCGGCGGCCTCGATGCTGGCCAGCACCATGATGACGGCGCCTGCGGCCAGGGCGATGGCGCGGGAGAGGCTGGGACCATGGGCGGGTTGGTCCAGGCCGATCTTGCCCCAGAGCCTGTCGGTTCCTGCACCCGCCAAGAGCCCGGCTACGAACCCGATGACGACCCTGGCGACCAGGTAGGCGATGAGCAAGATCCCTGCCGCGGCGGCGAGCGCAGGCAGGGTGCCCACGATCGTGTTGAGGGCGTTCTGGGCTGGCTCGGTGACCGCATCGATGCCCAGCGCGTCCAAAGCGCCGACGATCACGGGGATCAGGATGAGGACGTAGAGGAGCAAGCCGATGAGCTTAGAGGGCGTTTGCTGGCCCATGGCGTCCCGGGTGTCCCAGCGGTTCCCGATGTCGTCGATGGCCGTGGCCGCGAGGAAGTTCGTGGCGACGTTGCGCACGATGGTGGCCACGAACCAGCCGACGAGCAGGATGATGGCAGCCCCGACCAGGTTGGGGATGAAGCCCAGGAACTCGGTGAGCATGGCGTTGATGGGATCGATGAGCGCCTGGAGCTGGAGCGCGCCGAGGATCACGGGGATGAAGAGCAGGATGACGAGCCAGAACAGGCCCGTGGAGAGGCTCTCGGAGAGCCGGATGCGGTCCGTGTCCGAGGGTCGACCGACGCGTTCATCCAGGTTCGTGGCTCGCATGGCCGCCAAGGAGACCCGCTTGAGGATGGAGGCCAAGCCCCACGCGACAAGCGCGAGCACGGCGGCGGCTAGTAGGCGTGGCATGAACGCCCCGATGGCGTCGAGCGACTCCGTGAGGGGCTGGCCCAGTGCACCCAGGCCAAGGACCTGGATGACGCCCAGAAGGACGAAGATCATGATGGCCCAGAACACGATCCTGCCGCCGGCGCGCTCGGAGGCGCCAGGCTCGCCTTCCTGGCCGAGGCCGGATGCCATCCGGTCGTCCATCTCCGTGTGCCCCAAGGCTCGAGTCGTCAACGCAGAGGCCAACAACGCGATGAGGTAGCCCACGATCAGCACACCGAGCGCGGCTGCCAGCACAGGCAGGAACTCCGCGCCGGACTGCCAGAGATCCTGCAACCAGGGGCTCTCGTGGAACGCCAGGAGGCCTTGCGGGCCGGAGGGCTCGCCGAGCCGGGTCAGAGTCGCCAACATGTGAGACGGGACACTCACCGCGCCCTACATGATGCTCATCAAACTGCTGCTTGGTCGTCCAACCAGAGGCTGGGTCAGGACAGCACGTGTTCCCGCTGGGGCCCTGGGATCCTTCGCTACTCTTCCCAACTCAACGGGTAGTCCCCATCGTCGACCTGCTTGGCATAGCGCGTCATCTTGAACGGGCTGCCGACCTCGAGCATGACCGCGGTCTCCTCGACCTCTTCGACCCCGATGCTGCCCTCGTAGCGGCCTGGCTGGGGTCCGTGGTGGACCCCGCGGCGGTGGAGGGTGATCGAGCCCTCACCGATGCCCTCGCGGCTGGCGAAGCTGCCCTCCACATAGAAGATGGCTTCATCGGTGTCGATGTTGGAGTGGTAGTAGGGGGCAGGGATGCTGTCCGGGTGGTAGTCCACCTTGCGCGGGACCCAGCTGATGACCTCGAAGTCCTTGCCCACGAACGTGGCGTGGACCGGCGGGGGCTGGTGGATGCGGCCGGTGATGGGCTCGAAGTCGCTGATGTTGAACGTGAACGGGTAGTTGCAGCCATCCCACCCGACCACGTCGAAGGGGTGGAACTGGAGCTCGTACGTCGAGATCTCGTCGCCCATCTTGAGCTGCAATTCGAAGGGTCCCTGCTCGTCGACAGGCTCGAGCTTGCGGGGCCCGTGGAGGTCGCGCTCGCAGTACGGTGCGTGCTCCATGAACTGGCCCCACTGGTTGACGTACTTGCCCGGGAACGTGATGGGCTCGTGCGACTCGATCAGCAGGAAGCGGTGGCCCTGACCGCGGCGGAAGCGGTACGTTGTCCCGCGGGGGATGTGGATGTAGTCGCCTTCCTTGTAGTAGATCTCCCCGAACACGGTGTCGATCTTCCCCTCGCCCTGGCGTACGAACCACAGCTCGTCTGCGCCACCGTTGCGGAAGAAGGCCTCGGTGGGCTCGGTGGGGTTGCACACGCTGACCCGGCACGTCGCGCTGAACATGAGCACACGCCTGGCCTCGATGGCATCGCCCGTGGTCTCGACCTTACCCGCCTGGAGGTGGTGGTGGCGGTGCTCGCTGGGAGACCACTGCTCGGGCGCGACATCGCGTTTTCCCTTGAGCCCGGTGACCGCCGTGGGCGGATGGATGTGGTACAGGATGCTCTGGACACCCTCGAAGCCTTCGGTGCCGAAGACCTCCTCCCGGTAGAGCTCGCCATCCTTGTCCCGGAAAACCGTGTGCCGCTTCGGCGGGATCGTCCCCATCTGTTTGTACGGTGGCATGGTCGCTTCGCCCAGGCGAGCAAGGACCCGGGAGGGATAAAGGCTAGTCTTCCCTGTCCTCGAAGTACGCCTCGAGGGCCTGGCGGACCGTCTCACTTACGTTGGTTCCTTTCAGGATCTTGATGTGGTGGAGCTTCAGGTGGACCCGGGTCGGGAGGCTGACCTTCAGGGTCTTCGGCTCGTCCAGGTTGTGGGCAGCGCTTTCAATGTGCATGGCTTGAAGGTTGCAATGACTCCCCGCCCTAACCTTGCCCACCTGTCCCGACTATGCATGGGGCACGCCCACTGGGCTTCGTCGGGGGGGCCCTACATCACGAAGCGGAGGCCGACGAGGGCAAGGAACACCCCGAAGGCCATGCGAAGCTTCTCGGCTGGGGCGGCAAGCGCGATGCGTGCCCCAGCACGGCCACCGAGCACCGCGCCGACGGCCAGGGGGACCCCCACGCGCAGCATGGCGCCGGCCTGGTCCGGGGCTTGGGTGATCGCAGCGGCGACCCCGTTGGCGATGACCCCGACCAGGCTCGTGGCCACGGCGTGATGGATCGCGAAGCCGAGCAACGAAAGGCCGGGCACCATGACGACCCCGCCACCGACGCCGAAGAACCCGGTCAAGGCGCCGGCGAAGAGCCCGAGCACGGCCAGATGCCAGGGCCGGGCGTCCAGGTGCTTGCCGGGTCGGCCCAGCATCATGCGCAGGGCCACGAGGATCAGGAGCACGCCGAAGGCCGTGCCAAGCGCGGTGCTGGAGATGTTGATGGCCAACCGCGAGGAGATCACCGACCCGACCACGCCGCCAGCGGCCAGGATCGCGCCCTCCCGCCAGAGGACCTTGCCTGCCTGGTGGTGGCGCCCGATGGCCAGGGTACTCCCGAAGATGATGACCATGAGCGAAGCGGCCTTGGCACCGTGGAAATCGAGCTGGCTGATCCAGATCGCTGCTGGCACGGCGACCACCCCGCCACCGACGCCGAAGAGGCCGGAGATCGTCCCGGCCAGCAGGCCGGCCAGGCCAGCCAGCGCGAGCTCGACGGGGTCGACGGGGAGAACCACGCCCGGCTAGGCTTCGCATCTGACCTAACCTCTGTGGTTGCGCGGTGGACCCCACCGTGTTGCGCCAGTTGTGAACCGACCATCGATGGGCGCGCGGTATGGTGGAACGAGGACCACCGAACCAACGCGCGGCCTGACGACCCGAGCACCACTGCGTCGTTGCGCGATCTGACGATGGTCTGGGTAGCGCCCCTGGCGGGAACCACAGCATAGTCACGTGGCCTGGTGGTGCGAGCACCACTGCATCCTCGCGCGATCTGGCGATCGCCTGGGTTGCGCCCCTGCCGGGCGCCCCCGGCGGTCGGCCTGGCTGGCGCTCCAGGTAGAACGGGGTGGAGAAGCTTTTAATGAGGGGGTGGACTTACGGCGCCACGCTGGCTGCTCCCGACCAGAACGTGGAGCTCCAGAAGGTGCGGATATGGCCGATAACGGATTCGTGTGGATGGTCGGGGGACCTCAGGGCTCAGGGGTCGACTCGGCCGCGCGACTTTTCGCCCAGACAACCGCCCGAGGCGGTCTCCACGTCATCGGGCAGCGCGAGTACTACTCGAACATCAAGGGGAAGCACTCCTACACGAAGATCCGGCTCAACGCCGATCCGATCCGGAGTTCGCTGGATGAAGTGCACTTCCTCGCGACGTACGACAACGAGACGATCTGCCGCCACGTCCAGGACTACCGGGCCATCGTGCAGGGTGGCGGGGTGCTCTTCGATCCGGCGGGGACCGATGAGACCGTGGCCGACATCCGGTTCATGGACAAGCGGGTCAAAGAAGACATCGCAGAGGCGTTCGGTCGGCCTGCTGACGAGATCGCGATCCAGGACATCCTCGAGAAGGCTGAGCAGGAGGGCATCCGCCTCTACCCGTTCCCCTACGAGGAGCTCCAGAAGTCCATCGCCGACGAGCTCGGCATGGAGGACCACTTCAAGCTCCAGATCCTCAAGAACACCATGGCCACCGCTGCCAGTATGGCCATGATGGAGTTCGACCTCGAGTACCTGAACAAGACCCTCGAGGAGATCTTCGCGGACAAGAAGGAATCCATCATCAAGATGAACAAGGTCGCCGCGCGGCACTCGGCTGACTACATGCGCGAGCAGTTCGAGGCGGCCGATTTCACCATCAGCGGCGTGGAGACCGACGAGGACCGCATCTTCCTACAGGGCACCGATGCGGTGGCCTTGGGCAAGATGGTGGCTGGCTGCCGTTTCCAGACCTACTACCCCATCTCACCGGCCACCGACGAGTCGGTCTACCTCGAGAGCAAGCCCGACTCCGGCGTGGTCGTCATCCAGACCGAGGACGAGATCGCAGCGCTCAACATGGCCATCGGCGGCGCGCTCACCGGCGCGCGCACGGCCACGAGCACCAGTGGGCCCGGCTTCAACCACATGATCGAGGGGCTGGGCTTCGCGGGCATCTGCGAGGTGCCCATCGTGGTCGTGGACTACCAGCGCGGCGGGCCATCGACCGGGCTCCCAACGCGCACCGAGCAAGGCGATCTGGCCTTCGCGCTCACCGCCGGCAACGGCGAGTTCCCGCGCATCGTGCTCGCCCCCGGTGATCTCGAGGAGATGTTCTTCGACACCATCGACGCGTTCAACTTCGCCGAGCGCTACCAGACGCCCGTCATCCTGCTGCCCGACAAGGACCTGGCCGGCAACTCCTCCACCGTGACCCGCTTCGATCCAAGCCAGGCGCGCGTGGACCGGGGCAAGCTGCTCGACGAGAGCGCGATCCAGCCCAGCGCGGATGGACGCTTCCCCCGCTATGCACCCTCCGAGGATGGCATCTCGCCCCGCACCGTGCTGGGCCAAAAGGGGGGGATCCACTGGCTCACCAGCGATGAGCACGTGGAGGTCGGCCACATCACCGAGGATGTGGTCAAGCGCGAGGCCATCATGGAGAAGCGGATGCGCAAGCTCGTGACAGCCGCCGAGGAGATCCCGAGCGAGCGCAAGGCGCGCTTGTTCGGCCCGGAAAGCGCCGAGCTCACCATCGTCTCCTGGGGCACCCCCAAGGGGGCCATCCTGGACGCGATGGACCAGCTCAACAAGGAGGGGGACAAGCTCAACTTCCTACAAGTGCGCGTGCTTTCCCCGTTCCCGACCGAGGAGGTGACCG
Organism: uncultured Thermoplasmatales archaeon; assembly: GCA_964396185.1. Classification (GTDB taxonomy): domain Archaea; phylum Thermoplasmatota; class SW-10-69-26; order SW-10-69-26; family SW-10-69-26; genus CAYNEI01. Next base: position 17,937 of record CAYNEI010000016.1, read on the forward strand.
AGGTGCTCAACCACGCCAACCGGTCGGTCTGCCTGGAGAACAACTACACCGGCCAGCTCGCTTCCGTGATCCGGCAGCACACCGGCATCAAGGTCGACCACCGAGCGGTCAAGTACAACGGACGACCGATCACCATGGACGAGGTCGTGGAAACCGTGGACGCCGCGCTCAAGAAAGCCCCTGAACGCATCGTGCTCAGGAAGGGGATCTAAATGGCTGTCGCTGACTGGAAGGAAACCCACATCGAGAACGACTGGTGCCCTGGCTGCGGGGACTTCGGGATCCTCAACTCGATCCAGATGGCCCTTGCTGATCTGGACCTGCCTCGCCACCGCGTGGCCGTGTTCAGCGGCATCGGGTGCTCAGGCAAGACGAGCCACTACGTCAACACGTACGGCATCCACACCCTCCACGGCCGCGTGCTCGCCTTCGCCACCGGTGCCAAGTTGGCCAACCCCGGGCTCGAGGTCATCGCGTGCGGCGGCGACGGCGACGGGTACGGCATCGGCGCCGGCCACTTCGTCAACGCGGGCCGACGCAACCTGGATATGCCCTACATCGTGTTCAACAACGAGGTCTACGGGCTGACGAAGGGTCAGGCCTCGCCCACGCTCAAGGAGGGCGAGCAGACCAAGTCCCTGCCGTCGCCCAACATCAACGCAGGCGTGAACCCGCTGGCCACCGCGCTGGCCGCTGGCTACACGTGGATCGGCCGCGGGTACGCCTTCGATGTGATGCACCTCAAGGAGCTCATCAAGCAGGCCACGCTCCACAAGGGGGCCGCCCTGCTCGACGTGCTTCAGCCCTGCCCCACCTACAACGACCTGCATACCAAGGACTGGTTCGGTGAGCAGGAGGTGGCCAGCACGGGGCTGCCCCGGGTCTACAAGCTCGACGACGATGAGGACTGGGACCCCGTGGTCTCGGACCCAAGCGATGCTGCCGAGATCAACGAGAAACAGGCAGCAGCCTTCACCAGAGCCCAGGAGTGGGGCGATCGGATCCCCATCGGCGTCTTCTACCAGATCGAGAAGCCCACCTACGCGGATCGGCTCCGCCGCCGGTTAGGGGACTACGGCCCCGACCACGCCCCGGCCCTGGAGAGCTGGCACGAGGCTGGAACACCGACGGCAGACATCTCCGGCTACCTCGACGAGATGCGGGTGACCTAGGCCCTCTTTCAGGCGCTCGTTCCCAGCGTGGATGTCAAGCGACGCCCTTTTCCCGTCTGAGCGTATTGCTTGGCTCCCAGCGGAGGCCTTGGACCGTGGAAGATGCCACCTCCTCGCAGCCGTCGATGATCCGCGTGCTCCTGGTCGAGGACAACATGGAGCACGCCTTCTTGGCCCAGCGGGGGCTCTCCGGAGACCATGGGTTCCAGGTCGATCATGTCCGCACAGGCGCGCAAGCCATGGAGGCGGTGCGGCGCACGACGTTCGACGTGATCCTGCTGGACTACCGGTTGCCGGACTGCGAGGGCATCAACCTCTGCCGGAGGCTACGAGACAGCGGGATCGACGGGCTCATCCTGCTCGTCACAGGGGTCGGGCGCGAGGCGCTGGTCGACAAGGCCTTCGAGGCTGGTGCGGACGACTACATCGTCAAAGGTCCCGGCTTCATGGAGCGCATAGCGGACGAGGTGCGCGCCCGCGTGGAGGGAGGCGCCGAGTGAAGGAGAGCGACCTGATCGACCGGCTCACGGCCTTCGGCATCGACGAGCGCGAGGCAAAGGTCTACTACCACCTCTCGCGGATGGGGCCGGCGCGAGCCAGCGAGATCGGCCGCGCCTCGGGGGTCCAGCGGACCGAGGTGTACCGGGTGATGGATAGCCTGGAGACCGCTGGGTTCGTGGAGAAAACGCTCGAGCGGCCCCGGAAGTTCGTGGCCATCAGCATCGAGGAAGCGCTCCAGCGCAGGCTTGAGAACCGGCACCGCGAGCTCGAGGAACTCGAGGAGGCCAGCGACGAGCTGACCGAGCTCTGGCCGCGCACCCAGCGGGAAGCTGATCGGCAGGCCCGCTTCTCCGTCCACCAGGACCGCGCCCAGATCCGGGGCTTGCTCGAGCGGATGGTCGATGGGGCGTCCGATGAGATCCTCGTCATGACGCTTCGCCGCGGGCTCAACCGCCTGGACACCCGCGGCGTGCTCGACAAGATCGCGCAGCGAGCAGACGACGGCGTGGCTGTGCGCATCCTCACCGAGCTGGATGAGCGCAGCCGCGAAACGGTGGCCCCGCTGGCCAAGGCCTGCAAGCTGCGCCACGTGGAGCTCCCCGGCTACGCGCAGATGGTGATCGTGGACAACGAGCAGATCGCCATCTTCGTGTCCTTGGACCCAGTGATGAGCACGCAGGGGACCGGGGAGACGGTGCTCTGGCTCAACGCGCAGGACTTCATCCTCACCCAGAAGGCGATCTTCGACACGATCTGGGCGACGGGGATCGACTACGATGACCGGTTCACCGAGCTCTCCACCGGGGAGCCAGCTGCTCGCACGGAGGTTGTTCGCGGGCGTTGGATGCGGTACAACCGGATGAAGGAGATGCTTTACCGGGCCGAGAAGCAGGTGCGGCTGGTCGCGCCGGGAGCCGAGGCAGCCCGGCTTGAGCGTGCAGGCATCCTGCCCATGCTTGAGCGGGTGGCCAACCGGGGGATCCGCGTCGAACTCCTGCTTGAGAGTGGTGAGCAACCCGAGATCCAGGGGGTCGAGGTGACCGAGATCGAGCCTCCGGGCGTGGTCGTGCTCGATATCGATGCCACCGAGGTGCTCATCGCCGCCGGTGCTGGCCAGGCACCCGACTCCCTGACGCACGATGGGGAGTGGGCCATCTGGTCGACCGTGCCCGAGAAGGTGGCCCTCATCACCGACATGCTCTAAGGCCGCGCACTGTGCGACTCAGGGGTCCGGGGGTTGGACGTTGAGATCGAGCCAGTACCGGCCGATCTGCGCGATGGTCTCGATGAACTCGTCGTAGTCCACGGGCTTGGTGATGTAGCTGTTGGCTCCCCGGAGGTAGCAGGCCTGGCGGTCGCTGTCCTCGCTGGAGGAGGTCAGCACCACCACCGGCAGGTTGCAGGTCCGTTCGTCGGCACGCACGCGGTCCAGGACCTCGAAGCCGTCCATCCGCGGGAGCTTGAGATCCAAGAGGATCAAGCCTGGGCGCGCAGCGGGTTCGCCCTGTGCGTCGTCGAAGAGGAGGTCAAGCGCCTCCACCCCGTCCTTGGCCACGAGCACCGGGTTCGTGAAGCCGCTCTGCTCGAGGGCGTGGCGCGTGAGCACGATCCGGTTCGGGTCGTCCTCGACGAGCAGGATCGTCGGCTCGCCTGTCACAAGCCATCCTCCAGCGTGAAATGGAACGCCGCGCCTTCGCCTGGCTTCCCCTCAGCCCACACCTCGCCGCCGTGGCGCTCGACGGCGCGTTGGACGGAGGCCAGGCCGATCCCATCCCCCTCGACCTCCTCGTCGCTGTGGAGCCGCTGGAACGGCTGGAAGAGCTTGTCGGCGTACGTCGCTTCGAAGCCTTGCCCGTTGTCCTGCACCGTGTAGATGCGCACACCGTGCTCGAGCCTGGAGCTGACCTCGATGCGCGCATCCGGCTGGGTGCGCGTGAACTTCCACGCGTTTCCCAACAGGTTCTCCAGCACCGTCTCGACCAGGGCGCGATCACCCCGGGCCTCCATCCCCTCCTCGATGGTGACCGCGGGCTGGTGTTCACCGGAGCGTCGAGAGAGGTCGGCGGCCACCTGTTCAGCCACGGCGCTCAGATCGAACGTCTCGATCTCCATGGGGACCCGGGTGACGCGTGAGAGGGAGAGCAGCGAGTCGATCTGGCGAGCCATGACCTGGCTGGCTTGCCGGACCCTGGAGAGGAGGTTGCGCGCGCTGGGCTCCAGCGCATCCGCATGGTCCTCGGAGACGATCTGGGTGAACCCGTCGATGGTCTGGAGAGGCGCACGCAGGTCGTGGGAGACGATGTGCGCGAACTCCTCGACCTCCTTGGACTTGCGTTTGAGGTCGTCGAGCGCCTGGGTGCGCTCCTCGATGAGGCGTTGCTGTGTCTCGAAGAGCTGGGCGTGGCTGATGGCGGCGGCGACCAAGCCAGCCATGAGGCTCATGGTGGAGAGGTCGCGAGGCCCGAACCGGTCCTTCTCGTCGGAGAGGACCTTGATGACGCCGAAGGTTCGGCCCTCGTAGGAGAGGGGGACGACCAGCATGGAGCCCACACCGATGCGCTTGACCGCCGCCTGGTCCACCCGTGGGTCCTCGGAGGCATCCGGGCACAGGATGGGCGTGCCGGAGCGGAAGCATTCCCCCGAGAGGCTCGCGTCCGGGGAGAGGCGAAGGCCGACGTGCTCGGCCACGCTTCCGCTGGCAGCCTCGTAGACGAGATCCTCGCCGTCGAAGAGCTCGACGACAGCGCCCGTGGCGTCGGTCAACCCCTGGGCGCGTTCGGTCACCAGGTTGAGCACCGCCTCCAGGGAGAGCGGAGCTCGCACGATCTCCCCCTGGGTCTCGACGATGGCCTCCAGCCGGGCCCGCTCCTCCTCGAGGGCCTCGTTCATCTCGGCGAGCTCTTGGGTGCGTTCCTGGACCTCGGACTCCAGGTGGTCTGCGTACCGGCGGATGGCCTGCTCGGCTCGCTTGCGCTCCGTGATGTCCATGGAGACGCGCAGCACACGCTCGACCTCCCCGTCTGGTCCATGGATGGGGACGGTGACGAGCTGCATCCAGACCCCGTCTGCCTCCGTGGTGTCCGTAGCTTTCTCCCCCTCGAGGGCTCGTTGGAAGCTCGTCACCGGTGCGGTTCCGGGGTCGTAGAGATCCTGGATGGAGCGGCCGATGACCTCATCCGGGTCGAGCTCGACGCGGTCGAGCCCGGATCCGGCCACGAAGGTGATGGTGCCGTCGGGGTCGATGGAGGAGAGGATGACGGGTGCGTTGCGAACGAGGGCCTCCAGGTGCTGTTGGCTCTCCTGGAGCTGCTGTTCAGCTCGCCGGCGCTCGGTGATGTCCTCGACGATCCCCTCGTAGTAGAGGATCCCGCCATCCTCGCCGCTGACCGCCCTGGCGCTCTCTCTAACGAAGAGGCTGGACCCATCTTGCAGCGTCCACTCGGATTCGAGACCGTGGACAGCACCCTCCCGTTCCAGGCGATCCCGGAACGCCTCCCGAGAGTAGCCGGGCTCGAAGCTACCGCTCCCCTCAAGGTTGCGGGCAAGCAAGTCTTCGGCAGAGGCGTAGCCCAACATGTCCACCAGCGCAGGGTTGGCCAGGAGCACCTCGCCTTCCGGGGTCGTCCGGTAGAGACCCACAGGGGCGTTCTCGAAGAGCCCCCGGAACTGCATCTCGCTTCTTTCCAGGCGCTCGCGGGCCCGCTTGGTCTCGGTCACGTCCCGGAAGCTCCACACCCTCCCGATCACCTGGTCACCGACGATCTGGGGCTTGGAGAGGATCTCGATGCGCCGATGGTCGCCGAGGTCCACAACCTCTTGGGCATCACCTTGGAGCGTCTCGGGTGGGTGGTCCAGGGCCTCAAGGGCGTTGGACGGTTCGGCGACCATCTCGCGCATCGTGTCGCCCAGGGACGGCGCGTGGGCGCCATCCACGGTTCCGTCGTCGAGGCCCCAGAGTTCGAGGAACCGTTCGTTGTACGTCGCGATGTGCTGGTGGCGGTCGACCACGAGGATGCCGTCGGCGGTGGCTTCCAGGATGGACTCGTAGAGGGAGAGGCCGCGGAGGGCTTCCGTGACCGCGTTGCGGTGCGCGGTGACGTCGGTGAACGTGGAGACCCGGCCGACGACTCGATCCCCCTGGACACGGGGCACCGAGCGGCGCTCGATGACGCGGCCGTCGTCCAGGCGGATGAGGTGCTGGAACGTGTCGCTGGGGTTGGCGTACATCTCCTCGACCTGGGCGACGAACCGCTCTGGCTCCTCGACACGCTCGCGCGCGTGGGCTAGCATGGCGTCCGCATCGTTCGAGAGCCGTTCAGGGATGCCCCACATCTCACGGAACCGCTCGTTCATGGCCTCGACCTCTCCCTCGAGGCTCGTGACCAGGACCCCCTCGTGGACCGCCTCGAGGACGGCTTCGTGGATCGAGTGATCCAGCCGTCCAGGCAAAGGGATCGGGTCGATCATGGCTGGTCATGGAGGAGGTCGTCTGTCTGTTTTGCGATGTTCGAGTCCGCGAAGAACGCGGACAAGGCTTCTTCGACGGTGGCCGAGATGTTCTTCCCTGTCAGGATCTTGAGGCTGTGGAGCTGGAGGTGGAGCCTGGCAGGCAACACGACCTTCAAGGTCTTGGGCTCTGATAGATCACGGTCGCCTTCACGGATCCTCACGGTGTCACACCTTCGAGGGCGAGAACGGCCAGTGGCAAGGGGAACCGTTGGTTGTCCAACTTGAACAGACAACCACCCCTGGAGCTCAGCCAGCCAACACGGTCTCCGCGGGCTCCCAGAGGTTCATCGACCCTTGCCGGAGAACCGGCGCAGGAAGGGGCCAGCAGCCTTGAGCCCCTGCAGCTTTCGCCCGTAGAGCAGCTCGAGGCCCTCGTCGCCCAGGGCATCGAGGTCGTCGTCGTAGGGGTAGTACCACGGCGAGCACGAGCGAGCGCCGCGGGCTTCGTTCACGTGCTTGATGCGGGTCACGGCCTGCAACCCCCATCGGCCATGGGTCCGACCGACCCCGCTGGATTTCTCCCCGCCCCAGGGGGTTTCGCAGGCTGCGAACGTGTACACGCAGTCGTTGATGGTGACGGTGCCCGCCTGGAGCCGCGTGGCCAGCGAGCGCGCCCGCCGCTTGTCCTGCGACCAGATGCTGGCCGTGAGACCGTAAGGGGAGTCGTTGGCCAGCTCGATGGCTTGGGCATCCCCCTCGACGGTCATGATGGGCAGCACGGGGCCGAAGGTCTCCTCGGTCATGACCCTCATCTCGTGCGTCACATCGGTGAGCACCGTGGGCGCATAGAAGCGGGCCCCGAGCTCTGGGAGCCGCTGCCCGCCGGCCTGGATGCCGGCCCCCTGCTTGACAGCGTCCTGGACATGTTGCTCGACGCGCTCGACCGCGGCGGGTTCGATCAGTGGCCCGATCTCGGTGTCCGGATCCAGGCCTGGGCCCAGCGTGCGCTCCTGGGTGGCCTGGACGACGCCTTCGACGAACGCCTCCGAGACGGCCTGGTGGACGTAGACCCGCTCGACCGACGCGCAGGTCTGGCCGGCGTTGGTGAACGCGCCCCAGACAGCACCTTGGACGGCGAGCTCGAGGTTGGCGTCCTCGCACACGATCATGGGATCCTTGCCGCCGAGTTCCAGGCTCACGGGGGTCAGCTTCGGGCCAGCCTGTGCCATGATCGCCCGGCCGGTCGCCACCGAGCCGGTGAACAGCAGCGCATCGAGCTTGGAGCTGACCAGGGCTTCACCGGTGGGCTCACCGGGTCCGTGGACGACCTGGAGAAGCTCTGGCGGCAGCCCGGCCTCCACGAGCAGATGCTCAAGCTCCGCGCCGATGAGCGGGGTGTGCTCGCTGGGCTTGAGCACGACGCCGTTGCCAGCGTAGAGCGCGGAAAGCGCTTGGGTCGCCGGGATGGAGAACGGGTAGTTCCATGGAGCGATGATCCCGACCACGCCGACGGGCTCCCGGCCCACGGTGCTGGTCCGGTCCTTGAGCATGGCGTTGTCGAGCCGGGAGCGCTCAGGGCTTAGCACCGAGCGGCCCTCGCGGCCGAGGTAGGCGATCATCTCCAGAGCGGGGAAGAGCTCGGCGAGACGGGCCTCGATGAGGGGTTTGCCTGCCTCGCGCGAGATGAGCTCTGCCAGCTCGCCGCGGCGATCGAGCAGGATGCGCTGGAACCGCTCCAGCACAGCCAACCGCTCCGAGAGCGAACGCTGGGCCCACGCCCCCTGCGCATCGCGGGCTCGTTGGACGGCTCCAGCCACGGCTACGGCGTCAGCCACGGGCACCTCACCGATGGGTTGCTCTGTGGCTGGGTCCACCGACACGAGCATCTCCGGCATGACGCTTGGAGGGGCTTGGCGGGCCAAGAAGGTTGGCCCCCTAACTCTACTTGTGACGGATATCGGGCCCGCGCCGGGCGACAGGCGTTCGAAGGGCGAGCCGCCAGGCTCGCGAGCAGGCGCCTGCCAAGGCGCAACACTGTGGTTCCCCCCGGACCGCAAGGAAGGGCCGGAGGCCGGCTTGGCAGAGCCGGAAGGGAGCGCGCACCAGCGCGCAAGGCAGAGGTTCCTCCGAGGATCCGGCGCCGCAGCCTGGGCCAATAGCGCTGTCGGGCGCCTGTCGCCCGGCCCTTCGGGTCGCCCCGGGCGCTCGCCACGCGGCGTCGGGGCCGGCGCTCCAGGCCGGCAGGGCATAGCGCCGGTGCGGCCGAGCCGGTGGCTCGGCCAGCGTCCGTCGACAACCCCTCCGGGGTTGCCTTCCTCCCCCTCCTTGCGGGGCTTCACGCCCAGGGCGACGCGGGCTCCGCTATCCGTCACAAGTAGGGCTAACCGGTCAAGGGCGCCGTGCTCGCAGGCTGGCCATGGCGGCCAGCGTCACCAGCAGGGCAAGCGCACCCGCGCTCGGAGCATCGCGCTGATCCTGGGAGGCGTTTAGCAACTCGTCCAGGCTCCGGGAAGCGTTCCCGACGGCGTCGTTGGCTCGCTCCGCGGCCTCGCTGGCGTCCCGGGAAGCGTTGGTGGCTTCACGGGAGACCCGCTCGGCCTGTTCGGATCTCTCCTTCGCCCGGGGCTCGTCGTCGGCCGCGCCGTCCTCGTCCGGGTCCGGCTCAGGGTCCGGGTCGGGTTCAGGCTCCGGGTCCGGGTCGGGTTCAGGCTCCGGGTCCGGCTCAGGATCCGGGCGCTCGTCACGCTGGACAGGTCCACCCAGCAGGACGTCCCCGACGGTCATCCAGCCATCGTCATCGGAGTCGACGAAGACCCCATCACCGGTGTCGTACTGGTTGTTGCCGTTGGCATCGAGGTAAGCGATGACCCCATCGAAGGACCGGAGGTTGCGGTTGAGCTCGTCGTGGTTCTGGGTGGCGACCTCGCCAGCATCGGACCCCGTCAGGATGATATCGCCGACCGACACCGATCCGTCGCCGGAGCCGCTGAGGTCGAAGTAGAGGGTGTCCTCCTCGGTGAACGCCTCGTCGTTCTCGGCGTCGTAGTAGGCCAGCTCACCGTCGATCTCCGTGGCCGAGGCTCCCGAGTCACGATCCGCGCTGGAGATCTGGCTCCCAAGCGAGCCAACGGGTGGGTAGGCGATGCGCACCGAGCTCGTGGTCAACCGGTTGGACCCTGTGGAGAGGTAGACCGCCTCCCCCTCGCCTGGTCGCTCGTTGCCATCGTCGTCGAGGAGCATGAACGTGTCCGGACCGTTGCTCGTGGAGAGGACGTAGACGACCTCGTCGTCCTCGAGCAGGAGCACCCGGCCGAAGTCGCTGCCGAGGGCCACGTCGTTGACGGTGGCGTAGCCATCGTCGTTGGTGTCGAGGTAGACCACGTCGTCCTCGTTGTAGTCCTCGTCGCCGTCCCGGTCGAGGTACTTGATGTCCCCGTCGTAGCTCGTGAGGCCGTTGCCCAGATCCGCGTGGTTGGAGCCCGCGAGCTCCCCCGCTTCTGGGCCCGTGAGGATGAGATCTCGAACGGAGACGGAGCCCTCACCGCTCCCGGAGAGATCGTAGTAGAGGGTGTCCGGGAGGTTGAACTCGCCGCTGCCGTCCTCGTCGAAGAACGCGAGCTCACCCGACAAGCTCTCGAGCGGGTCGTCGCGGTCGTCGTCCCCCGTGTCCACCTGCTCGCCAGGGCCCCCATCCCCGCCGTCGGTCAAGCGCACGTCCCAGAGGGTGACCTCGCTGCTGGAGGCCGAGAGGTAAACCGGCTCGTCGTCGCCGAGGCGACCGTTCCCGTCCCCATCGACGTAGGCGAACGTGTCGGGCACGCCGGAGGTGTCCAGCACGTGGACCACGCCCTTGTCACCTGGTTGGAGGATGTCGCCGGAGTGGGTGCCGCTGAGGCCGACGTCGGCCACGGTGAGCAAGCCGTCCCGGTCGGTGTCGAGGACGATGCCATCGTCCTCGTCGTACTCTCCGTCGCCGTTGACGTCGAAGAAGGTGAAGTCGGTCGAGTAGCTCTCCAGATCGTCCTCGTCGCGTCCGCCGCTGCCAGCGATGCGCTCGTCCAGATCGCTGATCTCTCCCGACGGGGAGATGTCGAAGTAGAGGCCATCGCCGGTGTCGAACTCCCCGTCGCCGTCGTCGTCGAAGTAGCGCACCGAGCCGCTAAGCGAGTTCAAGTCCTCGTCGTCGTCCAGCTCGCGGCCATCCACCGAGCGCCCGTTCAGCCGGATGTCGCCGTCGGTGAACCTGCTCGTGGTCTGGACGATGTAGATGGTGCCACCATCGTAGTCGTCCTCGTCGTCATCCGTATCGCTGTCCAGCCAAGCGAACCTCGTCGGCACGTCGCTGTCGTCCTCGAGCACCCAAACGATCCCCTGATCGCCCTCCTTGAGCACGTCACCGAAGGAGCCGATGGCGCCGAGCGCCGGGGGGCTGACCAGCATGGCGGCTAGGAGGACCAGGGGCAGCAGGCTGCGCGGCTGCTTGAGTCTGAAGGGGATCACCTCGACGGGCCCACGGCTGGGCCAAGGAGTTCGAGGCGGGGTAGCGGCAAGAAGGTTCCGGAACGAGAGGGGGAAGAGTGAACGAGAGGCAAGCCGAAGGAGGTGTCGGCCACACACGGCCTTGCTCGCTGCGAGAGGCAGCGCAAGTCGCACCGATGCCTATATGGAGATCTGGGTCTACGATCAGCGCGCTGCCACCGGTGGGCCCCGCCGGGCATAAAGGATGTCCAGCTGTGCGCTCGCGACGGCGGAGCGGAGTGATCCCATGAGCAAAGTGAAGTTCGCTGCGCGGTTCGCGCTGGGCTTGGGCGCGATCCTCGGGACGATCGGTGCCATCCTCCTCTTGCTCGTTCGGGGTGCGGATTTCTGGGATGGGTTCGCGTGGGGCTTCGTGGCCCTGTCTCTTCTCGCAGCTGCAGGTCTGTCGTTGGTCGTCGGTTTGATCTTGCTTGCGGCCTGGCGTCAAGACGAGACGACCGGGTCATGAGAAGGAGGGGGAGGAGTGAAAGGGAGGCAGGGGGCCCAAGGGGGTGTGAGGGTTCCTGGGGAGGAGTGAGGCGGGCCCGCCGCCTCCCTTTCGAGTTGGTTCGGTTATCTTACTACTTCACTTGATCCAGGTGATCTCCATCCCGTCCTTGCGGGTGGTTTGGTCGACTTCCTGGGTGACCGGTTCGCGGTTCCCAGCGTTCTCGCCGCTGGCGCCGAGGACGTTGGCAGACTCGACGCCGGTCATGATGGCCATGACGCGCACGCGGCCCTCGTAGGCCGGGTCGATGCGCGCACCCCAGATGACGTTGGCTTGCTGGTTGAGCTCCATGGTCAGGCCCTGGGCGATGTTCTCGCTGGCTCGCAGCGTGAGGTCCGGGCCGCCGGTCATGTGGACGAGCGCGCCGGTGGCGCCTCGGTAGTCCACATCGAGCAGGGGGTGGTTGAGCGCTTCCTTGACGACCTTGCTCGGGTCCTGGGCCTTGGACTCGCCGTAGAGCATGACGGCCACGCCGCCGCAACCCATGATGGTCTTGACGTCGGCGTAGTCCAGGTTGATCAGCGACGGTTGGGTGATCGTCTCCGAGATACCCTTGACCGTCTCGCTGATGAGCTGGTCCATGACGGAGAAGGCCTGGTCGATGGGGAGGTTCGGTACGTACTCGAGCAGGCGGTTGTTGTCGAGCACGATGACGGTGTCGGCCTCTCGGCGGAGCTTCTCGAGCCCCTCTTCGCCCTTGACGATCCGGGCGCGCTCCACGTTGAAGGGCGTGGAGACCATGCCGATGACGATCGAGCCGTGGTTCTTGGCGATGTTGGCGACCACGGGCGCGGTGCCGGTGCCGGTGCCGCCGCCCATGCCTGCGGTGATGAAGACCAGGTCAGCGCCGGCGAGCAGGTCCTCGAGCTGGCCCTGGGCCATCTCGGCGCACCGCTCGGCGACGTCCGGGTAGCCGCCGGCTCCGAGGCCGCGAGTCACGGACTTGCCGATGAGCAGCTTCTTGTCCGCCTCGATCATGTCGAGGTGCTGCTTGTCGGTGTTGATCGCGACGGTCTCCGCGCCTCGCACGCCGATGGCGTGGAGTCGGTTGATCGTGTTGTTGCCTGCGCCACCGCAGCCGACGATGACGATGCGTGGTGTTCCGGTGAGATCGGACAGGTCGGCCTGGCCCTCCCCGAAGCCTTGCATCTCTTCGTCGTCCCCGATGTGTTCGATCGCGCTTTTGATGATGCTCTCCATCCCATCCATCTCCGTTCCGGCGTATCTCTCGCGTGAGCGTGTTGGGTAGGGACTCCCCGCCGGAGACATCCCGGCGGGGGCGGCCCGACCCGCTTGCGTACATCCCATCCGTTTTTTCGAAGGCCCGGCTGGCCTTGGCATCACTACTTCCGCATGAGCTCTTCGAGGCGATCCTGCTGTTCCCGGAGCTGGTTCTGCATCTCCTGGGTCTTGAGCAGGGCCTCTGTTAGCGCGGCTTCCTTCTCCGTGCCCTCGCGGACCTTGTCGCCCTGCTCGCGCAGGAAGTCCTTGATGGCTCGGCGGACGACCGCGGTGCGGTTCGTGAACTCGCCGGTGTCGACGAGTGCATCGATCAGTGCCAGATCCCTGTCGGGTACCCGGACCGTGATCCGCGTTGTGTCAGCCATGCGACCCCTCGTGTGCCAGGCGGTGCCTGACGACCGCCGCCGAGGCGCCAGCCAGGCACCATCCCGGTACCCAGTCGGCGCCCCCCATGTGCCTCGCGGCACACAGGAGCAGCCACCGTCAGACATCGTCTGACAACAGCATACTCGGGCTCCTCGTATAACAGTATCGGTTCCGGCCAAGCGCCTCGGCGGGAGAGCCGTTCCATCGGCAAGCATCGGGCTTGCCAGTGGCTGGGCGGGGAGTGGGCCGCGGTGGAGTGGCGGTATGCGGCTGGTGGGATCGCGTCAGACACCGTTGTCTGACAGCGCCGACGCAGTGGATCGCTGTCAAGCGGTAAGCACAGGCTGGACTGGAGGGATTAAGTATGCGTTTCGCATCGGCGGGACAGACGCGGACGTAGTCTAGTGGTATGACTAGGGCCTTCCAAGCCCTCGACCCGGGTTCGAATCCCGGCGTCCGCACTCGAGCTTCCCCCATCGCTCCGGTCGAGTGCGGACGCCGGGAGCGCACGAGCGGTCGCGCCCGCGCCGGTGTGTGATCGGGCGCGACCGTTCGTGCAGATCTGGACATCGAGCGCCCGACCCCCGATAGGGCGGAGGGCGCTCGATGTCCACTGCACCGGCGGGGATCGGAGAAACCACCGCCTTGCGGCCTGACGACCGCTCGCTTCCGCGCCTGGTGGCGCGGCCCCCAACGCGGCGAAGGGCGCCCAACCTCCACTGCGCTGACCCAAATCGGTGAAACCACCGCGTCTTGGCCTGACCACCGCCCACTTCCCACCCAACAGGCTTAGGAATTCGACTTCTGACTCCTCAGCAGGGGTCCCACCCTCCTGGAACCCGCTTCCCCGCGCGTTGCTCACTTTTCACCGGGCGACGAGCGCAATTCTTAAACCCGACAAGGAAGTAGCGTTGCTTGTAAAGGGGCGTTTCGATTGGCCAGCTCCGATCCTGAAGAGAAGAAGACCAAGCGGGAGATGGACCTGGTTCGACAGGTTCTCGACTACGTGCCCGCTGAGGTCCTGCATTCGCTCGCGGACGATGAAGAGGTCGAGATTTTCGACTCGATCGACGCTCGGCTCGACCGGACGGTGATCGAACGGATCGAGACCGAGGAGCCCATCGACACACAGGATGCAGACGCCACCCAGGCCGACGAGGAGGCTCAAGCCGATGCTTGGGCCCCGCAGGCGACCGCAGGCGATGCGGATGAGCAAGAGCCTGCCGCCGGGGACCGCCCCGTCGAGGTGGTGCTCGAGGACACTGAACCCAGTGAAGAGCTGGCTGGCCAACAGGAGGAGCCAGATGCCTGGCAGGCCCCTCCATCCTCGGCCGAGCACCCTCCCTGGCCGGATGCCGATGGGAACGGCCACGATGCGGACGTCGTCGCCGAGGCCTCTCCCTTCGACTCCTTGAACGAGTTCACAGTCGTCGCCCCCCCGCGCGGCACCATCCAGGGGAACTGGTCGGTCACCGACGAGCCGATCCCCATCGAGGGTGCCTCTGTGGCGCGTGACACCGAGCTCGACGAAGATTCGTTCTGGGCCGGCGAGGACCTCGAGGATGACCTCGACCTCGGTGATCTCGGGACGGAGCTCGAGGACGACTTCGATGATCTCGACGACCTCGACGCCGATCTCCTGGCTGAAGCGGATCCTGAGCAGGATGAGCTGGAAGCCTGGGAGGATGAGGACGAGGAGGAGCAGTTCTGGGAGGATCTTCTCGAGGGGGACACGAGCCTCGAGACGCCCGAAGAGGCTGACGCAGACGAGGAGCCCTGGCCCGAGGACGAGATCCCCACGTTCGAGTCCGCCGAACAGGAACCTGCCCAAGCCGAGACCGTCGAGGAGGAGAACTTCGACGACCTCTGGGACGACGAGCCCGAACCGGCCGAACAACCCGAGCCGGCAGCCAAAGAGGAAGAGGATTTCGACGACCTCTGGGACGATTTCGACGATGAGGAGGAGCTCGCCGAGCCGGCCGAAGAGGAGCTCTCCTTCGAGGAGGTCGACTTCCAGGTCGCCGACGAGCCAGACCCGGACGAGGAGGGTGTCTCCTTCGAACAGGTCGACTTCCAGCTCGCTGACAAGCCAGAACCTGTAGCACAGCAGGCGCCTGGCGAGGACGACGAGGCGCTTGCCGAGCCGGACGAGGAGCCGCTCGAGGTCGAGGCCGAGACCACCGCGGAGGCCGACTGGCCCGATCCCTCCGGCTCGGGTCCCGGTCCTGAGGCCGAGGAGCTAGACGCCCCCGAACCGACCACCCCCCTGCCTGCGGATGAGCCGTTCACCCACGGTCCCTACACCTTGTACCACAAGGTGGTCGAGACCGCGGATGGGGACCAGCGCGATCTGTACTTCTTCGCCAGGGCACCGCCGGATGACGCAGCCGCCAGCGAACTGCCAGACGGCTACGATGTCGGCGTGAACGAGCGAACCGGCGTCCCCTTCGTGCGAGAAGAGCGCGACTGAGCTCGCTCGCCTCGACAGCTTCGGGCCGCCGCTTGGCCCGAGCAACGGCTGGCTGGTGAGCCGGGATCGCTGTTGTCTCGCGATCCAAGGCACGTCCAGCGCCGCCTCTGGCGGTGCTTTTCTACGAGGGCATCGGGGCTACAGGTCCAGGATGCCCTCGTCGCAGAAGAGGGCGAACCGGTCCGGGGACTCGGAGAGCAGCTTCACCTCGATCCCGTCGAGCTCGACCAAGCGTCCAGCCTCGACCCGTGAACCCTGCTCGCCGCCGAGTTCATCGAGGACGGCTGCGTGGTGGATCGTCCCGAGCCACCATGCTCGGGGGGTGAGCCCACGGTCCTGGGCGGACCGGAGCAGGGCGTCCAGCTTCTCCCTGGGGGCAGGCATCAGGCCCGCATGGTGGGTAACCTCTTTAGCCAGTTGTGGCTTGGGTGCTGCATGGTAGCCAGCGACGCTGCGGACCCGAGGGGGGGTCCGAGCAACGGTCACCTCGTCAGCGTGCGTGATCTGACGCGGGCCCGCATCGACGACCTGCTCGATGAGGCCGAGCGGATGGCCAAGAGGCTCTCCGCAAGAGAGTCCATGACGATGGCACAGGACCGCGTGTTAGCCACGCTGTTCTACGAGCCATCCACAAGGACGCGCCTCTCCTTCGAGACCGCGATCCAGCGCCTGGGCGGGACCTCGATCTCCGTGAGCGAAGCAGGCGTCTCGAGCGTGGCCAAGGGCGAGTCCCTGGCCGACACCGTGCGTGTGGTCTCCGGCTACGCGGATGCCATCGTGCTCCGCCACCCCCGGGAGGGCTCTGCGCGCCTGGCCGCCCGGTTCTCCGAGGTGCCGGTGATCAACGCTGGGGACGGTGCTGGCGAGCACCCGACCCAGACGCTCACGGATCTCTACACGATCCGGGAGACCACCGGCTCGCTGGATGGCGCCACGGTCATCCTGTCCGGGGATCTGCGCTACGGCCGCACCGTCCACAGCCTCGCCCTGGCCTTAGCCCTCTACGGGGCCGAGCTCCGGCTGGTGCCGGCAGGCGATCTTGACCTGCCCAGCGAGCTGGAGGCCGAGGTCCAAGAGCGTGGCGCGACAGTCACCCGACCAGACGACCTGGCTGATGCCCTCCCGCAGGCCGACATCCTCTACCAGACGCGCGTCCAGCAGGAGCGGTTCGAAGGGCGCTACCTCCCCCCCGAGCCCGTCACCCTGGACACCCTGCGCGAGGCCCCACCGTCGCTCAAGGTCCTCCACCCGCTCCCCCGGATCGAGGAGATCGCGCGAGAAGTGGATGAGAGCGACCACGCAGCCTACTTCAAGCAGGCGCACAACGGCCTGCCCGTGCGCATGGCCGTGTTGGCCGACATCCTGGAGGTGGACGCATGAGGGAGCTCAAGGTCACCCCCATCCGCAACGGCACCGTCATCGACCACCTGCCGGCGGGAACGGCCCTGCGGGTCTGCGAGGTGCTCGGGATCCCCCGAGCGGGCTCGGCCTCCACGGTGAGCGTCGTGCTCAACGTCCCGTCGCCAGCCATGGGCCTCAAGGATATCGTGAAGGTCGAGGACCGCGATCTTCGCCCCGAGGACCTGGGCCGGCTGGCCGTACTCGCACCGACAGCCACGGTCAACACGATCCGGGACTACAAGGTCAGCGAGAAGGTCGTGCCTGAGCTCCCTGAGGCGGTCTCCGAGCTGGGTGCCTGCCCGAACCCCGCGTGCATCACGAACGATGGGGAACCCGTGGACAGCGAGTTCCAAGTGACCGAGACCGACCAGGGCCCCGAGCTGGCGTGCGCGTACTGCGTGACCCGGGTCCACGACCCCATGCGCCTGGTCCCGTGAAGCTCAGAGCCCAGCTCAGAGCTCAGCCCCAAGCTCGCGGGCGATCCTTCGCGCGCCGCTCTGGCTGATGGCCTCTTGTTCGACCATGCGTTCAGCCACGGCGTCGACCAGCTCGGCTGGGACCCCTGCTTGGCGGGCGAGGTTGACCGCGTGCAGGGACATGTGCCCCTCCTGGATCCCCTCGGCCACCAGTGCGCGCAGGGCGGCGAGGTTCTGGGCGAGACCGACGCTGGCTGCGATGCGGGCGAGTCGGCGGGCAGACGGCTGCCCCATGAGCGCCATGGCGGCGCGAGCTTGCGGGTGCACGGCGGTGGCACCGCCCACCGTACCGAGGGCCAGTGGGACCTCCAGGATGCCCCGGAGATGGCCCTCGGGGGTCACCTCGTAGCGGGTGAGCGCCCGGTACTGGCCCGTGCGCACCGCGTAGGCGTGGCAGCCGGCCTCCACGGCGCGCGTGTCGTTGCCGGTGGCCAGCGTCAGGGCCGTGATGCCGTTCATCACACCTTTGTTGTGCGTGGCTGCCCGATAGGGGTCGGCGTTGGCGATCTCGTTGGCGAGCACGATGCGTTCCACCGTGGCCTCCCCACCGAGCACGTCCTTGTCGAAGGTGGCCTCAGCTCGGGCCAGGCGCCGGGTGGCGAGGTTGGAGAGGATGCGCAGGATCGGTCGGCCGCCGGTGATCTCGGCCAGGTGGGGGGCCAGCTCCTCGGCGAGGCTGTTGATGTAGTTGGCGCCCATGGCGTCGCGGACGTCGGCCAGGATGTGGACGGCCAGGACCTCGCGCCCGTCGGCCAGGCGGAGCACGTAGGCTTCGATGTCCTTGGGCCCGCCGCCACGTTGCTCCATGGAGCCCTCCGGGTCGCGGATCGTCTCCAGCAGCTCGTTGCGGACGGCCATGAGCTGGGCTTGGGCTTGGTAGGCGTCCAGGTCCGTGAGGTGGACCTGGGCGATCATGATGGGTTCGGCACCGGAGGTGTTGAAGCCCCCGTGCGCTCGGGCCGCCTTGGCCCCGTGGCTGGCGGCAGCAACGACGCTGGACTCCTCGGTGGCCATCGGGACGAGAACGTCTTCCCCGTCGACGGTGAAGTTCGTGGCCACGCCCAGGGGGAGGCTGAAACGCCCGACGACGTTCTCGGAGAGATCATCCAGCTCAGCCAAGGGCACCGGGTGGACCAGGGCCTTGGTGAGCTCGTCGTCCAGGATACCCGCCTCCTGGAGCCGCTTGAGGCGTTCGTCCAGGGTGAGCTTGTACAGGCCGGGAAGCCGGGAGCTCGTCACGCTGCTGGGGAAGGTGACGCGTTACAAAAGGGGTTCGCAGCGGCGGGGCAAGGCCCAGCGCCCGCGGCAGGCTCGCCGCGGGCGCGCGGGGTCGGGACCGGGGGTGTCCAGGTCACTGTGCATCCTCACCCCTTCCCTCGGATGGCCGGGGGTGTATGCTCTATGGTTCAGTGGTCGAAACGTTCGTTTATGTATGTCCCATCGGTATCGGGGTCGATGCCTGTCATCAACTTCCCTGCCGAGCGCCTCAAGGCGGCTCTGGGCAAGGCAGCCGAGACCGTGGACCTCGAGGAGAAGCTGGCCATGTTCGGCTGCGTGCCCGAGGAGGTCTCTGGGGAAGCCTGGGCCGTCGAGGTCTTCCCGGATCGACCTGATCTGCTCTCACCGGAGCTCTTGGGCAGGAGCTTGCGGGCCTACCTGGGCGAGCAGCCGGGGTTGACCTCCTACGAGCTCGCTCCACCTGGCGGGACTGTCCGCGTCGAGGCTTCGGTGGCACGCGTGCGCCCGGTGATCGTGGCCGGGGCTGCCTACGGGGTCGAGCTGGACGATGCAGCCGTCAAGGGCCTCATGGATCTCCAGGAGGACCTCCACTGGGGGCTGGGCGCGCGGCGCCGCAAGGTGAGCGTGGGCGTGCACGATGCCAGCGGCATCGAGGCGCCGTTCACCTACAAGGCCGTGGACCCGGACACGGTCTCGTTCGTCCCGCTGCGGGACACCCGTGAGCTCACCATGCGAGAGATGGTCGTCGAGTTGGAGAAAGGAGAGGAGTACGCGCACCTGGTGGACAAGCACGACGCGTGGCCCTTGATCGTGGACGCCAACGACGAGGTGTTGAGCTTCCCGCCCATCATCAACGGGACGCGCACGACGCTCACGCCGGAGACGACCGATCTCCTCGTGGACGTGACCGGCACGGACGAGCGCGCCTGCCGCCAGGTGCTCAACATCGTCATGGTCCAACTCGCCGAGCTGGGCGGGTCGCTGGAACAGGTCACCATCGAGCATCCCGATGGGTCCTTCGCGGTCCCGGAGCTCGAACCAGCCAGCTGGACGCTCTCCGCATCCGACGCGCAGCGTCTGCTCGGTGTCCCGCTGGACGGCGACCGGGCCGCCGATGCCCTGGCCCGCATGGGCCACGGGGTCGCCGTGGACGGGGACCAGCTCCACGTCGAAGTGCCTGCATGGCGCTCGGATGTCCTCCACGAGGTGGATCTCATCGAGGACGTGGCCATCGGGCTAGGCTACGACCAGTTCGCGGGCACGGACCCCGCAGCGGTGACCTTCGGGACGCCGTCACCCACCGAGGTCTTCGCAGGCCAGCTCCGGCGCGCCATGACCGGCTTGGGCTACCTGGAGGCCATCACCCTCACGTTGCGCTCTCGCGAGGAGCAGATGGAGGCTTTCGGTGCCGAGGATCCTGTGGTGGCTGTCCAGAACCCCGTGAGCAGCGAGCAAGCGGTTCTCAGGACGCGCTTGCTCCCGGGCTTGATCGACCTCGCTGCACGCAACACGCACCGGGACACGCCCCAGCGCCTCTTCGAGGTGGGCGATGTTGTCGGCCCAAGCGCTGATGGCAAGCGCCCGCGCAACCGGACCCGCATCGCGGGCCTCGTGGTGGCACACGATGCCAACTTCACCGGCATCAAGTCCCACGTGGAGGGCCTGCTGCGCGCGCTGGGCGTCCAGGCACGCGAGCAAGCGGCTCAGGCCCCTGGCTTCCAGGCTGGCCGGTGCGCGCTGCTCGAGCACCGCGAAGAGGAGTGGGCGCTGGGCTTCTACGGCGAGATCGCGCCAGCCACCCTGGAGGCCTTCGAGCTCGCCATGCCGTGTGCTGGGTTCGAGCTCGAGCTCGTGCATCCAGCCCAGGCAGCGACGTGGTCCCCGGCCGAGGAGACGGACCGGGCGCCTGGCCCCCAGCGGGCGTGAACCGCCGATCGCTCGCCCGCCGGTCCATCGCAAGCTCTCTACGACCAATCGGAGTCGTCGCTGCGCAAGGCTCAAATACGAGGCGGCTGTGTCTGCCACAAGCTCGCACAATAGGGTGGTCAGATGAAGCTCGACATCGGACGTGGCAAGATCCTCGGTACGAAGACGGTGAGCAGCAACGGCCAGGTCTCGGGCTTCACCGAGTACGCTGGTCGCGAGGTGCTCGTCGTCCTGCCCGACGAGGACACCGAGGTCCACGCCGACCCACGCGAGGTCGTCGAGGAGATCAAGCTGGCCACCCAGCAGCACATGAAGGTCGCGTTCCGGGAGTACGAGCAGCTCAAGCAGCGGTTCCAAGGCCCGGGCGAGGCGACTCGACAGTTCCTGGATGCCAACGCTCCCCGCTCGTTCGGCGGTCTCTACGAGACCATCGAACGCTGGGTCGGAGAGCAGGCGTCCGGCGCAGAGGACCGCGTGAGACGAGCCCTCGGCGACGACGAGACCCCCAGCGAGAGTGACCCGCAGGCGACCAACGAGGTATCCCCATGAAGCTCGACCAACTCAAGAAGACCACGCGCCAGACCGTCGATGAACTCTCCGAGGCCGCCCGGGCACACAAGGCCCTGGCCAAGGAACAGTACCAAGCGTTCACGGACCGCCACGGCGAGACCGTCGAGCGCTTCGAGACCGCTGTGCGCCAGCCGATCCTGCGAACGCGCGAGCAGGTCCAGCAGGTCACCCAGGACGTGACCACCCGCACCGAGGGGCTCGCCAAGCAAGTCAACCAGCGCACCAGCGAGATCACGCGCACCGTAGGGGCTCGGGCCCAGGAGCTCACCCGGGAGGTCAACGAGCGCACCGAGGACATCGCCCAGACCGTGCTGGAGCAGCTCCCGACGAAGCGGCCACGCCAGGCCACCCCGGAGCCCAGCGAGGGCACCGTGGATGTTCCCCCGGCAGGCACCGCGCCCGAGACCGATGAGGACGCTGAAGACGCCACGAACGTGGACGACGAAGACGAGGCCTCAGCCTAGCGACCGACGCATCGCTGGATCAGTCGAGCTCCGGTGCGACGTACTCGGGCGGCGCCGGCGGCCGGTTGTTCAGGTAGCGGCGGACCCCGACCGCGATCGCGATCAGCACCACCACGAGGAGCAGGATCGTGTTGTAGAACGGTCGGTAGTCGTCGTAGTGGTTGAACAGGTTGAAGGGGAACGGATGAGCCTGCTCGCGGGGGACCTGGAGGCCCTGCTCGTAGATGGCGTCGTCGAGGCTGTATGGGGCGTTCGTGAAGAAGGTGAACCCCACGCTCGTGCGGTACCCCCTCACATCCTCCACCACGATCGAGAGGGCGTGCTGGCCGGAGAAGTAGCGTCGGGGTTCCACGGTCATGGACCACTCGTACCCGTTGCCCCGCTCTCGGATCTCGAGCCGACGGAAGTCCTCCCCATCCACTCCCCCGTAGATGGCAGCGATGGGCTCACGCGGGTCGCCGGCCTCCGCGTACCCGGTGAAGGTCATGGTGTGGCGGGCGATGGCTCGTTCGAGCCCTTCGTCGAGCTGGACGGTGGCCTCGTTCGGGACGCGCACGCGTGCCAGGTCGAGGCGGTAGATGCGCCGGGTCCTGTCGAGATCCTCGTCCTCTGCAGGCACGAGCTTCTCGTAGATCAGGTGGTCTCCACTGCAGTGAGCGTTGAAGTTGCGGTCGCCGAGCGTGATGGGGGTGTCGACGTAGTTGTCGAACAGGTTGATGACCTGCAGGGAGGTCGTCGAGGAGCCCGGCTGGTCCCAGACGACGCCAGCATCGCAGACCTCCACGTTCGCATGAGGGTAGATGGAGGTGCGTTTGTAGTCCAGCCCGGTGGTCTGGTTCCACGCGACGGTGTACGTGCCCATCTGGGCGCCGCCGAACTCGGCGACCCAGGCCACACCCCAGGGACCCACGGTGGGGCCCTCGACGAGGTTCCAGGTCTGGGGGAGCGCATCGATCTCGCCGGTGCGCCGGTCCATGAGTTGGAGCTTGGCCTCGATCCGGGCCCCCTCGGCCCAGACGAGCTGGTGGCCCCACGCCTTGGGCGGGCTGATGATGGTCTGGTTCCCGATGGGGTCAAGCACGCGTTTCGAGATGAGGTCGTAGCCACGGAGCTGACCCTTGCCGGGCTTCTCCTCGAGCAGGAAGTAGACGGTGTCCCCGAGGATCGTTGGGTAGCGCTCGGCGCCGCCTAGGTTGGGAACGCGATGCACGTTGCCAGTACGCAGGTTGAGCACGACGATGTCGATCTCCCCCTTGTCGTGTTCCTCCCAGGCAGCCCAGGGGCCTCGCACCGTGGGCTGCATCTCATCGTTCTCCTCCAGGGTGAGCGGGAAGGCAGGACCCTCTGTGGAGAGGTTGTAGGCCATGATGTCCCAGTCACGGCCGATCTGCATCTGCTCGAAGACCACCAGCGAGCCGTGAACGTCGGGGTTGCGTTGCTCGACGTAGCGCTCCTTGGGTGTCAGCGGTTCGGCTCGTGGGTCCACGTTCGGGGCTGGCCCGGCAGTCTCGCCGGCCCCATCGCCGTTCGCGTCGTCCTCGTCGCCGCTGTCATCGTGGTGGTTGGGGCTGCTCTCGCCGCCGTGGCCCAGGGCGAGCGGTGCCACGGGCTGGAGCAGGAGCAGGAGGAACAGGGTCCAGATCACTGGACGCACCCAGGCTCGTGGCATGGCAACACCCGCTCGCGTGTCCGGGGGGCCCTTCTTAGGCGTTGTGGCTCGGATGCTCCCCGGGCGAGCGCACCTAAGAAGTCGCCTGGTGGGTTGGTGAAGGGGTGGCTGTCACGGGTGGGGGTGACACCCGGGCCTCCCACCGCCGGGAGCCGACGACCAGGTTCAAACCGGGCCGGTGCCGTGAGCTTCCGATGCATCGCCGCGTCCTCGTGATCCTGCTCTTCCTGGCCGCGCTCACCACCGCGGCGCTGGCGGCCTTCGTCGGCTTCGGGCCTCCTCGCGTGACCCTTTCCGACGACGCCGGTACCGCGGACCAGGTGACCCTGTACCAGAACGGGCTGGCATTCGTTGAGCTCTCACGCTCGTTCCAAGCCCCGAACGGAACGGCCGAGCTCGCCTTCCAGGTGCCGGCCTCGACGGTCTTCGGATCGGTGCGGATCGAGGGGGGGGACGTAGCGGTCACGGAGCTGCGATCCACCCTGAGCGAACATTCGGTCGTGCGGGCTGGCGACGAGGTCCTCGCGCACGTCGGGGACCAGGTGTTCAGCGGGACCGTGATCTCCCAGACGGACGGCGAGCTGCTGCTCTCCACCGAGGAGGGGACCACGGTCGTCTCCACCGACCGGATCGACGCCCTGGAGATCCGGGGACGCACTCTCGAGCAACCGAGCGCGGGCTCGGCCCTGGTGACGGCGCTCGTGGAAGCCGAGCCTGGCCGCCAGACCGTGCGCATAACGTACCTGGCCCGGGGGGCGGGATGGACGCCGCACCACGAGCTGGACACCCGCACCGGGGCGTGGACGATGCATGCGCGGCTCACGGGCCTGCACGACTGGGAGAACGTCACCCTGGAGCTCGTCAGCGGGAGCCCTCACGTGGTGACCACGAGCCCGTTCCCCACGCAGGAAGACGAAGCCGCTCGCGAGGGCGGGGCGTTGGGGGACGATGGCGGCGGCGCACCGAGCTTCGACGTCGGGTTCGGATCGAGCGAGCAGCTCGGAGAGCTCAACCGTTACACCCTCGACCGGGAGATCACCTTGCACCGGGGCCAGAGCGTACGCCTGCCCGTGCTCACCGGGGAGGTGGAGCTCCTGGGCCATACCCACGACATCTCCACGTCCACTGGCTTCGGCGCGGCCCGCGGCGAGGAGACCAGCATCCAGGTGTTCGAGCGGTATGAGATCCACAACACCCTGGACGAGCCGCTGCCCCCTGGCGTGGTCTCGCTCTACCGCGACGGAACGTGGATCGGCGAGGACGTGCTGGAGCCCACACCCCGGGAGGACCGGACGAACATCACGGCGGCGTTCAGCGAGGATGTCGACGCCAGCTTGGTGCTCGAGTCGTTCAACAGCACCGAGCTCCAGGACACGCGCACCTATGCCCTGCACGTGGAGAACTTCAAGCCATCCTTCGCGGAAGACGCTGGACGCGTGGACCTACGTGCCAGCCTGAGCTACCCGAGCGACCGGACGAGCCTGACGGACACGGACCCGGAGCCGACGCGAGTGGTTGGGACGACGGTCACGTGGGAGCGCTCCCTCAACCCTGGCGAAGCGCTGACATTCCGAATCACATACACGCAGCAGACCGGGCGGTGACGCGGAGAACAAGGAAGTTGAGAAGAGTAGCGGGGGGTGGATTTGAACCACCGATCTCCGGGTTATGAGCCCGACGGGATCTCCTGGCTACCCCACCCCGCTAGGATGGAGATGGTCCCCAGCTGAGGGCCGGGGACCGGCGAATCAACACACCCGGTATAAGGGTTTGGACTCGGTCGCAGACGCCCTCGCTCGCGCCTCGGCCTTCTGCTCACCCCGGGAGGATGGCGGCCAGCTCGGGTCCCTCGATGGCCACCCAGAGGGCGATGGCGTTGAAGGCCGTGTGCGCGGTGATGGGTGCCCAGAGGCTGGTCTTGCGGGTGAGGTAGCCGAAGAAGAGCCCGAGGGCGAATGGCAGGATGACTTGGAAGGGGGTGAGGTAGGTGGCGTGCAGGGCGCCGAAGAGGGCGGCTTGCCAGAAGTTGCCCGTGCGTTCGAGCAGGAACCCTCGGAAGTAGATCTCCTCGCCCAGGCCAGCCAAGGCCGCCACGACCACGGCGAGCCATGGACGCGCGGCCAGCGCACCAGCGATGGCATCAGCCTGGGGGTTGTCGGCCACGTAGCCGACCTGCTGGAGGATGAAGCCGAGCAGGATCTGGGCGGCGAAGACCGCGATCACGGCCCCGATGCCCCAGGCCACCCCTCTCGGGAGCTTGCCGATGTCGAGGCGCAGTGAGCGCACCACACCGCGCATGCCCTCGCCGTCCACGAGCATGAGCCAGGTCACCGCGGCGGCCACGAAGAAGATCAAGTTGGCCACCAGGCTGGCCACGAGCCCAGCATCGCTGAGCGCGACCCCCTGGGCGGGGTGTCCCCCGCCGGACTGGAGCAGCCAGAACCCCTGGGCGGTGCTGATGATGGTGTTGCCGAAGACGAAGAAGAGGAAGATGAGGTGGATGAACAGCCCGACGGCCTGGCCGCCCTTCGAGAGATCCACGCCGACGCGCCGCTTGAGCGTGGGGCTTGCGTGGTCGGGGAAAGCGCCGATCCACGTGAACAAGACGAGGAATGGGGTCAGCACGAGGGCGTAGGCGGTGGCTACAAGGGGGCGGGCGTCGAGCACGGAGCTGCCGGCTGGCCGCGGGCCCGCAGGTAAGAGGCGAAGGTCGCCCTCCTGGAGGACCGCTCGAGCCTCGCCTGCGACCAGGACGTAGATGGGCTCCCCGTGCTCGATGGTGCCGTTCCCGTTCAGGTCTCGGGCGGCGAGCTGGGTCTGGACCTCGAGCGCCTCGGTGGTGGTGTTGGCCTCGTCGTCGCCTGGCTCGACGAAGGTCCCTGGCTCGTTGGTGCGGTGGAACCCGAGACGCAGCGCTCCGGTGAGGTTCGTCGTGTCGATCCCCGTTCCCGTTCCCGTCGGCCGGTCGGTGGGGGCAAGGTAGAGCGGCTCGAGGGCGTCGTGCTGGCCATCGGCTTGTCTGTCGAGGGTGAGGGTCTGGTATCGGCCAGGCAGCGGGCGGATGTCCGTGTCGAGGTCGGTGTCGTTGGCTTGGACCGTGGAGCCGAAGGGGTGCGTCAGCTCGTTTCCGGAGGCGTCTGACGAACGCACGGGTGCAAGCCGCAGATCCCCCACGGTGACGGCGGAGGTTGAGGTAGAGGCCGAGGTTGAGGCCGAGGTGGAGGTGCAGGCAGCGGCGGTGAGGTAGACCTGGTCCCCTGGCCCGACGAGGCCATCGCCGGAACCATCTGCCCAGCAGACGTGGCCCGAGGCTTCCAGGGAGCTGCCGAGGCCGTAGGTGGCCGTGGCCTCCGAGGGTGCGGCGGTGAGCACGGCAGCGCCCAGATCCGCGTCGCTTTGTAGCGTACCGGGGATGAAGCCTGCTGGCCCGATGAGGATGAGCACGGCGAACAGGATCGCGGAGATGCGCACGCCGATGGAGATCGTGCTGGCCACGCGGGAGCCATGCGGGCCGGGCTGAAAAACCTGCCCGCCTGACCTTGCCCCGAGGAGCCCAAAGAGGCTAAATAGCCGGACTCGATTGCCCGGCCCCTCCTGGGCCCGTGGTCTAGTTGGCTATGACGTCGCCTTCACACGGCGAAGATCACCTGTTCAAATCAGGTCGGGCCCACTCACTCCCATAAGGGGAGCGAGCTAACGAACAGCCCTCTGGGGGTTGACCTTCGTTAGTCTCGGGATGCGTTGCGGAGCGCCATGCGAGCGATCCAGTTCCGCCCGTGAACCTTCTCCAGGATTCGGGCGTCATGCTCGTACTCGCTCCGTAGCATCTCGACACTCTCGTGACCAAGCCAGTCGGCGACTCGTCCATAGTCGTGGCTCCACTCGATGAGCCGAGCGTTCGCACACCAGTGGCGTCCAAGGTACGGGTGGAACTTGTCCGCCCACTCGATGCCTGAGGCCTCGACCTTCCTGTTCAGGAACATGCGGATCGAGCCGGGGCTGGGGAACGGTGTCCCGTTCGCTCGCAGGAACAAAGCGTCCTGCTCGCGGTTGGGGTCCACCTTGTCCCTCCACTTCAGGTAGTTGGCGATGCTCGGCCGGGTGGGTGCGGTGAGCATCCACTCCGGCTCGACGTAGAGCCGCCTGACGGGCGGCGGTCCGTTGCCGTCCCGCTTCTTGGGTTCCCGGATGATGACCGTGCCCGCGGCTAGGTCCACGTCTGCGAGTTGGGCCACGTGGCCCTCGCTCGGCATGCGGACACCGTACCCGAAGCACCACAACAAGAGAGCCTTCGTGAGATGGTTCTCGTAGTTGTGGACGGGGTTCGGCGTGAAGTCCGCGTGGATCAGGTCGTAGACCTCGCTCGGGCTTGGAATCCACCGGGTTTTGTCCTTCGGTGGACTCGGCATCTTGGGCCACACAGCTTTCGGGATCATCAGGAACTTCCCGAGGGTCCGAATCGCTTTGTGGTCGTTGTGGAGGGCTCCATAATTGCAGCCCTCCTCTTCTTCCCGATAGTGGACGTAGAGGAAGAAACTCTTGACAAGGTCGGTTCGGGAACTCTCGATCTGGACGGGGAACACGTCGTGGCCCGCCATGAACCGGAGCTGACGGATGCGCTGGTCGATGGTCGTGTTCGCCAAGCGCTCCATCTTCTGTGCCCAGAACCTGAACTCTTCCCATGTCCACTCCTCTGGTTCGTCACCTAGTTGGTCGATTACGTGCCGGAGCCTAGACAGTTGGTGCGTCCAGGCTGTTTCCCACATGCTGAGGTCGGTTTCTTGGTGTGACCGTGCACCTCCAGCCGTGGTATAGGGGCGAGCTGTCTTGAGCGTTGCCGACGCGGTGGGCGTGGGGGTTCCTCCTCCGTTGCCCCGGGCGTTTCACTTTGGGATCGGTGGAGGTCATCTGAATCGACGGGAAGGCTCGCCTTAAGCCTTACCAGATGTTCCGGTCCTCGCCCTTCGTAGAAGGATGTTGAGCTGGCCTCGTTGCTGGGTTCCGGATCGACCACGAGGGACACTTCCACGGGAGGCTCTGGCTCGTTGACCGTGGTCAGCGATGCCAGGCGCAGTAGCGCGTCTCGGATGCTCCCGTAGGCCTCCCTGCGTCCGCCTGTGAAGACAACGGGGACGCCTGGCTGGCCAGGGGCAACCCGGGGCATGCCGTCCATCCTGGCCCAGCCAGGGACCTCACAGCAGCCCAGGGCGGTCACGTGCTTTCGCCCCTTCGCGCGGGCGACGAACGCGCGGACCGAGTCGGGATCAGGAGACGTGATGGGTTGCTGCCAAGGTACATCTCCCTCCGATGAGGATCGTTGGGAAAGGTATCCCATATAGACCATCTTAGCTTGCTTACCTGAACTTACGGGGCGTACTGAGACCAGGAAATCATCCTTCCCTGAACCATCGAGTTCGTTGCCCAAGGTATCCGCGTCCAAGCCTTTCACCAGGATGAGGAAGCCGTTCGGAATCCGGACCTGGAACCCTGCCGCCCCTTGTCCGAGAACCCGCTTGGCAGAACGGTTCACCCGACGGCGGACCCGGTTGCTCACCAAGGCCGCGTCATCGGTGCCCCGGACAACGATACACGTTCGCATGCTGTGCTCGTCCACCGCCCATCGAACGAACTCGGATCGGTACCTGAACGCGAAGTGGGCGCGACACGACTCGCACCGCTTGCAGCGGATCAAACGGTCCTCGCCCCTCACCCCAACGAACGCTTGTCGGCGCCTGTCTAGAGTCCCGCCTGACGCCCACTCGGCGCACGGGAACAAATCGCGATCCTCCTCAACGATACAGGGTCCCCTGGGCTTCTCAACACCTGGCACACCGCTCGGGCCGGGTGGATCCCGGTAGGCGCTCGCCACCGTGCGTCGAAGCGCATCCCGATCCGCTGTTTGGAGGGGTCGAGACGATTCGCCGTCCGAGGATCGGCACAGCAGCGCGTCTAGGTGAAGAACGATTTTCCACGCGAGTTCGAGGGGAGGTGGAATCAAGAGGCCCCGTAGGCCGCGAGCGATAGCGTGGAGCGTCGTGTTCCGAGAGCCTTCCAGGATCGGGCCTTGCCTCCGCTTCTCCTCGATGAAGTCGCGGACCATCGTAGTCACGTGCGCCGGGGTCGTGGAGAGGCCGTCTGAACCTACGCACAGGAGATCCAGGGTGACTAGCGGGCCCTGGTACTCCTGCCAGAGGTTGCCCCATCGCTTCGAGGAATCCGGGCCACTGCCCTGCCGTGGCGGCCTGCGAGCGAGGAGGTCGAGCAACGGGTTCGGCGCCATGGGAACCCGCCCCGAGCGGTGGCGGTACGTGCCATCCGGCCGGTCACCGACCACGAGCACGAACCCGCCTTGGGTCTTCACGTCGATGCCCGGGAACCCAAGGAGGGACCCGTTCCGAACCTCGGTCCCTAGAGGGACGCGGAAATAGAGATGGAAGCCGCCTCCCGGGGTGTCCGTTCGTCGCTGATCGCTCGGTAGTGAACCGATCTCCGCGGTGAGGCGTTCAAAGCTGTCGAGTCCCCCGTGCCTCGGATCGATGTCGAGGACGAGCTCCGTGACCGCGACTGCGAGGTTGTGCCCCGCCCGTCGCCACGAGAGCGCTTGAACCGGGTCCCGCGTGGTCATCTGGGAGGGTGGCTTCGTGAGAGGATGCTTGCCTGGGTCTGAGCACGATGTGGTCCTGAAGCAGGTGGGCGATCCATCAGGCTGGACCCCGCAGAAGGCTGTAAGCGAGTACCCATGAGCTGAGAGGTCACGGATAGTGACTTCCTCGGTCCCTGGCCTACCGGACCGGTCCAGAGAGGTAGCTTTATGGCGTAGTAGAGCAGCGTTCACTATCGGGGACCTCCGTCGGCCCATCTCCATCCTTGCGCTTCGGTGGCTCCCCCCTCCCCTTCCCCTCGGCTCCCTCCTCTCGCAGACGCTTGACGTGTGCGCGGACCGCTTCTGTCGCGTGAGGCGTGAGGTAGCCCCAATACCGACCGTACCGATCTATGAGGATGGATCGGAGATCGTCGAGTGCATCCTGCTCGACTTGCACCAAACTTGGGCCAGCCATGGTTTCCTTGGCGAGGGCCTCGGATTTAAAAGCTCAGTAACGGTCCGGCTCTTTCAGACCAGATTAGAAGACTAGCGCGAGCAGAGAGTCAACCCATGGCCCTGCCGCCCGATCCACGACGACTCGGTAGATGTCCGCTCCCAGGTGACCAAGACGAAAGCGTGTGTCGCCAACGACAGCTCCGGCGAGGTGCATCCCCCAAGCAGGCCCGGAAGGCTTGTCAGATCATGTCCGAGGAGCTGCGGAAGCACTGCCGTTCCCGCGACTAGACGCAACGTTAAGTCCTCCGACCTCGGAGAGTGAGGCTGATGGTCCTCCATTACTCCGGCCGGAAGAAGATGCTGTTCACGGAACTCGATGCTCCGACGGCCGAGCGGCTCGAACACCTTGTTCGCCGATCCGGCCAAGGGGACACTGCTCTTGAAGCGGTCGTGAACCGTGCCCTGACGGCGTACTTGAAGGACCATCCCGACTCGGTCCCCTGCGGCTGCGGGGGAGCGGGTCCTTGCGGCTGCTCGGGATCGCGGCCATCGCGCGCCATTGCACCTCGGGCCCGAGCTAACCGAGCAGTCGGAGGACCCTCTCAACTAGGCCCGCTCATGAGCGAGGCAGTCCTCGAATCCCAGCAGGAGCGAGCGTTCGAACTCGCGCGTCAGATGTTCGAGGCGCCTGAGGACCGATCCTCCCCGTTCGGGATGGCCACACCCCAACCCCCCTCGCGCATCGAGGAGGTTGCAAGCGTCGAGGATGCCGCGTTCCGAGATGCGGAACGCATGTTCCGAGAGAACCCTCGACCGTACCAACACTAGAGGTGGTTATCCTGCGGTTCATCGCGAATTCCCAGGTTCGAGAACAAGTCGTAGGCGCGAGCAACTGGACGGATAGACAGTGTACCGAGTTCAGGACGGCCTATGAGGCTGCTTACGAGGGCGCGTGCAAGAAGGCGAAGGGGCTAGGGCAGAGGGAGAACTGCGCCTTCGCGTTCGGTCGAGCAGCCACGAAATAGGGGAACCCCAAGGACGCGGGTCCGTAGTAGGCACGACTAGCCGGGCGGTGCCTTCGGCTCCCATTCGGGGGCTAGGGCTTTGAGCCAGTCCACATCCTCGGCCTCCCGAGTTAAGGCCTGCTTGATAGTCGAGTGAAGGGCAGTGTACTCTGTTGGATCGAGCGGGTTCGAGAACCTCACCCGGACCTTGTAGCGCCCGCCTGGACCCGCCCCAGGATGGTCCGCGTTCACTCGTTGATCTTGGACGGAACTCACGCCGCCAAGAGCGTTCATGATGCACCCTTGTGTCTCCACTCGGAGTTCCCCTATGCTCCGATCTACTACTGCGGCCTCTTCGAACTCCGCCCACACACCGAACTCTAACCCTGGATACACGTCGTCACCGTCGCCCATAGTGGGGGAGAGAGTAGAACGGTGAAAAAGCTGCCCCCTGAGCTCTATAGTGAGGGCGCCTGCGGCAGGCCCCTGTCACGACCACCCTGGGGGTTGGAGGGCCTCCGGATGGAACTCTGCGGACTTCACCCCCTCGTCTGAGAACCACTGGCATGAGACCCACGGTGTGCCGTCATTCGCCGCGCCGACAGCGCGAACCGTCATCTTGGGTCCCCCTGACTTGAGCTGGACAACTTCGCCTATAGATAGGATGTTTTCATCATCCATACGGGCTGATTGCCAACGGGGTATTTAGAGGGTAGAGGGGAGGGGGCGCCGAAACTGTTCATCTCCGAACCGAGTACCCCCACCCCCCTGACTCGTGATATGAGCCCGATCGGTACTGCCGCGGAGTTGGGGTCCCGTGTGGGGATCAGGCGTCTAGGAACTGGAGTGCGAACCCGAGGACGATCAGCACGAGGCCCGCCACTTCGGAGAGCGTGTACCACATGTACCTTTGTCGATAGGCTTGCTCCTCCCGATTGGTGGACTCCTCGCCGGGCGCAATGTGCGCGTACCGCGTCCGCATGGTTTCCTTGGCTCGCCCACGCCAACCCTTCTGGAACAGAGTGACCAGAGGTTCTATGGCGAACAAAGGGAACCCAACTAGCTCCAACGCGATACCTATCTCGGTTAGCGTGAGCACGCGTGAACGAGAAGACGCGCTGTAGAAACCCTCTTCGGAATGGGGGACACCTTGCCAATGCGTAGGCCTTGAAATAGCTCTGCTATCAGCATTCAGGGTTCCTGAAACACGTCCCCATATGCTGCGCGAACCTCACTTAAGATTCCGTGGACGAGGCCTGGCCAGTCCTCGCGCTCGACCCGCGTGACGGGCCCCGTGGGTGTTTCGCTGTCAATGCTCGCCTTCCAGGGTTCGAACGTAGCGAGCATGTAGTGGAACAACGCTTCAATCTCAGGATTATCCAGGCGCAGCACAAGCCTTGGCTCGGTCATCGACAAGCCATGCCCTCGGGTCCTATCAAGACATCCCCTCAGGGAGTCTGGGGGAGTTGCTGGGGCGGGTACCTATGGTCAGAAATCGACCGTTTTCGAACCCCCTCCTACAAGCAGGGTTCAGGTATAAGCACCGGCCCCCTCCCTTTTCTGACCCCCCTCGATGGTCGCCCTCCGCGCCTCCGGGCTATCTTGCTTGCACGAGCCACACACCGGTACCCGGTCACCGCTCACCTTCGCGTAGAGTGTCTCACGCCTCTCTTGCCCGCACACCCGACAGACCTTGCGGGGGCGCCCAAGCTTCACGCCCGACCGCCTCCGAGCCTCCAGGGCCTCCTTGGTTCGCTCTGAGATCAAGTCGGCCTCCAGCTCTGCAATGATGCCCAGGAAGTTCACCAGCGCCTTGCTCATCGAGTCGTTCGGATTGAACCGAAGGCCTTGGCCCACCGCGTGGAAGTCAACGCCTAGCCCGTGGAGTTCCTCGATGGTCCGCCGCAGGTCCAGAAGGGACCGAGCCCACCTGTCGATCTTGACAACCGCAACAGCGTGGACGTGGTGCCCCCGCGCTCGGCGCATGATATGATCCAGGCCCGCCCGGTTCGAGTTCCGGCCACTCGCCACGTCTGCTTCCTCTAAGGCAACCTCGAACCCCTGGCGCTTGACCCACTCGCGGAGCCGGTCAAGCTGAGGCTCGGGGTCCTGATCCGGGGTGCTCACGCGGGCATAGAGGGCCACTCGCTTCATGCGCTCCCCTCCCCGGCCCCATCCGCCCTCTCGAAACAGAGGCGTCCGCTGTGGACCCAGGCCTTCAACTCCTCCCCACCCTCGAACCGGAGGGCGTTGGCCAAGTCTTGTGGAATTACCAGGCTAAACCTGTAGTAGTCTTTTTCCTCCGTTCTCTTAGAGAGTTGTTTCTGTACCGTAACGGTGCCCTGATACTCTGTTCTAGGCATGCACCCATGAAGCTATTCATGGCCTATAACAGCTATGGCCGGGGCACTGAGGGCCCACCACCGGCAAGTATTTCTGTACCGAAGCCTATCCTCTTCCGGCGCCCATCAAGGCGCCGGGAGAGTGGTAAGAACAAATGGAACTGACCGCGAGAACACTTCAGGAAGAACTCGGCGCTATGGCCCGAGACCTAGCCGAGAACCCAACCAGCCAGGACACCATCAGTCAGGTCCAGGAGGCCCTCGAAGGCTACGTGGCCCTCCTCACGGGCACTGAACTGGACCGATCCACGCCCATCGGATTCTGGGCAGGCGAGAACTGACCGAGACCAAGACGAACCACGACCACCACCGCACCCACGAGAACCCAAGGCCCCGATCCTCCGGGGCCAAGGGACCCTTTCCAGGGAAGAGGCCGGGGGTGCGATGCGGGGGACCATCACCATTTCGGCGATGTCTAGCACATGGGGTTGCAAGGGACCCTTGGGAACCTTTTTTGGGGCCCCCTGTGCGTCCGGATGGGTAGGATCGGTGAGAGGTTTTTGGAGACCTTCCCCTTCGCTACTGAAGGCACTTAACCAGGGAGCGTGCCAGTTGTCGTGATGCTCTACGGCTCACTCCGCTCGTATCCGGTCGGCGGCGAACGAACATCCGAGAACAACTGGAGAGTGGTTCCTTGAAGAACACGGGCGAGCACCTCCGGGAAGCCGTGCAGCGCCGCACCATCCAGCACTACGTGGGCATCATCAAGAGCATCGATTGGAGCACGGATAG
>CAYNEI010000017.1:0-12424 GCA_964396185.1 uncultured Thermoplasmatales archaeon
TCCGAGTGGGCGCTCGCGTGGTTCTAAGCTCCGCACATTCCTTCCGGCAGTCTGGACTGCCAGCCTAGCTCTGATCGCTGGAGGCCTGGACCTCGGTGACGAGCTGGCTGGGTGGCTTGGCGCGCGCTAGCTCAGCCGCCGGATGGCTGAACACGAGCAACGAGTGCCCGACACCGATGATGTCGCCGGAAGAGAGCGCTCGGCTCTCCCCGAGGGGGATGGGTTCCCAGTTGACCGTGGTGCGCCTGGATGTTCGTAGATCGAGGACCTCGTAGCCGTCCTCCGTGGGGAGGATCTCAGCGTGCTGGTCGTCGACCATGGGATCGATGCCGAGACGGATGGCCGCCTGCTCGGAGCGCCCGATCAGCCACCCCCGCTCGTCGGTCTTGGCTCGATCGTGCAGGGCGATGAACCGCCCGCGGCTTGGACCGTGGACGACGGCAAGGTAGGGGACGCCGGGTCGTTGCCGCGTGTCGCCTCCTCGCCCGTTGCCGTGCCCGGCACCGTTGCCGCTGCCGTTGCCGTTTCCGTTGCCGTGGCTTGCGCTGTTGTGATCAGGGTGGGCAGGCGACGGCGTGTCCGGGAGAAGCGCGGTCTGGATCTGCTCGGTGAGGTGGTAGAGCCTGGACCGATCGATCTCGAAGGTGTGCTGCGGGCGCTTGCCGCGAGGCTGGCACGTGGAGACCTGGATGAGCCCCTCCTCGATGAGTTGGTCGAGGTGGTACTGGATGCCCTGACGGGTCAGGGTCCTGTCCGGGTTCTCACCTGCTTGGGGGTTGCTTGGACCGAGGTCGATCTCATTGAGCGTGCGGGGCCCAGAGAGCATCGAGAGGAGCTCGAGGCGGTTCGCGTAGCCAAGGGCGCGGAAGCATCGTGCGAGTTCCTCGAGTGTATCGTTCATCATCATGACTCACCGTTCAGCCAGAGAGCGACATGATGGGGGATGAAAGGTGGTCCGATGCTCTTCGGGTCCACCGGGAGACGGGCCCGGCTCAAGCGGCCAGCGCGACGTGCCTGAGCCAGGCGCGATGAGGGGCCTTAGGCCTTCACGCTCCTGAGGAGGGCGTGAGCTTACCCCTCTCCGGACTGCTAGCGCTCACGCGACGGGGCGACCATGACGCTGCACGGTGCTTTGCGCGCCAGCGCGATGGCTGTGGAGCCGAGCCAGCCCGGCCTGCCGGGGTGGCCGACGACAACGAGGTCGGCATCGATGCGTTCCGCGAGCGCCCCCACGCCCTTCTTAGGCGGCCAGGGCACGCGACGAACGTCGAGCTTGCCTGTGGGATCCGGGAGGCTCTCCGGCTCATCCACGCCGTGGGCGGCGTGGGCCAGCACGAGGGGCTCATCGAGCTGGAGAGCAAGGCACGCAGCCAAGGCCGCCGGTTGAGCAGACCCCTGACCCTCTCCTACCGCGGCGATCACGGGCCCGTGGGCCGGTTCCTTGCGGGCTACGAGGGTGGCCAGGGCGCCCTCGTGGACGAGGCTCTCGCTCACGCTGCCCTCCACGTGGCGATCGAGCAACCCTTTGTCCTCGTGGCCCACGATCACGGCATCAGCCTCGACATGGCGGGCGATCCGGGCGATGCCGTCAGCGGCCCACGCGTCCACCTCGTGGCGGTGGACCGAGCGCTCATCGAGCAGCGTGAGCACCTCGGGCATCCGTTCAGCAGCACCACGCCGGGCCTGCTCGGCCCACGCGTCCTCCACCAGATCCGTGGCCAAGCCCATGGACCGCGGGGTCTGGGATCCCAACCCGGTCACGACGTGGACCTCGTCGGCCAGACGAGCCGCCCACTGAGCGGCGAACACGCAGGTCGGATGGCGATCGAGCCCGAGAACGACCCGCTGGATGCGGGGTGGAAGCCCTGGCCAGCGGTGGCCCATGCCGCGCAACCGCTCCTCAAGCGCGTCTTCCAGCAGGACCTCCGGGTCCATGGCCATGGTTCGCCCTGTGGAGGTTAAAAGCTGATGGTTCAACCCTGTGCCCAGACGCCATCGACGAGCGGCTCAACTGAGCAATCTTAACCGATGTTGGGTGAGCTCGCGCGGGGCATCCGTCACAACGCCGTCGACGCCCATCTCGAAGAGCTCCCAGGCCTGCTCGGGGTCGTTGATCGTCCACACCCAGAACCCCGCGCCGTGGGCGTGCGCGCGGGCGACCCAGTCGGGGCCCGCCAAGGGGATGCCCTCGTGCTCCAAAGGAACGACCAGGGCGTCCACCTCCGGGTCTTCCCCCTCGTAGAAGGCGCGGGTGGCTTGCTCGCCGGCGGCCACCGGGACGCCAGGCAACGCGTCGCTGGCGGCCTGGATGATGGCATCGTCGTGGCCTGCGAGCAAGAGATCGGTCTCGCGGCGCCAAGCGCTGGCAGCCTCGACCACGCTCTCCACCGGCGTGTTCTCCTTGAGGTCCAGGATCACAGGCACCCCACGGAACGTGGAGAGCACCTCCTGGACCGTGGGCACCCGGTACCAGCCCGCCGTGAGGCCCGGGGGAGCCTCGCGCTCCCCGGAGGCGATCCCCTGGTGGGCCTCCCAGCCCATGCAAGGGTCCAGATCGCGCACCTCAGCTAGATCCAGGTCCCCGATGGCGGCGTGGTCTCCGCACGTCCGCGTGGCCGTGGGATCGTGCATGCAGACCGCGACATCATCGCGGGTCGAGCGCACGTCCACCTCGACGTGCGTTGCGCCAGCGGCCAGCCCGTGGGTGATCCCGATGAGCGTGTTCTCCGGGCCTGCGGAGAGCCCACCCCGGTGGCCTGCGATCCCCGGGACCGGAAGCCGCCAGGGATCCAGGGCCGCCTCAGGCATGGCTTAGGCCTCCGTTGGGAGGTGGTCTCGGAAGGGGTCCAGGTTGGCAAGCCCGAGCAGGTCGAGTGCTTCGGCCATGGCCTCGTGGGCGCCGGGCTCGCTGGCGTGCCCCTGGGCCAGGGTCTCCAGGTGCTCAAGCGCGCCCGGGACGTCGAGGTCGTCGCGCAGGGCCAGCACGAAGGCATCCAGGCAGGCGGCCACGGGCTCGGTGGGGGACCCACGCTCGGCCTCGGCCAGGGCCTTGACCAGGCCCTCCACGCCCTCGCGCGCGTCGTCGAGCAGGGTGTCGGTCCACTCCACCGTCTCGCGGTAGGGCGCGGTCAGGTAGGCCATGCGGACCACGGCGGGCCCATGCTCGGCGATGGCATCGGAGAGGGATACGATGTTGCGCAAGCTCTTGCTCATCTTCTCGTCGGCCAGGGTCACCAGGCCGTTGTGGATCCAGTGCTTCGAGAAGCTGGTGCCGGTCAAGCACCGGGCGATGGCGCGCTCGCACTCGTGATGGGGGAAGACCAGGTCCATGCCACCCCCGTGGATGTCCACAGCATCGCCCAAGAGGTCAGTGGCCAGCACAGCGCATTCGGTGTGCCAGCCGGGCCGACCGGTTCCCCACGGGGTCTCGAAGGTGACGCCGACGTCGTCCTTGTTGCGCCAGAGGATGAAGTCGAACGGGTTCTCGCGCCCGTTCCAAGCTTCCTCTGGCACCTCGTGGACGATGGCCTCGGCCGGGTCCCTGCCGAAGAGACCCCCGAAGTCCGCGATGTCGCAGACGCGGAACGCGATGCCGTCATCGATGGGGTAGGCGCACTCGTGGTCCTGGAGCTGCTCGGTCGCCTCGATGATCCGATCGATGTGATCGGTGACCTTGGGGAAGTGGTGAGCGTGGAGAACGCCGAGCTGGTCCATGGCCTCGAAGTAGGCCTCCTCCATCTTGCGTGCGTACTCGGCTGGCTCGATGCCCTGCTCGGTGGCGCGGCGCACGATGGGCTCCTCGATGTCCGTGAAGTTCTGGACGTGGCGGACCCGGTAGCCTGCGTGCTCGAGCATGCGGCGCAGCACGTCGAAGATGACGTAGGAACGGCCGTGGCCTACGTGTGGAGGCCCGCTCACGCTGATCCCGCAGACGTAGAGCCGGACCTTGCCGGGCTCGATGGGCTCGAACTCCCGCACGGCGCGTTCTCGGGTATCCCAGAGATGAACCGTCTCAGCCAAGTTCCTGGCCTCCTGTTGCCACGATGCCGGATCGCTGCTCCTCCACGGCGGGGCCCTTGCGCATCTCCAGGGGCGTGTCGACCGTGACGAAGCCGCGGCACTCCCACGTGGACCGGGCCGGCCAGGAGGCATCAGGGTAGGTCACCTCGACCGGCCGGTCGTCCGGGACCCGCGTGAGCAGGGCGTCGACGAGGTCCTGGGCGGCACGCGCGTTGGCCCCCCTGATCACCACCGGACCGATCTCGGTGAGGGAAGGATCGGTGCGGGCGACACCGTACCCAGCCAGCTCACCCTCCGGGCCGAGCACGCCCAGGGCCAACTCGGGGTGGCGCCTGGCAACGGCTTCCACCATGCGCGAGCGATCCCCCGGGAAGACATGAGCGTCCAGAGCCAAGGCCTCGTCGAGGTGGTCGGCCAGCGCGACGACATCCGGGTCGCGGCCCTGGCGATGACTACCGTGGACGACCATGTACTGGGACTCCCCCACGAAGTCGAGGCGCTCGTACAAGCTCATAGCCTTGGGCGTGGCGTAGAGCTTCGTGGTCGAGCAGCCGTGGTCCTCCAGGGCCTCCAACGTCGCCTCGACGATGGTCTGGCCCAAGCCTTGGCCGCGGTGGTCGTCGAGCACGAGCACGCCGCCGATCCAACCTACGGGGCCCCAGGGGAAGCCGAAGGCCATGCCGGCCCCGCGCCCATCATCGTCCACGGCGATGCGCGCGCAGCCGTCGCACCAGTCGATGAGCTGCTCGAACTGCTCGGGCGTGTACTCCCAGTAGGCGCGCAGCTCGTCGGCCTGGCTGGTCAAGGACGCATCCAGGGTCTCGATCTCCATCAGGGCGCCTCCTCGGCAGGCTCGGTCAAGCCCTCATCACACTCCCACGTGCCGAAGGTGAGGGTCCGCTGCTCCCCTCGAGCCGTCTTGAGCGAGCAGGGGCCGTACTCGTCGTCCTCGGCCCCGTACCAGTAAGCGCACTCCAGGCAGACCCGGTGGCGCTGACCCTCGGGGGGAGGCTCACGCTCGACATCGACCAGGGGGGTGTCCGGCTCGGCCACGCCACCGGAGCAGTCACATCGTTGTATAACGCTTGCCCTGCAGTCTCGACTGGCTCGGTTGTTGGCCACGGGGGCCCACGTGTCACCCCGGTGTGTGGTAGGCACTTAAGCGCGTTCACCCCCTGCCAAGCCCTGTGCAGGCACCCAGCCAGGAGGCACCAGCATGAGCCGCTTAGGTCCTTTTGAATCAGAGGACCTGCCGGTTTGGAGGAACTGTGAACAAGGCTAACCGACATACCGTCGTCCTCCTGCTTGCCCTTGCGATGGCCGCCCCAGCAACGGCAACGTTCCACGAACCAATCACGGAGACTGCCCAGGATCTGCGCTGGGCGCTCCCACCCGAGTCCGGCGGATCATGGGAAGGCGTCGCTGCCTTGGATCTCGACGGAGATGGCGATGACGAGCTGATCGCCGGCAACCTCGGGA
The DNA here is from genome assembly GCA_964396185.1 of uncultured Thermoplasmatales archaeon. Classification (GTDB taxonomy): domain Archaea; phylum Thermoplasmatota; class SW-10-69-26; order SW-10-69-26; family SW-10-69-26; genus CAYNEI01. Next base: position 5,500 of record CAYNEI010000017.1, read on the forward strand.
GCCTCAAAGCGTTCGAGGGCGATCTACCTGTACCCCTCTGGACCACGCCGACAGCCGTTCAAGCCCTCCGTGTGGCAGACCTCGACGACGACGGTCGCCCGGAGGTCATCACCTACGGAGCAAGGCAACCCATCGTCTGTGGGCCAGGTCCAGTCCGAGGCGTCTACGTGTGGGACGCCCTCACGGGCGCGCCTCTCGGGGCTTACGAGGCAAATCGCCTGGCCGGCCTAGCTGATGATCTTGAAATCACGGACCTCGACCGAGATGGGGTTCAGGACATCCTCCTAACAGTCGATACGCCGCGTGGCACTAATCATACGAAGCGCGCTCAAGTTATCGCCCTGGATGGGCGCGTGATGCTCTCTGGCGGCGGCCCGACCGGTCTTGGGGTAGCTGGCGAGGAGGCGGTCGCGTGGGTGTTCCATGGGGGTTTCACCTTCATCACTCTCCCAGCCCTCGCAGCCACCGAGCTTCCTTGGGCTGAGCAGAGCATGGTGTACTTCAGCGATCGTCTTGCCACCGACACGATCTACGCGCTCGATGGTACCACAGGCGCGGTTATCTGGACGACGGCTGGCCCCAGCTCGGATGCCATCGAGTTGGCAGACATGAACAACGACGGCCGTCTAAACGTTCTTACGAACCCGAGCCGAGAGATCCAGGTTCATCATGCTCACAACGGGACGCTCATCCGAACTTACGACCCCGAGGCCGAGCACCCCCACATCTCTCGGCAAGCGCACGGGACCTTGGCGCTCCATCTCAACGACGACAATCAGCCCGACCTCGTGACGTTCGGCATTGCCGTGCTCAACGAAGATGTGCCAAACGACCGTATCATCTGGGCCATCGATGGAGCCACGGGATCGATCCTGTGGACCGCCTCCCTTGGACCCTTGGAATCGTTCATGCATCCGCCCGCCTTGAAGGCAGGAGATCTCGATGGTGATGGGGATATGGAGTTGATCGTGACGCAGGGTGATACGCTCTACGCGCCGGTGTCCGGCGTCTTCCACTCCCATCACGCGCGTGTGAGCGTGCTTGATCCGGACACGGGACGGTTCCTGTGGGAGCAGTGGCTGCCAAGCAGCGTGGCCGAGGCTTTCGTAGCGGCTGATGTGGATGGGGATGGAGACAATGAGGTTGTGACTGCATCAGCAAGCTTGTTCGCGGTTTGGGACCCGACGTTCTCGGATCTCGGGGATCGGATCCAGAGGGAGGAAGGGATCCGGAGCGCGCATGGGGCTGGATGCATGTTCAACTGACGTCGAGGGGCATCGTCGTGAGCGGGGCCCCAGCAGGTCAGGCCACGATGGAAGAACCCAGTCCACTCGGCTTTGCGGACCCCGCAGTTCGCCGCACAGACGTTACTGAGATCCAGGGGCCGTCTTCGGCTCAGATCCGTTCGTACGAGTAGCCCCACATCTGCACCGCGTTCCCATGAGGCTGGCAGTGCCAGACGAAGCTCGTGCAGAAGGGGTCGTACCAGTTCTTCTCCGCGCCCGAGAACCTGGGCTCCTGGAAGCAGAACGACGGCATCATGATCGAGCCCCCGCACGGCGGTCCATCGGAGAGCCCGTGCTGGCCGTCGAAGTTGTGGCCCAGCTCGTGGGCGACCACGATGATGTCGCGGTAGAACCCGCCCAGACCGAAGGTCCCGGCCACCTCGGTGACCCCGTAAGCGTAGGCCGTGTTGAGCGCGGGCTGGTAGGCGCACCCGATGGCCAGCGTTGACCCGCCATCACCGATGAAAACGTGGGCGGCATCACGGGGGCTCTCCACCGTGGGCACCCGGGCCTCCTTGTAGTCCTTGTACTGCTCGAGCTTGGAGATCTGACCCGGGCCGAACGGGCACATGTCCGGCGCGGTCATGGGCGTCGGCTCATCGACGCGCCAGGTGTGTTGACCCGTGACCTGGACGTCGATGCCCAGGTTGCGCTCGTAGATCGCACCCACCATGTGGATCACGTCCAGCTGGTGGTCGTCCCAGTCGTCGCCGTACACGGCGTGGTAGCTGGGGTCCCCATCCAAGTGGAGGTCCAGGGTCCCGCGCGGCCGGCTGCGGGTGAGCTCCGTGGGGTGGCTCGCCGGTGTCTCGAGCTCCTCATCGATCCAGACCGGTTCGTCGAGCTCCCCGGGGGACGGGCGCCAGGGCACGAGCTGATCGCCGTCCAGGGTGATCCACGTGAGACCCACTTCGCTCTCGACCAGGCCGAGCCAGCCCGATCGGGTCTCGACGAGCCAGACTCCCTGGCCTGTGCCCATCACGTGGCCTTCGTAGAGCCCATAGGCAGTGCCGGGGTGCTCCTGGGCCAGCGTGGGCGTGCGGGGGTCGGAGGGTTCCAGGACCACCAAGTCGGGCCCGGTTGGGAGCTGGATAGGGAAGCTCGGGGGGCTCATGGGGCTCGCGGGGGTCACCGGCCCTGGGGCCGGGGGTCCGGCGTCTCCAGAGTCTCCAGCAGCAACGGATACGACCGGGGCAGCCACGAGCAGGATCGTGAGCAGCCCGCTGAGGATCGCCAGCGTGGCCTGGATCTCGCGATGGTGGGCTCCCATGGCGCGCGCCTCCGGTGGCGCCACGGGGGTGGCTCAAGATAAGCGATTGGCCCTCACCCGAGGGGGAGACCCCTCACTCCGCCACGTTCACCGCGAAGTCGCGGAGAGCGCGAAGAACGCGGAGGATCGACCGATCAGGCATCACCGGTCTTCCTGCGGCGCCGCGATCTCCGCGCCCAGTTCACTCCTCCCGGATCCGGGAGGCTCCGAGGATGAGCACCGTCAAGCCCACCAGGATGGCTACAGCCGCCTTGACCAGCCGGTCCACGCGATCGATGGCCAGGAAAGCGATGACCGCAGTGAGCAGGGACAGGATGGCCAAGAGGTAGAGCGCGGTGGGGATCCGGAACCATCGCCAGCCCTCCTTCTCGACGATCTCCCCCTGGCCCGTGAGCTCGAACCAGCGGCCCACGCTGAGCAGAACGATGCCCAGAAGCACCAGGCTGGAGACGCGGCCCCAGTCGGAGAGCCGATGGATGAACTCGCTGGCGAAGTAGATGATGCCGACGCCGGTGATGACGATCCCGACGAGCACGAGCACGTTGCGCAAGTGGAAGATGCGCTTGGTCATCGGCTCACCTCCTGGATCGTGAGCCACGCAGAGAAGTAATCAGCCCCGATGCTGACATCCACGCTGGCCCCCGAGCGGTCCTCGCGGGGGAACCCCGAGCCATCCGGGTTCTTCTCGGGCAGGAAACGATCCCCGGGCACATCCAGCGTCACGACCTCGACCCCGCGGGCTGGCACCGAGACTTGGCCGTTGCCCGCGAGCTGGCCGTTCACGAAAACCGTGTAGCCCTCTTTGTAGCTCCAGAACGGCTCGTTGTCGATGGTCAACCGTAGCTGGATGGTGTCAGTCCGGTTGACCTCCAGGACCCCAGCATCGCCTGGGTGGAAGGGTGCGTAGCGCTCCTCGCCGGGGAAGCTGGCGATGGTGATCCACGCATCCTGCTCTCCTTGGGCCTCCAGGGTGAACGAGCGGGTGACGGTCACGTCCACGGCGACGACCACGACAAGGAGCACCGCGGCAGCCACGGCGACGGTGAGCGCACGGGTCTCCCGGTCCATGGATCCCGCTTGGCCTCGGAGCTTATCAACCCCGCGGAACGCCCTTGGCCGTGGGACCGGTCAAGAGTCGTTCCTCCAGGCGCCGTGCACCTCGCTCTCCCGGAGCTCCCCCATCGCCGTTCTCTGGGCGGGCCAGGCGGCCAGGAGGATCAACGCCGCGTAGAACAGGCCTATACCGGCGATCACGACCAAGCCCGGGAAGAGCCACGTGCTGGCTGCCTCCACGAACCCTTTCGGGCCTGATGAGAGCATGGTGAGGCGCACCAGCCATGCGATCAGGAGGATGAGGAGAAGCGGCAGGTAGATCCTGCGCAGTCGGCGGGCCACGGCCTCTCGCAGGGGGACCTTGATCGTCGGTCTGCGGAGGTCCTCGGAGAGCAGCGCCCGCCAGTTCTCAAGCTCCACGCCGGCGGGGTTGAGGGCGTTGGCGAAGACGTTCTCCTCGAGCATGCGCACGCGGCTGCGCCACACATCGTACATCCGGTAGCGCCGGGCCTCGATGTACAGGAACAGCGAGACGATGCCCATGCCCAAGAGAAGCACCGAGTGAGGGTTGTCCTGGGAGAACGCCCAAGTCAGAAGCGAGGCCACGATGACCACGCTCCAGTTGCTGGTCCGGTCCAGCCGGTCCCGCCATGTCGTCGAGCGGTTCATGGCTCCCCGGTAAAGGTGGCCCATGAGGCCCAGGAAGCCCTTGGCATCGCCGGCTGCTCGTCCAGCGATCTCCCGCTGCTCCCGCTCGTCAGGATCGAACTCCTTGCCGGGGTGGTCCTCTGGCCCCATCTTAGCATCCCAGAGGCGGGGAGGCACTTCAATGAGCCGATGCGCCGCGCCGCCGACCAGGACGGCATCGCTTCGCTGGATCAGGCGCCCACGACGTGGTTGCGAAGCGTCCCGATGCCCTCGATCTCGATCTCGATGGTCTGGCCAGGCGAGAGCGGCCCCACCCCAGAGGGGGTGCCCGTGGTGATGACGTCACCAGGCTCAAGGGTGAGGTAGCGGGTGATCTCCTCGATGAGCTCAGGCACAGGGAAGATGAGCTGCTCGATGCTCGAGTCCTGGACGATCTCGCCGTCCAGGCGAGCTTGGATGCGCGCGTCCGGTGCCAGCTCATCCGGGGTGGCCACCACTGGCCCCATGGGACACGCGCCATCGAAGGCCTTGCCCCGCACCCAGTTCTGCTCGATGTCCTGGTCGTCCCGGTTGGAGACATCGTTGATGCAGGTGTAGCCAGCCACCACCTCCATGGCCTCGGAGGCAGCCACGTTGCGGCACTGGCGCGCGATGACCACGCCGAGCTCGGCCTCGTGGTCCACGCGCTGCTTGCCCTCCGGGAGCACGATGGCGTCCTCGTGGCCGGCCACGGTGTTCGGTGGCTTGAGGAAGAGGTGCGGTCGATCCGGCAGGGGCTTGTCCCGCTCGGCGGCATGGTCCCTGTAGTTCAGGCCCACGCAGACGATCTTGGTGGGTTGGCACGGTGCGAGGATGTCCACCTCGTCGGCCTTCCACGAGCGCCCACCGAAGGAGACCGTCCCATCTCGCCAGGGGCCTGTCCGGATGCTGCCAGAGGGATCCACGAACCGGGCGGTGTGCATGAGAAGCGCTCCGTGGCCGCGCCAGCGGCTCGACAAGCAAAGCTGTTGCGGCCGGCAGGATCGAGAGGGCAAGGTTCACACCGGCGAGCCGCCTCTGCCTGCCCATGCCCTCCGAGCCCGCCGACTGGATCGACATCTCCGTGCCCATCCGCTCGGGCATGGTCACCTGGCCCGGGGACGCACCGGTCTGGATCCACAAGAGCAACGCCATCGAGCAGGGCGATCCGGCCAACGTCTCCGTGCTCTCCATGAGCTCGCACGCCGGCACCCACATGGATGCCCCGTACCACTTCATAGACGACGGCGCCACCATCGATACCATGCCCGGGGAGGCCACCATCGGACCGGCACGGGTCATCGAGGTGGACGAGCCTGAGCAGGTCACGCGCGAGGCCCTGGAGGCCCACGACCTCCGAGCCGGCGAGCGTGTGCTCATCAAGACCCGCAACAGCCCCCGGTGCTGGATGGTCGACTCGTTCGTCGAGGACTTCATCCATCTCTCCACCGAGGCAGCCGAGCACCTCGCAGAGGTCGGAGTGGCGTGCGTGGGGGTTGACTACCTCTCGGTGGCCGGCTACCAGCGCAACGAGGCACCGGTGCACGAGGCCCTGCTCGAAGCGGGCATCTGGATCATCGAGGGCCTGGATCTCAGCGCGGTCGATCCCGGGCCCGTCGAGCTCGTCTGCCTGCCCTTGCGCCTGGAAGGCGGAGATGGGGCGCCGGCGCGGGCCATGGTCCGGGCTCAGGTGTAGAGGTCCCAGGCCTGCCGGAGCTCCTCCGGGATGGGCATCGCGTTGCCCTTCTCATCGATGCAGACCCGGACCACCTCGGCCCGCGCCACCAACCGACCCTCGTCGTGGGCGAGCAGCTCGAAGGTGGCCGAGGCGCCGCCGAGGCGCTGGATGCCTACCAGGATCTCAAGCTTGTCCCCCTCGGGCGGGCTCGGGAACTCCATCAGATGGCTCACCACCGGCACGCGCACGCCGAGTTCGGGCTCAAGGTCCTTCTCCACGAACCCGACGGCCTCCATGAGGTCCTCGAAGGCGTCCTGGAAGAGCTCGGCATACGCGCCGTGGAAGACCATGCCGGCGCGATCCATATGGTGGAACCGGAGCTTGGCTGTCGTGGTGAAGGGGGGCACGCGGCGGCCAGGGGCGGGCACGGGAAAAAGGGCTTCGGGTCCCTCCGGGTGATGGGGTGGACCGCCGGAACCAGCAGCGTCGTGTACGTTCAGCCATGACGAGTAAGGCAGCGACGCATGGATGGCGCACCTTTAGCCAAGCTGAGGCTCCCAGACGGTCACCTGAGCGTCACGTACGCACATCTACACCGCGTGACACATGCCGATGGTCCCAGGGGAGCCGAGGTCACCGCGCGGCAGGTCATCCCTCTCGCCTCGATCCATCGAGCCTGCCTGACAGAGAACCGTCAGAAGCCATCGGTCCTCGCAGCTCTCGCCGCTGCGTTCGCAGCGTTGACTTTCGTCGGGGTGGGTCTGGCGTTCCAAGGGGATGCGCTGGTTCCCCTCGTGGTCGCTGGCGTGGTCTTGTTCTTCTTCAGTCTCGTGCTCGCCTCACAGGCCCAGGGCGAGCGAAACACGCGCCTGGAGATCGACCACGCCGCTGGCCAGCTCTCGCTCACCTCTCATGGCGCATCGGCATTCGAGCGGTTCGTCGAGATCCTCATCATGCAGCAGGAGGCGATCT
>CAYNEI010000017.1:12524-48682 GCA_964396185.1 uncultured Thermoplasmatales archaeon
GCGGTAAGCCTGCTCGGCGCGCTCGGTGGCCGGTTGGCGGGCACCGTTGACGCGCCAGCGCTCGCTCACCCGCTCGATCGCTCGGGCTCGGTCCTCGGGCCCGTCCAGCGTGTGGTGGATGAGCGCTTCTGCGACGTCGCTGCGCTCGCACGGTAGCACCGCGTGCTGGGCCCACGCGTCCGCCCAGGCCCGGAGGGGATCGAAGAAGGGGATCAGGGTGTTGTCGAGGTCGAAGCAGACCGCCTCGAGGCGGGCTGGCTCGGCTGTGCTAGCCGCTGGTCGTGCATCCCATGACGCCATGGATGACAAGGCGCGCCCACCCACCTTTGCACTCTTGCCGAACGTTCCGATCATCCATCGAACCGATCGCAGAGGGGGCTGCGAGCCCATGGCGGGAACGGTTGCTGACCCAACCCACCGTCCCTTCTGGACCCGGCGAAAGTCCTAAGCACCGGGCCGACCTTGCTGGCTGCCTGCCCTGGGCGGGGCGGTCCACCGACCAACTCAGCTCAGAGGTTGTGGGGACTGACTACATTGGTCATCGTGTTCGGGACGTTGGGGTTCACGCCAGGGAAATTCTTGCCGAGCCTCCGCCACCACTCCCCCATCGAGGGCGTGCGCATCTTCCACGATGCAGACGAGCGCTCACGCGAAGCCGCTGACGATGTCCGGACCCACTGCAAGGAGATCGGGCTCACGTGCGAGGCGATCCAGGTGGACGCCTTCGACATGGTGGTGGCCGCGTCTCGGATCCGCGAGGAGGTCCGGGAGTTCGACCGGGGCTCGCTCGTCTTCAACATCACCGGCGGGACCGCCGTGCTCTCCTGTGCTGCGCTCTTGACCTGCGTGCTCGACGGCATCCGGGCTGAGACCACGGACCTGCGCGACACGAGCCAGGCCCCCGAGCCCCTGCCCCTGCTCACCATCTCCTACAAGGAGCTCCTCACGGACGCCCAGCGCAACGTGCTCCAAGCCATCGCGGACCGCAGCGGCAAGGTCAGCCAGCGCGATCTCGTCGACATCCTCGGGCTGCGCAAGGCCACGGTCAGCCACCACGTGAAATCCCTCAAAGAGCGAGGCCTCGTGCGCGGGCGCCGAGCCGAGGATGCCCGCATGGAGTACCTCGAGGTTCCACCGTCGGCTGACCTGCTGCTGGCCGACGAGCCGCCCGTGAAGGCGTGAGGCCCACAGCCATGCGCTTGCTCGTCTCCCTGCAAGGATCCGAGGCTGGGTTCAGCCGGGAAGCCATCGCCCAGATCGGCCATGACGCCCTCCATCTGTTCGCAACCGACCCGGAGAGCGGGGAGGTGAAGACCGTGGTGCGCCTGGCCCGCCAACAGGGCGCCAACGTCCGCGTCGACGCCGTCCCCGCCGACGACCTGCTCGGCGCATTCACCACCATCCGTGATGCCCTGGACGACCGGCGCAGCCAAGCCACCGAGCTCTGCTGCCAGGTCAACGCCGGCAAGGACGCCAACATCCTCTCAGCAGCGGGCCTGCTCGCCTGCCTCCACGTCGGCGTCGAGGCCACGTTCCTGCACGAGAAGGGACGCACCGAGCTCCCCGTGCTCACCCGCGCCCCCCTGCGCGAGCTGCTCAACGCCAGCGATCGCGCCGCCCTCTCCGGCTTCCCCAACGCCGGCCTGCCCGTCGACCAAGTGCGCGAGCACGACGCCGCCGCCCTCTCGCGGCTGCGAGACCGCACGCTCATCGAGCTCCTCGATGGAGCGCTCCACTTGACCGGCCAGGGACGAGCGTTCAGGGAGCATGTGCGCGAGCGCCTCCCGTGAGCCCCTGCGTGGCCCTCGCTGGCGAAACGGCTAAGCGCCCCGCCCTTCTGTGGCGGCCATGGACACCGCGAACGACCCGCGACTGCTCGTGGTGGAGCGAGGTCTCGAGGATCTCAAGGCGAGCCTGACCCACGGCCACATCAAGGCCCAGTTCCCCCGGCAGAAGGCCGCCGAAGCCTGCGAGCGCGGGCTGGGAGCGCTGCGCGGCATCAAGTACACGTACGCCGAGCCAGACGCGCTGGTCCAGATGCCGCTGTTCCGCGAGCTCGTGGAATCGATCGACATCACCGAGACCCTGCTCGGCGGCCCAGGCTTCGCCAAGGAGATCACCGAGCAACCCCTGGCCGTGGCCCAAGCCGAGTGGATCATCAGCACCGTGCGCTCGCTCGAGGAGCGCCTGCTCCTCCCCGGCAGCGGGCTGGAGGTCGCCGTGGAGGTGCTTCCCGGCCGCGTGGTCACCGTGCGCGACCACCCGGAGGCCGATGAGCTCAAGGTCACCGGCGTGGCCGCAGGCGCCTCGCTCCAGGTCGTCACCAACGATGCGACCATCAGCGCGGACGACCGCGTGGGCGTGGCCCTGCTCCCGCCTGTGGACCTTCGCGGCGTGGTGAGCCGAGGCATGTTCCTGGGTGCAGGCGACGGCGTGCTCACAGACGTGCGCCCTGGCCCCGATGGCCGGCCTGAGGTTCCACCTGGCGCCTACGCCGAGACGCGCAACATGCTCAGCCAGTACCTGACAGGGTAGCCCGCAGGGCAAGGGATTTCAACGACGACCCGGTAAGCAGAGCCAGCCATGCGCATCACGGAGATCTTCTTCAGCATCCAGGGGGAGGGCCGGCTCGCCGGCGTCCCCACGGTCTTCGTGCGGACCACGGGGTGCCATCTCCGATGCTCCTGGTGCGACAGCGCGTACGCCTTCCACGGGGGCAAGGAGCTCTCCCTGGACGAGATCCTGGACGCAGTGGCCGAGCATCCGACCCGGCATGTCTGCTTCACAGGGGGCGAGCCCTTGCTACAGAAGGAGGCCGTCGAGCTCGTCACGCGGCTGCTCGACACGGACCACCACGTGGTCGTCGAGACCAGTGGCTCGCTGGACCTCTCCGACTACCGCGCGCTCGAGCCCCGAGACCAGCTCTGCTTGAGCGTGGACGTGAAGTGCCCGAGCAGCGAGATGACCGAGCACAACAAGCTCGACGAGCTCGAGGCGCTCAGCGAGCACGACCAAGTGAAGTTCGTCGTCGCCGACGAGGCCGACTACGCGTATGCCAAGCAGGTCCTCGAGGAGCGATCCATCCCTTGCCCCGTGGTGATCCAACCTGTCTGGGGCGAGAACGCTACCTGGCTGGCCGAGCGTCTGCTCGCCGACGGCCTGGACGCCCGCTTCAGCATCCAGCTCCACAAGCTCCTCTGGGGCGACAAGCCCGGCGTATAAGATGCAGGGTTGCAGGCCCAGATGGGAGGCCTCAAGTACGAAGGGCCCGCCAGAGGGTCCTCGATGCACCCGGCACGCATCTTCTTCGAAGTCGGCGTCCTGGCGCTCGTGGCAGCCTTGGCCCTCGGCGCTGCCGGCGTGGTCGCGCTGCTTGCCGGGCCTCTGGCAGGCATGCAGGCACGCGAGCTGGCCATGTGGAGCCTCGTGTCTGGTGCGGTGGGCGCGCTGGTCTACGCCATCGGTGTCGGCATCGATCTGGCCACCGGCGGGCGCAAGGAAGCCGGCATGAAACCTGGCTCACCCTGAGAGCGCCTCGGCGAGCTCGTCGAACGGGACTTCCTGCTGCTCGCCGCTCTCCATATCCTTGACCGTGGCCACGCCCTTCTCGAGCTCGTTGGAGCCGAGCAGGATCACCTTCGGGATGCCAAGGCTGTTGGCGTAGTCCAGGTTCTTGGAGATGGAGCGGCCCCGGAGATCGATGGTTGTGGCGATCCCCGCCTCGCGCAGATCGGCGGCCAACCGGGTCGCCCGCTCTCGCGTCCCGTCCCCGATGGGGGTCACGTGCACGCGGGCCGGCTGCCCCTGGCCCTCCACATCGCTGACCAGGAGCACGCGGTCGAAGCCGAGCCCGAAGCCGGCTGTGGGCGTGGGCTGGCCCCCGAAGACCTCGGCAAGCGTGTAGCTCCCACCACCCACGATCTGGCTCTCCGCGCCCAACGCTGGGGCCTCGATCTCGAAGACCACGCCGGAGTAGTAGTCGAGCCCGCGGGCCACCCCGAGATCCAGGGTGGCCTGCTCGACGCCCAGCGCCCCAAGCTGGACGAGGGTCTCGGTGACCGCTGTGAGGTGCTCTTCGGCTTGCTCCCTCGCCTCTGCCTCCAGGTCCAGCTCCGCGAGGCGTTCACGCACTGGGGCTAGAGCCTTGTCGACCCGGTCGCCGAGCTCGTCGGTGCTGAGCGCGAAGCCCTGGCGGAAGCTGGCCACGGTCTCGATGGCCGCCACCAGCTCGCTGGGCGCACCGATCTCGGTGAGGTGCTCGTGGAGCCCCTCATCGTCCTTGTCGATCAACCGGTACGTGGCTGCCTTGGTCTCCTCGTCGGCCTCGAGCCGGTCGATCAGCTGGGCGAGCAAGCCCACGTGGCCCACGCCGAGCACATGCTCTTCCACGCCTGCCGCGCGCACGCACGCCTCAGCCAAGGCGATCACCTCGGCATCCCCCTGCGCGCCAGGCGCGCCGATGAGCTCGCAACCGAACTGCCAGAACTCGCGGTACCGGCCGGCCTGCGGGCGCTCGTAGCGGAAGCAGTTGCCGTGGTAGTAGAGGCGCATGGGTCGCGGCCGAGCCTTGAGCTCATTCAAGAAGAACCGGATCACCGGGGCGGTGAGCTCCGGGCGCAGGGTGAGCTCCCGCTCGCTCTTGTCCTCGAAGGCGTAGAGCTGGTCCACGATGGCCTCGCCGCTCTTCGCCGTGAACAGCTCCAGGTGCTCGAAGGTGGGCGTCGAGATCTCCTGGTAACCGAACCGCTCGAAGACGCCACGCAGCCGGGCCTCCAGCGCGCGGCGGCGAGCCATCTCCTCGGGATCGAAGTCCCGGGTCCCACGCGGCCGCTCGAAGCTCGTCATCGCTCGGGCAACGGGCAGGGGACTAACTGTTTTTCCCTGGTCGCGTGCGCGGTTGGGATGGGGCCAGGGGTTGGCGAGGTCGGTTTGGGGGTGGGGGTGGAGCCGAGCTCGCGAGCAAACGGAGGAAGGTGGGGGCGGGCAGGGGAGAGGCGTGGCTCGGAGGAGGCGGGCAGGGGAGAGGCGTGGCTCGGAGGAGGAGGGCAGGGACGAGGGGAATGTCAGTCGGGACGAGCAGGGGATGGCTCGATGCCCAGCGCGGGCTCAAGACCGAGCGCCCGCCGCCCTTCGGGGGTTGGGCGCTCGGTCTCACGGTCTTGCACGAACGCCCGTGCCCGATCCCGCAGCGCTGCGGGCACGGGCGCTCGTGCGACTTTCTTGCCGGTCCCCTGCGCAAGTGGGAAGGGACTGGCGCCATAAGCTCGGGGCCGCCTTCGGCATGCTTGGCGCCTCGGCGGCCCCTCGGTTCGACCGTCCACTCGGCACTGGGGCCGAGCGGACGGTGAACTTTCTTGCCGGTCCCCTACGCAACTGGGAAGGGACCGGCGCCATAAGCTCGGGGCCGCCTTCGGCATGCTTGGCGCCTCGGCGGCCCCTCGGTTCGACCGTCCACTCGGCACTGGGGCCGAGCGGACGGTGAACTTTCTTGCCGGTCCCCTACGCAACTGGGAAGGGACCGGCAAGAAAGCCGCCTCGGGGATTCGAACCCCGGGCCTTCTGATTACGAATCAGATGCTCCACCAGCTGAGCTAAGGCGGCGACGTTGCCGGGGAAGGTGCTCTGCGTTTTGAAGCTTTCGGCAGCCGCTCCAGGGGCCTCGGCCAGCACCCGGACGTCCCCGGAGGTCGGCTGCGCCCACCGGCCCAAACCGATCTCGCCTCAGGCCGGTGCCTCCCCGACGGTGCAGGGGACCGGCCAGCGCAAAACCGTATATACAAGCCCGCGATGGGCGTGCGTGGTCGTCAAGGATCGCGTCGGCCGGCGCCGCTACATCGCGTTCGCCGCCCCCGAGCCCGCCCCCTCGCGCCACGCGTTCACACAGCGCATCGACCGAGACGGGTGGCGGCTTACGGTTTACACAGAGGGTATCGGCATCCTGGCCGTGCCCCACACCGAGGCCATCGACGCCCGGGCTTGGCTCGAGGCCAAGGGGGCCACGCCCTTGACGACAAGTGGCACGATCAAGGGTGCCAAGCGCGCGGCAGGGGTGGCTGGCGCGTGAGCTCAAGGGTGGCTCTCAGGGCAGCCGCGGGCCTGAGCTCGCCAACGACTGCCGAGGCCTCACGTATTTATAGCGAACCCTCCATCCGCGGCCCAGCCAGCGTGAACGAGCCACGGGTGCCTTTCCCCCGGATGCCGGGTTCCGACCGGTTCCGAAGGCGGGAGATGAACGCCGCAGGACGCCGCGCGATGGAGTGGTAGGATGCAGCCAGCGCAGATGTACGATCGAGCGATCACGGTCTTCTCCCCAGATGGACGGTTGTTCCAGGTGGAGTACGCCCGTGAGGCGGTCAAAAGGGGGACCACGACGGTAGGCGTACGCTTCGAAGATGGCGTGGTGCTCATCGTCGACAAGCGCATCACGAGCGGGCTGGTCGATCCAGCCAGCATCGAGAAGATCTTCGAGATCGACAGCCACCTCGGATGTGCGACCAGTGGGCTCGTGGCCGATGCCCGGGTCTTGGTCGACCGGGCCAGGCTGGACAGCCAGCTCAACAGGCTCTCCTACGACGAGGACATCGACGTGGAGACCCTGGTCAAGCGGACGTGCGATTTCAAGCAGACCTACACCCAGTACGGCGGTGTTCGCCCGTTCGGCACCGCGCTCCTGCTCGCCGGTGTCGACGCTCGCGGCGCGCATCTCTTCGAGACCGATCCGTCTGGTGCGCTCATGGCGTACAAGGCATCGGCCATCGGGGCCGGCCGCAGCGCGGTCATGGAGCACTTCGAGCAGAACTACGAGGATGGCCTCGACGAAGAAGCAGCTATCACGCTCGGCCTTGAAGGCCTCGATCGGGCCACCGAGGGTGGGCTGGAGCCGGCCGCCATCGAGATCGGCCTGGTGAGCAGCCGGGCACCGTTCCGCAAGCTCACATCCGACGAGATCGAGGCAGCTGTCGGGCGCGTTGGCAGCTCAGCCAGCGGCTCGGCTGCAGCCACCGACGCGGAGAGCGACGACGAGGACGGGGACGAGGACGCGGACGAGGACGTAGACGTGGAAGGGTCCTGAGGTGAACAACCATGGTGAGTCTGGACGACGCCGTGACCGCCCGCCTTGAATCCCACGGTCACCGCTACGAGGTGCTCGTGGACCCGGACAAAGCCCAGCAGGTGCGCGAGGATCCAGACAAGGCCAAGATCGAGCGCGACGACCTGGTCGTCGACAAGGTCTTCAAGGATGCAGGTGCCGGCGACCAGATCAGCGAGGAGTTCCTCGAGGAGACGTTCGGCACCACCGACGTCTACGAGATCGCCAACCGCATCGTGCGCAAGGGCGACATCCAGCTCACCACCGACCAGCGGCGCGAGATGCGGGAGAAGAAGCGCCGCGCCATCGTGGCCTACCTCGCCCGAAACGCCATGGACCCGAAGACCGGCAACCCCCACCCGCCGGAGCGCTTCGAGAACGCCATGGAGAACGTCAAGTTCCACGTGGACCCCTTCAAACCCACCGAGGAGCAGGTCAAAGAGCTCCTCGACAAGCTGAGGCCCATCATGCCCATCAGCATCGAGCAGGTGAAGGTCCACGTCCGCATCCCCGCCGAACACACCGGTGCCGCCTACGGCATCGTGCGACAGACCGGTACCCTGCTGGAAGAGAAATGGTTGAGCGACGGCGCCTGGGAAGGCGTCGTCCAGCTCCCCGCCGGTCTTCAGACCGACTTCTACGACGAGCTGAACAGCCGCACGCAGGGGAACGTAGAGACCAAACTTCAACGGTGATCACAGTGACATCAAGAGAGATCGTCGTCCCCGGTGACTTGCTCGATGACTCGGGCGAGTTCGACCCCGGGACGAACACGTACAAGGACGGCCAGGCCATCTACGCGTTGCGCCTCGGCCTCAAGCGCGAGCGACGCGGCAACGTCGACGTCGTGGCCCTCTCGGGCAAGCGCTACGACCCCCAGCGAGGGGACCTCGTCATCGCGACCGTGATGGAGGCGAAACCATCGATCTGGTTCCTCGACATCAACGGCTCCAGCGAGGTAGGCATGCACGTGAACGAGGTCCCGTGGCGCGTCGACTTCGGCGAGACCACGAAGTACCTGGATATCGGAGACACCGCCCTCGTCAAGGTCTACCATGTCGACGAGCGCCGGGAAGCTCAGATCACCATGAAGGACCGCGCGTGCAGGAAGCTCGAGGGCGGCATGACCATCGAGGTGCCCCCGAGCAAGGTCCCCCGCATCATCGGGCGACGAGGCTCGATGGTGAACACGATAAAAGATGCGACCGACTGCCGCATCTTCGTCGGTAAGAACGGCGTCGTATGGCTGGACGGTGACCCGAGCGAGGTCCGCCACGTCGTCTCCGCGATCAACATGATCGTCGAGGAGGCCCACACGAGTGGGCTCACCGAGCGCGTCGAGGCCTACTTGAAGAAGGGCCCGAACGGCGGCGGTCGCAGGAGTGAGTGATTCTCATGGCAAAGATCCCTGACGGACTTGAACTGATCAACGACGAGGGTCTGCGCATCACAGACCGCGACCCCGTCACTGGCACGCACGAGTACGGACGGCGCACCGACGAGCTGCGCCCGCTGAAGATCGAAGCAGGCGTGCTCAACCGCGCCGACGGCTCCGCCTACCTCGAGTGGGGCGGCAACCGGGTGCTCGCTGCGGTCTACGGGCCCCGCGAGTGCCATCCGCGCCGCGACCAGGACCCCTCCCAGGCCGTGGTCCGCGTCTACTACAACATGGCGCCCTTCTCGGTGAGCGACCGCAAGCGGCCTGGCCCATCGCGCCGGGACCGGGAGATCAACAAGGTCACGAGCGAGGCCCTTGAGCCCGTCGTGCTCACCCAGCTCTACCCTGGCGCTGCCATCGACGTCTTCATCGAGATCATCGAGGCCGAGGCCGGCACCCGCTGCGCCGGCATCACGGCTGCCAGCGTCGCGCTGGCCGACGCGGGCATCCCCATGAAGGGGCTCGTGGCCGGCTGCGCGGCTGGCAAGGTCGGCGACCGGGTCGCGCTCGACCTGGGCCGCGAAGAGGACTTCTTCGGCGAAGCCGACGTCCCGATCGCGGTCGTCCCCAAGACCGGGGAGATCGTGCTCCTCCAGATGGACGGCGACCTCACCGCCCAAGAGTTCGAGGAAGCCCTCGACCTCGCGTACAACGCCTGCTACGACGTCCACGACCTCCAGAAGGAGGCGCTCATCGCTCGTTACCAAGAGCAAGGCGAGGGCGAGGACTACGACGACTATGATGAGGACGACGACGAAGGAGGCGATGCTTGATGGGCTCTGACCCGATCAGCGAGATCCAGCGCCAGTACCTCGTCGACTTGGCCAAGCAAGGCCGCCGCTTCGACAACCGCGGCTTCGACGAGTACCGGGACATCACCCTCGAGACCGGCATGATCGAGCAGGCTGAAGGCTCTGCTCGCGTCCAATTCGGCAAGACGCAAGTCTACTGCGGCGTCAAGATGCTCGAAGGCACCCCCTACTCGGACGCCCCCAACAGCGGGGTCATCACGACCACCGCCGAGCTCCAGTCCATGGCCAGCCCCGACTTCGACACCGGCCCGCCCCGCGGACCCGCCATCGAGGTCGCCCGGGTCGTGGACCGTGGCATCCGCGAGTCCAACGCACTACCTCTCGAGGACCTGTGCATCGAGCCTGGCGAGAAGGTCTGGGTCGTCTACCTCGACGTCCACGTCGTCGATTTCGACGGCAACCTCTTCGACGCGGCCACCCTGGGGCTCATGGCGGCGCTGAAGACCGCCCAGGTCCCCTACCACAAGCTCGACATGGGGGACCCGGAACCCCTCGAGGTCAAGTGCATGCCCATGATGACCACCGCGGCCAAGATCGGTGGCGAGCTCCTCTTCGACCCAACGGACCTCGAGGAGAAGGTCGCTCAGCCCCGCATCTCCATCTCCACGGACGAGAACGGCCACGTGCGCGCTGCTCAGAAGGGCCTCAACGGAGGTTTCACCCCCGAGGAGGTCAAAACGGTTATCAAGAAGAGCAGAGTAAAGGCGGACGAACTGCGGTCGATCCTGCTCGACCACGTCAAGTGAACGGGTGAACCATGTCCCGAGGTACGAAGAAGGTTGGACGTGCGGGCCGCTTCGGTCCGCGCTACGGTACGTCTGTGCGCCGACGCGTGACTGAGATCGAGCGCAAGCAGTTCAAGCCCCACGCCTGCCCTGAGTGCCTCACGGGCCGGCTCAAGCGCGTCTCAACGAGCATCTGGGAATGCCGCAAGTGCGACCACAAGTTCGCAGGCGGCGCCTACATGCCCCGTACGACCGCATTCGGCAAGGCCAAGGCCAGCGCGGAAGCCCTGGCGGCCGTCGAAGAGGAGTACGAGGAGGCGCTCGAGGAAGAGGCCGCTGAACCCGAGCCGACCCCGGTCCCGGCCACGGCCGACGAGGCCGAGGAGGAGAGCGCGGAGGAACCGGCCGAGCCCGACGAGGCCGAGCCGGAGCCGGAGCCCGCCTCCGAGGAACCGGAGATCGACTCGCTGTTCGAGTGAACCAGGAGTGACTTGAAGCATGTACACCTGTGGCGGCTGCGGACGAAGCGTCGAGTTCGACACGAACAACCTGGGCGCCCGGTGCACCTACTGCAACAAGAAGGTGTTCTACAAAGAGCGCCCCACGGTCGCCAAGAAGCTCCAGGCGCGCTAGCGCCTGGAACCCTTGCCCGGCTTGGCCGGGCGATCAACGGTGGCCAGATGGCCACCGGAACAGACCACCTAGCTGACCGGCTGTCGAGCGCCACCGCAGGCGGACCACCTGGGCGTGAGCGGGACAACGGTTTTACGATAGCTGAGGTTGTCCCGCTGGCGTGGCAGGGTACAGCCTCGATCTACAGCTCTCCGGCGAGCCCGAGGACTTAGACGCCCTGGTGGGCGCCCTGACCCCGGAGCGAACCGATGAGGTGCCAGGCACCGAGAGCCAGCTCACCCGGGAAAGCCCCCGGCAAGCCACGCTCTCCATCCAGGCCGAGCAACCTGCCCCCCTGCGCGCTGCCGTGAACGCTTACATGGGTTGGGTTCGCACCGTCGAGGACGTCCTCGCGATCGAGCCCGCCCCCTCCACAGACAAGGTGGTCTGACATGGCCGATATGCCCCCACAGCTCCAGAACCAACTCCGCCAGTACCAGGAGACCCAGCAGAAGCTCCAGACCATCCTCTCCCAGAAGCAGCAGATGGAGATGCAGGTCCGGGAGCTCGACCGCACCGTCAGCGCGCTCACCGAGATCGGCGAGGACACGCCGGTCTACCGGAGCGTCGGCGCTGTGCTCGTCGGGGTCGACGAGCCCGACACGCTCCGAGAGGAGTTCTCCGAGCAGAAAGAGACCCTTGAGGTCCGGCTCAAGTCCATCGAGCGCCAGGAATCAGGCCTCCGCGAGAGGCTCGAAACCCTCCAAGGGACCCTGGAGAAGCTCCTTGGCGAAGGGGCCGGCGGGCCTGCGTGAGCCCTGGCCGACGCTTCGACCGGGAATCGACAGCGCTTAAATACGCCGAGCGGCATCGCCGGAGAGACGGGTGATACGGGATGGGGTCCCGCAAGACGAGGGCGATGCTATCGCTGACGCTGACCATGCTCCTCATCGCGGGGCCGGTGCCCGTGTCCGCACAGGACGCTGCCCCCGGTCCCGAGAGGCTATGGGAGCATGACCCAGCGGGCGAAGCGAAGGTGAACGACGTCGCGATCGACGCCACCGGGAGCATCCTGGCGGCGGTGTTCAGCGATGCGAGTCTGACGAACACCGACGATGACGAGCTCGCGTACTGGGATCTGACCCGGTCGCGGACGTCCAGCGAGCCCAAGGCCTCCCACGATCCACGGCCGAACGCGTTCACGGATCCAGAGGGCATGGGCGTTGTGGCTGTGGAACAGCGCGCCGAGGGCGCCGCCGACCTCATCGCCATCGGCCGCGAGGGATCTGACGGAGACTCCAGCCAGGCCAACGTCTACGTCTACTCGGTCAGCCAAGGCCCGGAATCCAACAAGCGAGCCACCTACCCCGGCGAGGACAACACGCAACCGGAGGGCGCGGTCCAGCAGCTCTGGTTCCTGGACGGCCGCGTCTTCCTGCTCGCCCACCACGCTGGAACCCTATCCCTTCTCAAGCGGGACAGCGGCCTCCAGTACAAGCAGGTGGACACATGGAGCCCACCAGACGGAGAGACCCTTCTCGACGTCGACATCTCCACCAGCCAGAACCGCCTCTTGGTCGCCTCGCGCGAGGGCGACATCGGCTCCAACCCGACGATCCATCTCAGGATCCTCGAGTTGGGAGACGACGAGCTCACCGTGACCTCCGAGGACGAGACCTGGAACAAGGGTGGCGCGGTGGTCGCGCTCAGCGAGAACGGCCGCTACGCGCTCTTCGGAGCCAACGACGGCGCCCTGTTCTACTTCCACCTTGAGGAGGCTGAGGCCTCCGAGGACCACACCTGGACCTTCTCGGGTCCCTGGACGGACAAGCGCTCCGGGCCCGTGACCAGCCTGGCCCTCACGGACGACGGGCTCACCTTCGCCGCAGGGTTCGGCGACGACAAGGTGCGCGTCTACGAGCAGACCAGCCTCGAGGACGACAACCCCATCGCGTCGATGGCCACCCGCGGGGCCTTCGGCACCCAGGCCAGCCCCACCGAGCTGACCTTCACCTCCGACGACCAGGTTCTCCTCGCCCAAGCCGGCGCTCTCTACGCGTTCCACGAGCTCCAATTCGACCCGGACGAGGCGCTGGAAGCGCTCTGGGTGCTCCCCCAGATCCGTGCGTTCGCCGTGAGCGCCGACGGGAACCGGCTCATCGCCGCAACGGGCGCGACGGTGCGCGCCTATGAGCAAGCCTTCCAGGCCGAACTCACCATCGATGCGCCTAGTGCAGCCGACCCAGGCACCCCGTTCGAGGTCGCCATCGGCGTGGCCAACGTCGGCAGCGCCTTCGACACCTACACCTTCGAAGCCGACGGCGTCCCAGGCGACTGGAGCCTCGAGGCGTCTCCATCGAGCCTGAGCCTGCTCCCAGGTCAGTCCGGTAACGTGACCCTCAACCTCACGCCAGCCGCAGGCCACCCCCCCGGAACGGTCACCTTCGACGTGGTGGCCATGAGCGCAGAGGGCTCCGAGGATGAGCCCGCGGGCAGCGAGACCATCGAGCTCGACATCCGCCGCTTGAGCGCCGCCGGGCTCACCGTCGGAGCCGAGCGCCAGGAGGTCAACCGCGGCCAGGTCGCCATCCTCTCCACCGAGCTGAGCAACGCAGGCAACGTGGACGAGCGCTTCATCGTCGAGGTGGACCAGGACGAGAGCTGGGTCGTCACCATCGATGACGAAGAGACCCAGCGAGCCACGGTCGAGCTCGACGCGCAAGCCAGGCAGACCCTCTCCATCCGGCTCACCGTGGACGAGGACGCCAGCGAGGGCTCCACGAACACCGTCACCATCACGGCACGCCCTGAGGAGGGCGGCCGAGAGGCAGAGACCACGGTGGACCTCATCGTGGAACCCGCCTACGACGCCACGCTTGAGGGCCCCACCGAGGGCGTCACCGCCGAACCAGGCCGGCCCACAGACTTCACGGTGACCGTGCGCAACAGCGGCAACACCCCCGATGCCTACACCGCGCGGGTCACGAGCAACGCCTCCAACCCCGACCACGTCTGGCAGGCCAGCCTCTCCCCGGTCACCTTCGAGCTCGAACCAGGTGCGACCAAGGAGCTGACCGTCTCGGTCACGCCCGCGCGCCTGGCTGGCGACGGTGACACCGCCGAGGTCACCGTGTCCCTGCGCAGTGATGCCACGGACGGCATCGTTGACAGCGCGTCCTACACGGTTACCGCCGGCCACGAGACCGACGACTCGCCCTTACCCCTCGTGCTGGCCCCGCTCGCCCTGGGCCTGGCGGCCCTGGGCGCGAGGAGGCGCCACGGATGAAGCGCAGCCTCACCCGCTGGGGCATCCCCGCCCTCATCGCAGCCACCGCGCTCCTCCTGCTCACACAACCAGCCACCGCCGCTCCCCCCGAGGACCCAGCGTGGGGCGAGCTCACCATGGAGGGACCCCCAGCTGCAGCCGGCTTCATCAGCGACGACCACCTGGTCTATGCGACGGGTGATGCAGGTTCCACGGACGTCGCCGACGGCGGCGATGCAGCATGCACCATCGAGAACGGGGACGCCGACCTCTTCCTGATGAGCTGGCCCAACGGGACCGGCTGCCTCCAGGCCCTGGAAACCAGCGATAGCGAGCTCGGCCGGGAAGGTGTCCGCGCCCTCACCACCGCGCCGGCCCTCGGACGGGTGGTGGTAGCCCTCGCACCAGCATCCACGGGCGGGTTGGGCAACCCGGGACCCGGCCTTCGAGCCTGGGATCTTGGCGACGACGAGCTCACCCAAGCCTGGACAGCGGGCACCGGCGGATCCGTGCTCCAGCTTGACACCGACCCTGCCGGCACCCGGACCCTGATCACCGTGGACCAAGGCACGAGCTTCGCGGTGCGCGTCTACGATGCTGTCGGCGAGCGCACCGGCGAGGCCCAGCTCCCAGGCAACCCACGCACGCTCTCCGTCTCAGACAACGCACGGTTCGCCGCCGTCGGCGGCAACGTCACCCGAGGCAACGCCAGCTTCGGCTGGATCCAAGTCTTCGACCTCACCGACGGCGAGCCAACGCCCATCATCGAGGAGGAGATCGAGCGAGCACGCACCGGCATCGTGGCCTCGCTGGCCATCACCGACGAGGCGATCACCTACGCTGGGACCGCCGGCGGCACCTTGTTCCTCTTCGAGCAGGACCGCTCCCCTCGTGATCTCTCGGTGGGCAACGGCACGGTCCATGTGGATGCCAGCCGCGACGGCTCGGTCATCACGGCCGCCGTCGGCGACCGCGTCACGCGTGTCGCCCTCGAGGACGACGGTTTGCGCGGTCAATGGACCCGATCCATCAACGGCTCAGCCACCTCCATCGCCCTTAGGGGCCCCTACATCCACGTCACCGCGGACACCCTCAACGCGCTGAGCACAGACGGCCAGCGCCTCTGGGAGACCACAAGAGCCCAACTCGTCGCCACGAACCGCACCGGCCTGGGCATCGCGCTGGCCGACCCACAAGGTGGGACCACGGGCGGCCCCGAGCTCTCCAGCCTTACCGGTGCGGTGGTCTTCGGCGCCCTGGAGGCCATCCAACCCAACGAGGCCACCCCGGTGAGCCCAGGCGATGTGGGCATCGCCAACGTCACGCTGCGCAACACTGGAGCAGCCATCCTGGCCATCGACGTCGACGCCCAGGCACCCAGGGGCGTGACGATCACACCTGCCGAGAGCCTGGTGCTCAGACCCGGCGAGAACCGAACCGTCCCCCTCACGATCGAGGTCGAGCGAACGGTGAGCCCAGGGGACCGCGACATCCCGGTCCGGTTCGTCACGCAGCCCAAGACCAACGCCTCCATCCAACTCGCCATCGATGTCGGCATCGCCACGGACATCCGCATCTCCCTCGAACCAGGGACCGTGGCCGACCAGTCCGTCATCCAAGGCCAGAACATCACCGTGCGGACCCTCGTTCGCAACCTCGGCAACGCCGAGACCCGCGTGACCCTCGAGGCCCAACAGATCCTCTCCCAGGGGGAGAACTGGCCACTCACCCTGGAACCCAGTGGCACCATCACGGTCGAGCCCGGCACGGTGCGCACCGTGCGCATCGACGTCCAAGTCCCCAACCAAGCCGCCAACGGGACCCAGAACCGGGTACTGCTCCGCGGGATCACGCAAGCCGGTGCCGCGGCGGCCTCCTTCGACCTCACCGTCAACCCCTTCGAGATCCTGGACCTAAGCCCCCAGATCCGTACCAAGACCGTCGCCCCTGGAGGCGTGGCGACCTACGCCTTCAGCGTGGCCAACCTCGGCTCGGTGGCCACGAACGTCACGCTCGACGCCCAAGCGCTCGACGAGAACGGCGAGCCCTACGTCCCCCAACGCTGGGGCTTGGTCTTCGACCGCACGAACGCGACGATCCCCGCAGGCGACGCGGCCTCCCTGAACCTGGAGATCGCCGCACCCAGCAACGCCACCGACGCAGAGAGCTTGCGGGTGCGAATCCTCGCGGTTTCAGAGGGCGGCGCCACGGATACGTCGCTCGCCTTCGCGGTGGTGGACATGACGCTGGCGTCCGACCCAGAAGAGCCGAAACGAGAACCTTTGGGCCCTCTCGTGGCCCTCACCGCCATGGCCCTAGCCAGCTTGGCCCTCAAGAGGCGAGACCATGACAAGCTTTAAGCACCGAGAGTCAGCCGCCCGTCTGCCGAACCGTCCTCACGGACGTCGATCGACCTTCCCATTCACCGAGGTGTACGCTTGATGGACCCCACCCAACGACGAGCCCTCGCCCTGGCCGCCCTCATGCTCACGAGCACGGTGGCCATGCTACTCCCGCCGACGACCGACGACGCGTCGGCCCAGGGAGGCCAAGACACCACGATCCCAGTGCCCTACCAGCAGATCCCAGGCCTGGACACCGCCACCCTCTACTTCTGGGAGGACGACCCGGGCACCAGCAGCGACACCTGCAACATCGCGCTTGCCGAAGGGGATGCCAGTCTCAACGCCAACTTCTGCGCCATGCGTGTCAACGATCCGCGCGCCCCGGGCTCCGGCAGCACCGAGACCTTCGAGACGCGCAACACCACGACGTCGGCCAGCAACCCCCCGGACGGCGCCGTCGTCCGCTTCGCCATGGACACGGATGATGGCACGGATGGAGCCCAGGCTGCAACGTTCCCGTTCACCCTGCGCGCCGGCAGCGACGTGATCCGATGGGCCTTCGACTACGACTCCAACGCTGTGTGCAACGACGGCGTAGGCACCGCGCTCGAGTTCCACATGCGCCTGCGATTGACCACGCCTGACCAACCGACACAGGGCCCCATCATCAGCGAGGCCATCGAGGAAGCGTGCAACGCGCCTGATGGGGATGTCCGCGACGGCCAGGGCCACCTTGTCACAGCCCGAGCCGATCTCACCTCCTCGGTCGAGGTGGGCCAGGGCCAGATCCTCGTGGCCGAGATCTTCCCCGTGGCGGCCACCGGCAACCTGCTCTGGAGTCTGATCTTCGAGAGCTCCACGTCCGATTCCCGCGTCCAGATCGAAACGCCCCAGGCCATCCAGCGCGCCATGTGGGCCACCGATGACGGGGGCCGCCACGTGGAGTCCTTCGACCCCAACGCGCCGGAGAGCGAACGCGTGCTTGTGGGCCGCGTCGCACTGCGCAGCCCCTTCGGCGGGGATGCCATCCCAGAGAGCGGGCTCACCGGCGCGCTCTTCGCCCCGGACGGCACCGTCGTCGAGCTCGCCGAGGACGCCGACGAGGTGGACATGACCGAGATCCGCTCCCTGCGCGCCGAGGACGGCGCGCGCAAGGTGTTCCGGTTCGCCCAGGTCGACGGTGAACAAGTGTGGAGCTACCCCAGCGGCGTCGCCTCGGGTCAGTACACCTTCGAGGTGAGCGGGGACCTGCTCGGCGCATCGCACCGCATGAGCACCCCGCTGGCCATGGGAAGCTTCGACTTCGCGTTCAGGCTCATCGACGACGAGTCCACGCTCCACCAGCTCGTACCAGGCACCTCCACCACCTTCCTGCTCCAACTCACGAACAACGCCACCAGCCGCGACACCTACGCGCTGAGCACCACGTCCAGCCAAGCCTGGACCGTGGATGTCGCTGGCGTCGACCAGAACGACCGCGTCAGCCTGGACCCGGGCCAAACGGCCTTGATCCGGGTCAAGCTCACGCCCCCCAGCGATGCCACCAGCGGAGACGCATCCCTCGTCCAGGTCACAGCACGCTCGATCACGAGCACAGCGACCTCCACCGTCGGCCTCCAGGGCACCATCGCGGACAACGTCATCCGTGACGTCGGCTTGATCCTGCTCCAGCCGGACGCTTTCGAGATCGGCATCGGCCGAGACACCGATCTCCCGCAGATCTTCGCCTGGAACCGAGGCACCGCCGTCGACGGCCTCCAGGTCAACATCGTCGAGGACTCGCTGAGCCCGAATGACCCCGAGCTGTTCAGCGTGGATCTCGACCAGCGCACCTTCGACAATGTCGCGCCAGGCGAGGTCGTCCGCGTCCCCGTGACGGTGAGCTCGACGGACCAGGTCACCGAGGGCTCCACCTTCGACTTCAACCTGCGCGTGACCAGCGTGAACCGCGCCACGGAGACCATCGAGGACACGATCAACACGGTGGTCACGGCCATCAAGGACTTCGACGCCTTCGTGCTCGACCACCGCAACACGGAAGCCCAATCCAGCATCCGGTTCGGGAAGTTCAACCTCTCCAACCCGAACCCAACCCCAGGTGATGCGTGCGCTGGCGGCGTGCAAGGAGGCGCGCCAGAGGAGTGCGGAGACTACTCTGACGTCACCTACCACCGGTTCACGGTGACCAACCTCGGGGACCAGTCCGAGACCTTCGAGCTGAGCCTCCAGGGGAACAGATTCACCAAGTCCAGCCAAGAGTGCGTCGCCAGGCTACCCCCGTCTAGCGCTCAAGAGCGCCTTGACGAGCCCGAGACCGGCTTCGTGAGGGCCATCAACGTGGATGACGTCGGCGGCGAGGACCTCATCGAGACCCTCGAGGTCGCGCCTGGGGACACCGCCCGTTTCTTCCTCCGGGTCGTTTACGACGGTAGCACCCCGTATCTGCCCGGCACCGCCTCGAACCCCCGTTGTGTATGGGAGGCCTACATCGTGGGTGCGAACATCACGCTTCCCGGTGCGCGGAGCTCGGTCATCGACACCGAGACCCGGATCTTCGGGGTGCGTGAGGACAGCAGCGGCTTCGAAACGCGCGCGCGCGCACGCCTCTCGCTCGACGACCACGTCGAGGTCGGCGACCTCTGGAGCAAGCTGCCCCGGCAGACCGGGATCACGCCAGGCGAGCCACGCACCGTGCCCTTCACGCTGAGCCAGCAGGCCGGCCACGAGGACCAGGTGCGCGTCACCTTGGAACCCCGCAACCTGATCAACGACCTCATCGACGAGGGATGGACGATCAACCTGACCGGCGTAGACGTGCCCATCGAGCGGGTCAGCGACACCGAGATCCTCGTCCCGACCCTTGAGGAAAGCGAGATCGGCGACGCGATCCACGCCACAGGCACTGACGTGACCCTTGGCCTGCGTGTCCAGGCACCCATCTCCGGCGTGCAAGAGAACGAGCGCCACACCTTCACCGTCATCGCCAGCCAGTCGACCCAGGACAACGAAGGTCGGACCATCGGCTCAGATGAGGTGACCATGGGGCTTGGCATCCAGGTCGGCGAGGACTTCGCCTTCGAGCTGACCCCCTCCATCGACGCCATCCAGGCCCAACCGGGAGAGACCCTCTCGCTCGGGCTCACGGTGGCCAACCAGGGCGCCAGCCGTGACACCTACCGCATCACCAGCAGCGCCCCCACGGAGTTCGGCTCCCCCATCGTTCGACCAGCCCGCCTGGACATCTCGCCAGGCACCCAGAAGGCCTCCAGCATCGAGGTCACCATCCCCGAGAACGCGGCCACGGGCTCCACGCAGACCGTGACCGCCAGCGTGGCCAGCGAGAACGTGCCCGGGGACCCGGAGACCGTCTCCTACGACATCGACGTCCGGCCTGCCGGCACCCTCACGCTTACCGCTGAGGAGGACACGGTGCGCGTGGGCCCCGGCGGGGAGACCAGCATCGCGTTCACCATCGAGAACAGCGCGGACAGCTCGAAGACCGTGCGCGTCCAGGAGCTCTTCGCGCCTCCAGGGTGGACGACCACGCTGAGCGACCGGGACCAAGGCTCCACGGTGAGCGTGCCCGCCCAGGGCTCCACACCGTTCACCTACGTCATCACGGCGCCGAGCACGATCCTGGAGGGCTCCCGGTACACCTTCGCCATCCGGGCCGAGGACGACGCTGATGCCAGCGACTTCGCCAACGGCATGGCGCACGCCGTGGTCAGCGGCCAGGCAGCCGTCGAGCTCGAGCCCGAGGAGACCACCACCGTGGTGGATCGTGGCGGCTCGAACACGCTCAGCGTGCTCGTGCGCAACCTCGGCACCAGCCCCACCTGGTACGAGCTCGTACCCCAGTTCGAGACCCCGGGCTGGACCGGCGAGATCCTCGACCAGGATGGCGATCTCATCGAGAACGCCACCATCCGGGTGCCCGAGCAGACCTTCCAGCGCATCCAGCTACAGGTCACAGCTCCCGACGAAGTGTCCAAGGGCCACAGCGAGGCGGTCACCCTGGTGGCGCGCGCCCAAGGCCAATCCAGCGTGCGTGACACCATCGAACTCACGGCCGAGATCCACGACTTCGACATCGGGCTCGAGGTCATCGGCCCCACGATCAAGGACGCTGCACCCGGCGACGACGTCGAGTACAGGCTCAACGTCACGAACCGCGGCAACGGCATCGACCGCATCCGATTGAGCTTCGAGGATCTCCAGGGCAGCGCACCGCTCTACCCAGGAAGGACCGATCTCACCGACGACACGACGCCGGAGCTCCAGCCCGGTGAGACGCTGACGGATGTGAGCGTCTTCCTCCAGGTCCCCAGCCCGAACCAGGGCCCCATCCCCACACCCGAGGGTGTGACCACGGTGCTGCGCGCCAACAGCACCCAGGAGTCCGGCGAGACCGGCGTCACGGTCACCAGCCAGGTGATCACACGCCTGGTCAACTACAAGCGCATGGACGTCGACAACGACGGTGCTGACGAGGTGGCCTTGGATCTCAACCAGGACCCCAGCGACGGGTTCGAGGTCTTCCAGGACAAGGACGCCACGCTGATCTCCAGGGGCGAGCTCAACGAGGCCGACAGCGTCGCAAGCGCCGGCCTCTACGATCTGGAAGGCGACGACGACGGCCGCCGCGAGCACATCATCGACACCGACGGCGACGGCTTGGGGGACGTGTACTACGACCCCGACCGGGCCCGGGTCTACACGATCCCGTACACCTACGACGCAAACCGGGACGGCGAGCCCGAGCACCCCATCGACGGGGACTTCGACGGGTTGATCGACGGCACCTACGAAGCCGAGGCGGAGGTGGTGCACAAGACGGTCAACGCTGATTTCTCCGGCGACGGGCGCGACGACGTGCTCATCGACATGGACGACGACACGTTCTTCGACACGTTCGTCGACCCGCACGCGACCCCGCAGATCGTCAGCGGTGTCGACCGCGACGGGGACACCTACAAGCTCGACACCGACGGCAACGGGAAGATCGACACGCACTATGACGCCCAGACCCAGAGCATCGAGGGCGCCACGGAGGCTAACCTGCAAACCTTCGTGGGCGACTACTGGTACTTCATCGTGCTCTTCGTGGCTGTGCTGGTGCTCTTCGGCGTGATCGTCGTGCGGCGGTTGTGAGGCGCTTGCAAGCCAGCTTCCTCGGAGGCGCCCGAGAGGTCGGTCGGCTCGGCCTGGTGGTGGGCTCGGGCCCGTCCCGGCTCCTGCTGGACTACGGGCTGGCCCCCTCGGATCCTCCCGCCTACCCGAAGCCAGCTCCGCCCATCACGGCTGCGTTGCTCACGCACGCGCACTTGGACCACGCCGGCATGATGCCAGCCATCGCCCACGAGTACAACGCGCCGATCTACGCCACGGGTCCCACGCTGGACATCGCCGAGCTGCTGTGCCGGGACTGCCTCAAGGTCCACAGGCTCGAGGGCTACGGGGCGCCCTACCAGGACTTCGCCATCCAGCAGCTCGAGACCGCTGGTCGCGAGATCACCTGGCGCACGCCCTTCGATGTGGACGGCTGGCAGATCCAGGCCGAGAACTCCGGGCATATCCCAGGCTCGAGCATGTTCCGGGTCCAAGCGGACTCCAGTATGCTGTTCACCGCGGATCTCAACACCGCCGAGTCCCATCTCGTCGAGCCAGCCCAACCCGTGGGTTGCAACACGCTCGTCATCGAGGGTACGTATAGCGGGCGCGAGCACGAGCCACGCGAGCAGGTGGAGAAGCGGTTCCGGGAGACCGTGCAAGCGAGCCTCGATGCTGGCGGCACCGTGATCATCCCCAGCTTCGCGGTTGGCCGCACCCAGGAGATCCTGCTCGCCCTGGACGGCATCGATGCCCCCATCCACCTGGATGGCATGGGCGGGAGGGTCACCGAGATCTTCCTGCGTCACGCCAGCTACCTGCGCGACCACGCCAAGCTCTCCCGGGTCTACAACCGGGTCGAGCGTGTGCGCGGGAACCGGGACCGCAAGCGCGCCAGCCAACCCGGCAACGTGGTGGTGACCACCAGCGGCATGCTCGAGGGCGGCCCGGTGCTCAGCCACCTGGAGCGCATGCACGACGACCCGAACAGCGCCGTGCTCATCACCGGCTACCAGGTCGAGGGCACCAACGGGCGCCGGTTGCTCGACGACGGGGTCATCGCACTGGACCACCGCACCGTGCGCGTCAACGCCCGCGTGGAACGCTTCGACTTCTCGGGTCATGCCGGCCACAGCGAGCTCGTGGCCTTCGCTGAAGGCTGCACGCCGGACAAGATCGTCGTCTGCCACAGTGATGACCCCGAACCCCTGATGGCCGATCTGGAGACCATCACCGACGATGTGATCGCGCCCAGCAACGGCGAGATCTTCTCCATGCCCTGACGGTTGAGCAGCGTCGCGTTTTTCAACCCCCAGGCCTCTTCCAGGTCCATGGGAGCCATGTGGGCCAGACCCGGCGGGCTACTGCTCGTGCTCGCCTGCCTGCTCTTGCTGCTACCGAGCGCATCGGCCCAGCTCCCCAACTTCGGGCTCCACGGCTCCACCTCGCCTGAGACGGTGACCTGGACCGAGGCTCCGGAGTCCGGGCTGGGGACGTACAACGCCACCCTGGTCGTGCGCACCCAGCTCCCCTGGGGTCCTTGCGCGTGTCCCCTCACCGCCTCAACGAGCGTCGAACTCGACGCCAGGCCCCTGGACCGGAACTCGCCCCTGGAGATCCGCTCCATGGATCCGACCACGTACGAGATCGACTGGTGGGCCGGCGAGCCCGTGCCTGAGCCCAAGAACCCCAGCGTGCATATCCAACGCGTCAACCTCACCTTCGTGGTGGACCACTGGCCCCAGGACCGTCGCCTGGGCTTCCAGATCGAGCCGGCCAGCGAGATGGCCGACCCCATCTACCGTATCGTGGACTTCCCCGCCCACTACCACCTCCCCCCACCCAACGCCACGGCGCTTGCCCTGGCCAGCTCGGCTGAGACCAACGTGAGCGGCACCGGGCCCGGCGGTCAACCCATCGTGGCCTTGGACGGCCGGTCCAACGAGCCTTCCGGGGAGCCCGACGAGCCAGCAACGTGGCTCGTGACCGGCTTGCTTGTCGGGCTGGCCAGCCTGGCCGTGGTGCTCGGGCGTGGTGACGCCTAGCCGCGCACGCCTCCGCGAGCGCGCTTGATGGACCAGCACAGGCGCGCTCGCGGTCAAAGCATCTATCCTCACGCTTCAAGACCCCACCCCCGACTCGGAGCCCATGGCTGGAAGGACCCCCCGCCGCTGGCTCCTTGGGCTTGCCCTGTTGACCGCTCTCTCCATGCTGCCTTCGGCAACCGCTCAGGGCGGCGGGAGCGTCCAGTTGAGCTCGAGCCATGTGGCCGAGCCGGCCGTGCTGCCGGGTGTTTACGGGGTGCCCCTCGAGGTCATCGTTCAGTTCCCCATGGGCATCTGTGCCTGCACCGAGGTCCAGATCGACCTCTTCGCCCAAGAGGAGGCGTGGAAGAACCGGACGAGCTTCCAGCCAACCTCGCTGATCGTCCACTACGACCCGACTGAGGGGTTCACTAGGCAAGCGATCCGTGAGGACGTGCATGTTCAGGTCACCGCCCCAGCCGACATGGCCGGCCAAGAGCCCACACGGGTCACCCTGGACGCCCATGCCACCACCGACGGGCCCACCAGCATGCACGTGGCACCCACCCAGATCACCCTCGAGTTCCCTGACCTCGTCGACCCTGCCCTG
This sequence comes from uncultured Thermoplasmatales archaeon, assembly GCA_964396185.1. Lineage (GTDB taxonomy): Archaea > Thermoplasmatota > SW-10-69-26 > SW-10-69-26 > SW-10-69-26 > CAYNEI01. The sequence continues at coordinate 36,555 of CAYNEI010000017.1, forward strand.
GAGTCGAACGCGGCCGGGAGCGGCGACGGTGCCCCCGGGGACGGCGAGGAGGACCCTGCCGAGGCGAGCGCGATCCCGTCCGTGGCGCTACCAGGCGTGGTGCTTGCGCTGAGCCTTGTGGCGCTCGTCGCCCGCCGCCGGTCCCTTGAGTGAGCTCGCCATTTCGAAGCGTCCGTAACAGCCCTTATGGTGGCTTGAGCGGGCTTGAGCTCCACTTGGAGGTCACGCCCCCCATGGACAAGAGCTTCGCACTCATCGCAGCAGCCCTCATCACGATACCCATCGGCATCGGAACCGTCCTGGCCCAAACCGAGGACACAGACCAAGCGACACCGAACCTCGCCCCAACAGGTCTCGAACGATCCCCCGCTGACCCGGGCACGGGCGAGAACGTCACGCTCACCGCGACCGTGATCAACGACGGGAACGCGTCGGCAAGCAACTTCATCGTCCAGTTCTTCCTCGATGGAGACCAGCTTGGGGGGAACATCAGCGTCGTGGGGCTGGATGCCAACGAGAGCACAGAGATCTCCTCGGAAACGTGGAACGCGACCGAAGGTGATCACAACGCCACCGTCATCGTCGACGCTGGCGACGACGTCAACGAGTCCAACGAGGCGGACAACGAGCTCACCGTCGCCTTCACCGTCGAAGGCGAGCAGACCGAGGATCCAGGCCAAGCCGATCTGATCGCCGGTGAGCCCAGCCTGGACCCCACCGATCCAGCACCAGGCGACAACGTCACCTTCACGGCCACGGTGAGCAACGGTGGCAACGCGTCGGCTGGGAACTTCACTGTCCAGTTCCTCCTGGATGGGGAGCAGCTCGGTGAGAACATCACTATCGAGGGGCTCGCTGCGAACGAGAGCATCGAGATCACCTCGGAGGCGTGGAACGCCAGCGAGGGCGACCACAACGTCACCGTGGTCGTCGACGCTGGCGATGCGGTGAACGAGTCGGATGAGTCGAACAACGAGGCCACGACCAGCTTCACCGTCGAGGCGAGCTCCGAGGAGCCACCGGAGGAGGGGACCCAAGCCGATCTCATCGCCGAGGCCCTCTCTGTCGACCCGAGCGATCCAGAACCCGGTGAGAACGTCACCTTCAGGGCCAACGTGAGCAACGTTGGCAACGCATCGGCCGGGAATTTCACCGTGCAGTTCCTCCTGGATGGGGAGCAGCTCGGTGAGAACATCACTATCGAGGGGCTCGCTGCGAACGAGAGCATCGAGATCACCTCGGAGGCGTGGAACGCCAGCGAGGGCGACCACAACGTCACCGTCGTGCCCGACGCCGGCGACGATGTCGACGAATCCGATGAGTCGAACAACGAGGCCACCACCAGCTTCACCGTCGAGGCGCCCCCGGAGCACGGAGATGAGGGGGACGAGGGCAAGGATCAGGAGGCCGAGCAGGTCACCATCTGCCACCGCCCACCAGGCAACCCGGACAACGAGCACACCATCACCATCGGGGAGCCCGCCTGGCAAGCCCACGAAGGCCACGGCGACCACAAGGGTGCCTGCGAGGAGGACGGCGACCACGAGGAACGCGACGACAACGAGACCAGCACCTCTGGACACGACGACGGGAACGCCAGCGCTGAGCAGGAGGGCAACGAGACCGGATCCTCCGAGAACGATGGCGACCAAGCCGAGGAGTCAGAGAACGAGGACCGCCGCGGTCCCCCTGACCACGCCAAGGCCGACGGCCGACGCGGACGCTAAGCCCAAGATCCAACAGTGACCAAGGTCCAGCGATCGCGGGGTGGGGGCCTCCGCCGTTTGCGGAGGTCCCCTCGGTAGTTCGGAGGTGCAGCGGTGGGGTTGTAGGGGCCGCTTGCGGCCCCTACTCCCAAAAATCGCGCGTCCGCGCGTACGTGATCTCGGCCTCCATCAGGTGGCGTAGCAGCTCGTGCTTGTCCCCTGGTTGGCGCGCCAGGATGCGACCGGCTGTGTCCGGTCCCACGCCCCGGCTGACCAGCGCGAGCAGCGCCCACTCACCGTGGGCTGCGATGAGGCTGGAGGCGGTGTGGAGCCGACGCAGCTCCTTGCGCTCCTCCGGGTTCAAGCCCTCGCGCTTGGCGAGCTTGAGGGTGTCCTTGCGCCACGGGCGCACCATGGTGACGCTCTCGGCCCCGCACCGCGGGCACGTCACCGGGAGGTCCACGCGCTTGACCTTCGTCTGGCCCGTCCACTCCTTGCAGTGGAGGCATGAGAGCACGATGGGCTCGTCCCGGAGCCGCTGCTCCATGGCCCCCAGGATGGCGGCTGTGGCCCGGGCAGGGCTCACAAGCGAGAGGCTCTCCTCGAAGCCCGCCTGGCCCATGGGGGAGAGGCGCTGGTGGACGAGCTCCACGGAGCCATCCGCGAGTTGGCGGAGGAACGCCTCGGCCTGAGGGACGTCCAGGCGGTCGTGCAACAGCTCGCGCACGGCCTCCTCGTAGAGCGGCGTGCCCTTGAACCGGTCGAGCAGGCGGCTCACGTTCATGTTCAGCGATGTGGCGCCCTTGTCCAGCACCCCGAACTTGCGCGCCACGTGCACGAGGTTGAACCGCAGCGCCGGCTGGTTCGAGATGAGCGTGTTGAGCAGCTGGGTGAGTGGTTGGCCCACGACCTCGTCGAGCACACCATGGACCACCTCGGGGCGCACCCGGCGCGGGAGCTCGAGCATGATCCGGTACGGATCCACGTCCAGAGCCACGCTCTCCCCGAGCCGGGCGGCCAGCAGGCTGGAGAGCACGGTTCCCAGGGCCTCGTTGGCCTTGTGGCCCAGCGCGCAGTTGAGCACCGCGCTCCCCTTGGAGACCTCCAGGGTCACCACCACGTCGGTGGGAACCACGAGCCCCTCCTGGGCCTCGATCATGTTAACGAGGGTCTCTGCTGTGGCGCGATCCGTGTCGAAGGTGCTGGCCAGGTGCTCGGCGGCATCCTCCCCTTGGTCCAGCCAGGCCTGGATGCGGCCTCTGAGCTCCCCGACCTCCTGGGCCACCGCGTAGGGCACCGGGATCTCCTGGCCCACCCAGGAGGGGATGGCCCCAGTGGGATCCTTGACCGGAGCCACGAGGATGTCGGGCTTGCGATCCCCGTCATCCTCGTCGACCTCGTCCACCTCCACCACGCGCCACGGCTCCCCGCGCAGGATCACGAGCGCCCCTGGCTCCACGTAGTTCAACACGAACGTCTCGTCCAGGGTCCCGATGGCCCGCCGGCTGGAGACGTCTCGCACCAAAAAGGTGGTCTGGTCCGGGATCATGGAGAGGTTGTCCACGAAGTGGAGGCGTGCTCTGCCTCTGCGCTTGAGCTGCCCCTCTTCTCGGTGGACCAGGTAGGTGGACTCCATGAGCTCGATCACAGCTTCCGTGGTGGCCTGGTCCAAATTCCAGAAGGGGCGAGCGCGCAGCAGCGTGCCCACGGCCTCGCGCAGGCCCACATCCCCCTCCAGCGTCATGGCCTCGAGCTGGTTGGCCAGCACGTCCAGGGGGCACTCCGGGATGGGGGCTGTTTCCACGAGCTCGGCCCGGGCCCGGCGCGCGATGACCAGGGCCTCGGCGACATCGTCCGGGTCCGTGCAGAGGACCACGCCCTTGCTGGTCAGGCCCACCTTGTGCCCGGCCCGCCCGACGCGCTGGAGCAGGCGTGCGACCTCCCGGGGGCTGTTCACCTGGATGACGAGATCAGCCGATCCGATGTCGATGCCCAGCTCCATGCTGGACGTGCAGATCAGCCCCTGGGTCTCCCCGGATTTGAAGGCCTCCTCCACGCGCATGCGCTCGTCCTTGTGCAGTGATCCGTGGTGGACATCGATGCCCTCGATGCCCCAGAACCCTAGCCGGGCGGCCAGCACCTCGGCCATGCGCCGGGTGTTCACGAAGACCAGCGTGCTCGTGTGCGCCTCCACGAGCTCCACGATGCGGCGCACGAGCCCCGCCTCGCGTGGCCCGCAGAAGAGCTCCTGGGCGAGCAGCTCGTCCTCCTCGGTGGGCTCGGGTGATTCGACGGCCAGGTCCAAATCCTTGCCCACGGGGACGTGGACGATCTCGGCCTCGCGCCCTCGACCGGCCAAGAACCCTGCGGTCTCCTCGGGGTTGCCCACGGTGGCTGAGAGGCCGACGCGCTGGAACTCGCCGCTGTAGCGCACGAGCCGTTCGAGCGCGCAGGCGAGCTGGGCGCCTCGCTCGTTGCCCACGAGCTCGTGGATCTCGTCCACGACGACGAACTGGACCCCCTCGAGGTGCGTGCGGAGACGGGAGCCTGTGAAGATGGCTTGCAGGGTCTCGGGCGTGGTGATGAGGAACTCGGGTGGGTTCTTGGACTGGCGGGTGCGCTCGGCACGCGTGGTGTCCCCGTGGCGTACCCCGATGGTGATGTCCAGGAACGCGCACCAGTCTCTCAGGCGCTCCAGGATGTCCCGGTTCAGGGCTCGAAGCGGCGTGATGTAGAGGGCCACGAACCCTTCGCGCTGGTCCTCTGGTAGCTCGACGAGCTCGTCGAGGATCGGGAGCACGGCAGCCTCGGTCTTCCCCATGCCCGTGGGTGCGAGAAGCAAGGTGTGTTTGCCGGCCAGGATGGGTGGCATGGCACCCGCCTGCGCAGGCGTGGGCTCGGTGAAACCGTCGCGCTCCAACAAGGCCTGGACTTTGGGATGGAGCCCCTGGAAGGTCACGAGAGCTGGGCCTCCAGGGATGCCAGGGTGCCGAGCTGGAGCCCGTCCAGGGTGTAGACCCGGCCTGCGGGCAGATCGATGATCTCGTTGGCAAGCAAGGGGCCAAGCGCGTTCTTGCCCGGCTGGTTGAGCGCGACACCGCCGAGCAGGGGGTTGAAGGCGGGCACGAGCACGGCCTCGCCTGGAAGCTGGGCCTCCGGGTAGCGCTCCAGCACAGCCTCTGCGAGGGGGGCTCGGATCCAGCATGGCTCGCGGGTGAGATGGCCCAGCTCGTCGCGCAAGCCCACATGCGGGTGGTTGTGGCAGAGCACGATGGTCCCGCCAGCGAACAGGGCCTCATCCGGCCAGACATGGCCATGGAAGACCCCGACGCCATCCACCGTGATGCCCCGGATATCGTGGATCTTAAGGAACGGGGCGATCTCGGCCAGGCCACCGTCGTGGTTGCCTGGCACCACCTCCACAGGGGCAGGCATGCGCTCCAGAGGCGCCAGCGCTCGCTTCTCGTGCGCGTAGGCACCGATGCTGTGCTTGACATCACCCAGGAGCAGGATGCGATCAGCGGCCTCCCGGGCAGCCAAGCCGGCCAGGTGATCCACGAGCCCCTTGGACTCCTCTAGCCCATGCACGCCCTTGCGGGAGAGCTCGCGCTCGAGGCCGAGGTGGAGGTCCCCGGCCACAAGCACGGTCTCCGCATCGGTCTCCAGGAGCAGCGCGCGCTCCTCGAAGAGGGGGACGAGCTTGGTCGCCACGGTCCCTTGTAGGTAGCTTGGCACTTCAAGGGTTGCCGCTTCGGGCCGGTCCACCGGCGCAAGGCGGCCCGCCGGTGATGAGGCGGGGGAGGCGCCGCGGGTTCAGCCGTACCAGCCGAGCTTGAAGCCCCACCCGCCGAGCCCGAAGGCGAAGGCCAGGCCCCAGTAGAACACGAAGTAGGCCCCGCCGGCGAGCAGCGCGATGCCGCTGATCACCCGTGGCCCGTGGGGTCTGGCTCTCACCCATCGGGTCATGGGGCCGCGCAGGGCCCAGACGAGCACGACGAGGGCGAGCACCATCACGAGGATCATGCCGATCCCGTGGACGACCATCACGCCGGCTCCGTAGAAGGGGTTCCCGGAGGTGGCTGCATACGAGAGGAAGTCGCGGAAGACGGGGAAGGGGCGCCCCACGGCGAAGGCACCGACCAACAGGCCCATGGCCCCGGCCTTGGTGGATGGCCGCCCGAGCACGGTCCTCGTCTCGGGGGAGAGGCGCGAGAGCAGCGGGTCGAGGAAACCCATCTCGGCCGCACCCCACGTGACCAGGGCCAAGCCGATGAGCGAGAAGATGGCCCGCGCCTGGGCAAGCCGGACCGCCCGCTCGTTGAGCACCGCGATGCCTTCAGGACCTAACATGCCGACGAAGAAGCCGTAGGCGGCGCCGACGGCGACGACGCCCGCGGTGAAGATGCCGAGCAGGCGGTACAGGGCCCCCCGGTCCAGCGGATCCTCCGTCGAGCAGGCCAGCCCCGGCATCATGGCGAAGACGACGCAGTTGCACGCCGTGAACGTGGCAGCCAGCCCAGCAGCCACCGCGAAGAGGACACCGAAGGCGGGCCCCCGTAGGGAGAACTCGTTGCCCAGGGTGGATGTGTCCCCGACGATGGGTTCGGCGAAGACGTCTCGACCGAAGGCGTCGACCACATGGTAGTTCCACAGCCCTGCGATGGTGATGCCCAAGGCCAGGGCGAGCGCTGCGTAGGCTACCCGGCGGAGGACCGGATAGGAGTGCTCGAAGCTGGATGAGCTGGGCGTTGCCATGGCCTCGTATCTGAACGCGGTCCGGGGGATTTTAAAAGTGTGCTCGTCACCGCGGGCGACGAGCTCCCGGCATGTCCTCCCAGCGAGCGCTTATCCCAGGTGGTTCCGAAGCACCTTCGGGATCGCTTCGAGCACGTCGGTGGCGATCATGCCATAGCTGTTCTCCTCGGTGGCCAGCTCGCCCGCCTTGCCGCTGATGTAGGCGCCGAGCCGGGCGGCATCGAACCCGGAGAGGCCCTTGGCCTGCAGAGCAGCTACGATGCCGGTGAGGATGTCGCCGGTGCCGCCGTGGCTCATGGCCGGCGTTCCCGTGGCGTTGCGTTTGGCTCGCTCCCCGTCCGCGATGACGTCCACGGGCCCCTTGAGCAGCATGGTGGATCCGAGCTCACGGGCGGCGTCCTGTGCGATCTTCACGCGGCCCTCCACGTCGTTCGCGTCGGGAGGCGCGCGCCCGGTGAGCAGCCGGAACTCGTGGGCATGCGGGGTGAGCACCGTGTCACGGCCAAGGTCGAGCTCGCTCTCGGCCATGGCCCACAGCGCGTCAGCATCCAGCGTCATCGGCACGCCTAGCTCGCTCACGCGCTCGACGGCGATGGGCACGCTCTCGCGCACCGGGTCCATCTTGCCCAGCCCAGGCCCGATCACCACGGCATCGGCAGCACCGAGCCACTTGTTGAGGGTCACCCGGTTCTTCGGGTTGTCCAGATCCAGATGCTCACCCTCCATGGGCCTGGCAACCATGTTGGGGGAGAAGCTGGCCACCGTGTGCCAGATGGGCTCTGGGACGAGCGCGAAGGCGAGATCAGCACCGGCTCGCATGGCTGCCATGGCGGCCAGAGCGGGCGCGCCGGCATACGGGCCACCGCCGATGATGAGCACGAAGCCGCCCTGCCCTTTGTGCTGGGTCTGGCTTGCTCGGGGGTAGAGGGAGAACTCGCCGGGCCCCGTGTGGGTCCACGCGCGCTCCGGGATCCCGATGTCCACCACGACGAGCTCGCCCGGGTGAGCAGTCTCGGGGAGCTGTTTGGGTGCATGCAGGGCCACGGTCACATCAGCCTCGATGGCACGGGGGGTCCCAGCTCCCGTGGGGGCATCGATGCTGACAACGAAGCCGGAGGAGGCGCGCACGGCATCGACCAAACGGGCCACCTCTCCCCGGGGCTCGCCCTGGATGCCGGCCCCGAGCAACCCATCCACCAGGCATGCCGCGTCGTCCACGATGGTTCGTAGGGCCCCATCGTCCAAGTCATCGCTGGACCGCACGGCCACCTCGCTTGGAAGCGCCTCCAACGCCTCACGCGCCAACGAAGAGCTGACCCCGTGGCCGGCCAAGAGCACGCTGACCTCCCGGTGCTCGACGAGATGACCGGCGGCCACGAGCCCATCGCCACCGTTGTTACCAGGGCCACAGAGCACCAGCACGGGCCCCTCTGGGGCGTGCTCCAGCACGGCCTCGGCCACGCCCTGGCCCGCTGCGGCCATGAGGGTGGAGACCTCCACGCCCAGGGCCTCGGCGTTGGCGTCCAGGACCGCGACCTCGCTGAACGGGATGGGCTCGGATGGGTTCACGTAGAGGCCTCGGGCTGTGTAGCCCGGCGAACCGTTTTAAGTTGGCCGTTCGTAGGGCCGCCTTGATGATGCCAGGTGGCCGTGGAGGGTTCAACCCCAAGCAGCTCTCCAAGATGATGAAGCAGTTCGGGATCGACGTCGAAGAGATCGACGATGTCGAGAAGGTCGTGGTCCACACCGCCTCCAAGGACATCGTGATCGAGAACGCTGATGTCTCCATCATGAACGCCCAGGGGATGAAGACCTGGCAGATCACGGGGGATGCCCGCGAGGTCGCCAAGGGCGCGGCCGACGAGCCTGCAGCGCCCGCTGAACCTGCCGAGCCCGAGGAGCCAGAGGAAGAGGACATCGAGCTCGTCATGGAGCAAGCCGGTGTTGACCGCGAGGCAGCCATCGGGGCCCTGGAGGCTGCCGGCGGCGAGCCAGCTCAGGCCATCATGGATCTGACCGAGGCGTGAGGGAACGTCGGGGCCAGGGATCCCCGGCCGGAGGTCTGGAACCGCAGCTTCAAGGCTCCAGCGGGCGGTCCCAGGCGATCTTGACCGACACCGGGGCACTGGATGCTTCGTCCTGTTCCAGGCGTTCCTGCACCTCCTCCCATAACCGGTGCATGCGGCTCCCAGCCTTCGGGGAGAGCGGCGGGATCGGCCGGAGGTGAACCTCCACGCGATTTTCCTGCACGCTGAGCCCGTCCACGAGGCCAGCCTCCACGAGGTTGCCCCCAGCCTCCTCGACGGGGATCTTCGAGAGGGTGTCTAGGAGATGGGCCTCAAGCTCGGTCTCAGCGGGGGGCCGAGCGACGGCGCGCTCGACGGAGCTTCGACGGGTCGCTTCGAATGTCATGTGTTGACATGGATGTCCACCTGCATAAAGGAACGGTCTGCTCTCGCTTGCGTTGGAGCCGGTTGGTGGCTTAGCCCAACCCCGAGCGACCGAGCACCAGCCGGAAGAGATCCCGCCTGCTGGCATACCCCAAGGTTCCCCCCTGCTCGTCCTCGACCCGCACCAGCCAGTGGGAGGCCAACAGCGCTGCAACTTTGGCGAATGGATCGCCTGGCCCCACCACATCCAAGGGCTCGATGCGCAGCTCCCCGACTCGCCGCATCAGCGCAGCTTGGGGCTCTGCGTCCACCAGCGCCTCGCACAACGCCACCTCGGTGAGCACGCCCACCGGGTCTCCGCTGGCATCCCGCACCGGGAGCTGACCCGTCTGGTGGGCCACCATCCCCTCGATGGCGTGGTCGAGCCGGTCGGCCATGGAGAGCTCGAGCAGAGGCCCTCGCTGAGCGATGCGCTCCACCAGGAACCGGTGCGGCTGGGAGCCGGCCAGGCGCAGCGCGAGCACGTGGGCGTAGCGCCGGATGCGCTCGTAGGCCATGGAGCCCTTCCCGCGCTCGAAGCGCGAGAGCTGGGCGGGGTCCACACCCAGCAGATCGGCCATCTCGCGCTGGCTCATGAGATCACGCCGGACCCGCGCCATCTCCATGGGGGACGGGAGATCGAGGCTCGAGTCCACGTCCCCAAGCCCCCGGGATTGATTCATAGTCAATTGCATTGATGAAATTGTTCTTAAGGATGGGGGGTCTCGGACGCCTATGATCGATCCTCGCGGCCCCCGCTTCGGACAAGCCCTCACCGGCACCCTTGCCCTGTCAGCCTACGTGCTCGACGAGCCCTGGATCGTGGCCGGCCTGGCCCTGGTGCTGGCTGGCGGTGCCATCGGTGGCCCACGGCTCAACCTGTGGGGCCTACTCTACCGCCTCCTCATCGCCCGCCATCTGGACCCGCCCAGCGAGCTCGAGCACCCCGCCCCACCCCGCTTCGCCATGACCCTGGGCTTCCTGTTCCTCACCGCCTCGGCCCTGATCTTGCTCGTCCTCCCAGGTCTTGTGGAGGCCTGGATCGGCTGGGTCCTGGCGCTGGCCGTCTTGGGGCTGGCGCTGCTGGCGGCCGCCACGAGCGTGTGCGTCGGCTGTGAGATCTACGTGCGCATCCAACGCCTTCGAGCACCCAGCAAGGGGAGGCCCACATGACCATACGGCTTCTGCTCAGCCTTGGGGTGCTCACCACGAGCCTCACCGCGGCGTGGCTCTTGGGCAAGGGACTGGCCAACCGGCCGGGTCCAGCCCGGCCCGGCCAGGGGATCGCCCCCGAGCTGCTCCCGGAGGCTGCGCGCCACCGCTGGGCCGTGCTCGGCTTCACCTCCGCGCTATGCGGGGCCTGCCAACGCACCCCGGCCATCGCGAACACGGCCTTCCCCCACCCCGACGACCCGCCTTTCGTGGAGATCGACGTGAGCGAACACCCCCAGCTGACCAAGGCCTTGGACGTGCGCTCCACGCCAACCGTGGTCCTGCTCGACCCCAGCGGGACCGTGGCCTTCGCCCACGCGGGCAACCCCGAGCCGGACGATCTCTCCCAGGCCATTGCCCGCAGCCCCCGCGCGGATCCAGGGGGTGCGACCGCATGACCCTGGGCGCGGTGCTGCAGTGGAGCCTGGTCGCCATGGCCCTGGTCGCGGGCCTCTCCAGCGCGGCCGGGGTCTATGCCCCCAAGCTGGCACCCGATCTCATGACCATGGAGACCATGGAGGAGCTCTTCGGTACCAACCGGTACGAGGACCGCGGCACGTGCGACTTCTGGGTCGTCAACATGACCCAGCCCAACGAGCGCATCGAGCGCGACTTCGCCTGCAGCTTCTATTGGGACTGGTCGCTCTACCAAGGCGGGAACGCCTACGTGCACGAAGCTCTGGTCGACCTCGAGCAGGGCGAGGTGTTCCGCGTCCCCCACATGGACCGCGGGAACATGGAGGAGTGGTACCACGTCGACGGCCACATGCTCACAGACAACGCGTTGGCGTTCACGAACACGACCGGCGGCGATGCCGGCGTGCTCATGCCCCCGCCGGGGGCTCGCGGCGAGCTCACCATGGGCTGGGTCTCCTCGGGCGGCATCTACGGGGGCCCCGAGCAACTCATCGTCGCCCGCCCGCTCATCGAGCAGGGCAACGAGACCATCGAGGGCCTGGAGACGATCCAATGGGAGAGCCATGTGGACCGCGCCCGGGTGAGCTGGCATGGCTACGACGTCTACCTCTCAGAGGACGTGTCGCTTGCCAGCGACCCGAAGACCGGATGGGTGCTCGAGATGTACCGTCACGTGCTCGTGGAGATGACGCCCGGCCAGATGGCCGAGGCCTTCGGCCTCCCGCTCCCGGCTGACCCCGGCGGGCTCGAGCCCATCATGGAGCTCACCTACCAGACCACTCCCGGGGCCATCGGCCAGCACGCCGAGGAGAACCGTGGGTTCCGCTCGCTCATGGCTCCCATCGAGCATGGGGACGACATCGCTCGCGTGGGCGGTGCCAGCGCAGGCTTCCTGCTCGCCGCCGGCCTCTCGGTGCGCACGTTGCGGCACCTGCCACCCTGACTGAGGCCCGTTGCCCCCCAGGGAGCCAGGCTACCCGCTGGGCGATGACCTTGGCCGATCGAGCCACGGTACGAGCAACCGTTCCAAGGGCGCTGCGTGCTGCATGGCCAGCGTCCCGATCACGCTGGTGACCAGCACGTAGCCCACAGCCAGGCTCGGGATCAGGTTCGTCATCGCCGCGCTGCCCCCAACGTGGGCAGCCAAGGCCCCGACAACGAGGCTGAACTCGCCGCGGGCCACCAGCCCGACGCCGACGCGCACCTGGCGCACGGGGGTCAGCCCGTAGAGGCGCCCCCCGATCACACCGGTGGTCGCCTTGACGAGCACGGTGATCACCACGAGCACGGCCAAGAGCTCGACGGTTCCAGTCAGGGCCCCAAGATCGGCGGTCAACCCGATCCAGAAGAAGAAGACCGCACCGAACACGTCGCGCAGCGGTGTTGCGAGGTTGCTGATCCGGTCTGCCTGCCCAGTGGCCCCGACGGCCATCCCAACGAAGAACGCCGCCACCGCCTCGCTGAGACCGGCCGAAAGGGCCACAGCGGCGGTCGCCACGACGACGGCGAGCGAGGTGAGCAGAGCCAGCTCGTTGCTGGGGCGGTCCACGAGCCAGCCCAGAGGCTTGGAACCGAACGCGGCAACCCCTGCCAGCACCAGCATGATCAA
>CAYNEI010000018.1:0-22819 GCA_964396185.1 uncultured Thermoplasmatales archaeon
CCGGTTGCACAGCATCGTTCAGGCCGTGGCGACCAAGCAGGGTGCCTCGACGTAGCAGGAGGGGCGATCCAGCGTCTAGGCGAAGGAACATGCGTAGACCGTCGGCTCCGTGCCTTCGTTCAACACTTGGCGCCTTCGTGGTTGAGCGATCGCTCGAACATCAAGCGTTGAGCGATCGCGCCGGTGGAGGCTTTCAGGCGGGCACGGCAGCGGCCATGGGGGCCTGGGCGGCCTCGGGCTGCACCTGCTCAAGCTTCTCCATGACGGCCACGACGCGGTCGATGGCCGGCTCGTCGATGAAGAGGTGGCAGTTGCGTCCCTCGCGGTGCTCCTCGACGAGATCGGCCTTGGTCAGGCGCTTAAGGTGCCAGTTGATGGTGGTGTGGCTGACACCCAGGGCCTCGGCGACCTCGGCGCGGTAGCACCAGGGGTTCTCGAGGATGTGCGTGAACACGCGCATGGCCTCCTCGTTCTTGAGCACCGGCACGAGCTCGCGCTCGGCCCGGGTGAACGTTCCGCCGTTCTTGTAGTAGAGGACCTTGTTGCCCTCGTCCCGGCGGGCCAGGTAGTCCATCTTGACCAGGCGGTCCAGGTGGTAGGAGGCCGTGGAGTAGGAGACGTCGGCGTTGTCGGAGACGTCCTTGATGCAGATGCCCGGGTTGGCCTCGACGATCTCGAAGATCTCCCGGCGCGTGTCGTTCTCAAGGGCCTCGTCCCGGCTGATCCGGGAGTACATGCTGAAGGCGCCGAAGAGGGTGAACGCCAGCGCGCCCGCGGTCAGCGCCGTCTTCTCCTGCGCATCGAGGCTGTCCCAGGCTTGCTGGAGGGGGTTGGAGGAGCTGGCTGCCGCGTCAGCGCTCTGGGCGCTGGCTTGGGTCGAGGGCGCCTGGGGTCCAGCCATCGGCGAGCCGGAGGCTTGGGAGGAGGAGGCGTCATCGGTCGATGAGGTCGAGCTGCTCCCATCCGCGCCTGCAAGCCCGTCCGGGCCTTCGGTCGCATAGGATGGGTAGCTGGCGCTTGCAGCGGGGAAGAGGCTCGGGGCTTGGAGATCGCCAAGCTGGTGGTCGAAGCCGTAGATGCTCACGTCGTGGAGGAGGAAGCTGGCATCCACGGCCAGGGGCGCGTTGGGGCCGGGCAGGGTCGTGTCCATGCTGGGGCCGAGCTCAGCGCGCACGTTGTCGGGGAGGAGAAGGAGGTGGAAGGGGAGCTGGGAGGCAAGCCGCTCTGCGTCATCGAGCGTCGATCGGTCGTCCATGGAGACCACCTTGCCATCGGCCAAGGCCGAGCCGGCGGTGGTGACGGCGAGGGCGAACACGAGCAACGGGATGAGACGACGCATGTGTTTCCTCCTCCACGAGGGACTAAGCCCCCGTTTAGCACCGGTTCGGTTATCTGACTTTAAATTTTGCGGCACAAGGCGCGCTCGGCGACACTCGCGATCGGTGCTGGAAACGGGCATCCTTGCTCCCCACAGAGGCTCTCGAACCAGATGGGCTCCCGGGTGTCACCCACAGTGGCGCACAGGCCTCCCAGCGCCGGGCTCCAGGCTGGCTGGGAGGCGCGCATGAGCCGCGTGATGCACTACCTTGAAGCCTAGAAGCCGCGTGGCCAAGTGATGGCCCGCTCAGCCCACACGTACACGATCGCCGCGCTCCCTGGGGACGGGACCGGACCCGAGGTGGTCGCTGCGACCGAGGCGGTGCTCGAAGCGGCCCAGGAGCGCTTCGACGTGCACCTGGACTGGACCGAGCACGCCTGCGGGGCCCAGCACTACAAGGGACACGGTGAGGAGTGGGCGCCCGGAGCCTTGGAAGCGGCCCAGGAGGCCGATGCCATCCTGCTGGGAGCCATCGGCTGGCCCGGTGTCAGGCTGCCTGACGGCAACATCGCCGGGGCCGGCGTGGTCTTCGGGCTGCGCTTCGGGCTTGATCTCTACGCCAACCTGAGGCCGTGCAAGCTCTTCGAGGGTGTCCCGCACAAGATCCATGGCGCCTTCCAACGCATCTGGGATCCATCGCTGGTGGACATGGTGATCCTGCGCGAGAACACCGAGGGGCTCTACACGCCTGCGCGCGGCACCCTCTCCCGCGGTGGCATCGACGAGGTCGCCGTGGACAACAACCTGATCACGCGCAAGGGGTGCCAGCGCGTCATCCAGAAGGCCTTCGAGCTGGCCCAGGACCGCTCCGGGGCCCCATCCGACGGGCAGCAGCGGGTCACCTGCATCGACAAGGCCAACGTGCTGGCTGGCTCGCGGCTTTTCCGCCAGGTCTTCGAGCAGGTCGCCAGCGACCATCCGGCCATCGAGACCGACTTCGCCTACGTGGACGCCTTCACCCAGTGGCTCGTGCGCTCGCCGGAGTACTACGACGTGTGCGTCACCACGAACATGCTCGGCGACATCGTCACCGACCTGGCCGCGGTGCTCCAGGGCGGCATGGGCATGGCGCCGGCCGGCAACGTGGGCGACGAGAACGCCATGTTCGAGCCGGTGCACGGCTCGGCACCCAAGCACGCCGGCAAGGACAAGGTCAACCCCACGGCCTGCATCCTGGCCGGTGGCATGATGCTGGACTGGCTGGGCAAGCAGCACGCTGACGAACGCATGCGTGAGGCAGCCCAGGCCATCGAAGACGCGGTGGCTGGTGTTCTGGCCGAGGGCAAGACCATCACGTACGATCTAGGCGGATCGGCCAAGACGAGCGATGTAGGGCGAGCAGCAGCCGACGCAATTCGAGAGGGGAGCCTCCCCCCGGGCAACACCGGAGGAGCCGATGACGGATAATAGCGTGCGGTTGCTCATGCATGCAGAGCGGTTCTCGCGGATTGTCCGCTCGGTGACGACTTACGCCTATCAAGACGTTCGACTCATCCGAGAATCATCCAGCTATCTGATCAAAAACGACGGAGACGAAACGCTCCATGCGGTCGCGCTGTCGCCTCGGATGATGGAGCTTCAAGTCGACATGATCGCCACAATCCAGGGCTCGACTCAAGCCGCGATCATTCCCTCTGGAGAACTCCGTCATCGCGTGCTAGGTCATCTCTCAAGCCATGGCGTGACCCGAGCTGGTCGAGATGCTTTCGAGGAGATTCTTCTTGGTGGACAGGACCATGCCAGTCAGGGCGAGGAGTTCCTACAATTGGTGGAGGCCGCCGCGAACGCCCTCCGAGGCCTCGGACTGGATAACCAGGAGAAGGACTTCTATGCGAGAATCCTGAGGGCAGCATCCCGCGGGAAGTACCTCCCTTTCGTTGCCCTCCCAGAACCGCTCCACCCAGGTGAATTCGTTCTTGTCGAGTTCCAGCGAACCCGGGAATTTTCCGTATCCGTGCCGCAGCGCGCCTGGGGATTCGTTTCCGGCCGTCACACAATATCGCATCGGTTCGCGATCGGGGAACATCATTCCACGCATCTCCGAGTGAAACCCCCGCCCGGTACGAACCTACGCAACTGCTCACCGCCACCGCACTGGCCAGAGCTCTCTCATATGCAAGCCACAACGCAACGGCTCTGGAACATATACCTCCCACTCCGTCTCAAAACGCAACTCTGGCAGAACAAAGAAGCCCAGAATCTAGACCCCTCTTCTGACTCATGGAGTGCGAACACCCGATTCGCGCTTCCGTTTCTTGTCCACCTCACGCTAGCGCTCGTTGCTGGCTTGATGACGCTCGGCCCGCGGCTCCTTCTCGATTACACAGCGGACGGCCCGGTGTTGGAGGTAGCCTCATTACTAAATCTCTATGTGCTCGTAGGAGGAATCGCGGTTCCACTCCTTCTCGCACATCTTCAGCATAGGCCTGTCTTCCGCTACCTGGGGTTCCACTTGGGCGCAATAGCGGTCCTCGGAATCTGGTGGCTCCTCCTAGCACCCATCAATCCAACTGTGTGGGATGCTGCGATTGTGGGCGGCGCCCTTACGGCGAAGGAGGCCCTCCTCGCCCTCTGGGCCGGAGTCGAAAGGCTGATAAGCCGGTAGCAGTTATCCTTAGATGCTAAGGAGGGCCCGCCAGTCGTGCTACGCGCGGCTGGCCGGTCCCCTTTACATTCCTTAACATTCTTTCTCCCGATGGTGGCTGGCCTAGGGGTGACTCCCCTTAAAGAATCGTAATCCCCGGTTCCTTACTTCTTCGCTCGTTCACGCTATACCGAGAGGGCCGGCTGCCTCGGATCATGCGCCAGCACGAACAGGGGTGGGCGAATCTCGGCCTTCCACTCCCGCCAGAATCCACGCCGATACCACAATCGCCACCAACAGCGTGAGCACCGCGGCCGGTCGGCCCCAGTCGAGCCCGTCCACCACCAGCGCCCAGACCAGTGGGCCCAGCACCGCGGCGAACCGGCCCACCATGCCGTAGAGGCCGTAGTACTCGCCGACCCGGCCGGCGGGTGTCAGCTCGAGCATGAGCGGCCGGTCGCTGGCCCACGTGCCGCCCAGGGCCAGGCCAGCCAGCACGGCCACGCCCCAGAAGGCCTGGTTCGGCAAGGGGGTGGTGGGCACGATGGCTGCCCCAGCCAGGGCCACGGTCCACAGGCCGAGCACGCCGTTGAGCACGGGCTTGGCGCCGACGTGGTCCACGCGCCGGCCGAGGAGGAACCCGCCCAGCACGGCAGCCGCGATGCCGACGGCCAGCAGGCCCTGGGCGCCGGCCTCGGTGAACCCGATCTCGCGCGTGGCGTAGATGCCCATGAAGATGATCAGCGTGTTGGCCGCGTCGGTGTAGACGAAGCGCGCCAACAGGAAGCGGCGCAGCGCGGGGCGTGTCTGGAGATCCTGCCACGTCTCCCGGAGTTTGGCCAGGAGGCTGGGCTCACTGGGACCGGTGGGCGCAGGCGGAGGCTCGCGCACCAGGATGAAACAGGGCAGCGCGAAGAGCAGGAAGAGCGCGCCGGTGGCGGCGAAGATCCAGGGATGGGGCTGATCGAGGGTGGCGAGCAGGATCGCGCCGGTGCCCAGCCCGATGAAGCTGCCGATGTAGCCGAGCCCGATGCCCGCACCGCCCACCGCGCCCACGGTCTCCGGGGTCGAGACAGCCGGCAGCAGCGCGTCGTAGAAGACCAGGCCGAGCTGGAAGGCGAGGTTGGCCACGGCGTAGAGGAGCAGGGCCACGCCCAGGGTGCCCAGACCGAGCAAGGTCGTGCAGGCCACGCAGGTGAGCGTGGAGAGCATGAGCAGGGGCAGCCGGCGCCCGCGGCGGTCCGAGATGGCGCCTGCGATGGGGCTGGCCACCGCTACGATGAGCATGGAGAGGCTGAACGCGATGGAGAGGTGGGTGTCCAGGGCCCCGAGCTCGTCCTTGGCCCAGATGGGGAAGTAGAGGCTCAGGATGTTGAAACTGAAGATGGTGTTGGCGAGGTCGTAGACCGACCAGGCGACGACCTCACGTCGAGCTGGACCCGCCACGTGGGGCAAGAGGCGGGCCCCCGGTCAAGGGTTGCGGTCCTTCCCGCGCCGTGTTCCAGCGCTCGCGGGGTCGCGCCTACGGTGCCAGCAGCGGCGGCCGCGGGGTCTCCTCGCTCGGCTCAGCGTTGTCGGCGGTCACGGTGAACGTGTCGAGCACAGCGGACTGGAAGACCGACGCGATGGCCTTGAACGTCATGGTGGGTCCGTCGACATCGACGGTCATGTAGTGGTGCTGCTGGGCCCATTCGGCGTTGAACGGGTAGAAGTCGTCCGGGTGCGAGAAGTCGTAGAGCCCGCGGCCGCCCCCGCCGGAGATGAGCTCGATGTAGCCCGCCTCGTCTTGGTAACCGGTGCGATCGAACGTGGTGGGGATCGACGCGATCATGGGGTAGGTGCGCTCGTAGTGGTGGTTGTGGCCCACCCAGAGCATGTCCACCTCGTGCTGCTGGAGCAAAGGCTCCTCCCACGTGATGAGATCCCGGTTGAACTGGCGACTACTGGACTTGTGGTTCGAGAAGATCTGGTGGTGCTGGTAGACGATGACGTGGTCGAGCTCGCCAGCCTCTTTGCGTTCCTTTGCGGTCGCGAGGGCCTCGTCGGCGAAGGCGATCATCTCAGCACGCGAGAAGTCCACGTCCCACTGGTCTGGGTCGGACGGGACGCCCAAGAAGAACAAGCCGTTGTACTCCCAGGTGAAGAAGAACTCGTTGCCTGGCATAGCGACACGGAGCTTGTAGGCGGTGGCGTTCTCCTCGCCGTTCTGCCAGTCGAAGCTCTCATGGTTGCCAGGCGTGACCATCACAGGGACGCGGGAGGCGTACGGCTCGGCCATGTTGTACCAGAAGTCCCATCGGTGCTGGTTGTCCCAGTCGTCGGCGTACGCGATGTCGCCGAGGATGACCACAAGGTCCGGGTTCGCCGCGATGACGTCCTCGTTGACCGCCTCTGCTGTCTTGGTCGTCCCCTGGTCCCCGAAGGCCACGATGCGGAAGGACTCGCCCTCGGCGGGCACACCCTTGGTCTCGATCACCTCCGACCAGGCCCCTTCGCCACCCACTCGGTAAAAGACGGGCTGGCCAGGCGTGAGCCCTGTCATGGTGGCGGTGTGGATGAGGATCGTATCGACGGTAGGGTCGTCGTCGGTGTCGGCTCCGAGGGCCTTCTCGGTGCCACCGGTGGCGCTGTTGGAGAGGTCGTCTACCGAGGACCCCCACTCCACCGTGCTGCCTGGATCGATGGGCCCATCGGTGAACCACTGGACCGTGAGCGTCGTGTACGGATCATCGGTCCAGCTCAGATGGATCCCTCGTGGGACCGGGTCGTCGGTCGTCTCCTGGCTCGTCACGGTGGAATCGAACAGCCCTGTGCCGAGCCCTGCGATGATGAGGACCGCTGCTGCGGTGATCGCCAGGAGCGCGGGTGCTCGGTTCAAGATGGTTGGGGGGTTCAACGCCATGCCTCTTGCCTCCGAGAGCTACCAGGCGACGGGAGCACATAAGGGTATGCCTGCCGCGCATCCGTGTGGTTGGTAGGATGCTCGTGTGTTGGGCGACCACGGGGGCGAGC
Organism: uncultured Thermoplasmatales archaeon; assembly: GCA_964396185.1. Taxonomy (GTDB): domain Archaea; phylum Thermoplasmatota; class SW-10-69-26; order SW-10-69-26; family SW-10-69-26; genus CAYNEI01. The sequence goes on from CAYNEI010000018.1 coordinate 6,975, forward strand.
ACCCGAGCACAGAGGTACCAAGAAGACACCAAGGTACGAGGGGCCCCGAGGGGTTCCTCAGGGCCCTCCCTGCACCTACGGCGCCAGCAGCGGTGGCCGCGGGATCTCCTGGCTCGTGTCAGCGTTGTCGGCGGTCACGGTGAACGTGTCCAGGACATCGCCGGTCCGGAAGACCGAGCTCATGGCGTTGAACGTCATGGTCGGACCGTCCACATCCACGGTGACGTAGTGGTACTCCCTCGCCCAGTCAGCGTTGAAGAGGTAGAAGTCGTCCGGGTGCTGGAAGTTGTAGAGCGAACGCCCAGCCCCGCCGCTGGTGAGCTCGATGTAGCCCGCCTCGTCCTGGTAGCCGGTGCGATCGAAGCTGGTGGGGATCGAGGCGACCATGGGGTAGGTGCGCTCGTAGAAGTGGTTGTGGCCGTTCCAGAGCATGTCCACCTCGTGCTTCTGGAGCAGGGGCTCCTCCCATGTGAGCAGGTCCCGGTTGAACTGGCGGCTGCTGGACTCGTGGTTGGAGACCATCTGGTGGTGCTGGTAGACGATGACGTGGTCGAGCTCGCCGGCCTCCTTGCGCTCCTTGGCTGTCTCGAGGGTCTCGTCGGCGAAGGAGATCATCTCGGCCCGTGAGAAGTCGTTGTCCCACTGGGTGGGGTGGGATGGGATGCTCAGGAAGAAGATCCGGTTGTACTCCCAGGTGAAGAAGAACTCGTTGCCGGGCATGGCTACGCGCTTGGCGTAGGCGGTGGCGTTCTCGCTGCCATCCTCCCAGTCGACGGTCTCGTGGTTGCCTGGGGTCATCATGACCGGGACGCGGGAGGCGTAGGGTTCGACCATGTCGTACCAGATGTCCCACTTGTGCTGGTCGTCGTGGTCGTCTGCGTAGGAGATATCACCGAGGATGACCACGAGGTCGGGGTCCGCGTTGATGACGTCCTGGTTGACGATGTCCGATGTTCCTGGCGTGACATCCTGGTCCCCGAACGTGACGATGCGGAAGGACTCGCCTTCAGCGGGCACGCCCTTGGTCTCGACCACATCCGACCAGGCACCGGGACCCCCGACGCGGTAGAAGACGGGCTGGCCAGGCGTGAGTCCGGTCATGGTTGCCGTGTGGACGAGGATCGTGTCCACGCTGGGATCGTTGTCTGATTCGGCTCCGAGGGTCTTCTCGGTGACGCCGGTGGCGCTGTTGGACAAGTCGTCGGCGGACAAACCCCACTCCACGGTGCTCCCTGGATCGATGGGCCCATGGGTGAACCACTGGACCGTGAGCGTCGTGTAGGGATCATCGGTCCAACTCAGATGGATGCCCCGTGGGACCGGGTCGGTGGTCGTCTCCTCGCTCGTAACAGTGGAATCGAACAGCCCTGTGCCGAGCCCTGCGATGATGAGCACCGCTGCTGCGGTAATCGCCAGGAACGCGGGTGCTCGGTTCAAGATGGTCGGGGGGGTCAGCGCCATGCCTCTTGCCTCCGTGAGCTACCATGCGACGGGGGCACATAAGGGTATGCCTGCTGCGCATCTGAGTGAGCGGTAGGATGAAGTAGCCACCTGCACGTGGCATGTGCGGAGGCTTGCTTGGATGGCTACCCGCGCGTTCGCGTTGCTTGTCGCTGGGCTCATGACCGTCCCCATGGTCCCTGGCGCTTTGCCCGGGGACGGCCTTGGATCCCCCACGACCGGACCATCGGTGTCGGCCCCGCCGGTGGAACGTCCGGTTGACGAGGTGCTCGAGTCGGGGTTGCTGGACACCATCGGCGATGGGGTCCACGGTGTGATCGTGCACTTCGACGACAGCGTCCCCGCGGCCTTGGCTGGCGTCCCCGGCATCCAGCTCCTCTACACCTTCGAGAGCATCCCGGCAGCCTACGTCCTAGCCGACGCCGCAGGCGTCGGCACCCTGAGCGTCCTGGAAGCCGTCGCGTTCGTCGAGGACGCGTGGAAGCCCGTGGCCTTCTCGCTGGACAGCGCCACCGTGGCCTCCCGGGCCCGCGACGTCTGGGAGCCGAGCCACTCTCCCTCGTTGGATCCCATCGAGGTTGATGGCGAGCTGGTGGACGGCTCCGGGATCGGCATCGCCGTGGTGGATACCGGCATCGATCCGACCCACCCGGACTTCCTGGGCACCGGCAAGCTTGGAGCAAGCTTCATCGCCACGCCGGCCGGCATGGTCGAGGCACCCACGATCAACCCACAGTCCCCGCACGGGACCATGGTCGCAGGCGTGGCAGCCGGCAACGGGCTCAGCTCGGATGGACAGTACCGGGGCGCTGCCCCGGGCGCGACCCTGCACGATTACGCGATCGAGCTGGCCCGTGATCTTGGCCGGAACACGAACCAAGTCGTCGTGTACGGCGCCATGGCGCTCGACCACATCGCCGCTCACGGCGACGAGCTCGACCCGCCTGTGCGCGTGGTCCAGAACGCCTGGCACTGCCAGCACCCATCGTGCAAGGAGCTCAACCCGGACCAGGCCCACATCCAGCTCGCCGGCGTGTTGGCCGAGGAGGGCTACGTCGTCACTTGGGCGACCGGCAACCACCGGACCAAGGAAGGTCAGGGCGCGATCCTGCCCGAGGCCACCAACCCCGCACCAGGCGTCATCGGCGTAGCCAGCTACAACGACGAGGACTTCGGTCTCCGCAACATCTGCTACTCGAGCTTCTCAGCACGGGGCTACCCGCAGGACCCGGGTACCTGGCCAGACATCAACGCCCCCGGCTCGTTCATCTCGTCCACATGGGGCGCATGGGCAGACGAGGACACCCGGGTCCACGACGTCAAGAACACGTACCGCAAGATCAGCGGCACCTCGCTGGCCTCGGCACATGCTGCCGGCATCGCAGCCCTGGTGCTCCAAGCCAACGCGAACCTCGATCCAGCCGAGGTCGAGTACGTGCTCAAGGCGACGGCCGAGAAGCTCGGCGAACCCTTCTGCGACACCGACTACGTGGCCGCCGACCCCGCGCACACGTGGGACGGCTCCAACCACGAAGGCGGCCATGGGCTCGTGGACGCCTACGCAGCCGTCCAGGAGGCCCTCAGCTTCTCCGGCATCCCGGACACCATGCCGCCGGCCGAGACCGACCTCTCCAGCCTGTACGACGAGGATGAAGAGGGTGTGGTCGTCGACCAACGCCTCTACTTGGCCGACGATGGGGCGCTTGTGGACCAGCGCCCCACGGGCGAGCTGGGGAGCCAAGCGGTGCGGCTCTCCAACGAGCCCATCTCGTTCACCTCGGCCCCGCTGGCGGACTCGCTGGAGATCACGGGCATCGATGCATCGATCTACCTGACCCTCCCCATCGAGGCGGTGGGCGAGGATTACAACTTCTTCGTGCCCGCGCGCATCACGGTGACCGTCGAGCAGCTCGATGACGACGGGAACGTGCTCGCCTCGGCCAGCGCCTTCAACGAGCACTTCTGGACCCCGACCCAGCGACCCCGCGAGCGACCCATCATCACCACGTTGAACGACCCGATCCTGCTCGACGCAGACGACCGGGTCCGGGTCACCATCGAGAGCGAGGACCCGGGCCTTGAGGACCTAGCGCCTCCGGCCTCCCACGGTGTTCTCCACTGGGGCAGCGCGGATGCACCATCCCACATCGGGCTCGGCCACGTGATCGACCCGGTCGACCCCGGAAGCTACGAGGAGTGCCGAGGGCTCGCGCCATCCTTCTGTGCGTGGACCGATGCCGACCATCCGGACCCGCAGTGGAGGTGTGAGACCCACGGGCTTTTCCGGCTCACCTGGTCCGGGCCCCCGGGCTCGCGCGGCATCCTCTCCTGCTACGGTGGCACGATCACGTGCGACATCCCCGAGGATGCGGATGGATGGGGGACGTGCACGCGCATCAGCCACTGGACCGCGCTCGGTGGAAGCGGCATCCACCGCTGCACGTTCATCCCAGCCGACGACAGCAACGCCGGCCACGGCCGGTGCGAGGTCGTGGCCGATTGACCAGTGCGGTGGTCGTCAGAGCTCCGAGTCGTCCAACTGGAGCGCGCCCGGCTCTGCGAGCAGGCGCGCCACGTCGTTGGCGAACAGCGCCCCGTCGTAGCCGTCGATGAGCCGGTGGTCGAAGGCGAATGAGAGGGTGAGCTCGTGCCCAGCCACGATCTCCCCGTCGTCGAGCTGGCCCACCTCGCGCATGGCACCCACGACCACGCTGGTCAGTTGCGGGTGCACCAACACAGGCGTGCTCACAAGCCCCCCGATCTCCTCGAGCAGGGTGACCGTGATCGTCGGCGTGGCATCGCTGGTCTCCTGGCCGGCGAGGTAGCCGGCGATCTCCTGGAGCCCTTTCGAGCGCACGTCGGGGACCGTGGTGAGGGCAAGCCCGTCTTCGGTGGGTTGGGCCACGCTGATGTGCACGTCGCCGAAGATGACCATGTCTCGGCTCCCCTCGTCGACCAGCGCGTTGAGCCGGGCGTGCTTGGAGAGGGCCTCCGCGATGGCCTTGACCACGAAGGTGCCGGGCCCGATGGACAAGCCTGCGCCCTCGACGGATCGGCCGGCGGCCTGGCTCGCGCGAGCCAGCTTGCTGGCGTTCACCGTGAGCGCGTAGGTGAAGTGGGGCTGGAGCGTCTTGGCCCGCTTGCTCGACGCCATCGGTGAGCTGGCCGGCGCTTGGATCGCCTCGACCTGTAGCGCCTGGGAGCGGTCGATGCTGGGGGAGGCCAGGATGTCGCTCGAGCTGGCCGGGCTGGGCGATGAACGGGCTGCTTGGCCGGGTGAAGGCGTGGCGGCCAGGTCGTCCATGTGGATGCGGCCGGCCGGTCCGCTGCCTTGGATCGTGGTGAGATCGATGCCCTGCTTGCGCGCCTCGATGCGCACGCTGGGTGGCGCGAGCACGCTCGCCGGCGTTCGCGTAGGCGTGCCGTTCGTGGCCGGCTTCGGTGAGGCTTCTGCCGCTGGCTTGGCTGTTCCCGTCGCTTCCACCTCGGCCTCGGCCTCGGCCGCCTCCGCCGCCTCATCTTCCCCTGCGTCCGCCGTCTCTTCCGAGGCCGGCTCCGACGGTGCAGCAGCCTCGGAAGCCCCTGCATCGTCCCCGTCCGAGACGATCTGGCCAGGAGCTTCGCTCCGGCCGCTCTCGGAGGCCGTACCGGCCTCCGCGATGAGAACGAAGATCTCCCCGACCTGAACGACCTCGCCGTCCTGGTAGCGGATCTCTTGGATCGTGCCGGCCACGGGCGCGCTGATCTGCACGGTGGCCTTGTCGGTCATGACCTCCACGATGTCCTCGTCGGCCTCGACCTCGTCGCCTTGGCTGACGAGCCAGTTGACGATCTCGCCCTCGTGGATGCCTTCTCCTACGTCTGGGAATCGGAACTCGTAGACCACGCGCCTCACTCCGTCTGGTCGCCTCGGGCTCGGTCGAGCTGCTCGTCCAGGTGCCAGGGCCTGGTCTCGTACACATCATCGACCATGGTCTCAAGCGATGGGGGCCCGGAGGCTTCCGCTCGCTCGATGGCTTCGCTGATCTCCTCCTCGATCTCCTCGTGCATGGCCTCGAGGTCGTCCGGGGTGAGCACGCCGCCCATGACCAGGTACTTCTGGAACCTGGCCAGGGGGTCCCGGCGCTTCCAGGCCTCCACCTCGGCCTCATCACGGTACTTGGATGGGTCGTCGCTGGTCGAATGCCCCCGGATCCGGTAAGTCACCGCCTCGATGAGCGTGGGACCCTCCCCGGCCCGGGCACGCTCGACGGCCTGCTTGGTGGTCTCGTAGACAGCCAGCACGTCGTTGCCGTCCACCCGCACACCTGGGAACCCGTAAGCCTGGGCCTTGACGTGGACCGTCTCAGAGCCGGATTGCTTGCTGAAGGGCACCGAGATGGCCCACTGGTTGTTGTTGCAGATGAACACCACCGGGGCCTTCCAGACGCCGGCGAAGTTCATGGCCGTGTGGAAATCCGACTCGCTGGTGGCCCCGTCGCCGAGATAGGCCGCAGCGATGGTCTCGTCACCCTTGTAGCGGGCAGCGTACGCCATGCCCACGGCATGGGGGAGCTGGGTGGCCATGCACGAGGACCAGGAGACCTGGTTGACCGACCGGTCCGAGTAGTGGCACGGCATGCTGCGCCCCTTCTCGACAGCGTCCCGGGTGGCGAAGAGGTGGTGGAACCACTTCTCGATGGGCCAGCCTCGGTAGAGCATGATCCCTGCTTGCCTGAGCGCCGGGAAGACCCAGTCCTCGTCGCGAAGGGCGGCTGCGGATCCGATGGCTGCGGCTTCCTCGCCCGTGGCAGCTCCGTAGAAGCCGATGCGACCCTGGCGCTGGAGCTTCATGCAGCGTTCGTCCACGCGGCGGTTGGTGGCCATGGCCCGGTACATCCGGACCAGGGTCTTTTCCGGGATGGAGGGGGCGTGCGGGCTGGGTTGGCCCTTCTCATCAAGGTACTGGACGAGATCGGCTGCCGCCACGGCCCTGGAACAGGGTCGCCTGTTAAGGGTTTTCGGCGCCCGTAACCTAGCACTACTTGGTCGGGTTAGCGTGCCGCGCCGGCCAGATGGGGCTTGAAGGTCGTGGGGCCGGGCCGCAAGGAGTACGCGTAGCGTACTTCGAGGACCCGGATCCACGGCCTGCGAACACCGCGCAGTCAAGCGCCCAGGTGGCCGGCCCCGTGGGTGACCCCCTGGCCACGCCGGGCCTTGCACCGATAGCTGAAGGCCCGGCGTGTCTCGCCCCGATTGGTCTGCCGGTCGCAGGCGGCCGAGCCCTTCGATTGAAGTGGCCTACGGCCACTCCTGCACTCGGTCTCGACCACCTGGCAACCGGCCAGGCCTAGCACGTCCCTTGTGGGACGTGCGGTCCGTACGAACGCGTCGCGTTCGTACAGGAGGGTCACGCGGCCGCGCTGAACCCGTCCAAGTAGTGCTAGAAAGGGCTCCAAGGACCCGGGTCCCGGGTTTATGTACCGCCTAGGGACGAAAGGGTGTAGAGCTCACCCGAGTAGGAGATCGTCGTGGTGTTCGATGGTACAGACCTAGTCGCTGCAGCCGCTTTCAGCACGGCGCTGTTCGGAGCTTTGCTGCTGCTAGCGCTCTTGGTCAGCGCCCGCGAGGATGTGCTCGGTTCCAAGCTCGGGTGGCACCTGGTGGCTGCCTCCCTGGCTCTCTTCGCCGTGCGTGGGCTCACCCACTTCCTGGGGCCCAGCTTCGATCTTCTGCGCTACGGGTCAGGGAGCATCGCGGCCCTGGTCCTGCCGGCCGGTCTGCTCATCATCTTGATGTCGTCGCACCCCAGGGAGGTGGACCCCGATGCTCCTCTCAGTTGACCTCGCCCTGTTGGAAGCCACCCTCCTGCTCGTGATGGGTGCAGCGCTGGTGGTCCTGGGCGGAGCGTTCCTGTTGCGCCGCCAGGGCATCGATCCCTGGTCTGCTGGTCTGCTCATGACCTCCGGGTTCTACGTGCTCCTCTGGAAGGAGCCCCAGCTCGTCGGGTTCCAGGAAGGCGAGTTCCTTCACATCGAGCTCGCTCAGCCTGTCTTCCTCCTCCTGCTCTCCGCTTCCCTGTTCCACTGGGCTGTCTGGCTCTTCCAGCGCCACGTCGATGCCCTGGAGTCGACCACCGAGCGCATCTCCAGCCTGCTCAGCGTCGAGGAGGCCCTGCTTGACATCCTCCGCCACGACCTGCGCAACCCCCTGGCCGTGGCCAGCGGGAACGTCGAGCTGATCGCCTCCGAGCATCCTGAGCTCACCTCGCGAACCTCGGAGATCGAGAACAGCCTGGCGCGGGCGCGCAAGGTGCTCGACGACAGCGTCGTCTACGCCGAGCTGGCCCGGGGAGGGCAACCCGGGACCAAGCGCTTGGATCTCGTGGCCGTGACCCGCGGAGCCATCGAGGCCCTCGATGCTGTCGCGGGCCGCCAGGGCGTCGAGGTCGACCTGTCCGCCCCGGACGAGCTTGCTTGCCACGCCAGCCCGCTGATCCGCCACGCCATCGAGAACGCGTTGCACAACGCGATCAAGTGGAGCCCACGGGATGCCCGGGTGACCGTCGTGCTGGAGGACACCGAGGGGGCCGCGCGGATCCGGGTCGTGGACCACGGCCCCGGCATGCCTGAGAAGGATCAGGCCCGGCTGTTCGGCCGTTTCGAGCAGGGGCCGGCCACGAACGGGGAGGGCCTGGGCCTGGGGCTGGCCATCGTGGCCCGTCTGACAGAGATGCACGGTGGGACCCTCTCCATCACCGAGACGGTCGGCGGGGGCTGCACCCTCGAGATCGTGCTTCCTCGTCCGGCCATCGCCGAGACGGGCCCGGCGCAGCTTGCTGGCCTGCCTACCAGCGTCCCGAAGGGGGGCGGCACGTGAGCGCCGCCGCTGGGAGGCCGGGGGGCCTCCCGAGTTACCGGAGCCAGGCCGAAGCCCTTGCCCGGGATCTCGTGACCGCCTGGGACCCCCACGACGAGGATCTCGGGGAACTTGCCAAGACCCTGCACAGCAAGCTCGCGCAAGAAGCCAACCACGAGCTCCGGCAAGTGCTCACACACCTGACCGCCGAGCTCGAGATGGCGATCTCCAACCAGACGAGCGGATCCGTCGCGCTCCCGGAAGAGCGAGCCCGTCAGATGCTGGCCGCTCTCGGCAGGGCCGCCTCGGTCGTCGAGACGTTCCTCGACCCGGACCAATCAGCGGTCCTGCTCCTCCAGTGCGACATGGAACACCTCCGACTGGACACCATCCTGTCCGACCACCTCGCCCAGTTGCCGGAGGCATACCGCGGGGATGCAGCTGAGATGCACCTCGCCGAGGCGACCGTGGAAGGCGACCGGGACAAGCTGGCCACCTCGCTGTGCTACCTCGTCGACCGGTTCACCTGGCGCTCCGGGGCCACGACGGCGCCGGTGGTGCGCCTGGAGGCCACCGAAGAGCGGGTCGAGGGCTTCATCGGTGCCAAGGGTGCACCCGTGGAGACCTGGGACTTGCTCGAGGAGCTCGAGGAACCGCTGGACATCGAAGCCGTGCGTGTCGACCTCCCGTACGTGCGCGCGGTGATCGAACGGCATGGGGGTACGCTCTTCGTGAGCCAGCCCGAGCCCGGCTTGGTCGGGATCGCCTTCGCCCTCCCCCGCCACCACCCAGGGAGGTCGTCGCCTGGCTGATGGGGCGCGCGTGTTCATCGCGGACGATGAGCCGGCCCTGCGGTCGCTGATCCAGGAGGTCCTGGAGAGCCAGGGGTACGAGGTCGACGCCTTCCCGGACGGCCAGGCGCTGCTCGACCAGCTCGACACCGCCATCCCGGACCTCGTGTTCCTGGATATCAACATGCCAGGCTTGGATGGCTGGGAGGTGCGAGCGCGGTTGCTTGAGGACCCCCGCACCCAGGCTGTTCCCGTGGTCGCCGTCACCGCAAGAGGCGGGACCGCCGTGGAGCAGAGCGCCAAGGAGGCTCTCCAGTTCACGGATCTCGTGCGCAAACCGTTCCAGATCAACGATCTGCTCGACGCAGCGGCCAACGCGCTGGCCGCACAGGCGGCCGATGGCCACCAGACGGAAGCTCCCTGACATGGGCGCTTTTATAGGGGGAGCGGGGGAAGGGGTAGAAGGATGGACGACGCCGCAACGCAGCGACCCATCACATCGACGTCGTCCAGCCAGGAGGCCACGGTGGTGCCCGTCGATTACGTCGACCGGGCCGAGAAGACCGTGCGCCGGGTCTCGGCCCACTGGGACCAGACTGGCTGGGACCTCTCTCCCCTGCTCGACAGCGTCTGCTCTCGGCTGGCCAGTGATGCCAACGAGGAGCTCCGCCAGGTGCTCACCACCCTCTCGGGCCGACTCCAGCTTCTGCGCCACCAGCTCGTGGGCGGGGACCGAGCCACGGCGCTCACCGACCTCGACGACCTCCTCCGTACGGTGGACAGGGCTGCAAGCGTTGTGAGCACTCACCTGGACCGCAACGAGGCTGCCAAGCTGCTCATCCGGCTCGACCCCGAGCCCCTGGACATCGAGTCCACGTTGCGCCGGCTCGGCCAGCAGGAAGCGCGCACCAGCGGCGTCGAGACGCGCTTCGACACCGAGCCCGTGAGCATCGAGGCCGACCGAACCAAGACGCGCGACGTGCTCTCCCATCTCCTCGCCCGAGCCGCTCGATCGAACGTGCCTGGCGGCTCGTTAGTGATCCGGCTCCAAGCGAGCTCGGACGGATGTGAGGGGTTCATCGGCTGCTCGCCCCCGCACGCCACCGTCGAGGACCTCATCGAGGAGCTCGATCGTCCACTGGATCTCGCAGAGCACGGGGTCGACATCCCGTTCACCCGAGCCGTGCTCGAGCGACACGGTGGCACCCTCGTCGTCGACCAACCCGACGAGGACACCACGGGCTACACCTTCACCCTTCCACGCACCCCTCAAGGAGCCCTCCCATGACCACTGACAACGGAACGAAACCACTCGTCTACATCGTCGACGATGAGCCCGAGCTTCGGGAACTGTTACGGGAAGCCCTCACGAGTGAGGGCTACGAGGTCGAGACCCTGTGGAACGGGAACGAACTCCTCAACCGCGTCGAGGAGCGCCACCCGAACCTGATCCTGCTCGACATCACCATGCCAGGGCTCTCGGGCTGGGTCGTCCAGAAGCGGCTCACCACGAACGAGGCCACGCGAGACATCCCGGTCATCGCAGTGACCGCGCGCGGAGGACCCAGCGTCGAGGCATCCGCCCGCCGAACCCTGCACTTCGCCGACTTCGTGCGCAAACCCTTCAGCCTGGACGATCTCTTGGCTCGGGTGCAAGCCGCCCTGGCCAAGGCCCCCGCTGGCGCCACGGGCGCCACAGGCGCCAACCCCGCCTTGGATCCAGAGGCACCGGACCACGCGTCAGCGGCAGGATGAAGAGGAACACACCTTGGCCTGGTTCACATGGGAGAAGGTAAGCGCTGACACACGGGATGGGTCCAGCAAGCCGGACGGCCAACGCGAAGGCCGCCACCAGGGCGCGATGCTCTACGTGGTCGACGACGATGCCCGGATCCGCGAGCTTCTTCGTGAAGGCCTCGTTGGCGCGGGGTTCCAGGTGGAGACGTTCTGGAACGGGCAAGAGCTCGTCCGTCGCCTGGCCAAGAGCCGGCCAGACGCCATCCTTCTCGATATCAAGCTGCCAGGCCCATCCGGGTTCCATGTCAAACGCGTGCTCGACCGCTACGATGTCACGCGCCAGATCCCCGTGCTCGCCGTGACCATCGTGCGCCCGCCGCTCGACGCCCGTGGCCAAGCCCAGAAGGAGAGCTTCAGTGATTACATCCAGAAGCCCTTCGAGCTCGACTATCTGATCGAGCGCATCGAGCTCGCCCTCGACCGAGCCCCAGACCGGCTCAACGAACCCATCCTCGAGCCCATCGAAGGCCCAACTCGCCCCAACGAAGCATCCACCGAAGGCCCGGCTCACCCCACCGAAACATTCACCGAAGCATCCACCGCAGGGGCCCCCCGAGCCACCGAGGCAACCCCCCAAGGCACGGTCCACGAACCGCTCCAGGGAGCGACAACGCAGACCGCAAGCAGGCGCGAGGCCATGGGCCCCCGCGTCTTCGTGGTCGACGACGACCCCAGCTTGCGCGAGCTCGCCGCGACGGTCCTGGCTGGGCACGGCTACCAGGTTGAGAGCTTCGAAGGCGGCGCGCCCATGCTCGAGGCGCTCTCCACCCATCCACCGGAGCTGATCCTCCTGGATCTGACCATGCCGGGCATGGATGGGATCGAGGTCATGGGGCGCTTGGCCAGCGATCTCACCACGCGGCGCATCCCGGTGATCGCGGTCACGGCCCGCGGCACGGATCGCTCGGCTGAGGTGGCCAAGTGGTCGCTGGGCTTCGCCGACTACGTGCGCAAGCCCTTCGAGGCCGACGAGCTCATCGCTCACGTGGAAGCGATCCTCCCCTGCTCACCGGCGCCAGCCATGGACAGCCGGGAGCCGGCCGAGGCGTGACCCTACACCCACTACCACCACTACCACCCACCTAGCACCCACCTAGCACCCACGTCTCCACCCAGCGAGCCCAGACCCAGCCCCCTGCCCCCACACCACGGCCCGCGTGTTCCTACTCGACCCCCCTGTTCTTAACCCCCCAGCAGGTTCGCGGCCCCATGGATGATCGACCGCGCGCAGCCCTCGTGACCGGCGCGAGCCGAGGCATCGGGGCGGCCACCGCCCGTCGGCTGGCCCGGGATGGCATGGACATCGTCGTGCACTACCACGAGCACCGCGACGGGGCAGAGGCCACCGCCAGAGTGATCCGTGAGGCGGGCCAGGAGGCCATCCTCGTCCAAGCCGACCTGGGAGAGGCTGACCAGGCCGAGGCGCTGGCGGACGAGGCGCTGGGCGCCTACGACCACCTGGAGGCGGTCGTGAACAACGCGGGCATCTACCCGCGCCAACCCATCGAGGAGATCTCCGCCGACCAATTCGAGAGCGTGCTCCGGGTGAACACCCACAGCGCGTTCAACGTGACCCGCCGGCTCGTCCCGACGCTCAAGCAGCGCGGCGGCGGCCGCGTGGTGAACATCTCCAGCATCCTGGCCGTGTACGGGTCCAGCCACGGCGTCCACTACACGGCCAGCAAGGCCGCCCTGCTCGGCTTGACCCGGGCCATGGCCCGGGAGCTCGCGCCCCACGGGATCCGGGTCAACGCCGTGTGCCCCGGCTACATCGAGACCGACATCCTCGCCCAGGACACACACGAACAGCGGGCCAAGCGCAACGAGCGCGTGCCCATGGGCCGCGTGGGCCAACCAGAGGAGATCGCCGGTGTCGTGAGTTTCCTGGTTGGCCCGGATGCCAGCTACATCACAGGCCAGACGCTGCACGTGAACGGCGGGTTGTGGATCGGGTGAGCTACGCCCGTCACTTGTCCAAGGTGAACGTGGTGACCAGCTCGATGGGTTGGTCGAGGTAGGCGCGCACGGTCCCAGGCCCAGGTGGGCCCCATGCCACCGAGATCTCGTGACCGTCACCGAGGAACTCCTGTTCGACGACGGCTGTCGTGTTCGGGTACACCTGGAACCAGTAGGTGACCTGCCCGTCCGTGTAGGATGCCGAGAGCTCCCGGGTGGCCTGTGAGCGCGGGGTCCAGTTGAACGTGAACTCGACCGCGGTGACCGTCCCGTCGAGCTCGAATGGGAAGCTGGCCTCGCCTTCGCCGTCCTCCTGGATGCATCCGCCGTACGGGTCCGCATCCACGCAGACGCCGTTGCGTAGGCGGCCCTCTCGCTCGAACGTGACGGTGCCGTCATCGGCAGCGTCCTCATGGCTGGGTTCGGGGACTGGGTCGTAGGCGACGGCCACGTCGGCCTCGGCGGTGCCAGCGTCGTCCGTGTCCACGTCAAGCTCGGTGTCGTCGTTCTGGGGCTCGGTGAGCAGGACCGTGGCAACCCCTGCGCTCAACGCGAGCCAGGAGAGCAGCATGGGTCGCCAGGCTGGACCTGGATCCATGGGGATTCCTCGCCCGTGGAGGGGTGAGGGGCGCCAAAAATGTTACTCCTCGTTGAACCGCTTGAGCTCCAGATCGCTGGCGCCCAAGCAGTACAGCAGGCCGGCGATGTTGTCCTTGGTGATCTGGCCGTCGGCTGCGCGACGGAGGACCTCTTTCGCGTTGAACGCGATGCCTAGCCCCGCGTTCTTGAGCATGATCTGGTCGTTGGCGCCATCACCGATGGCCACCACCTCGTCCAGCGGGATGTTCTCGCGCTTGGCTAGCTCTTCGACGAGCTCGCCCTTGCGCTCCCGGTCGATGATCTCGCCCTCTACCTCGCCCGTGAGCTTGCCGTCCTTGACGACCAGCCGGTTGGCGAAGGCGTAGTCGAGGCCGAGCTGCTCCTGGAGCCGGTCGGTGAAGAAGGTGAACCCGCCGCTGATCAGCGCCACCTTGAAGCCCATCTGCTTGAGCACGCGCACGAGATCCGAGGCGCCCGGGGTGAGGTGCATGGACTCTGCGACCTGATCCATCTCCTCGATCGAGAGGCCCTTGAGCATGGAGACGCGCTTGTGGAGGGCCTCCTGGAACTCCAGCTCGCCCTCCATGGCGCGCTTGGTGAGCGCTTCGACCTCGGCCTCTGCGCCGGCCGCCTTGGCCAGCTCGTTGATGACCTCGCCCTGGATGAGCGTGGAGTCCATGTCGAAGACGACCAGGCGCCGGCGGGTGCGGTGGATGCCGTGGGGTTGGACGACCACGTCCACGCCGATGGCCTCGCACGTGGAGCGCACGTCCTCGCGGAGGGCGTCGATGTCCACGGGCTCGCCGTTGGAGCCCCCGACGTCCACGATGATCTCGAAGGCCATGAACTCGCCCGAGGCGACCTGGTGGGTCTGGATGATGGGCACGCGGTGGTCCTGGATCGTGCGCACGATGGCATGCATGACCCCGATCTTGTCGGCCCCGATGATGGTCATGACCTGAAGATCCCGGGCCGGTGGGTCGGGCTCGGAGGCCTCCACGGCCACGCTGGCCTCCACGCCGAGCCCCTTGAGCCGGGTGGTGAGCACGTCCCCCATGCGCGAGAGCCGCTTGCGCTCGCCCTTGGCCTCGGGATCGGGGTCCTCGATGAGCATCAGGATCGTGAGCAAGCCGCGGACCTGGCGCTGTTCGACGTGGACGATGTTCCCGCGCAGGGCCGTGACGAGGCCAGCGATCTCAGCCAGGAGCCCGTCGCGGTCCTTGGCGACCGCCTGGACGGAGAGCACGTAGTCGGGTTGCACTGCGCCCTCAACGGGCAACCCAGTACAAGGGCCTTCGGCCCTAGAGCAAACCGAGGAACTCGGCCCGATCCAGTTCAGCATCTCGGATGATCTTGCGGAGAAGGCCGGGGCGGATGTCCTCCCCTGGATGGTTCGGGACGACCACCGACCGGCCATCTGCGTGCCTGAAGAACACGTGGCTACCCTTCTGGCGGACGAGTTCGAACCCTACTTTCCGCAGAGCCTTTCGGACCTTGCGGAACGGTTGAGGGGTTAATCGCGTCACGACAAGAAGGTTTATCCGTCACTCGATATAACCGCTGCGAATCCGCTTCTCATGTTTCCCCTGGACCCCTATTGGACAGGCTTGGACGGGTCCTTAGACCTCGACCACTTGGACCCCTCTGAAGCGGGTCAGCTCCCGATCAGAGAGAGGTTCCTCTTCGAGATAGAGCTGGATCGCCTCCCTCATCCGTTCGATGAGTGCATCCATCGTTTCTGCTTGCGAGTGGCATCCTGGGAGCTCTGGGACACTACCGATGAGCCAGCCGTCCTCGTCACTCTCCACGATCACCGTGAACTCGGTCATCTCGCTCGCATCCACGTAGACCTTACGGGCCTTAAACCCACCTGGAACGGACCGGACCGACAGGCTCGGGCTTAAGACGCAGAAGGAGCTTCTTCCAAGCGGCGGCGCGCCTAATGGGCGCCCGGCGAGCGGGCCGACAAGCGGGGTACCCTCCCCGTGGCCTGACGATGAGACCGGGACAACGCGCCGCCGGAAATTAGCCCCGGGACCGGCAGCCCCGCGGCCGGCCGCAAGGCCGAGCGGGAAGCACCGGGAAAGCGCCCCCTGGGTCAACCCCTGGAGCCGGCCGAAACTGGCCGTAGTGATGAAGGAGGGAGTTACGTGGGGGCTACACCGGGGCATCCTTCTCACGGCTTCCCAACTGCGTAGCCGTGAGAAGGATGCCCCGGGAACCCGAACCGCTGGCGCACTTGGGCGGCGGTTCGGGTGAACCTGGAGGCCAGTCGACACCGCGTAGCTGGCCTCCAGGGCGGCCGCGCGCCCCGGGCCGCGCCCACCCACCCACCGGGCCCGGCGGCCGGGCCCCCCACCCCCCCCCACACCCAACCACCGCACTCAAAACCCCCCACCCAGG
>CAYNEI010000018.1:22829-44600 GCA_964396185.1 uncultured Thermoplasmatales archaeon
TGGGGGTTAACTGGGTGGCCTGTCGACACCGCTTTGCTGGCCTCGTGGGGGGCTGAGCGACCGGGCCTGCGCCAGCGCACGATCGGGCCCGGTCGCTCGGCCAGACCTCCACGCCGAACACCATGCGACGGATCTCAATCCGCGTAACCGTGGGAAGGCTGCCCCGATCCCTACGCGGTGGCTATCGAGATGACGAGCTTCCCCTGCACGTTGGCCGCCCCGAGCTCCTCCAGCGCTCGGGGGACCTCAGCCAGCGGGTAAACGCGATCAACCACCGCCTCGATCTCATCCGAGGCCACACGCGCAGCCAGCTCGTCGAGGCGCCAGTTCGTCTTCGCGGCCAGAACCTCGAAGCGCCGCCCCTCCCGGAAGCGCGCGAAGGGCATCCACGCCAGGCACTCCAGGATGCGGGGCACCGTGCCGCCGATCAGGGTGTAGGTCCCACGTGGGGCGAGCACCCGGTTGTATGCCCACATGGAACGGTGGGCGGTTACGTCTACGACCCGGTCGTACCTGCGGCCTTGCTCGGCGAAGTCCTCGCTCGTGTAGTCGACCACGTGATCTGCCCCGAGCGAGCCCATATGGTCGGCCTTGTCGCCCGTGTCGACACCCGTCACCTCAGCCCCTACGGCCTTGGCCAACTGGATCGCGAACGAGCCCACGCCTCCGCCTGCTCCGTTGATGAGCAGCCGTTGGCCTGTCTGGATCGGGACGGGCTCGACGAGGGCCTGGAGCGCCATGCAGTCCGGCCTGCGGGATCGCTGCTGCTTGCTCGAAGGGGAGCTCCGGGGGCTTCGCAACGACCGCAGTCTCTGGGACGCACACGGACTGGGCGAACCCACCCCAGTTGCTGGCTGAGAGATCGCCCATCACGGCATCGCCAGGTTCGAACCGGGTCACATCCGAGCCTGTAGCCTCGATGACCCCCGCGATGTCCCCGCCTGGGATGCCGTGGTCCGGGCGCGCCAGGGCCCAGCCGCGGTAGACCAGCGGCCGGCCGCGCACGAGGTCGAGGTCCCACGGGTTGACGCCGGCGGCACGGACGCGGACGAGGACCTCGCCGGGGCGAGGCACTGGTTCGTCCACCTCGCGGAGCGCGAGGACCTCGGTCGGCGGCCCGAACCGATCCTGGAGGATCGCCTTCATCGCATACGCTGACCGAGCCGAACCTTCTAATACGTCCCGACCCTGCTTGCTTCCATCATGGACTACGACTCCCTGCTCAACCGCGCCCGGGAGCAGATCCCCGAGGACATCTCGCACGGCGGCGAGCGCTTCCAGCTCCCCGACCTGGAGGTGCAGCGCGAGGGCAAGACCACCATCGTGCGCAACTTCAAGGACATCCTGGAGACCATGAACCGGGACGAGGAGGAGGTCGTGCCCCGGCTCCTGCGAGAGCTCGGAGCAGCTGGCAAGTACGAGGAGGGGCGGCTGACCCTCCAGGGTGAACACCCTGGCAAGTCGATCCAGGAACGCCTTGACAAGTACCTGGAGGTCTACGTCTTCTGCGCTGAGTGCTCAAGCCCCGACACGCACCTGGACAAACAAGGCCGCACCCTGGTCCTGCAGTGCGATGCTTGTGGCGCGCACCGGCCAGTTCGCGTGCGCAAGCAGGCCAAGAAGTCCGAGGAGTCCGAAGAGGCCATCGAGGAGGGCAAGATCTACGAGATGAAGATCGAGGACACCGGCCGCCAAGGCGACGGTGTCGCCCATCTCGACAAGTACACGATCTTCGTCACGGGTGCGCGCAAGGGCATGATCGTCAAGGCGCTGATCAACAACATCTCGGGCACGCTGGCTTTCGCCGAGATGACCGAGGTCGTCGACCAAGAGTGACGCGGTCTCGGCGCGAGCCTTGCATGGCCTCGACTTCCCGGCTCCAGCCGGCGCGAGGTTACTCTCTTATACCCTGGTCGGCTTGGCCGGAGCACAGGTGTCCTGAATGGTGAAAGCGGTCGTTCTGGTCAAACAGGTCCCGGACACAGAGGATGTCCGGATCGATGCGAAGACCCGGGAACCCGATGCAAGCCGGGCTGAACGCGTGCTCTCCCTCTACGACAAGAACGCGGTGGAGGCCGCGGTCCAGCTCAAGGAGTCGGGCGCGGTGGAGACCGTGGTCGCCATCAGCCTCGGGGATGCGAAGGTCGAGGAGACCCTGCGCGAGGTGCTCGCCATGGGCGCTGACGAGGCGGTGGCCATCAAGGAGCCCGAGCTCCTGACCGGCGGCAGCCTGGGCAAGTGCCAAGCGTTGGCGAAAGCCATCGAGCACGTGGGGGACGTCGACCTGGTGCTGGCCAGCGAGGAGTCGGCCGACAGCCACACGGCCTCCACAGGACCCATGGTCGCCGAGCTGCTCGGCGCCAACCTGCTCTCCTACTGCTTCAGCATCGAGGTGACCGACGGGACCGTGTCGGTGGAGCGCGAGATCGACGAGGGCATCGAGTCCCTCAAGGCTCCCCTGCCGGTGGTGCTCACGGTGGTCGAGGCCATCAACGAGCCCCGGCTGCCTGCGCTCACCCAGATCCTCCAAGCCAAGAACAAGCCCTTGACCGAGCTCTCCGCCAGCGATCTGGGCATCGAGACGGCCGCGTCGGTCACGGTCGTCGAGAACGTGGCCCCCCAGGAGACCCGGAAGAACGAGATCAAGGAGGTCTCCGATCCAGCCGAGGCCTCCGAGTGGCTTCTCTCTGCTCTCAAGAAAGAGGGGGCGATCTGAATGACAACGCTCATCTTCTCCACGTCCAAGGACCTCTACCCGGAGCTCGTGACCGCTGCTGAGCACTTGGGCGGCGACGTCGTCGCGGCGGTGCTTGGCCCCCTGGCGAGCGAGGCCGACGGCATCGCGCCTGGCGCCTCCAAGGTGCTCACCGCCTCTGGGCCCGGCGTGGACGAGCTCGAGTCCGGCGCTGTGGCAAGCGCGCTGGGACAGCTCGTCGAACAGACCGGTGCCACCACCGTGCTCGTCGGCGGCAACCGCCGAGGCAAGGAGACGGCCCCACGCCTCTCCGCCAGGCTCGGCGCTGCCTACATCGTCACCGCGCTCGACGTCACGGACGAGGGCAACTTCAAGCGCAAGTTCCTCGGCGGCAAGACCCTGGCCACCGAGCACCCGGAGACCGAGACCGTGGTGGCCACCATCGCGCCGCATGCGTTCGACCCGGCCACAGGCGACTCGCCTGCTCCCGAGGATGCGGGCATCAGCACCGAGGCCGGTGCGGTCGAGCGGGTCGGGCTCAAGCAGCGCGACTCCAGCGGTGTGGACATCGAGCAGGCTGAGATCGTCGTCGCCTTCGGGCGCGGCGTGAAGGACGAGGACGACATGCAGCAGATCTTCGATCTGGCCGAGGCCATCGGTGGCGAGGTCGGCTGCACGCGACCCATCGCAGCGGACCTGCATTGGCTGGGTGACGATCGGTGGATCGGGCTCAGTGGCAAGGTCGTCAAGCCCAAGGTCTACCTCGCCTGCGGGATCAGCGGCCAGATCCAGCACTTGGCTGGCTGCCGGGACGCGGACACGATCGTGGTCATCAACACGGACAAGTCGGCCCCGTTCTTCGAGCACGCCGATTACGGGCTCGTGGGGGACCTCTACAAGATCGTGCCGGAGCTGACCAAGCAGCTCAGCTGAACCCCTCACCGCCGCCCACGCAGCAACGCCACGCGGGCAGCCAGCCGGTCCAGGGTCAGCCTGGTGTGCTGGTTGCGCCGCGCTCGCGTGTACGGGATGAGCACGCGGAAGAGCATCACGGCGGCGGTGAACAGGAGCACGCCTTGCGCGATGTTCGCGTAGAAGGTGAAGCTAGAGAGGGCCACGAGGTCGGCAGCCCGCAGGCCCCCGATGATCCATTCAGCCCACTCGATGAAGAGCACGAGCACGACCATGCCGATGGGCGGGATGAGCTGGCGGGCGGTGAGGAACACGAGCTCGCGCCCGGCCTCGCCGGTGGGGGGGCGGCGCAGCACGGCCAAGGCGCGCCCGCCGAAGAGCAGGGTGCCTAGGCCGAGCAGGGTGGCCACGGTGTAGCCGACGGTGAGCGTGACATCAGGCAGGTTCAGCCCCTCCCGAGGATGTCCCGCAGTTGGCGCACGACGGCCTGGTTCTCCAAGAGGAGGTCCATGATGTTCACCTGGCTCCCAGCGAGGATGACGAGGAAGAGATCGTCGGTGCCGAGCTCGAAGACGCCGAGGTACCCCTTCTCGAACTTGACGAGTCCGCTGGAGAAATCGCCTAGATCGAGGATCGTGGAGGACCGCCGGAGCTGCTCGCGCAGGGTGGCTCCGAGCAGGCCGACGCTGGCTTGTTGGGTGCCGCCCTTGAGATCCCAGGCGATGGGGAACCCGTCGCGGTCGACGACCGCTGAGCCGAACACGCCCTTCGTGTTGGCCTCCAGACTGCGCAGCGCTTCGGTCATCTCCTTGAGGAGACGCTCTTGCGTGGTCTCATCGAGATCCTCCTCGCCGGGGATCCCCTGGAGACCCGTTTCGATGTTGGGATCGAGCGCCATCTCGGCCGATGGTCGCACGCGGACCCCCCGCCTTATAGCCTTCGCAGCCGAGCCAGCGACCCATCGAGGTGGGTAAGCCCGGCCTCAGTCGCTGTTTCGGCCTTCCAGCTCGGATAGGTAGTCGCCCAGGGCCTCGGCCACGACGTCCTGGAGCAGAACGCCGTTGAGGATCTTGTGCTGGTGGAGCTTGAGGTAGATCTCCACGGGGATCTTCACCTTGATCTCCTTGAGCTGTGCGAGCTGTTCCTCCAGGTCCGTGCTCGTCTCCCCCATGCCACCCAGGCACCTGCTTGCTCAATGATAAATTGGTGTGAATGTCGAAGCCTTTCCTTGCGGAAGCAAGCGCCTTCACAGCCGAGCTTGGTTCACCACGAGTAGCCCTTCGAGAGGCTCATGGCCCGGTAGAGCGTTCGGACCTCTCGGAGCTTGGTTGGGTTCGTGGCCATGCCGAGGGCGAGCAGCAGCTTCTCCTTGATCGATCCGCCAGCCGTGACCTGGCTGGGGGCGAAGCGAGCCAGGCGCTCGAAGTCCTCGTTGCTCCATCGTAGCATGACGTCGAGCGCCTCATCGTAGCTTGGGTCGCTGATGGGGTGGTCGGCCACCGCTTGCGCGTAGGCCCGGGTCGCTGCACTCCCCTCCAGCCCCTTCTCTCGGGCCTGGCCCACGGCCACTGAGAGGAGCTGGGCACTGTGGATGATGGCGGCCAGGCCGCCCTTGGTGAGCGGGTTGGTGAGCCCGGCTGCATCCCCGACGAGCGCGATGTTGCCCTGCGCGAGCTGGGTGCCGTCGAAGGCGATGGGGTAGGCCTCCTTCTTGACGATGGTTCCCTCCGTGAGCCCGATCCACTCGCGGAAGGCCTCGATGCGGTCCCAGTCCTTCCCGTCCCCCTCGCCCAGGATGCCCACGTTGAGGATGTCCCCCTTGGGGAAGATCCAGGCGTACTCTGGGCTGAAGGCCTTGTGGGTGTAGAACATGAGCCGATCCCCGCTCCACGGGGCCTCGAGCCGGATCTGGACCCCCAGGCGCGTGGTCGCCTCCCCACCGATGGCCTTGCGGACTTGGCTGCCTGGCCCATCTGCGCCGATGACGAGATCGTGCTCCCCTGCGAGACCCTCGACCTCGTTGGGGCGGATCTTGCGTCCGGTCTCGTAGCGCCCATCTCGCTTCTCGATGGCCTCGGCCATCGCGGGGATCCAGGTCGAGCGCTCGATGGTGTAGCACGGCTGGTCGACGAGGACCTCGACCGGTCCAGGGAACCACCAGCTGGCACCGGCGAACCGCTGGGCGCAGTGCGGTGTGGAGTCGAATGCGTCGAAGAGCGCCAGGGTCTTGTGGCTGATCCCCTCGGCGCAAAGCGTGGTGTGGGCTTCGGGTTCGCGCTCGTAGACCGTAACGTCGAGCTCCGGATGGGCGTGCTGGAGGGTGAGCGCTGTGATGCACCCAGCTCCCCCACCACCGACGATGCCGACCGATCGGATCGAGCCGTTGCCCCGCGTCACGCCGGGCTCAAGGGGGTTCCCCTCCAAGAAGCTGACTACCGGCTCGCGAAGAGCGCCGTGCGACGAACCAAATAGAAAAGCGTTGTCCTAAGGGACCTTTTCCCGATGCATGCAAGGGTAAGGCCCCCCAGAGGTTCGCCTCCTCAGGTGAAACATGTGAGGGACCACAGTTCCGCGCTAACCATGCTTGGGAGCCTGCTAAGATCCGGGTACATGCTGACGAGCGTCGACTCCACCGAGGAGCACCTCCTCGTCACGATCCGGAACGAGGATCACGTCGAGAAGATCACGCTGGACAGGGCAGATGCCCAGGAGATCCTGGCCAACCGGTGGCTCGATCGACCCGCACCCATCCCGGCCTGAAACCTCCTGGATCGGCTAGGCGGAGATCACACGCCCCTGTGCCTCAGGTGTACCGCAACGCCAGAACGAACACAAGGATCCAAGACAGGGGCTGTCGCTTGCCACCCGTCCGCTGGTGGACCGTCGTGCTCATCCCGTCGTTGTGGTGAACTCGTGCCTCCTGGGAGCACGCGAACCTTTATGGGAACCACCCGGAATCGTTGGCCGACCCCCATGCCCACCAACGGCTCCACGCCCCTGTTCAAGCTGACCGATGAACAGGAGCTCATCCGGCGCACCGTGCGCGACTTCGCCGCCAAGCACGTCGAACCCATCGCGGCCGAGATCGACCGCGAGAAGCGGTTCCCCACGGAGAACGTGAAGCGGTTGGCCGACCTCGGGCTCATGGGCATGCTCATCCCGACCGAGTACGGTGGGGCCGGGGCCGACACCGTCTCGTACGCCATCACCATCGAGGAGCTCAGCCGGGTCTGCGCGAGCCACGGCGTGATCGCCAGCGTGAACAACTCGCTGTGCGCCTGGCCGATCTACAACTGGGGCACCGAGGAGCAACGCGAGGCCTGGCTCCCGAACCTTTGCAGCGGTGGCCTGGGGGCCTACGCGTTGAGCGAGCCGGGCGCAGGCTCGGACCCTGCCGGGCTCTCATCCACAGCAGAGAAAACCGGGGACACCTACACCCTCAACGGCCAGAAGAACTTCATCACGAACGGTGGCCACGCCGACACGTACATCTACTTCGCCAAGACCGACCCGTCCGAGCGCCACCGCGGCATGACGGCGTTCTTGATCGACAAGGACACCGACGGGTTCGAGTGGTCCGAGCCTGAGCACAAGATGGGCATCCGGGCCGCGCACTCGGTCCAGCTCTTCCTGGACAACTGCGAGGTGCCCGAGGAGAACGTGCTCGGCGAGGTCGGCGAGGGCTTCAAGATCGCCATGACGGTGCTCGACGGCGGCCGCGTGGGCATCGGCGCGCAGGCGCTCGGCATCGCGCAGGCGTGCCTTGATGCCAGCGTGGTCTACAGCGAGGAGCGCGAGCAGTTCGGCAAGCCCATCAACCGGTTCCAGGCCATCCAGTTCAAGCTGGCTGATATGGCCATGCGCGTCGAGGCGGCGCGAAACATGGTCTACAAGGCGGCCAGCCTCAAGGATGCTGGGGAGGAGCTGAGCCAAGTGGCCAGCATGGCCAAGCTCTTCGCCAGCGAGACGGCCATGGAGAACGCGATCCAGGCCGTCCAGATCCACGGCGGCAACGGCTACACCACAGACTACCCCGTGGAGCGCTACATGCGGGATGCCAAGATCACGGAGATCTACGAGGGCACCAGCGAGATCCAGCGCATCGTGATCAGCCGGAACCTGTTCCGCTAGCTCCGGTGGCGGCCTCGTAGGCGGCCTCGATGTCCTGGTCGAAGCACAACGGCTCGGCGTCCTCGCGCAGGCAGTGCGCCACGACGGCGGCATCGACCCAGGACAGGCGGCCCTCGGCTGCCAGGAAGATGGGGGCGACGTCCTCCTGGTGGGTGGTGTTGAGGTGCACGACGTTGCCCATCTCGCCGAGCCCATCCCACAGCCGCTGGGCGGATGGGTAACCGGCTCGCGCATGGATGACACCGATCATCTCGCTGACGACCTCGGCGGGGACAAGGATCGGCGCAGGTTCGGTAGCGATCGCTTGAGCGCCTGGCCGGCGTGGGTCCTCTGTGTCGAGCAGCGTGATCAGGAAGCTGGAGTCAGCCACGCGGTTCATGCCCACTCCACCTCGTCATGGTGGTCAGCCAAGCCACCAAGCTTGAGCTCGGGCAGGCCAGAGAGATCGATCTTGTCCCCCGGCTTGGCCTTGACCTCCACGATCACCTCGTCCCCTGGGGCCAGGCCCAGGCGCTCGGCATCGGCCTTGGTGATGCGGATCCCGTAGCTGTTGCCCCACTTGAGCACCTTCGCGATCATCGTTATACGTATCGTATAATCAACTACTTGGGCCTTGCCGTGCGGGGTCCGAACCTACTTGCCCTCTGGCGCGGTTGCCGGGCCGACTCCCATGCTGAAGGTCACGACCGAACGGGGCGACATCACTGAGTTCGACGGGGACGCGATCGTCGTCAACCTCTTCCAGGGCACCAAGCAACCGGACGGCGCCACCGGGGCCGTGGACGCAGCGCTGGGCGGCGCGATCTCCCAGGTCATCCGATCCAAGGACTTCGAAGGCAAGCGCGGGCAGAAGGTGCTGCTCTACGCCGGGGAGGCCTTGCCGGCCCCCCGCGTGGTCGTCGTGGGCCTCGGCAAGGCCGACGAGATCGATGCGGACGCGGTCCGCCGAGCCACCGGCGTGGCCGTCAAGGCGCTCAAGGGAGCCAATGTGGAGCGGGCCGCCACCATCGTCCACGGCGCCGGCGCTGGCGGGCTGGACACCGCTCACGCGGCTCGCTCCATCGCCGAGGCCGCCCTCTCGGCCGCCTACACGTTCAAACGCGAGGGGACAGCCAACGAGGAGGACGAGTCGGTCGAGCTGCGCGAGCTGGTGGTGCTCGAGCGCGACGGGCGCAAGGTCTCCGCCGTCGAGCGCGGCGTGGGGGAAGGTGTGCGCGTTGGGGAGGCCCAGAGCTTCACCCGGGACCTGTCCAGCGTGTCCGGCGACGAGGCCGCACCGGCTGCCATCGCCCGACGCATCGAGGCCATGGCCGAGATGGCCGGGTTAACATGCAGGGTGCTCGGGCCCAGCGAGATCCGCTCCGAGCGCATGGGCGGTGTGCTGGGGGTGAGCAAAGGCTCCAGCCGCGAGCCCCGGTTCGTGATCCTCGAGCACGCACCGAGCGGGGCGCGGCGCAAAGTTTGCATCGTGGGCAAGGGGGTCACCTTCGACACGGGTGGCATCTCGATGAAGCGGCCCAGGGGCATGGACAAGATGCGCTACGACAAGAGCGGGGCGGCGGCCACGGCGGGGGTGCTGCGCGCGGTGGCCGAGCTGGATCTGCCCGTGCACGTCATCGGCCTCATGCCCTTCGTGGAGAACATGCCCAGCGGCAGGGCCATCAAGCCGGGTGATGTGCTCACCATGCGGTCCGGCCACACCGTGGATGTCCTCAACACGGACGCCGAGGGTCGTCTGATCCTGGCCGATGCCCTGGACTACGCCAAGGAGCTCGAGCCGGACTACACCGTGGACATGGCCACGCTGACCGGCGCGGTCTCCGTGGCGTTGGGCACCCAGGCTGCAGGCATCATGGGCAACGACCAAGGGCTGATCGACCAGCTCCTGGACGCTGGCGAGGTGAGCCGAGAGCGCATCTGGCAGCTCCCGTTCTACGACGAGTATAAAGAGCAGCTCAAGGGCGTGATCGGCGACATCAAGAACGTTGGCGGACGCAACGCCGGCACCGTGACCGCCGGCAAGTTCCTCGAGCACTTCGCGCCCGAGGAGGGTTGGGCCCACTTGGACATCGCGTCCACCGCGTGGAACGACAGCAAGCCGCTGCTCAACGGGGACTACACCCCGAAGGGATCCACCGGCGCGGGGGTGCGCTTGCTGGTCACTTGGCTCGAGACCCTCTGATCCCCCCTCGTCCCGGCGGCCGGGGGGGCGGGTCACCTCAAGAGCAACCGTTGTGCCAAGGGCAGCTCACCCTCGGGGTCGATCTGGATGCGTAGCTCGGAGGCTCCCGTGAGCTTCTGGTGCGCGCGCACCGCGGAGAGGAAGGCGCGGACGTAGTCGCCTGTGTTCGTGAAGCAGCGGCCTCCGATGCGCTGGGGTTCGCTTCCGTGCGTGCCGGTCAAGATGTGCCTCCAGCCGAACCGTGGCTGGGGGGGTTCAAAAGCTTTTCCGGGAGAGTGTAGAGGGATCTACTTCAGAAGCTCTACATCGGTCGTCTTGAGCCCGTCGTCGAGGACCTGGATGGAGAACGTTGCGTTCCCGTCGACGGCTGCGCGCTGGTTGACAGCGCGCATGAAATCACGCAGGTAGTCCCCGAGGTTTGCGAAGCGATGGGCGTTCATGTTCAGACCCCTCACGCTAAACCTCGGGCCGGGCGCTATTAAACGTTGCGTAAGGGGTCAACCGGTCATGGGTCCATCGAGCGCAAGGGCCGCCAGCGCGGTTCACGGGGCACCCCCCCGCCCAGGGCGGCTGTGGGGTCCATCCGTTCACACGTAGGATTAAGAGCAGGATGTGAGTTCGACCCTTGTGGACACGCTCGTCAAGATCCCGTCCCGCTACTTCGTGGCGACGGGAACCGCAACTTCGCCCGTTTCCGACCTCAACGCCTTCGACCAAGCCCTGGTAGCTGCTGGCATCGCCGAGCAGAACCTTGTTTCGGTCAGCTCGGTGTTGCCCGTCGGCATCGAGGAGGTTGAGCCCATGGAGCTCCCCATGGGTGCGATCACCCACTGCGTGCTCGCGCAGCAGCGCGGCACCGAGGGGGAGACCATCTCGGCCGGGATCGCCTACGGGTTCCGGCAAGACGGCCACGGCGGCTACGTCGCCGAGGGCCACGGGCACATGGACAGGTCTGCCCTCGAGGAGATACTCGAGTGGAAGATGAACGAGATCGCGCGCCACCGCGACGTGAAGCTCGATGAGATCCACTACGGGATCGAGGAGACCCGCATCCCCATGGACCACTACGGCGCGTGCATCGCCTCGCTCGTTCTCCTGCCCTGAACCGACATGGCCTACTTGGTCGTCGCGTGCCAGGGGTGCGGAGCCCCCAAGGTGGCCGAGGAGGGGCGCAAGACGACCCAGTGCCCTCGGTGCTCCCATCGCATCGCCATCGGGGAGGCCATCGTCCACGCTCGCACCGAGACCGTGGAGCAGGCCCGCCACGCCCTTGGCCAGGTCAACGCCAGCAAAGCCGGGGGCGAGCTCGCGCAACCCGCGCCCGCCGAGCCGACGCGGGATGCCGTGGATCGTGCCCTCATCCAAGCTCGCTCGGTCACCGCCAAGGCCAGCCGGGTCCGCCTGGCTGCCGAAGGCCTCACCCGCGAGTTCGAGACGTTCACCCACGAGCAGTGGCTCGAGGCCCTGGCCCGCCTGGACATCCTTGTCCCGGAGGCGCGCGAGCACTTGGATCGGCTCAAGCAGGCCAACCTCGTGGCCGAGCCCGAGCACGGGGTGTACCGGTTCGTGGCGTGAGCTCAGAGATCCTCGAGGTGCTCGGAGACGGTCTGCTTGAGCGTCGGGTACGGGATCACGCCCTGGAAGCGAGCCTTCTCGCGCCAGTGGATGCCTCGGAAGAGGCTGGACTCCTGGGCCATGACCAGGGTGGTGGGCACGGACTTGACCTTGTAGGCCCTGGCCAGCGCTTGGTTGCGGTCCACGTCCACGGTCAGGAAGGTGACGGGCTCGTCGGCGGCTTCGTTGCCGAAGGCGGAGGCCACGCGCCGGAACACGGGATCTTGTCGCTTGCACGGGCCACACCACGTCGCCGAGAAGTCGATGACGACCAGGCGGGACCCGTTGGGGAGGTGATCCAAGGAGGGATCGAGGTAGTCCTCCTTGAGCTCGGTCATGTGTATCCCATGGCACTTCAGGGCTTGAATAGCCTTCCCTTTCGACCGTCGTACGGCCCTCCCACCGGCCCGTGAGAGTGCCTGGGCGAGGCTGGGTGGGTTCAGAGGTTGTGGGAGCCGAAAACGGCTCCCACGGGCCCTTTGACGGGTTCCGCCATCCCGCGTCGTCGTGCGGCATCCACGGCAAGGTGCCCGGGAACCTTCTCGACCCCGCGACCCGCTGAGCGTCCCAGGTCCACGGTGGGGCTGCTCACTTCCGTGCCTGGCCCGGTACCCGTGGCAAAGGCGGCAGGGTCGACCCTCCGGTCGCGCCTGCCGTCACCCCGGACCCCGGCGGACGAGGTCTCATCGTTGTTTCCCGGCTTGCCGCCGACCCGGTCACGCCTCCGCGGGCGCTTTCAGCCCTCGCGTATCGGCGATCTCGAGTGACAGGGGACGCCGAGCCCCCCGGCCTAGGCGGAACCTTTCGTCGGGTGTAGGTCATCGTACGGAGGCGTCCCTCTTATCCGTTTGGGCGGAGCACCGTTCACCGCGACGGCACAACGGGCACGCCGGTCCACGCGCTGGTGCGGTGGATCGGTTGCGGCCCCATGCTCCCCTCCTTCCCTTCCCTTGGGTTCGTTGTGGCTCTGTGGTGAGACTGTAGCGGAGGCCCAAACGCTCAAGCGCTTGACCCCTCTGGCCCCATGATGGCCCCGGTGCTCGAGCTCGATTCCCTGTCGAAATCCTACGGCAGGATCCAGGCCCTGGACGGGGTGAGCCTGAGCGTGGACCCCGGCGAGTGCGTGGCGCTGCTCGGACCCAACGGGGCGGGCAAGTCCACGCTGATCGACATCCTGGCCACCCTCATCGAGCCCACCAGCGGCGAGGCTCGGGTCGCGGGCCACTCCGTTCTCACCGAGCCTGGCCAGGTCCGCCGTTCCATCGGTGTGGCCTTCCAGGAGCCCATCGCCTCCAAGCACCTCAGCCCCCGCGAGGTGCTGCTCCACCACGCCCAGCTCTACGGCCTCGACCCCCGCGCAGCACGGGCCCGAGCCCACGACCTGCTCGCCTCCGTGGGCTTGGCCGAGCGTGCCGACGACCGCGTCTCGACGTTCTCGGGCGGCATGAAGCGCAAATGCGATCTCGCCCGCGTGCTCATGACCGAGCCCGAGCTGCTCGCGCTCGACGAGCCCACCACCGGTCTGGATCCCCGCGCCCGGCTGGAGGTCCAGGACCGCCTGCTCGCGCTCGTCGACGAGGGGACCACGCTTCTCGTCGCCACCCACGACATGGCTGAAGCCGAGCGCCTGGCCCACCGCGTAGCGGTGCTGGACCAGGGAGAGCTCATCGCGTGCGACCGGCCGGCGGCCCTCTCCCGCGAGCTCGGGGGCCGCGTGGTCCGCATCGAGCTAGGCCGAACGGACAGCAAGCAAGCGGTGCGGGACGCCCTGGCTGGCCTCTGGGGGGTCGGCCGGATGCTCGAGACCGGTGACGGCATCGAGGTGCTGCTGGCCACCGACGATCCGGGGGCGAGCAGCCCCGGCGCCGTCGTGGACGCCTTGGAGGATGCCAGCGTGGGCTACGAGAGCGTGACGGTGCGGGAGCCGAACCTCAGCGACGTCTTCCTGAGCATCACCGGGCGCCCCCTGGCCCAGCCCAGCCAGGAAGTGGACGCGTGAGCCCGGCGCTCTCCCGTGGCCTGACCGGCGCCCGGGCAGTGGCCAGCAAGCACCTGCGCATCTTCCTGCGCAGCCCCATGGAGGTCACCCTCACGCTCTTCGCGCCCGTACTCTGGCTGGCGCTCTTCGGCCTGGCCCTGGACTCAGTGCTCGGGAGCGATCTGGCAGGCGTGGGCTCGAGCTACCTCGCCTTCCTGGCCCCTGGCCTGGTGGCCCTGACCGCGCTCACAGCCAGCCTCTTCGCAGGCGCGACGTTCTTTTTGGAGGTGGAGCGCGGGGAGGCCCGACAGTACCTCGCTGCACCCATCGCGCGCATCGAGTACTACCTGGGCCTGGCTGGCTCGGCTGCGGTGAAAACCGTCGCCCAGAGCGCGCTGCTGCTGGTGTTGGCCATCCCTCTCGGGCTAGGGGGTGTGACGTGGATCGGCTTGGGGGCCAGCTTGGTGGTCGTCGGCCTCTTCGCTCTGGGTGCCTTCGGGTTCTCGGCGTGGCTGGCCATGAAGAGCCCGTCGTTCGAGGCGTTCCATGGCCTCTTGATCTTGCTCAACCTGCCACTGCTGTTCCTCTCAGATGCCCTCTATCCCCTGGAGGGCGTGCCGGGTTGGCTGGCTGCTGTAGCCACCGTGAACCCCTTGACCCATCTCGTCGAAGGGCTTCGATGGCTGCTCACCGGCGCGCCCAGCCCCATCGGGCTCACGTGGAACGCTGGCGTGCTGGCTGCCTTCGTGGTCGTCGGGGTCGCCCTGGGCGGCCGGGCGGTGGCCCAGCTCACGAGGTGAGCCGGGCACGGTCCTGCGCGCAGCCTCAGGCCTCGGCCTTCTCTTCCTTGGACTCGAAGATCTCCTCGAAGTAGCCGCAGAGCGCTGAGCGCACGGTCTCGGAGATGTTCGTACCGCTGGTGAGCTTGAGCGTGTGAAGTCGCCAGTGGAAGTCCACCGGGATCTTGACCTTGATCTCCTTCATCTCGGGCTCCTCGCCGTCCTCATCGTTCCTGATGTACATGGGCTCTCACACCAGACCCACGAAAGGTGTCCCTCTTCACCCTCCATGCGAAACTTCCACACGCCCGAACCCCCGAATCGGGCCTGTGGACCTCGCGCCCTCCCGGGCGCAAGCCCGAAACGGGCCAGAGGGCCTTCGGGAGAACCGGAAGCCATGTCAAAGATGAGCTGGGGCCTGGGCCCAGAAACTATTTCAACCGCGGTCTCCCCTTGGCGGCCGGGTGACCCTGCTGACCCGATCGAAACGGTCCGTAACCTGGTTGTTCGCTCTTGCCTTGCTCACCGTCCCCCTGGCCGGTTGCCTGGACAGCGATGACTCGGACGATGATCCAGGCGCGCCAGGCCCCGAGGGCTTCAAAGTCTTCCTGGCCGCCCTCGGCGATGCCCCTGGGAACGCCACGGCCACCGTGACCGGTGCCGAGGTCACGATGAACGCGACGAACGG
The DNA here is from genome assembly GCA_964396185.1 of uncultured Thermoplasmatales archaeon. Lineage (GTDB taxonomy): Archaea > Thermoplasmatota > SW-10-69-26 > SW-10-69-26 > SW-10-69-26 > CAYNEI01. The sequence continues at coordinate 37,809 of CAYNEI010000018.1, forward strand.
CGCCGAGATCCTCAACGTCCACGCAGGGACCCTGGATCTGGCCGAGCTCTCCAGCTCCGGGCAAGCCATCCTCGTAGCCTCGAAGGGGTCCGTGGATGGAGAGGTCCGGGAGACCACGCTCCGGTTCGCCAACTTCTCCGCCGGCAACGGCACGCTCGGGAGCGCAACGCTCAGCATCCCAACGACCTACGATGCCGGTGAGGATGTCGAGGTCACCGTCACCCTGGATCTTGAAGCCTCAGCCGACGAGGGCGATGTGCGCTTCGACAACCTCGTGGCAGAACGTGATGGGACCCGGATCCACAGCATCACGCGCACCGAGCTGGAGGCCAGCGGCCAGGGCCGCGAGGAGCTGCCTCCGCTCCCGACCCCGCTGATCGGCATGAGCGCGGCCGAGGAGCACTCGAACGACACTGCCCCCTCGTTCCACGTCAACGATGCCATCCAGTTCGCCGCCACGCTGCCCGAGGGGACCGACGCCACCGTGCGGGAGGTCTTCTGGTCCTTCGGCGACGGGACGACCAAGACGGGCCAGGCCACCGAACACACCTTCCGCGCCCCCGGCCTCTACCTCGTGCAGGCCATCTTGGAGGGAGAGCGAGGCCGACAAGTGCGAGCGAACACCACCGTGGACATCTACGTCACCTTCGAGGACGAGGGCAACGTCGGTGTGGGCACCATGGGCAGTGGCGTGCTCGGCGACGACGCTGGGAACCGGGACGTGAAGGACCACCCGTTCGAGCTCACGCAGAACATCACGAACCTCACGCTCTTCCTGGTGGACAGCCCCTCCGGCGGCATCTGTGCGCCGGACGAGACGGGGAGCAGCGACTGCGCCCCGGGCAACGTCTTCGTCGAGCTCTACGACCCGAACGGTGAGCTGCTCGGCGAGGACAGAAGCGACCAAGATCGCAAGTACATCAACGTCACCGGCCTCATGGACGCCGGCACCTGGACCGTGCGCGTCAAGGGCGACGAGGGTGCGGCTGTGGGCTACCGGTTCGACATCGAGGCCCACTTCCTCGGCCTATGCGAGGAGTTCGGCGGCCCCGCCACCGTGCAGGATTGCCCGGATCGACCCCAACCGGTTGAGGCCTCCGGCTCCACGTTCCCATGATCCGAGCCGCGGCTGTCGTGGCGGTCCTGCTGGCCCCTGGCCTGTTGGCCGGGTGCACAAGCACGGACGCACCACCGGTGCTCCAGGCGAGCATCGCCGAGGAGACGATCAAGTGGGGCCAGGCAGCCCAGCTCACCATCCAGAACGTGGGCGACGGTGAAGCGCCAGCACCCATCACCGTGCGCGTGGTCTCGGCCAACGGGACCGTCGTGCGCAGCTACGAGGACATCCGGGACGGACGCCCGCTGCCAGCCGGGGGGACGGTCAGCCTCTCGTGGAACGGGTTGGACGATGCCGGCAACCCCGTGCTATGGGGCAGCTACACCATGGTGGTCGAGGGCTACGATCTACGGGGCACCGTGGAGCTCTTGCGACCCCCCCACCACGCCATCACCGTGGACCCGATCCCCCGGGAGAACCCTGCAGGGGAGCCCATGGAGTTCCTGGTGAACAACACGGGCACGACGTGGGCCAACGGCACCATGACCATGGCTGCCGGGAAGGGCGAAGAGATCCTCTACATCAACGAGGTGGACGTGCGCCTCTCACCCAACGGCACCGGCCCCTCCTCGAGGTACTCAGCGCACTGGAACGGCATGAACGAGAACGGGACCGCGCCCGAACCGGATAAGTACCTCATCGCGGTGCGCATCGCGCCCTTCGACGAGGATGCGCCGACACCGTTCGCTCAAGACGTGTTCACGCTCACGGAGTGAGCCCTACGGACCCTCCCTTCCCCTGATCCCTCCTGGTGCCGATGGACATTGTGTCCATAAACCTTTTAAGCCCCTATCGAGCCTCTTCGCCTTGTGAGTCGGAAGCGACGCAGCTTGCCCCCCCTCTCCCTGATCCTGCTGCTCCTGGCAGCTCCCTTGCTTGGGGGCTGTCTGGGCGGTGCTGACGGCGAGGGCGAGGACCAAGCCGCCCTCACCAAGCAGCGTGCAGACGTCAACGACCGCCTCGGCGGCGTCGAGGGCGTCGTCACGGACGAAGCGATCCAACCCTTCGAGGGTGCCAACGTGACCCTCGAGGAGACTGGCACGTCCGTGCGAACCGACACGGACGGCTCGTTCGCCTTCTCGCTCCTCGAGCCCGGCACCTACACCATCAGCGTGCGCGGCCAGGGCCTGGTCTCCTCACAGCAGATCATCGACGTGACCGCAGGTGAGATCACCCCGGTCGACTTCATCCTCACACGCACCTTCACCGACCAGCCCTTCACCCAGCAGCAAGAGTGGGCTGCCTTCATCGAGTGCGGGGCTGCTACCAGCAACCCCGTCTTCAGCCTGACGGTGGCCGTCTGCAGCGTCCCCAACAGCGTGCTTGAGGAAGTAGGCTTGGGCGGGAACGCCACGAACGACGAGTTCATCACGAGCCTCGAGTTCGAAGCCCCACTGGAGACCCTCGTCTGGGAAGCCAAGTGGAGCGGCGGCGGTCCCCTGGCCAACAGCCTTTGGATGGCCGCGGATATCCAGGGTCACGCTCAGCTCACCTCTGGGAACTGGACGGTCTTCGTCGACACCGCGGTCGAGTCACCGTTCCTGACCCGGGTCAACCGCACGACCCTGGACGAGATCTCCGCCTTCTTCAGCGAGGAGTGCGAGGCGGGAGGGGACAGCTACTGCGGCTACGCCTTCGAGGAGCAAGGCTGGCCGATCACCTTCCGGACGTTCACCAGTCCGGACTGCCTACCGGGCGCATCGCCGGTGTCGGCGTGCACGCCCATCCAGCTCCGGGTGGACCATGTGTTCACCTCCTTCTACAACGCGCCGGCCCCTGAGGGGTACTCGGTCTACGGGAGTGATGCCTGATGCGAGCTACGATCGCCACGATCCTTGTGGGAGCCATGCTACTAGGAACACCGACCACCGTGCTTGCCCAGGGCACCGAGGAGTACCAGGGTGACGGCACGAGCGGGTACGATGATGGACCGGTTCGGGTCACCATGTACCACCACGTCTACAACCTGCTGGACAAGGTGCCCATGAACACCCAGGCCATGGACGATGCCGCCCCGGACCTCCACCGAGGCCGCACCGGCCCCACCGCCGAGACCCCCGCCGGCCCCGCTCCAGGCAGCAACGCCAACTACCTGTTCATGTACAACTCGCCTGGCCCGGTGCACTACAACACCTCGCTGCGCGAGCCCCGCTTCCACCCTGAGCGGGGCCTGGCCGAGGATCTCCACCTGGCCGGCGAGGAGCTCACCGCCTACTGGCACATGTCCGCGGATGCTGCCGAGCTCCTGACCGAGGTCCAGGGCGCCCAGGCCGGTGTCATCCCCCAGGTCAACGTCGTGGCCAGCCTACGCCTCGGTGATGACATCGAGGCCGATCTCGACGCCGGCCAGCTCGTCGCCCAGGGCGAGGTCACCCTCGACATCGTGACCCCACCCAACGGCGGCCCCATGGAGATCGAGATCCCCATGGGCAGCCCGCAGATCTCCACGATCCCCGCCGACGAGTCGTTCAACCTGAAGATCGAGTGGCACCAGGTCGACCAGAACGGGGTCAAGATCATGGACCGGCAGTGGAACATCCACACTGGTACCGAGTTCCCCAACCGGCTGGAGATGACCATCGAGAACCCGATCCGGCTCAACTACGTGCACCCGCAGCCCATCGGGGAGCGCAAGATCGCGTTCCACACCGCCTTCGTCACGCCCTACGGGAACTACGATGTGGACCTCGACGAGCTCTCCTTCGAGGTCCGAGACAGTGATGGGAACGTGATCAACCCCACCAGCCTCCAGGGACCCATCGTGGTCCAGAAATCCTACGTGCACAACCACCACTTCGAGCCGGTGCTGGCCACGTGGGTCTGGAACTACCGGGCCGACGACGCCGCAGCCGGCGACTACGAGATCACGGTGAGCGCATCCAACCTGCAGAACAGCGCCACAGCGGAGAAGACCGCGAGCTTCACGATCCAGGAGCGCGGGACCGCCGTGGGCTTCTCGGACGCTGGCGAGGAGGTCCAACCCCTCAGCCAGGACGAAGAGGAGGAAACCAACGAAAGCCCCATCGGGCTCGCGCCGTTCATCGTCGCCATCGTGGGTGCTCTCGCGATGGCCCGCTTGCGCCGGAGGGGTTGACCCGTGCAAGCCCGCGTGATCGTGCTGGCCACGCTGCTCACCGCAGCCGGCCTGGCTGGCTGCATCGGGAGCGATGACGAGCTCGATCCGCAAGCCCTGGCCACCCAGGGCCTCGTCGTCTCTGTGACCCCAGAGAGCGGTGACGCTGACACGGTGTTCACCTTCGATGCCTCGGGAACCCCGGGCGCTGACGCGCTCACGTTCAACTGGGATTTCGGGGACGGTGAGAGCGCCACCGGCCAGGTGGTCGACCACCAGTTCGCCTACACGAACAACCTCTACAGGGTCACCCTCGAAGCGGTGGCCGGCAACGAGACGTTCACAGGTGTGATCGAGGTGCCCGTGGGCAGCGGCGAGAACGCTGTTCCCTCCGTCTCCATGGAGGCCGACCGGGGCTGGGTCGCCCACGACGACCCCCTGACCGTGCGAGCAAGCGCCTCGGACCCCGACGGGGACCCCGTGGAGATCGAGTGGCTGCTCACCAAGGACCAGAGCGTCGACGACGGGCATGACCACGACCACGGTGGTTCAAGCGGCGGCTCGGGCTTCGGCATCCCGGAGTCCACGGGCCAGACCGGTCCCGAGGCGACCTTCAGCTTCGATGAGTCCGGCACCTACCGCATCGTGGCCCAGGCCATGGACCCCAAGGGCGCCAAGGCCACGGACAGCTTCGATGTCAAGGTCACGCACACGGTGCCCAAGCCCACGTTCAACTTCACCGAGTCCGGTACGCTGACCGCTGGCACGGCCGGCGCGAACGCATCGCTGGCGCTCTACGGCATCCAGCAACCGGCTGAGAACTCGTTCATCGACTCGGCCCGCTACGATCTACGGCTGATCTACCCTGGATCAGGTGATCTGGCGCTGACGTGGTCGGATCCCTCCACCGCCTCGGATCTCGATGTCTACCTGCTCACCGACAACGGCAAGGTCGTCTACCAGTTGGCTGAGCTGGACCCTCAGAGCAGCTCGGCCTCCATGCCTGTGGACCTCTCGAGTGGGAGCTACGTGCTGGAGATCAGTGCCAACAGCGGTGCCCAGATCGAGTTCAGCTTGGGCCTCAGCCTGGATCTCAAGATCCCGGGCCTCACCGTGGACACAGGCCACGGGGACGATGGCCACGACGACCACGACCACTGACCGGTATCACGCTCACGAAGACGCAGGGGGACCGTGGGAGGGCCGCAAGGCCATCATCCGACTCACACAACCCACGCCCCTCTGCCTCTTCGTGCCTCTCTTGAACGCTTGGAGTATCGAGGGGAGCCGCACGGCTCGCGCAGTGGCACCGAGCCGCGCGGCTAAGAACGTACGTTGGCGTGCTCCGCCAAGCGCCGGAGGTCTCTCTTACCGCCCCGTGAACTCGGGCGTGCGTTTGTCGAGGAAGGCCGCCATGCCCTCGCTCTGATCCTCGGTGGCGAAGCAGGCCGCGAAGGCCTCAGATTCGAGCTGGTTGCCCGTGTCCAGGCTGGCATCCGCGCCGCGCCGCGTGGTGGCCTTGGCGAGCTGGATGGCCAGCGGCCCGGCCGAGGCGATGGTCTGGGCGAGCTCGGTGGCCTGGGCCATGAGCTCCTCGGGGGCGACGAGATGGGTGACCAGGTTGAAGGCAAGGGCTTGCTCAGCGTCGATCTTGCGGCCGGTGAGGACAAGGTCCAGAGCGGGTCCAAGCCCGCAGACGCGCGAGAGGCGCTGGGTGCCACCGAAGCCGGGGATCACGCCGAGGGTGACCTCGGGCACGCCGAAGACCGCGCGCGTGCTGGCTACCCGGAGATCGCAGGCCAGCGCGAGCTCGAGCCCGCCGCCCAGGCAGAAGCCGTTGACGGCAGCGATGACCGGCGCGTCGAGCTGCTCGATGCGATCCATGAGCGCGTGCCCCCGGCGGCTGAACGCGCGGGCCTCGTCTGGGCCCATGGCTTGCATGGCGCTGATGTCCGCACCTGCCACGAAGGCCTTGCCCTCGCCGGTGAGCACGATGGCGCGGGCTTGCTTGCTGGCGGCCACGAGCTGCTCCTCGAGGGCATCCAGCACGGTGGCGTCCAGGGCGTTCAACTGCTTGGGCCGGTCGACGGTGACGATGGCGACATCGTCCTTGAGCTCGAGGCGGACCGCATCAGGCATGCGAGGCCCAACAGCGAGGGGGGTCAAGAGCGATGCGGTCGGCCGAGCACGCGCGGCCGAGCACCAAGCCGAGCACTAAGTGGACGCCTCGACGGTGATCTCACCGACCATCCCGGTCTCGAAGCCCGTGCTGTGGTAGATGCACCGGTAGGCGTACGTGCCTGGTTCCATGTCGTCTGGAACCGTCCAGTTGAAGGATTCGCCTGGCGCGATGTCGCCCGAGTCGGGTCCGCCCTCGCCGTCCTCGGCGGTGGCGGTGTGGGTGACGGTGTCCAGGTTGGTCCAGTTGATCGTATCGCCTGGTTGGACGGTGAGTTCGGCGGGCTCGAAGGCGAACCCGGTCATCTCGACCACGTGATGGGTGTCTGCCCCCTGGCCGGAGTCTGAGCCCTCCCCCACCTCGAAGGCGAGCTCCTCGGACCAGTAGTGCTGGCCGGCGTGGATCGCATGGGCGCGGCCGTAG
>CAYNEI010000018.1:44700-45780 GCA_964396185.1 uncultured Thermoplasmatales archaeon
GAGCTCCTCGGACCAGTAGTGCTGGCCGGCGTGGATCGCATGGGCGCGGCCGTAGTAGGTGCCGGGCTCGTCCTCGGTGAACGACGCGTTGTAGGATCCAGGCACATCTGCGGGCTCCACCACGCCGGAGGAGTTCCCGTAGTCGGCTGGACTGGAGGGGTCCGAGATGCTGGAGTCGGACCAATGGAACCCGGTGTGGGCGATCTCGGAGGGCGCTCCGGTGACGCTCCAGTTCACCCACAGCGTCCCGCCGACGGCCGCCTCTTCGGTGGCGTCGTCGACGCTGAGGACCACGGGGGGCTCAGCTGTGTCTGGATCGCTGACCTCGATCGAGACCTCGGGCGTCCACTCGTGCTCGCCGTCGACGATGGCGTGCGCGCGGAAGTGGTACGTCCCGGCCGTGTCGAACGTCTCGCTGGCCGTGTACTCGCTCGGCACGCTGGCCGGCTCCTCCACGCCCGAGGAGTTCCCGTAGTCGCCCGGGGTCTCGGGATCGCTGACAGAGTAGTCGGCCCAGTGGACGCCCGTGTGCTGGATCTCACCATCAGGACCGGTCAGCTCCCAGGAGAAGTCGACAGACTGCCCGGTGTCCATGTCCTTTGGTTCTTCGACCCAGGCGACCTCGATGGTCGCCGGTTCATCGTCATCACCATCATCCTGCTGGGCAGCGCACCCAGCCAGCGAAGCCGTGAGCAGCAGAGCCGCGACGATCTTGACACCACGCATCTTCTCACCTAACCTGCGAGAGCAGTTGACGGGCCACGTATCACGCTTCCGGTTTCATTATAACCATTATAATTCGCGGGGCTGGTGACCCCTTGCTGAACCCCGTAGTCCCTTGGCGCTCTTCGCGATCCCCTGCCTGCTCAGTGATCCCGTGGTCCAGCTCGCGATCCGGGTTCCCCCTCCCACCTGACCCAAACGCTTATGCCAGAGATGCCCATAGGCCGGCTCCCCTCTACGAGGGGGGTGCTTAGCGATGGCGCGGAGTTCCTATTCCCACATGGCGGAGCGCTGGAAGCGCCCGCGAGCCGACGAGATGCGTGACATCACCCAGCAGCGCCTGATCAAATGGCGCCG
>CAYNEI010000019.1:0-45270 GCA_964396185.1 uncultured Thermoplasmatales archaeon
GGTGCAGCGCCTGGCCCGCGAACACCGGGTCTTCACCGCCCCCTGGCACCCCCTGGGCCCGGCCGAGCGCGCCCCCCGCACCGTCGCCTTCGCGCTGGGCTACCTCTACTCCCAGGCCGAAGCGGGCTACTACTGCCCGGCCTGCATGACCGACGGGGCCGCCTTCGTGCTCGACCGCCACGCCCCCGACGAGCTCCGCGAGCGCTACGTCCCCCGCCTGACCTCGCTCTCCACGGACGCGCCGTCTAGCGCTGAAGATGCGCCCCTCGAAGGGGCGATGTACCTGACCGAGAAAGCCGGCGGCAGCGACGTCGGCGGTGCGACCGCCACCGTGGCCCGGCAAGCCGAGGATGGGGGCTGGCGGCTGACCGGCGAGAAGTGGTTCGCGAGCAACTGCGTGGCCGGGCTTGCCTTGGCGCTGGCCCGCATGCCAGGCACGGATGCCAGCGAAGGCACGCGCGGGCTGGGGCTCTTCGCCGTACCTCGCCACCTCCCGGATGGCTCCCCGAACCCTGGTGTTCGCATCGAGCGGCTGAAAGACAAGCTCGGGGTCACGAGCATGCCCACAGGCGAGATCGTGCTCGACGATGCCGTGGCCTACCTGGTGCGCGACCAGGATGGCGGGTTCAAGGCCATGGCCGAGATGGTCAACCTCTCCCGGCTCTACAACGCCGTGACCAGCGTGGCCATCATGCGCCGCTCACTGCGCGAGGGCCTGCGCGCCGGCGCGACACGCCAGGCCTTCGGGCGCGAACTGCGCGAGCACCCGCTCTTCGCGCGCAAGCTCGTCGAGCTCACGGTCGATACGGAAGGGGCGCTGGCCTTCGTGATGGACACCGCCGAGGTGTTCGATGCGTGGGCCGACGGGGACATGGACGGTGACGGGGGGGCGCGCGCCTTGCTGCGAGCGCTGACCCCCATGGCCAAGGCGGCCACGGCCAAGCTGGCCGTCGAGGCTGCCAGCGAGGGATGCGAGCTCGTGGGCGGCAACGGCTACATCGAGGAGTACGTCACGCCCCGGCTGCTGCGAGACGCCCAGGTGTTGCCGATCTGGGAGGGCACCACGAACATCCAGGGCCTCGACCTGCTTCGTGCCCAGGCCAAGGAGGACGCGCTCGTCGTGTTCGCCACGCACGTCGAGGCGACCGTGGGCCAAGCCGACGGGCACAGCCCGGTGAAACGAGCCGTCGACCGGATGCGGGCGAGCTTGGAGGACCTCGTTGGACAGGCCAAGCAACTCCAGCAGGCCAGCCAGGAGGAGATGGAGCTGGCCGCCCTGGATCTGCTCTTCCAGGCCTACCACACCCACACCACGGCCCTGCTCGCCCGGCTGGCAAGCCAGACCGAGAGCAAGCGCCTCGCACACATCGCTGAGGTCTACGCGGCACGCCACCTCGAAGCTGACCCCAGGCAAGCCGCCATGGAGGTCCGCGAGGCGACCCTGGAGGCCGGCCTGGAGATCGCCTACCCCTTCTAGCGCGCACGCACGGCGAAAGCCCAGGCGTGCGCGCTCTCTTCATCACAGAGGATAGCGCACGGCTTATCCCATCGGCCCTATGGTCGGTCCATGACCCAAGCCGCGACGTCGGGTGCCGGCTCCTTCTCGGTCGAGGAGGCGGTGGAGGAGATCGGCCGGGTGGAAGCGCTCTCGGATGCTCTGGAGGCGCGTACGAGCGCGCTGACCTGGATGGTCTGGGGCTTGACGATGGCTGGGATCTTCGTCTCGTACAGCTACGTGGGCGCGATCTTCGACGCCTACAGCTCGGATGTCGAGATCCTCTTCCCAGTGCTCTGGATCCCGTGGGTCGCCATGGCCGTGGTCATCACGCGCGTGCTCTGGTCCTCGGCGGGCCTGGTGATGCCAGCCGACCTGCAGGGCAGCGACCGGGAGGGCATCTTGAGCGGCATCGTCTTCCTGGGCCTCATCTTCGGGGGTCTCTACCTCGTCTCCCGGGTGGACGTGGCGATGCTGGAGCCGGCGGTGGTCCTGCTCGCCGTCGGCGTGGCCACGGGCGCCCTGGCGATCCTGGGTGTGAACGCCTCCGGTCGGATCGAGCGCCGCGCCGGCGTGCTCGCGGGGGTCGGCATCGCCGGCGTGGCCCTGGTCGCGACACCGATCGTGGGGACAGGAGGCACGGGCTACGCCTGGCTGAGCCTGATCGCGCCGGTCACCTCAGCGCTGGCCTACTTCGCGGTGGCCGCCGTGATCCTCCGGCTCGGGTGAGGCCGACCATGGATCTCCCAGAGCTGGATCCGGTCATCCACCAACCCACGCGCTTGCGCATCGTGACCCTGCTGCATCGCAACCGCGACGCCGCGCTTGCGTGGACGCGCGAGGCCCTGGAGCTGACCTACGGGAACCTGGACAGCCACGTCTCCACGCTGGAGGAGGCGGGCTTCGTGGAGCGCCGCCGCGCGCTCACCCCGGCCGGGTTCCAGGTGCGCCTCCGGTTGACCGCGAAGGGCCAGGCTGCCTACGACGCCTACCTGGACAGCCTGAGGGCCTACCTGGAAGGGGCCCAGACCCCTCAAGGGCCTACAGGAGCCCCCGCTTCTCAAGCACCTCGCTGATCGAGGTCGCGAGGGTCTCGTCACGATCCGAGAGGCCACCGATGTCGTGGCTCCAGCTGGCGATGCGTAGCGTGTTGTAGGATTCGATGTGCACGTCCGGGTGGTGCATCTGGTCCTCGGCGATGTGGGTGATCTCCTGGATGATATCCACGGCCTGGACGAAGTCCTCGGTCTCGACCTGGATCTCGATCCTGTCCCCCTCAGGGGTCAGCGTCCAGCCATCCGGGATCTCGAAGGGTGGGTTGCTCATGGTGACACCGGAGCTCCCAGGCCCCTGGCGGGGTTTCAACCTGACGCCTCTTCCCACCTGGGCCTGCGTGAGATCACGGTAGCGCTTCCAGCACGTAGAGCCGCCCGGGCCGTTCGTCGGCGCGCTCGGTGAACGCGATCTGGCCCCCGCCGACCCCGGCCGAGCTGGACACGCGCCCGTTGGCCTCGTAGCGCCAGACCATGGCGCCGGTCGTGGCGTTGAAGGCGTAGAGATGCTCGTCATACGAGCCCACGAGCACGGTGTCCCCGGCGATGACCGGGCTGGAGAGCACCGAGCCCCCGGTCCCGCGGCGCCACACCAGCTCGCCCGTGCCAGCGTCCAGGGCGTAGACGGTGTCGTCGAAGCTGCCCACGTAGAGGATGCCCGTGGCGGGGTCGATGGCCACGCCACCCATGACGTTGCCGTCGGTCTCGTAGGCCCAGACCAGCTCGCCGGTGGCCAGCTCCACCCGGTAGACGTGGTCGTCCCAGGAGCCCGCGTAGGCCGAGCCCGCGTAGACCGCCACCGGGCCCTTGATGGGCTCGTCGGTCTCGAAGGTCCAGGCCAGCTCCCGGGTCGAGGTGTTCCAGGCGTAGAGGAGGCCGTCGTTGGCGCCCACCACGAACCGGTCGGCCTCGGGGTCCAGCGCGATCGACGAGTGCGGGTGGTCGGTGATGCGCTCGTCCCGCCAGAGCTCCTCGCCGGTCTGGGCATCCACGATGGAGACGTGGCCGCTGGGCTCAGGCGTCTCCACGGCCATGTAGATCAGGCCCTCGTGGTAGAGGGGGCTGGCACCGATGGAGCCCCCGAGACGGGTGCGCCAAAGCTCCTCGCCGGTCTCCAGCTCGAAGGCGTAGAGGGCCCCGTCGTAGGCACCCAGATAAACGGTCCCGTTGTGCACCACGGGTGTGCCGTGGAAGCCGTTGTTCGACGGCCACGAGGCCGCAGCCCAGAGGACCTCGCCTGCGTGGCTGACCCGGTAGAGGATGCCCGTGTCGCCAGGGACCAGCCAGCTCCCGTCCACGTACAGGGGGCTGGACTTGGCCGCGGTGTGGGTGCCTTTGTTGATGCCTGGCAGGCTCCAGGCCAGCGTGATGGCCTCTGGCGCGGTCTCGTTGGGTTGGTAGCCGATGCGGTGCACGCCTCCCCGCCAGGTGACCGTGTCCTCCTCGGGAGCGTAGCGTGCGGGGTCCTCCGCGCTGCTACCGGACCGGGATGCCGCGGCCTCCCCGCTGGTCGAGGAGGGCTGGCCTGGGAGCACGGAGGTGCAGCCGGTTAAGAGGAGGGCCAGGCAGAGCACAAGGGTCGCGGCGGGACGCATGGAGGGGGGCAGGGCAACGGGCCGTGGTAAGCTTGCTGGACCGGGAGCCCATGACTCAGCGGTCCGAGCGACCGCCACGCTTTCGTGCCAGGGACGCATGTCAGGGCATGGTCGTCACGACGCCCAGCGAGCACGCCTTGGCCGATCCCCGGCTGGCCGAGCGGGTCAACCTCTTCCCCGAGAGCGTGATCCGGGAGATGACGCGCATCGCCAACCGGCACGGCGCGGTCAACCTGGGCCAGGGCTTCCCGGACTTCGACCCACCCAGCGAGATGGTACAGGCCGCCCACGAGGCCCTGGATGGCCCGTACAACCAGTACGCCACCACGTGGGGCACCCAGGGCCTTCGCGAGGCCATCTGCCGCAAGGCCGGCAACTTCAACGGGATCGAGGCCGACCCGGATGAGAACGTGACGGTGACGTGCGGGGCCACCGAGGCCATGATGTGTGCGATGCTCTCGCTGGTGGACCCCGGCGACGAGGTGGTGCTCTTCGACCCGTACTACGAGAACTACGGGCCGGACGCTGTGATGAGCGGGGCCACGCTCAAGACGGTCCCCCTAAGGCCCGACCACGCGTTCACCTACGACGAGGAGGTGCTCAAGGACGCCTTCGGCCAAGGCACGAAGGCCATCATCCTGAACACGCCCAACAACCCGACGGGCAAGGTCTTCACCCGGGACGAGCAGCAGGTGATCGCTGACCTCTGCATCGACCACGATGTCGTGTGCGTGACCGACGAGATCTACGAGCACATCCTCTACGACGACCGCGAGCACGTGAGCATGGCCACGCTCCCGGGAATGGCTGAGCGCACGATCACGATCACCGGTGCCTCCAAGACCTACTCGTGCACCGGGTGGCGCGTGGCCTGGGCCATCGCTCCACCAGAGATGAGCATCGCGCTTCGCCGCACCCACGACTTCCTCACCGTGGGTGCCCCCCATCCGCTCCAGGTGGGCGTCGAGGCGGCCCTGGAGCTCCCTCAGCGCTACTACGACGATCTCTTGGCGCGCTACACCAAGCAGCGAGGCCATCTCGTCGAGTTGCTCGCGGGGGCCGGGTTCGACCCGGTGACCCCGGAGGGCGCCTACTACGTCATGGCCGACTTCACCGGCGTGGAGGGCCCCAAGGAGGCCCAGCGCGACTCCCGGAGCTTCGCTGAATGGCTCACGAGCGAGGTGGGCCTCACCGGCGTGCCGGGCGGCTCGTTCTACCACAAGCCAGGCGTGGGGGAGGATCTGATCCGCTTCCACTTCGCGGTGACCGAGAAGACGCTCGAGGCCGCCGAGGCCAAGCTTGAGGCCGCCTTCCGGTGACGTTGAGAACCGCTCACCGCGGGTAGCTGGCCACCAGCTCGCCCCACGCGAGGGCGTCGGCCTCCATGGCCGCGAACATCTCCCCCTGCTGGGCTCCGGCAGGCACGTGGATCCGCTTGTCCACCGCGTAGGCGCTGAACACGTAGCGGTACGCCTGGTCACCGGCCGGGGGGCACGGCCCGGCGTACCCGGTCTCGCCCCGGCCGTTCTCCCCTCCCACGGCCCCGCCGGGTGCGCGCCGGCTCACGCTCCCCTGGCGCCGGCGTGCACGGCCAGCGTGAGCGAGCCCCAGGCGTGCAGGCCGGCTCCCGTAGGCGCTGGAGGCTGGCCTCGGCCACGTCCAGCCCCCGCTTCAGACTGCCACCGGGAGGGAGCACCACGACGCCGGGGGCAGCGTGCCGCGAGTGTGGGCTCCCCGGGCGCCTCGTAACCGTTATAGGGGTTCGCCTCGTCGGCCGCCCCGACGTGCTCCGAGCCCAGGGACCGAACCGTTCCCACCCACCCCACATGACCAGCCGACCCAGCGGAGGCCCCGCGCGCGATGGCTGAGCCCCTGATCTTCGACCTGGGGCTCATCGTCATCCTGGGCATCGGAGCCTCCTGGATCGCCTGGCGCTTCCATCTCCCCTCGATCCTGCTCCTGCTCATCACGGGGTTCCTGGTAGGACCGGTGACTGGCATCATCGACCCCGACGCCCTCTTCGGGCGGCTGCTCTTGCCGTTGGTGGAGCTCTCTGTGGCGATCATCCTCTTCGAGGGCGCCCTGAGCCTACGGATCGTCGAGCTTGAGAAGATCGGCCGGGTGGTGCGCAACCTCATCACCCTCGGCGTCGCGGCCACCTGGCTGGTCACCGTCGTGGCCGCGCATCTCATCGTCGGCCTCAACATCGAGCTCTCCTTCCTGCTGGGCGCGGTGCTGGTGGTCACCGGTCCCACGGTCATCATCCCCATCCTTCGCCACCTCCGGCCCAAGGCCACGGTGGGCAACGCCCTCAAATGGGAGGGGATCTTGATCGATCCCATCGGGGTCATCCTGGCGGTGCTCACCTTCGAGGCGATCCTGGCGGGTGGTATCCAGCAGGCCACCACCGTGGTCGCGCTCACGATCGGCAAGTCGCTGCTCGTGGATATCGTGGCCGGCGTGGCCGGCGGCATGTTCATCTACCTGCTCCTTCGGGAGCACTGGATCCCGGATGTCCTCCAGAACCCGATGACGCTGCTGGTGGTGCTTTCCGTCTTCCTGGTCGCCGAGAACTTCCAGTCCCAGTCGGGGCTGGCGGCCGTGACCATCATGGGCGTGGTCCTGGCCAACCAGCGGGACATCTCCATCCGGCACATCCTGGAGTTCAAGGAGAACCTCCGGGTCCTGTTCATCTCAGTCGTCTTCATCCTCCTGGCCGCCCGCCTGGAGTTCGCCGACCTCCAGCTGCTCGGTGTGCCCAGCTTCATCTTCTTGGCTGTCCTCATCCTCGTGGCCCGCCCGCTCGGCGTGGTCATCTCGACCTGGGGCTCGGAGATGGACTGGCGGGAACGGACCTTCCTGGCGTCGATGGCCCCCCGCGGGATCGTCGCCGCGGCCGTCAGCTCGATCTTCGCGATCCGGTTGGCCGATGAGGGCTACGCCCAGGCCGAGCTGCTCGTCCCGCTGACCTTCCTGGTGATCATCGGGACGGTGGCGATCTACGGCCTGGGCGCCTCGCCGCTCTCCCGGTTGCTCAAGGTGGCCACGCCCAACCCCCAGGGAGTCATGATCGTCGGCGCACATCCCTGGGCCCGCAAACTTGGCGCCCTGCTCAACGAGGCCGGCCTGCCCGTGCTCATGGTGGACACGAACCGTCGCAACCTGCAGGATGCCTGGGACCAGGGTCTGCGCACGTTCAAGGGCAGCACCTTGTCGGACACGGTGCTCGAGGAGATCGACCTGGAAGGCATCGGCCACCTGATCTCGGTGACGCCGAACGATGAGATCAACACGCTCACCGGGCTCCACTTCCTCGAGGTGTTCGAGCGATCCAACACCTATCAGCTCCCCCCGCAACCCGAGTCCGACGACGGGACCGAGAACGTCCCCCAGCCGCTCAGAGGCCGGCTTCTCTTCGAGGAGGGGATGACCTACACGCGCATCCGGGACATGCTCCACTCCGGTTGGACCCTGGAGACCCAGGAGATCGAGGATGACGCGGCCGCCCTGGCGGTCACCGACGAGGAGACGCGGTTGATCGCGTTGGCGCTCCTGAAGCCGAGCGGTAACCTGGTGTTCTACACGATCGAGGAGCGCCCCCCTCCGGCGCCGGGGGACACCCTGATCCACCTGGCGCCGCCTGATCGAACCTGACCACCCCGCACCTCCCGGGACCAGAACGCTTATCACCGTTCCACAGCCGTGGGGCCCGCACGCCCCTCGCCGTGGAACGCCGACGAGGCGGGGGCGACCCGGGGTGCCTGTCATCGTCGAACCGTTCACCGCCGCCTCCCATCACGATGTGCTCAAGCTCCTTGTCCAGATCGGGCTCCTGCTCTTCACCGCCCGGGCTCTCGGCGAGATCTCCCAACGCCTGGGTCAACCCGCCGTGGTCGGCGAGCTGTTGGCCGGCATCCTTCTCGGACCCTCGTTGTTGAGTGGTGCCGTCCCCTGGGTCGGCTCGTGGATCCTGCCTCAGACCGAGATCCAGGGGTTCCTGCTCGAGACCGTGGCCCTGATCGGGGTCATGTTCTTGCTGATCATGACCGGGCTCGAGACCGATCTCGCGTTGATCCGACGCCATGCACGTACAGCGCTGGGGGTCTCGTGGGGCGGCATCCTGGTGACCTTCAGCACCGGGCTTGCGCTGGGGTTCTGGTTGCCTGATGTCCTGCTGGCCGACCCTAGCCGGCGGGTCGTCTTCGCGCTGTTCGTGGCGACCGCCATGTCGATCTCGGCCATCCCGGTGATCGCCAAGGTCCTCATCGACATGGACCTGATCCGCCGTGACGTCGGCCAAACGATCCTTGCCGCTGGGATGAACGACGACACCATCGGCTGGATCCTGCTGGGGATCGTGGCGGGCCTGGCAGGCGCCGGGGGCTTTAGCTCCCTGGCGCTGGCCAAGACGGTCGGCAGCGTCCTGCTCTTCCTGTTCCTGAGCTTCACGGTGGGTCGCTGGCTGGCGAGGAGGAGCCTCTCCTTCGTGCAGGACCGCGTCTCCAGCACCGACCGTCTGCTCACCCTGGTCGTGATCCTCTCCTTCGCGTGGGGTGCCATGACCCAGGCCCTCCACCTGGAACCGGTCCTCGGCGCCTTCGTCATGGGGATCATCTTCGGGCAGATGCCACGGCTCCCCCAGGATGTCCACCACAAGCTTGATGGCATCGCGTTGGGCATCTTCGCGCCCATCTTCTTCGCCGTGGCCGGCCTCAAGGTCAACGCCGCCAGCTTGGCCACCCCCCACCTTGCCTTCCTCACGCTGGTCGTGATCGCCATCGCCACCCTCGGCAAGGTCGCTGGCACCTATCTTGGTGCACGCTTCATCGGAGGCAAAGACCACTGGAACGCCCTCAGTTACGGCGCGGGTCTCAACGCCCGGGGCGCGCTGGAGATCATCATCGCCACGGTGGGGCTCAACCTCGGCATCCTCACCCAGGACATGTTCTCCATCATCGTGGTCATGGCCATGGTCACCTCCCTGATGGCACCAGCCTGTCTCCGGTTCGTCCTCCACCGGGTCGAGCCCAGCGAGGAGGAGGCCGAGCGCCTCCGTCGCGAGGAGCTGGCCGAGGGCAGCGTGGTGGCCAACATCCACCGGGTGCTGCTGCCCATCCGGCTCAGGGAGGATCCCATCTCAAGCAACGAGGTGGCGGAGGCTGCCCTCCTCGAGCGTCTCAGCGTCCAGCAGGACGTGTCGATCACCCTCTTGACCGTCGTCGATGATGCCGACAGACTCCAGGAGGCCCAGGCGATGCTCGAGGAGCTATCTACCCTCTTCCCTGACCGGGAGGTGCTGTCTCGGATCGTGGAAGGCCAGGACCCCGGCCAGGCCATCCTAGCGGAGGCGACCAACGACTACGACCTGATCATGCTCGGCGCTTCGGAGGACCGGCAGAACCAGACCGAGGTCCTGTTCACACCGCTTGTGGACTACGTGGTCCGCATGGCCCCCTGCCCGACCATGGTTGTGCGGGGCCCACGGGAGATCGACGGGTGGACGCCGGATCGAATCCTGGTCGCCACCGATGGGTCCAAGGCCGCCCGGAACGCGGCCGAGTTCGCCTTCGCGTTGAACCGGGACGGGCAAGGGCGCGTGGTGGTGCTCAAGGTCGCAGAAGCCGAAGCAGAGGGATGGAGAGGCCCGGGTTCCAGCCGTGTCCGCGGCCGCCAGATGGCCTTGGGGCACCAGATCGTGCAAGAGCTTGAGGAGATGGGGCGAGCACTCGGGGCCGACGTGGAGGGCAAGGTCACCCTGGCCCCTGACCAGGTCAGCGGGATCCTGCACATGGCACGCCTGCGTGGAGCCAACCTGATCCTGCTCGGTACAGATGTCCATGCGGGTAGCGACCATCTCTACCTTGGCCCTCAGGTCGAACGGTTGCTCGAGGAGGCCCCGTGCCCGGTCGTGGTCCTTAACACGTGAACCAAGGCCCCCTCGCCGCGAGGGCTACGGCTCGTCCGCAGGCTCTACCGGGTCACCGGGCTCGGGCTCCACGGTTATCGGTTCCGCGATCCGGACAACGCCCTCGCAGCGTTCGAGCCAATCGATCCCCCAGGTCATGGTCGGCGGGACCAGAGCGGTGGTGAAGATCGCGAGGAAGACCAGGATGGTGAACAGGTCCTGGGTGATGATCCCAGCAGAGAGACCGATGCTGGCGATGATGATCTCGACGGTACCGCGGCCGTTCATGCCCAGCCCGATCACGAAGCCCTCCCGGCTGGTGAGCTTGGAGGGCAGAGCGCCTAGCCACGACCCGATGATCTTGCCGATGAACGCGACACCGGTCAGGAGGACCAGGATCCAGAGGTCCTGCCGGAAGACCGAGAGCGTCAGGTCGAAGCCGACGGTCACGAAGAAGATGGGTGCGAAGAAGCCGATGGCCAGGTCGTAGACCACCGTGTGTAGCCTCGTGTAGAGGCCCTTGCTGATCTCGGCTTGCCGCAGGAACATGCCGGCGATGAAGCCGCCGATGATCACGTGGAGGCCCAGGGCGTGCGCGATGGCGGCGAAGAGCAAGGCGACCAGCATGGCAACCGTGAAGGCGGCGGTCTTGTCGACGAACCCGTGCTTCTGCCGCAGCTCCTCGAGCCCGCGCCACATCTTGGGGAGGAAGGTGTACCCGATGAACAGGGTCACCGCGAAGAAGGCCACGGCTTCGATCAGGATGATCGAGATGGCCGACACATCGACCGTGCCGGCTGCAGCGAAGGCCATGACGCCTGCGAAGACGACCATGACACCCACATCCGAGATCAGGGCGCCGCCGAGGAGCACGCCGGCGATCCGGGTGTCCAGGAGGTCCATGTCCACCAAGATCCTGGACTTCGTGGCAAGCGACGTGGCGGCCATGGCCAGGCCGATGAACAGCGATGCCTCGAGGCTGGCACCGATGTAGACGCCTGCTACGGCGCCAAGTGCGAAGGGGAGCACGAAGCCCCCGATGGCCACGAGCAGAGACTGGGGGCCCAGGCGCACGATGTCGTCGATGTCCACCTCCATGCCCACGTAGACCATGAGCAGGAACACCCCGAACTCGGCGAAAACGGCCAGCGGCTCGCTGGGCCCCAAGAGACCCAGGATGGCTGGGCCGAACAGGATGCCGGCGAAGAGCTCCCCCATGAGCGCTGGGTAGCCCACGCGTTCCGAGAGGGCGCCGAAGACCCATGCGAGCCCGAGCACGACGAGCAGGTCAAGGACGTCGAAGGCGGCAGATTCCACGGCCACTGCTCAACCACCTCCTCCAAGGAACCGGTCCAACAAGCTCTGGTGCCATGGCTTGCGCCCCCTGTCGCCGCGCACGATGAGCACGGATGCATCGGTGCGTGCTGCGACCCGGTCGGTGAGATCGCCGAACAGCGTGCGCCCGACGCGCGCCTGCTCGGAGGCGCCAAGGATCAGGAGGTCTGCTTCCCGACTGGCCTCCACCAGGGCCGATGCCACGTCCTCGGAGCGCATCAGTTGGACCTGGGCGGGCGCGTCGACCAACTCACCGAGCTCGTGGAGGTAGGCCTGAGCGTTTCGAACGCGCTCATCTGGAGCATCGGGTGGGAGGACCTTCACGAAGGTGACCCGGGCGCCGGCCAGGGATGCGATGGCATCAGCGGTCTCCACCTCCGCGCGCTCGTAGGGCCCGCCGCCGGTGGCGACCACGATGTTGGCGACCTCCTGGACCCCGCGGTGCTTGAAGATGGCCACCTGCGTGGGCGCCTTGCGCAGCACCGTGTCCACGTGGCTCTCCCGCAACCGATGGAGCCTGAACGGGCCGTGCCAGTCGATCAGGGCCAGCATGGTGTGCTCGTCGATGCGCGCGAGCAGAGCCCGGTCGCGGTCGTGGGTGACGATATGGTGGAGGTCTGTGGTGATGTCGTGCTCTGCGAGCCGGGAGAGGATCTTGACGGTCCACTCCGGATCCAGGGCGCTCTTGTGTCCGGAGAGGGGGACTTGGTGGGGGATCTCGGAGACCATGACAGCCTCGACCCGGGCCTCGTGCTTGCGGGCCAGGGCAGCGGCGAGCAAGAGCAGCTGTTTGTTCGGCTTGCCCTGCACCAGCTCGACCACGATCTTGGGCTGATCGAGCTCGGGCTCTGGTGCAGGCGTGTCGGCCTGCTGGGGTTGCTCGAGGGCCTCGCGCTTCTCCTCGATGGATTTGACGTGGCGGACCCGGCGGAGCTGGTCGGCCAGCCCGTAGTCCGGGGTGACCGCCTCTGCCTTGCTGGCCTGCCAGAGGTACCAGCCGACGCCCATGGCGATGAAGACCACCGCGCTGATCTGGGAGAGCGCCCCCATCTGGGGGATCAGCGCCAGGCAGGCCACGGTGCCGACGATCTGCATCCACGGGTACAGCGGCGCGGTGTAGGCGGGCTGGTACCACGGCGGGTTGGCCCGTCGAAGCAGGATCACGGACACGTTCAGGGCCGCGAAGACGAGGATCCCGAAGGTTCCGCCGAGCTTGGCCAGGGCCTCCACATCGAAGGCGACCACGAGGGCCAGCATGATCAGCCCCGTGAGCCAGATGGCCCGGGATGGGGTCTTGAACCGCTTGGAGATCTGGTTGAGCTTCGGGTTCATCAAGCCGTCCCGTGCCATGGCGAACGGGAAGCGGGCCGAGGAGAGCACCGCCGCGTTCCCCGTCGAGGTGGTGGCCAGGATGCCGGCCACGGCGACCACGGTTCCGCCGATCGCACCCAGGAAGATCGTGCCAGAATCAGCCAGGGGCGCGGCTCGGTCCCCGATCCCCGCGATGGGCAGCGTGCCCGTGACGATGAGCATGACGAGCACGTAGAGGCCCGTGACCAGCGCGACCGAGATGAGCATGCCCAGCGGGATGTCCCGGCCGGGGTCCTTGACCTCCTCGGCGATGGCGGTGGCCTTCACGATGCCCAGGTACGAGATGAACACGATGCCGGTGGTGAGCGTCACGCTGGACCAGTGGAAGTGGAAGAACGGGGTGAGCAGGCTGCGGTCCACGGCGAAGAGGCCGCGGGCCACGAAGACGCCCATGATGGCCAGCAAGAGCACCACCACGACGTTCTGGACCATGCCGCTGACCTTGGCGCCCAGCCAGTTGATCAGGATCAGCGCCGTTCCCCCGACAAGCGCGGTGATGAACACGGGGACCGGCGAGAAGAAGATGACGTACTGGCCGAGGCCGACCAGCGCGAAGCTGCCCTTGAGCACCAGCGAGAGCCAGGCGCCCAGCCCGACCACAGTGCCGATCAGCGGGCCCATGGCCCGGCTGACGAAGTAGTAGGAGCCGCCGGCCTTGGGCATGGCGGTGGAGAGCTCGGCTGCCGAGAACGTGCTCATGGCCGCGATGACGCCGGCGATGAGGAAGGAGAGCGCGGCAGCCGGTCCCGCGTTGGCGGCGGCTACACCGGGGAGAACGAAGATGCCGGCCCCGATCATGGTGCCCGTGGCGGTGGATGCCACGGCCGTGACGCCCAGCTCGCGGCTAAGCTCGGTCTCCCCACTCAGAGGGTCAGGGGTCATGGCTCAACGACCCCTCGAGAAAATGGCAGCGCGCTTTCGGGTAAGCCTTGCTCGGCCGCATCTTTGGGGAGGGGCAGGGTGGAACCCTCTACATAACTCAACCCGTTCGCTTAAGCCGCTCGGCCTCCTGCAGGGAGCGATGCCGCTGTTCAGCCGTGGAGAGGACGAGGATGCTGGATCCGGTCAAGCAGAGGGCCCGCCGGGGGACGAGCTGGTCCTGCGTGTCATGGTCGAGATCCCCAAGGGCAGCCGGAACAAGTACGAGTACGACAAGCAGCGCGGCGTGATCGTGTTCGACCGCATGCTCTTCTCCTCGGTCCACTACCCCAGCGACTACGGCTTCATCGAGGACACCCTGGCCCGCGACGGGGATGCCCTGGACGCCCTGGTGCTCGTCTGGGAGCCCACCTTCCCCGGGTGCGTGGTCGAGGCCCGGCCTGTTGGGGTCTTCCTCATGACCGATGAGAAGGGACCGGACGAGAAGATCCTCTGCGTGCCTGTGGCCGATCCCCAGTGGGCCCACGTGGAGACCCTGGACGACGCGCCCCCGCACCTGTTGAAGGAGATCGAGCACTTCTTCGAGGTGTACAAGGACCTAGAGGAGAAGAAGGTCAGCATCGAGGGATGGCGAGACCAGGCCACGGCCATCGAGGTCGTCGAGGACGCGCGCGAGCGCTACCAGAAGGGCTCTCGGTGATGGCGGGCACCGCGGAGGCGCGGAGAGCGCGAAGGACGCAGAGGAACGCACGAAGGAAACCTGCTGTCGGTCTCTGCGCGGCCCCGCGTTCTCCGCGACTCCGCGGTAGAGGGTCGCCGCTCAGAGGCCGTCGAGCACCTTGGCGAGCACCTGGAGACCGCACTCGATGTCCTCGAGGCTCGTGGCGAAGCTGAGCCGGATGTGCCCTTCGCCCAGCTCCCCGAAGGCAGAGCCAGGCACCGTGACCACGCCGGCGTCCAAGAGACGCATGGCCAGCTCCATGCTATCCAGGGCCCCCTGGATGCGGGGGAAGGCGTAGATCGCGCCCGTGGGTGCCACGAGCTCGACGCCGTCGATGGCTTCCAGGCCCGCCACCACCGCCTCCCGGCGCTCCGTGAGCTCGCGCTGGAGGCGCTCGGTGTGATCCTGGGGGCCTTGGAGGGCAGCCAGGGCTGCGTGTTGGGCCGGGGTCGGGGGAGCGGCGTACATGTGGTAGCCCACGACCCGGATCTTGGCGGCCATCTCGGGGGGTGCGATGGCGTAGCCAAGCCGCCAGCCGGTCATGGCGTAGCGCTTGGAGAAGGTGTTGAAGTAGACGAGCTTCTCGATGCCGCGGTCGAGCAGCGAGACGTGGTCGCAGCCGTAGGTGAACGCGTCGTAGGCCTCGTCGCTGAGCAACCAGGCGTCGTTGTCCTCGGCGATGTCCTGGAGGCCCTGGATGCTGGCCTCGGTCAGGGTCGCACCCGTGGGGTTGCTGGGCGAGTTGACGATGATGGCCTTGGTCTCGGGCGTGGCGGCCTCGGCCAGCGCGTCGAGATCGGGTTGGAAGCCGTCGTCGTGGTGGAGCGGGTAGCGCGTGGCGGTGCCCCCGCACAGGCGCGTGTGAGGCGCGTAGAGCACGAAGCCCGGGTCAGGCACGAGCACCTCGTCGCCGTCCTCCACGATGGACAACAGCGTGGCCAGCAAGGCAGAGGTGGAGCCAGTGGTAACGCCCACGTTGTCAGCCGAGAGGCCGGGCCACTGGGCCTGGTAGCGCTCCACGAGGGCTGCTCGCAGCGCCGGCAAGCCAGCGGTTGGGCTGTACCGGTTGCGACCCTCCCGCACCGCCCCGATGTAGGCCTCGATCACATGCTCGGGGGGTTGCAGATGGGGCTCCCCGATGCCAAGATGGATCGCATCCTCGCTTGCAGCCTCGAAGAGCTTCCGGATCCCAGAGACGTCCAACCCTTCGACGCGGGAAGCGAACACGGCCCAGTAAGCGTTGGCTTCGGGCTAAACCCTTCCGCCAAGGGTGTCACAGCACCGCACGGGCCTGCGGACCCCGTTCGTCCCAACCATGCCCAAGCCCGAAAGTTACATATATTCAATGCGCTCCATGGTGGCTCGCTCGATGATGCCCGGCCACCGATCCCCGGGACCCGCTGCCCCTCTCCAGCCCAACTTCGGCTTAGCCGGTGGGCTGGCAGGCAAGGGTCGAGCCGCCCGCGGCCCTGGCCCTGCGCCAGGGAGGTGCAACGATGCGGATCTACCACTTCAAACGAGGTAAGTGGCGAGACGAGGACGAGGACGAGGAGTAACTGAGCTCCCCCTCGAACCCACGCCAAGCCCCGGCGAGCAGGGGCCCGCCAGAGTCCCTGCCTAGCCCGGTGCCACCGTGGTTGAGCGATTCTTCAAGCAGAAGGGCACGAAGGATGCGTCAAGGCACCGTGGACAGGTCACAACGTTCCGCTAGCCCCGGCGCTTGGCCAACTCGCCCAGCACATCCTCCAAGCCCACCCCATGCTTCTTGGCCAAGACGAGCACGTGGTAGACGAGATCCGCGATCTCGTGGGCCAGGCTGTCCTCGCCGGCCCCGCCGGCTCGGTCCACGACCTCCTGGGCCTCCTCGAGCACCTTGTCCTCCACCAGGCCCTCCTCGGTGAGCAGCCGGGTGGTCCATGAGCCCTCCGGTAGCTCGGCAGCGCGGCCTTCGATGACGTGCCAGAGGTCCACGAGCACGGGCTCGGGCACCCCCTCCACGTGGTCGAAGAAGCACGTGGGCTCGCCGGTGTGGCAGGCCGGGCCGGTCTGGTCGACGAGCGCCAGAAGCGTGTCCTGGTCGCAGTCGACACCGAGGGCCACGAGCTCCTGGGTGTGACCGCTGGTCTCGCCCTTGCGCCAAAGCGCCTGCCGGCTCCTCGAGTAGTAGTGGACCTGGCCGGTTTCGAGCGTGCGCTCGAGGGCTGCTTCGTTCATGTAGGCCAGCATGAGCACTTGGCCGGTGAGCGCGTCCTGGGCGATGCACGGCACCAAGCCGTCGCCCTTCTCGAAGTCGATGTCCGGGAGCGCGGGCACGGGGGCACAAGCCAGGGGGAGGGTATGAGGGTGGTGGTCAGAGATCCAAGCGCACCGCGACCCCAGCCTGGGCCAGGTGCGCCTTGGCTTGCTGGACGCTGTAGGTGCGGTCGTGGAAGATGCTGGCTGCCAGCGCGGCATCCGCCTCGCCCTCGACGACGGCCTCGCGCAAGTGGTCCAGGGTCCCAGCGCCGCCACTGGCGATGACAGGCACGTCCACGGCTCGCGCGACACGGCGGGTGAGCTCGAGGTCGTAGCCGTCGAGCGTGCCATCGCAGTCCATGCTGGTGAGCAGGATCTCGCCGGCACCCCTTTCGGCGAGCTCCTTGCACCAGGCGATGGCATCGAGCTGCGTGGGCTTCGAGCCGCCATGGGTGAAGCAGCGCCACCGGGGCTCCCCGTCAGGGCCAGGCTCGATGCGGCGGGCATCGATGCTGGCCACGATGCACTGGCTGCCGAACTGGGC
The DNA here is from genome assembly GCA_964396185.1 of uncultured Thermoplasmatales archaeon. Taxonomy (GTDB): domain Archaea; phylum Thermoplasmatota; class SW-10-69-26; order SW-10-69-26; family SW-10-69-26; genus CAYNEI01. The sequence goes on from CAYNEI010000019.1 coordinate 17,133, forward strand.
CGCGCCCTCAGTGACCACCTCAGGCCGGTTGACCGCTGCGGTGTTGATGCTGACCTTGTCGGCACCGGCGCGCAGGACGCGGTGGATGTCCTCCACCGAGCCGATCCCGCCGCCCACGGTGAGCGGGATGAAGAGCTGCTCGGCGGCTTGGCGTACGACCTCGCGCGTGGTCTGCCTGCCCTCGGTGCTGGCACTGATGTCGAGGAAGACGACCTCGTCGGCGCCCTCGGCCTCGTAGCGGGCGGCCAGCTCGGCGGGATCTCCGACGTCGCGCAGGTTCTGGAACTTGACACCCTTGACCACGCGGCCGTCCTTGACGTCCAGGCACGGGATGATGCGCTTGGTCAGCGGCATGGGCACCACCGATCCAACAACAACGACCTGGACCACGAAGGGCACGAAGGAGACACCAAGGGCACGAAGGGGACAGGGGGCGCGGCGGGTGCAGAGGGGACAGAGGGTACGGGGGGCGCCGAAGGAACAGGAGCATCCAGGGACCGCTGGGCGCGTCCTCGAACCTCTCCCCCTCTGGAGGTCCTTGGTGTCCTTCGTGGCCCCTTCGTGCCCTTGGTGATCGAGGTAACGGTCACCCCGCTCACTCCTTGACGTGGCCCTTGGTCGACTCCAGCCGATCGCTGGGCTCCAGCGCGGTGGCCAGGCAGCGGCCGGTGGCCTTGAGGGTGGCCTCGACGATGTGGTGGGGGTCGTGTCCGCGAAGCACGCGCACGTGGAGGGTGAACTTTGCCTCGAAGGCCAGCGAGCGCAGGGCGTGGTCCCACAGGTGGCTGGCCTCGGCGAGATCGCTGGCGTAGAACGGGCGGCCACCTGCGTCGAGCACGACTTGGACCAGTGCCTCGTCCATGGCGATGGTCTCCTGGGCGAAGCGCACGATGGGCGCGTTGGCGGCGTGCTCGCCGAGAGCCGTTCCGAGCGCGATGCCCGTGTCCTCGACCACGTGATGGGCCAGGTCCCCTCCGGCCTCCAGGGTGCCGCCCAGGCGTGCGTAAGCCAGCAGGGTGTGGTAGAGGTGGGTGGCCATGGCGGGCTCGATGCCCTCGTCCATGCCGCCGTGGCTCTCCCAGGCGATGTCCACCTGGGGCTCGGTGCCCGTGGCCAGGTCCAGTCGGATGGTCGTCTCGCGCGTCTCTCGGTCGTGTTGGAGCTTCAATCTGCCACCTCCAGGGCGTCCTCGAAGTCGAGCTCGCCGGTGTAGAGGGCTGTGCCGATCACGCAGCCCCAGGCGCCGGCATCGCGCACCTGCTCGATATGCTCGACGGTGGAGATCCCACCACTGACGATCAGCGGCACGTCGAGCTCCTTGGCTGCCTTGCGCGTGGTCTCGATGGCAGGCCCGGCCAGCTTGCCCTCCCGGTCGATATCGGTGAAGAGCACGCCACCCAGGTCGTAGCCCTTGAGCCGGAAGAGGCCCTCCTCGAGGGTGAGCTTGGTGCGCTCGGTCCAGCCCTTGACCGCGATGGTGCCCTTGCTGAGCTCGAGCGCGACGATGACGCGGCCGGGGAACTCCTCGGTGACGTGGTCGAGCCACAGGGTGTCGGTCCAGGCGCGCGTGGCCACGACCACGCTGGCGTCGTCGTGGGGTTCTAGGATCTTGCGGATGTGGCGCAGGCCTCGCAGCCCGCCCCCGACTTGCACGGGCACGGGGCTCTCGGTGAGCAGCTCGTCCACGAGCCCGTTGTTCTCACCTCGGTCCAGCACCCGGCTGAGATCGATGACGTGGATGCGCTCAGCACCTGCATCCCACCAGCGCTGCGCCTCGGCGATGGGGTCGTCGCTCTCGAAGAGGCGACGGTTCGGGTCTCCGCCGAGCAGTTGCACGGCTTTCCCGTCGAGCAGGTCGATGGCTGGGATGATCTTCATGAGGATGCCTCCACGAGCTGGGTGAACGCGTCGAGCACGATGCGACCCGCGCCGGACGATTTCTCTGGGTGGAACTGGGTGGCCAGCAGGTTCCCGTCGTGCAGGATGGCAGGGAAGGGCTGGCCATACGTGGTGGTGGCCACGGTGGTGGGGTTGTCGGGCACGACGAAGCTGTGCACGTAGTAGACGTGGCGTCCGTCGATGGCGGCCAGGGGGCCCTGGCTTGGTCCCTCGACCGTGTTCCAACCGATGTGTGGGATGCGTGGGGCGGCCAGGCGCTCGACCTCGCCCTCGATCAGGCCCAGCCCGATGCCGTCACCCTCCACGCTGCCTTCGCACAAGAGCTGCATGCCCAGGCACACGCCCAGGGTGGGCAGGCCGTCCCGGATGGCTTGCGCGAGCTCCTCGCGCACGGGTGCGATGGCCTCGGCGGCCGGCGCGAAAGCACCCACGCCAGGGAGCACGAGCCCGTCTGCCTCGCCGGGGCCGTCGGCGGCGGGTGCCATCTCGACGTCAAGGCCAGCGCGCTCCAGGGCCTTCTGGAGGCTGTGCATGTTGCCGACACCGTAGTCGAGCAGGCGCACGGTGGCCGTCACGGGCCTCCCTCCTCCAGCACGGCCTCCAGGGCCCCCAGGAACCGGTCGTTGATCTCCGGGGGACCGATGGTGGTGCGGATGCAGGCCTCAAGCGCCTCCTCGTTGAAGTCGCGCACGAGCACGCCGTGGCCGGCCAGCGCGTTGGCCAGGGTCGTGCTGGGCCAGGGGGTCTCCATGAGCACGAAGTTGGCCTCGCTGGGGAACGGGGAGAGGCCGAGCTCGTCGACGCGCGCGATCACGCGCTCGCGTTCGCTCTGCACCGTCTCCACGAGGTTGGCTACGTGGTCCGGGTGGTCGAGCGCGGCCAGCGCGATGGCCTCGGTGAGCTTAGGCACGCGGAAGGGGCCGCGGGCCTTGTGGATCTTGCTGGCCAGCTCTGGCTCGAGCATGGCGTAGCCGAACCGGATGCCGGCCAGGCCAGCATCCTTGCTGAACGAGCGGAGCACGATGACATCACCGCGGTCAGCCAGGTGCTGGGCGCTGGGCGCGTCGGTGAAGCTGATGTAGGCCTCGTCGACCACGAGCAACCCGCCGAAGGCGTCGGCCACGGCTTCGACGTCCTCGATGGGGAAGGCGTTGCCCGTGGGGTTGTTCGGGCGGCACAGGAAGCCGACGCGAGCCTGCGAGGCGCCGAAGGCCTCGGTGTCCAGCTGGAAGCCGTCGACGAGAGGGATCGCCAAGGGCTCACAGGCGTTGCAGCGCGCCCACAGGGGGATCATGCTGAACGAGGGCGGGTGGTAGGCGACCCCGCTGCCCGGATCGGTGAACGTCCGGATGATGAGATCGATGAGATCGCTGGAGCCGTTGCCCGTCACGATGGCCTCGGGCATGGTTCCGTGGTGTTCGGCCAGCCGCGCGCGCAGCTCGTCGCTGTAGCCGGAGGGGTAGCCGCGGACGTCCTCGGCCTGGATGCTGCTCAGGGCGTGCTGGATGGCTGGGTGGGGTGGGAAGAGGTTCGCGTTGTCTGAGAGGTTCAGGCCCTCTTGTTCCACGGGCAGGTAGGCTTGCACCTCCTGGATGCTCTTGCGTTCCTCGACGCTCACTGATCCCCCTCCTGGTGCTCGATGGCTCGCGCGTGGGCTTCCAGCCCCTCGAGCCGGGCGAGCTGGGCGCCGGCTTGGAGGAGCGGCTCGGCCACGTCGTCGAGCAGGGCGATGTGCACGCGCTTCGTGAAGGTGTCGACATCGATGCCGCTGAACGCGCGGGCCGCACCCCCGGTGGGGAGCACGTGGCTTGGACCCGCGATGTAGTCGGTGATGGCCACACGAGCGCGCGAGCCCGCGACGATGCAGGCTGGACCCGTGAGCGTGGCCGCGATGGCCGGGGAGTCGGTGTGGAGGAGCACGCAGTGCTCTGGGGCCAGCTCGTCCAGCAACCCCGTGGCCTCGTCCACGTCGTCCACCGTGAGCACGGCACCCTGGTTGGCCAGGGCCGCCTGGATGATCTCGCGGCGGGGCAGCGTGGGGAGCAGCTCGTCGAGTGCGTCGAGCACGGCGGCCTCGGTCCCGTCGCCCAGGCACAGCGCCACGACCAGGCTAGCCGGGTCGTGCTCGGCCTGGGCGGCCAGCTCGAGCGCGGCGGTGGCAGGATCGGCTTCGGGTCCTACGAGCACGGCCACCTCGCTGGGTCCGGCGGGGCTGTCGATGCGCACCTGGCCGGCGATGTGCTGCTTGGCCGCTTGCACGTGAGCGTTGCCGGGCCCGACCACGCCGTCGCACGGGGGGATGCTCTCGGTGCCCAGCGCCAGGGCCAGGATCGCCTGGGCCCCGCCCAGGGGGACCACGTGGTCGACGCCGAGGAGCTGGCAGGTGGCCAGCACCAGGGGGTGCGGGAGCCCGTTCGGCCCTGGGGGGCTGGCGACCACGATGTCCTCCACGCCAGCACGCTGGGCTGGCAGCACGGTCATGGCCACGGTGCTCGGGTAGGCCGCGCGCCCGCCGGGGACGTAGATGCCCACCCGCTTGAGAGCCACCCTCCGCTCGCGGGCCTGCACACCGTTGGCCTGGAAGTTGGCCTCCGGCGTGCCGGCTTGGGCGTCGTGGTAGCCGCGGATCTGCGCGCACGCGCGCTCCATGGCGTCCACGAACCCGGCGGGCGCCTCGTCCAGGGCGCTCTCGAATGCCTCTGGTGGCACGCGCAGCTGCTCAAGCTTGACGTCGTCGAAGCGCTCGGTGTACGCGATCAGCGCCTCGTCGCCCTCGGCCTGGATCCGATCAGCCATCTCTGCCACTTGGGCCTGGATCTCGGCCGATACGGTCCCCTCGCGTTCCACCAGGGCGCTCCAGTCGGTGACGTCGAGCGCGTCGAGCGGGCCGGTCCAACGAACGTCCGGGGTCATGGCACGAGCCTCTCGATGGGCGTGACGAGGATGCCGGTGGCGCCCAGGCTCTTGAGCGCGCGCACGAGGGCGAAGACGTCGCCCTCGGGCACGACGCTGTGGACGGCCACCATCTCGTCGCGGTCGAGCAGGTCGAGCACCGTGGGCGCGCTGATGCCGGGGAGCATCTCGCGCACGTTGTCCACCTCGCTTCTGGGGATGTTGGCCATGAGGTAGCGGCTGCCCTTGGCGGCCAGCACGCTCTCCATGACCCAGGCGAGCTCGTTGAGCCTGCCCCCAATCAGGTCGTCTTCCATGCTGGTCCGGTTGGCGACGAGCACGGCCTCGCTGGCCAGGATCGTCTCCACCGGGGCTAGGTTGTTGACCTTCATGGTCGAGCCCGTGCTGACCAGGTCGGTGACGACGTCAGCCACGCCCAGGTGCGGCGTGATCTCGGTGGCCCCGCTGACCGGGACGATGTCCACCTGCTTGCCGTGCTTCTCGAAGAAGGCGCGGGTGAGATGGGGGAAGCTGGTGGCCACGGTGAGGGCGTCGTCGAGCTTGTCTACGCCCTGGTAGTCCCAGGCCTCCGGGATGGCCAGCATGAGCTTGCACTTGCCGAAGCCGAGGCCCAAGAGCTCCTCGAGGTCCACGGCGGCCTCCTGGACCTGGTCCCGGCCGGTGATGCCGCCGTCGGCCACGCCGTCGGCCACGAACTCGGGGATGTCGTCGGCCCGGGCGAAGAGGACCTGGAGGTTGCCCTCGTCGCTCGTGGCCATCAACTTGCGCTCGTGGTCGAAGTCGAGATGGAAGCCTGCCTGCTCGAGCAACCGGGTGGATGGTTCGGAGAGGCGGCCCTTCGACGGGAGCGCGAGCTTGAGCATCTTGCGTCCTCCAGGTGGTCGAGCCACCGCGGCCACCATTTAAAGGCGTTCCTGTGAAGACAGCAAGGTAACCGGCCCTGCGCGCCAGTGGACAGGGGCCGGCGGGGTCAGCAGTCGCGACACCGCGGTCGTTCGCTCAGGCGGGCTCGGTCTCCTGGTTCCCGCGGCCCCGGGTCCAGAGGTAGATCACGGCCACGGCGATCAGCGAGAGGATGAGCGCGGGGATCTGGTTGGCATCCAGCCAGGCGATGACCTGCTCGCCGTAGCGGGCTGCGAGCAGGGCCTCGGGGATGAAGCGGGCAGCCCGCCCGATGGTGGCTGCGATGACGAAGGGCCAGAAGCGCAAGCCGAGCAGTCCAGAGCTCACGGTGAAGATCTTGAACGGGATGGGCGAGAAGGCGGCAAGCACCACGATCCACTCGCCGTGGTCGCGGTACCAGCCCTCCACTTGCCTAAGGCGAGGGCCATCGAAGCGCTCGTGGACCCATGGGGAGAAGCGCATGCCGATCCAGTAGCCGATGACAGCCCCAACGATGCTGGCCACCGTGGTCACGATGCCCAAGAAGAGGGCGTACGGCATGCTCTGGCCCGCGGCCAGGATGGGCAGCAACGCATCAGGGGGGATGGGGCTGAAGATGGCCTCGGTGACGGCCAGCAGGATGAGCCCGGGCACGCCCCAGGGCTCGAAGGTCGCCTGGGCCCACTCGTAGAGCCCGGTCACGACTCCCATCCAGGACCTCCGACGAACCGACCATCCCCGGGCTTGGCTTCCAGGGCACCCTCACGCAGGGCCCACTGGCCGCGGACCATGACCGCGTCCGGGAAGAGGCCAGGCATGCCCTCGAAGGGGGACCACCCGCACCGGCTGTGCAGGTCCTCGGCGCGGATCTGTCGAGGGGTCTCCGGGACATGCACCAGGTTGGCCCACTGGCCTGGGGCCAGGCCGCCAGCGGGCACGCCCAGGATGCGGGCCGGCGCCTGACAGCACGCCTCGATCACGCGCTTGAGAGGTACCTCACCTGCCAACCACTTGGCCAAGAGCAGGGGGTAGAGCGTCTCGACGCCCGGGATCCCGCTGGGGGCCTGCTCGAAGCTCAGGGCCTTCTCGTCCTTGGTGTGGGGGGCATGGTCGCTGGCCACCGCGTCGATCTCGCCGTCCACGAAGGCCTGCCAGAGCCCCTGCTGGTGCTCGGGCGAGCGGATGGGGGGGTTGCACTTGGCCTGGGTGCCCAAGCGTTGGACGTGGCTGCTGTCGAGCAGGAGGTGGTGCGGGGTGATCTCGCTGGTGAGCCCGTGGGCCCGCATGACCCGCGGCGAGCGTGGATCGGAGACGTGGGCGGCATGGAGGTGCGTGCCGGTGCGCTCGGCCTCCTGGGCCAACAGCTCAAGCACCTTGACCTCGGCCTCGGCCGGGCGTGAGCGCTCGTGGCTGAGTGGATCCTCGGGATCCTGCTCCTGGCCCAGGGCTGCGCGCAGGGTCTCTGGGTCCTCGGCATGGACGATCATCGGACGGTTCGTGGCTGCAACCTGGGCGACCGCGCGCTTCCAAAGCTCGGGGTCCTCGACGAGCAGGTCGCCGGTGGTGGGGCCAGCGTAGAGCTTGTACCCCGTGGCCCGGTCGCCAAGCTCCAGGGCCTCCAGGCCCGAACCGATGCCCGCCCAAAGGCCCACGTCCACGACCGCGCGCTGCTCGACCAGCGCGACCTTCTCCTCGTAGCGCTTCGGGGTGAGCGTCGCCGGGTCCGTGTTGGGCATGTCCACGGCCAAGGCCACGCCCCCGAAGAGCGCACTCGTGGTCCCGGTGGTCAGATCCTCCTTGGCTGGGAACCCTGGATCGCGGAAGTGGACGTGCATGTCGATGGCCGCAGGCAGCAGGAAGCCATCCTCGAAGACCGTATCCGGCTCCCGGTCACCAGCCTCGACGAACCGGCCGCCCTCGACGCCGATCCGCAAGGTTTCAGGGCCTTCTGGACCGGGCAGACGTCCTTCCACAACGTGGACCATCGGGCCCGGATAAGAGGGGCTCTCAGATGAGGGCAACGGTTCAGTCCCTCGCGATGAAACGCTAACACGGGAAACGCCAACACGGAGACACAGAGGCGCGGAGGGAACGGAGGACAGGAGGGGAGGGGGAGGAAGGGCGGAACGGAAGGGAAGGATCCGGGAAGGAGGATCAGGAGATGGGGGCCGAGATCCACTCCACCTCGGCCCAGTTATAACGATTATAACATTTCGGTGGGGCCCACGTACCGACCGGGTGTTCGCCGTGTTCACAGATGAGAAGCCATCCATCCTACTGTTCCATCCGATGAAGACTACCGTCTTGCGCGCTGACGCGCGCTTCCTTCTGTCCCTGCCGGGCCAGTCTCCGTTCGCTCCGTGTCTCCGTGCCTCCGTGCTGACCGTTCGTCTCCTCCCCGCTCCGTCACTCCCCACCCGACAAACTCTTCCCGTCCACCCCCTTGCCGGTGTGATGGCCGAGCCCCCGATCCCGGTGCGCTACGTCATCCTGCTCGAGCTCGTGCGCTCCGGCCCGCTTCGGGCCAGCGAGCTCGTCGACCCCACGGGCCTGACCCTCCAGGGGGTCTCCTACAACCTCAAGCAGCTCGCAGGCGACGGGCTGGTGAGCTTCGAGACGGCGGACACGCGCCAGGTGCGGATCACCCAGGAGGGCATCGAGGCGCTCCACGACCACTTCCTGGGCCTCAAGGCGTTCGTCGACGTGGCCCTCTCGGACATGCTGCCCATCGAGGAGTGCGTAGCGCTTGCGGGCCAAGCCCTGGAGGCTGGCCAGGAGGTGGGTCTCTTCATGGAGGCCGGCCAGCTTGTGGCCCGTTCCACAGACTCCCCGAGCCAGGGGACCGTGGGCTCCGAGGCCCAGGCGGGCGAGCTGGTGGTCGTGAGCGGGCTCTCCGGCGTGGTGGATCTGGCCCCTGGCACGATCCACCTGGTGGCCCTCCCGCCACCCGACACGCTCCCCACGCCGACCGAGCTCACCCGATGGGTCGCCGAGCAGGAGCTGGAGGCCGACGTGCTCGTGCTCAGCGGCCTGGAGGCTGAGGTCCTGGGGGAGCAAGCCGGCCTGGAGGAGCTGGAGGGCCCCATCCGGTTCGGTGCCGCGCATGCGGCCCGCCACGCCGCCAGCTTAGGCTTGGACGTGCTCCTACTGGCCTCCCGGGAGACCGCCGAGACCTTGGTCGACCAGCTCGAAGACCGCAGCGAGGGTGGACCCAGCCTGGCGCGCTACGATGCGCCTCAAACCTGAGCCCGAGACAGACCCTCGCCTTTTTCCCCGGCGGCCCGCTTCCCTGGCCATGGCACCCATGGATCCCACCGCGGAAGCGGACACGGATCAGGCGATGGCCGAGCGGTTCTCGCGCGGGTTCGAGCCCGTTCTCAAGGAGGACTGGGTCATGCTCACCATCGCGGTGATCGACATCCTGGCGCTGATCGCCCGCGATGTGTACGGCTCGTTCATCCCGCCCCTGGCTGACCGGATCATCGTGGGCGCGGATCTGGCCATCATCGCCATCTTCGCCATCGAGTTCCTGGCTGAGATGCGGCGGGCCTCCAGCAAGCTCGGCTACACACGTACCCACTGGTACGAGCTGGTGGGCATGGTGCCCATCGCGCACTGGGGCTTCCGGATGTTCCGGCTGGTGCGCCTGCTGCGGATCTACGTCGTCAAGACCTACCCCCCAGAGGTGCGCCCGGAGCGCGACTGGAGCCACGCGCTTGTGCGTGGCATGATCATCCACTACCGCAACGTGCTCCTCGAAGAGATCACGGACCCCATCGTGCTGACGTCGATCAACGTGATCGAGGGCCCGCTTGTGCGCGCCCGGTTCGCCCACACCATCGGGGACACCCTCGAAGAGCGCCGGGTGAACATCCAGACGGTGGTGGAGGATGCCATCCGGCAGACCCGGGGCGTGGGCCATATCCTCTCCACGCGCTACGGGCGCCAGCTCGTCGAGACCATCACCGACAACGTCCTGGAGAACGTGGTCCAGACCCTGCGCAGCGAGGAGCTCAACGAGGTGATCAGCGAATCGATCCAGGATGTGCTCAACGAGGTGCGCGAGCGCGTCAAGGAGAAGGAGTACAAGCTGGACGGCGGGGGCGCGCTGCGGCCCAACCTCCACCGGTGACCCGGCTGGACCCAGGACCGCACACCCTGTCCGGCAGGCCAGATCACGCGGGCCTGCACGGCCTGCGGGTCATCCCCACGGGTTGGAAAGCTCCTTGACCCGCACGCGGAAGAACCGGGCCAGGAAGTAGGTCATGGCCACGAGCACTGTGCCGATCTCCAGGCCCAGGCGCCAGACGTAGTCGCCGAAGGCCACGGCGTCTGTCCCCTGCGCGTAGCCAGCATAAAAGGCGTCGTGGACGAGGGTCACCAGGGCCACCGCCCCGACGCCGAGCAAGATGATGTCCAGGTAGAAGAAGAGCTTCTGCTTCTGTCGAGTGTCCATGTGCATCCCACGGCTCCTAGAACCGGACCGGGGGAAGAGGGTTGCGGTTCGAAGCGAGTGCGCCCTGCCTGCCCTCTAACGTGCGTTCCTCGTGGCCAAGCCCCGAACCGTTGGCGAGTGGGGTCGTAGAGCCGTCACAACCGCTTGCAGGGGTGTGACCCCCGGACCGAAGGGACCAGTATTAAAAGGGGTCAACGTGTCCCTTCAGGTGATGGAGTTCCTGCAGCGCTCCGAGCTTGCGCCCGAGCGTGAGCAGGCGCTGCGCGCCGATGGTGCGCGCCCGGACGCTACAGGCGCGTACCTCAACGTCCCCGACGGGACCCCTGGTGCCGAGCAGCTGCCCGTGCTCTGGCTCGCGGCCAGCGACTTCCACGTCGAGGTCCACGTCCCCCACGGGGTGGGCGCGGCCGTCCACGATGCCCTGGCCCAGGAGCGGTGGCGCGAGACCGGGGAGCCGGACATCTACAAGACCGGCATCTACCGCCTCTCCCGCATGCACCAGCCCCTGCGCGAGACGGGGCTGCCAGCCCTGTGGACCCACCGAGGCGAACAGGATCCCACGGTGCTCTCCCACTACCAGGAGCAAGCCGGCGGCGATGTCATGGTCCACCTGCTCGACCACGACCCGGAGGCCTACCTGGTCGAGCTCTTGGTGGACAACGCACAGAAGACCTGGTACACCGGCGACGGGCTGCTCATGATCGGTCCCCCGGCCTACAACCAGACCATCGCCCAGCTCGCCACCAAGGGAGCTGCATGCTGGTACGAGCCCGCCCTGCTCGAGCTCGCCCAGAACGAGGGCCAACCCGCTCAGACCGGCTCGGACGTGCGCCTGCGCGTGGCCAAGGACATGGTGGCCAACCCCTGCCGCTTCCGCATCATCCAGGCGCCCGTGGGCCAACTCAAAGCCCTGGCCGAGCGCCTCGACGCTGTGGGGGAACGCCAGCAGGACCAGTGGCTCGTGCCCCGAGACGAGGCCGTCCCCTTGGTCGACGACCTACGCGCCCGCGGCATCGAGCTGGAGACCCGGCGCCTGGACGGTCGCCGCCGGGACTACGAAGCCTGGGCCCCGGACCTTCCGGAAGACGCGGGACCCGGGCGGCCCAACGAGCGCGATCCGATCCCCCTCGAAGAGCTCACGCTTCCAGGCCCCGTGCCTGGGCTCAAGCCCCACACGGTGCTCGATGGCCACCAGGTCAGCGGGGCTGGCTACATCCAGGCTCGGGACTACCAGTGCATCCTGGGCGACGAGATGGGGCTAGGCAAAACGCTCACAAGCCTGGCCGCCGCCCAGTTCGTGGACGGCCCCACGCTCGTGGTCTGCCCGTCCAACGCGCGCCAGGTCTGGCCCCGGGAGATCGAGAAGTGGATCGATGCCGAGCACCACGTGCTCATGCCGGGCGACTCAGCCGCTCGCGCCGAGCGCATGCTCACCGAGCACGCGGTGGACTACGTCATCCTCAGCTACGACGGGCTGGCCAGGTTCCAGGACGTCATCCGTGCCGTCGACTGGTCCATGGTGATCCTGGACGAGGCCCACTACCTGCGCAACAGGCGCACGAAACGCGTGCACCTGGCCAGAGAGTTGCTCATCGAGATCCCACGTCGTGTCCTGCTCACCGGCACACCACTCATGAACGACCCCAGCGAGCTGCGTAGCTTGCTCTACTTCGTCCACCCCGACGAGTGGGACGATGCTGCCTGGTTCCGGCGCCGGTTCGTGCGCCCCTGGGAGCGAGGCACGAGCGAGGTGCGCGAGCAGGTGGTCGAGCGCCTCCACGACTACCTCGACCAGGTCATGGTCCGCCGGGTCAAGACCGACATCTTCCACGAGCTCCCGGAGAAGAACACCCACGTGGAGATGGTGGAGCTCGCACCGGGCTGGGCGCGCGAGTACGCCGAGGAGGAGGCCCAGTACGCCAGCGAGCACGACGCCAGCCGGGACGCCTTCGGGTCCCTTCAAGCCCTCAACCGGCTGCGCCAGCTCGCGGTCAACGGGAAGCTGGACGACGTGCTCCCCCACGTCGAGGACCTGCTGGCCGACGGCGAGAAGGTCGTCGTCTTCGGCTTCTTCCTCTCGGGCCTCAAGACCCTGGCCGAGACGTTCGCCTGGGCCAACCCCGTCACCCTCACAGGCTCCTCCAACGACCGGCAGCGCAAGGAGGCCGTCCACCGGTTCCAGACCGACCCGGACTGCAAGCTCTTCGTCGGCCAGATCCACGCCGCTGGCCAAGCCATCACCCTCACGGCGGCCCGCCACGTGATCTTCCTGGATCTGGTGTGGAACCCGTCTGTCATGCGCCAGGCCATGGACCGGGTCCACCGCCGAGGCCAGCACAAGGACGTCCACGTCCACTTCTTCATCACCAAGGACACGATCGAGGAGGACATCCGGCATGTCCTGGAGGACAAGGCCCGGCTCGTGGACGCCGTGGTCGACGATGCCGCCTTCCGCGACATGGAGGCCCTCCAGTGGGAGATCACAGAGCGGCTGCTGGATCGCCGCGACCGGCGCTGACGGTGGTCAACCAACCGGATCACGAAGGGCTCCAAGGGGCCACGAAGGACTCGAAGGACCCGAAGCAGGGAAGCAAAGGTTGGATGCCCAGCTCCGAGCCCCTGCGTTCCTCCCGTACCCGCTAGCCCCTACCTTCTACCTCCTGCCTCCTACCCTCTACCCCCTGCCCTCTACCCGCTACCCTCTACCCCCTACCCTCTGTTCCCTTCGTGCCCTTGCAGTCCCCTTCGTGCCCTTCGTGATCTAGGTCGTCCCCAAGCCCACCCTTTAACTGGGAGAAGCCGGAATCCACCCTCCCCCGATGATGAGGAACGCCTTGCTGCTGGTGATGAGTGATGGGCGAGCTGAGGGGACTTCGATTCCTACCACCCTGACTGGCCACCAGTGAGAGCCAAGTACGTAGACCCGCTCCCGCCGGCGTGGAGCGCTTCTCTACCCTGCTCGCCCGCTTGGCACCCGGGCTTGGCGCCGTCGGCCTCCTGACCGCTGTCGCCTTCCTTGCAGCCCCCTGGACACGGCCCTACGGTCTCGGGCCAACAGCGCTGGGCGTTGGCCTCGGTGTCATCGCAGGCAACCTGGCCCGGCCCAGTGCGCGCTGGAGCCCAGGCATCCGGTTCGCCGGCAGCAGGGTGCTGGCGCTGGCCGTGATCCTGCTCGGCCTCGAAGTCACGATGACCGATCTGCTCGGCCTCGGCGCCACCACGGCCGGCATCGTGCTGCTGGTCGTCATCGGCGGCATCCTGCTGGCCGTGGGCATCGGGCGCGCCATGGGCATCTCGCCGGGCCTGGCGGGCTTGATCGGGGCCGGCACGGGCATCTGCGGCGTCTCGGCCATCGCAGCCGTGCGCTCGGCGGTGGATGCGCGCGAGACCGAGGTGGCCTACGCCGTGGCCTCGATCACCCTGCTCGGCTCCATCGGGCTCATCGTCTACCCCCTGATCCAGCTCGCCACGGGCTTCCTACCGGCTACAGACTTCGGCGTGCTCTCTGGAGCGACACTGCACTCAACACCCCAGGCCCTGGGCGCGGCCTTCGCTGGAGGTGGGGATGCAGCCGGCGCACCGGCCACGGTGGTCAAGCTGGCCCGCGTGGTCCTGCTCGGCCCTGTCGCGCTGGCTCTGGCCGTGGCCTACCGCCACGCCGACAGGGTGGACGCCTCCGTGCTGGCCGTCCCAGGCGAGGTGCTTGGCTTCCTGACGCTCTTCGTGCTCGGCAGCCTGGTGGCCCTTCCTGCTGGTCTGCTGGCCGGTGCTGCGCTGGTCACGGACGTCGCGCTCGTGGCCGCGCTGACCGCGTTGGGCCTGGCCACCCGGTTCGCGGATCTGCGTCGCGTGGGGGTGGCACCCTTCGCCCTGGCCGGCGTGGCATGGGGGGCCCTGATCGGGTTGGTGCTTCTCGTGCTCTACCTGGCCTGAAGGTCGATGCAGAAGGTGAACCGCCGTCGCCGGCTTAGGTCCGCTCCGCCACGATCTCCTCGAGCCGGAGCACGTGGCCGGTGTCGACCTCGACGTACGTGGTGGCGTACACGCCGGCGTCTACCGTCCCTTTGGGTGGACGAGCGACCTCAAGCACCGTGTGGCCCTCGACCTCGTCGTCCGTGGCCAGCATCTCAAGCGCCTCGGCCTCACGCGCTGGGAGATCCTCGCGGGCAGCGGTTCGCTCCGGGCCAGGGGCTGGCTCCTCCTCGTCCTCCAGGTTGTCCGGATGGCCGCCGGACATGAGCACGATCTCGGCGATGATGAGGCCAACGAGCACGACGCTGCCTGCCACGACGATGTGCCAGAGCTCCACGCTCTCGTGGATACCTGTGGGTTGGAGGGTGAACGTGCCGTACAGGAGCACGATGACCGCGGTCACGAGCGCGAGCACCGGGATGACGAGGAGCCACCAGTTCCAAGCGGAGCGCTCGCTGGAGGGCTCCTCGGGCTCCTCATCCGGTTCAGCGATGTCCTCGTCTGCCACGGTTCAACACCTTGGAGGGGTTCCAACTCAGGACGTTGTCTTTATCTCTTTCGCTGCCCGGCCGGGTGCTTTGCCGTGCAGCCCGCAGGTCGGACACACGAGGTCCTCGCCGCGCTTGGGCGGATCGAAGACGCTCGAGCAGCGGGGACACCGGACGAGCTCCGGGTTCACCTCGCCGGTCTCGAAATCTGGCTCGGGCCAGACCAGGAGGACCACGAGGCCGATGAGCGCGAGCGCCTCGACCACGATGGCGGTGACGAGGATGCCGGCGGACTCCCAGATAAGGAAGGTGACGATCGCCCCGATGAAGGCGGCGATGGCCACGCCGAGCAGGCTCCAGCCGACCAGACGCTTGTCGATGTCCACGCGGTGTCCACTTCCGGTTAGTTCCACCGTTGGGCCAAGCCAACGGCCCCCACGCCGATCGCAGCGGCGAAGAGGATGCTGAGTATCGTCCATTCGGGTACGAAACTCTTGCTATCCTGGGACGCGCTCTGAACGGTGAACGTGTAGGCGTCCTCGGTGGTCTCCGCGCCCTCGTCGGTCACCGCCGTCAGGTCAACGCTGTAGTCGCCGGGATCTTCCGGTGCCTGGAATGCTTTGCTCCAGGTGCCAGAGCCTCCGTCATCAAGCTCGATGGCCTGGACGAGAGAGCCGTTGTGGGTGATGTTGGCCCAAACGGCTCGTGTCTCTTGGCTGGCGCGGACGGTGAACACCACATCCGAGCCGGCGCCGACGACGTTCTTGCCGTCGATGGACTGCGCGCCCTGGATCTCAGGCGACGTGAAGATGTCGCCGAGGTTGCGCACCTGGACGTTGACCTTGTCGTCACCGAAGTTCGTGCCGTCGAACACGATAGCCTGGAGGGTGAGCTCGCCGTTGGGGAGCACCGTGGTATCCAGGGTGTAGCGTGCGACGTTGCGGAGGTTCTGGGCCTCCGGGATCGCCTTGAACTGCTCGCCCGACTTGCGGTAGTAGAGGCTGATGCGCAGCTCGGAGGCGTCGGTCTCGGCATCGCTAGCACTCCAGCGCACGGTGGTGCGCCCGGAGAGCTCGTCATCCTCGCCGGGCTCCTCGATGGTGATGGTGGGCACCGAGTCGCCGGACTGGAAAGTGTCCGGTGGGCTGGTGGCCACGTTGCTGAAGAGATCCGTGGCCTCGAGGAAGAACTCGATGGTGGTGTTCTTCGGGTACGGGCGGTCGGTGTCGGGGTTGCGGATCTCGCCCTCCCACGTGTCTCCACCCGTGTTCTCCAGGGGGAGGGTGTGCTCCTCGCTGTCATCAGCGGTGAACTTGACCACCACGCGCTCGACCTGGCTGTCGTCGGTCACGTTGGCCGCGATCTGCTCGCGGGGCTTGCCCACGGTGAGCAGCGGATCGATCTTGGGTGGGGCCTGGTCGAAGAGGTAGGTCTGCTGGAGGCCCTCGCCCTCGTTGCCGACAGCGTCGGCCGGTGTCACGGTGACCCGGTAGTTGCCGTGGCCTGGGAAGCCGTCCCAGAGGTCCTGGAGCCGGAAGCTCTCTGATTCGCCGGTGAACGTGAGCTCTTGGGCCGGGGGAACGGGGGATGTGCCAGCAAGCTCGACGGCCTCGATGGTCGCACCACCCGCTCCTGAGCCGCTGTCGCTCACGGAGACGTTGAGATCCGAGGTCACGCCGATGAGACGCTCGCCCTCGCGCGCGACGCTGGGCAGGGCCTCGAGCGTGCTCTGGGGCGCCACGGCATCCACCTTGAACTGGTGCTTGATCTTGGTGGCCACGAGCGGGTCGGGCTCGGTGTTGTCCTCGGCGGAGATCTCCACCGTCACCGTATCCCCGTCCTCGAAGGCAGACGAGGGTGTGTGCTGGAGCTTGTAGCAGCCCGTGCACACGTTCTTGATCTCGGTGAGGGTCGACTCGCCGGTCACATCCGTGCCGTCGACGAGGATCTCGATGGTGCTCAGGTTGACCCCGGAACCGAAGTCGACGATCTCGGCGCTGATGGTGGGCTCTGCAGGGCCCCAAGGCACCGTGCCGACGCCCTTGACGTTGGGGGCCCAGTTCTGGGCTTGGGGAGCAATGTTGCCCTTGACCTCGATCTCGCCGGCCTGGCTGACCACGTGGTCGACGTAGTCCGAGACCTCGACCTCGTAGGTCCACACGCCTTCGTCGACGGGGTCGGCGTGGAGCGTCGTGTTCCACCGCTGGGTGTCGTTGTTGAACGTCATCTCGATGGGGCCCGTGGGCCCGCTGGTCGGCCGGGTCACGCGCAGCACGGGTGGCTGGATCGCGGTGGAGTCGCTGACAGCGATCTCCCAGGTGACGTTGCCGCCGATCTCCTGCTCGAGAGGCGGTGAGGTGAAGAACTCGTCGATCACCGGCGTGTCGGTGTCGTTGACACGCACATCCGGCATCGCCTCCACCGTCTCCTTGTCCGCGAAGTCCAGGGCAACCATCTCGACGCTGTACGTCCCAGCTTGGTCGAAGATGCCGCCAGCACCGCTGGCGAACTGGCCTGACCAGGTCCCGGTGCGGGTGGCCGCGTCGTCGGCCTCGGTGAGGTCCATGTCGAACTCGGCCTCGTCACCGCTGGGCTTGGTCGTGCGCAAGAACACCCGCTCGATGCGCAGGGCGTCGCTGGCATCACCAGACGCAGAGATCCCTTGACCGGGGTTGACCGCGCGTGGCGCCAGGGTGGCGTTCTCGAGCCCGGGCGGTCCGTCCTGGTCGTTGATGCGGCCCGTCTCGTTCGTGAAGCTGATCCGGCCGAAGGCGTCCTCGACCTCGAAGGTGAAGTTCATCTCTCCGACGAAGGGAAGGGTCGCGTTCGTCTCCCACCGTTGCTCGGTGTTGTCAACGTAGAAGCGCTCTCGGACGTCCGAGATCGTGTTCGGGTTCGCGGCGCTATCCTCGCACTGATCTCGGGTTCCGGTCGTCGGCGTGCCCCCCGGGGGGGTGACGGTGCAGACAGTTTCACTGCCCATGGGCACGCGGACATGGAGCGTCTCGTCGGGCCCGTAGATGCGCAGGAACTTGCCATCCGTGGTGTTCGGGTCCTCATGGCCCGTTCCCGTGATCTCGGCGCTGATGTCGAAGGTGTTCTCGGGCTCGGCCACGCTGCCCCGGTAGGGCGGCGCGCTATCAGGGCTGAACGTCCTGTTGCCGTTGATCGTCAGGACGACGTCATGCACGCCCTTGGTGAGCTCCGTGATGTTGAACTCGACGGCATCTTCCGAGATGGCGGTGTGTTGGCCGTCCTCGGCCTTGACCTTGAAGACGTACTCCCCCAAGTTGCCGGAGAAGGTGTGGTTCACCTCCCACGTGTCTGCTTCCTCGTCCACGAGCTCCATCGTGAGGTTGGAGAAGTTCGTGCCGTCCTCTCGGGTGAAGTTGGCCTCCTCGCCATCGAGCGTCTCGAAGACCGCCTCCACGTTTTGGAGGCTGTTGTCCGTGACCGTCGCCCGGAAACTGACCTGCTCGCCTTCCTCGACCTGCACGATGCCGTCCTCGGAAGGCCCGGGGTCCGTGCTCATCGAGTGGATCACGGGGACCGTTTCGTCCTCGAAGTGGAGCTCGATGCACCAGGCGTTGTCGATCTCGGAGAGCTGGAGGGTGCAGTCACCTGTGTCGAAGGATTCCGTTCGCTCTGCAACCAAGCCCTCCGGGCCTGGCGGGATGTCCCTCTCGACGTAGTTGTCCGGATGGTCCAGACGGATCGCGACCGTGTGAACACCGCCTTCCGCGTCGCTCGGGATCCGGATCAGCGTACCGCTAAGCGGCATCTCGCTATCGCTCGTCCGTGGGACGTTCGTACGATCGAAGGTGAGCTGGTCCCCATCCTCATCTGTAGCGATTTGCCACGAGCTGCTTCCCCGTTTGATCCAGATCGCTGCCCACCATTCCCGGTCGATGAGGTCATTGTCGTTGCCGTAGTCCTCCTCACTGTCTCCCACGTTCCGGACGCGTGGATCGAGGAGGATCGTATCCCCCGCGGGGCATGGATCTTCCTTGGTGCACAACCCCGGCGTGCCTGAGCCCTCGACGCCGAGGCCGTGTTTGGAGATCCGCAGGTCGACGCCAAGCACATCGAAAACCTCTCGGATCTGGTTGTTCGTCGCCCGCTCCTCGGGGGCGGGCTCACCCTCGTTCTCAAGGAGCAAATCCACGGTCAGGTTATACCTGCCTGCCCGAGAGTCCCGATCCAACGCAACGAACGAGAAAGGCTGAGTCTCTCCCGGGAGAATCGCATCGTCCTTGTCCCACTGGCTACTCTCTTCGGAAGCCTTCTCGAGCACTTGTGAGCCGGACTCGGCCGGTTCTTGTGCTCTCGGCCGTCGTACATCGTAGAGCGCTGAGAGCTCCAGCTTGTCTCCGCGCTTGTACGAGCAAATCATCTGCTTGTCCCAATCATGGGTCCACGAGCAGATGGGGAGGCTCACATCCTCGAACTTGTACTGCGTCTCGCAGTTGACCCCAGGCGAGTTGTCCTCGCTGTCGTCGTTGTCCGGCCCCGAGGCGGTGTGGCGCTCACAATCGCCCGCTTGGAACCGATCCGGGACCTCGTCATCATCATCCACTCCCGTGTCGTAATGAGGTACACCATTGGGGGCATCATAGGAGACCCTGCCCCAGTAGTCGATGCCGCCGTTGGGGTTCCAAGCCGGATAGTCGCCCGTGTTGGAAACGTTCACACGGAACGTTGATTCGCTACTCGAGTAGGTCGTATGTCTCTCCTTCGGGTCTTTTGGGGCCACCCATTTCAGATCCTCAGCGTCCATGTCCGGTAGCTGGTCGACCACGAGTACCCGCTCTGCCCCCGCCAACGGGCATCCCTGCGGCCCGCTTCGGCCGTTGCCACAGTCCTGGTCGTAGACCTCGAATCGGACGAGCTGCTCCCCATCCTCATCACCACTGACCACGTCCCCGAGCAGCGAGATGCGCACGGTGCAATCCTCATCTGGTCCAATCTCGTTGGAGTTGCCGGGGCAGCCCAGGTTCGTCACCGGGTTCGGGTACCCAGGCGCTGGAGGCCCGTTCGGACCGTCAGGGAAGTAGGTCACCCGCATCCGTAGTTGGTCCGTGAGGTCGCGCTTGTAGAGTACGATGGAATCATCGCACACATCCTGATGCACACGGTTCTCGATCTCGACCTCGAACGTCACGCGATCACCCGTCTCCACGAAGCCCATGGAGCCGGCAGGTGACTGGGCCTGATCTTGGATCGTGACGTTCGTGATGAACAGCGGCTTGTTCAGAAGCTCGAACTCGCAACCAGTCACCTCACCAACCTGCCCACCCGTCTGGGCGAGGGAGTGGATGGGTAGGACGCTTGCAAGGGGTGTGGCCAGCGTGATGGCTAGCACGAGCACGAGCAGGACACGTTTGTTGGGGGCGTTGGAGCGCACCTTAGGTCACCTCAAGCTCCGGTCTCCCGGCAGCGTCGCCGGACCCTTCGCTAGGGGGGGCTTAAAGATTGCCCCCTCCAGGGAGAGAGGGGGTGGGCCCATGAAGCTTTCGGAAGGGACATCGAAGGGCTCTAGACCCGGAGCATGGTGAACCGGAACTTGGCTGTGTTGACCGAGGGCGGGCTCTTCGTCTTCACAGCATTCACCGTACCCTCGTCGAGATAGACGACCGCGTACCGCGAGTTCTCCGGGATGTCTTGACAGATAGCCCGTGACGTGGAGCCCTCGGGAGTGTCTAGGCTATCCCCCTTGTTGTACTGCTTGAGTTCGTCCTCGGCGTTCTCATAGAACGCAATCTCGTACTCGGGAGCCACGATGGGATCAGCGAACAAACTGAGACCATCGCTCGACTTCCACGGCTCGTCATCCAGGCAGAACGCCCAGTTCGTCGGGACCGTGCAATGGAGGTCGAAGACGTAGGTGTCGATCCCGTTCACCTTGTCCCGATGGGGGTTGTTGGAGAGTTGAGGCTGTTGAAAGACGGAAAGGTAGAGGAGCTGGCTGAGCGCGTGCGTATCTGAGTCCTCGTACGCGAGAGAGATGTAGCCGATCCGGGCCCCCTCGTTGCACTCTTCCTCTGCGGCTCCGGCTGTGCCAGCGAAACCGACAGGTAGAGCCATCCCAAGGATCAGCGTAGCCACAAGGGCACGCGAGGTGAAGTTGTGTCGTAGAGCTTCCATCGTCTTGCCTCCAACCATCGAGCCTCCTGGAGGGTTAAAAAGACTTCCGTGACGCAGTGCTCAGTTTCTCCTGCTCAGACCGCGTTCAACGCAAGCGCTCTGGCTGGAGAAATAGAGAAAGCAGAAGGAGAGAGGGGGTAGGGGCCATCCGGCCCCAGCCCGCGCGCTATCAGACCGGTAGGTGATTCTCGAACCACTCGTCAGCCTGACCGGGCAGCTCTGGGATCGCTCCGGGGCCGAGGTTCGGGAGCGGTGGTGGGCCCGGAAGGTTCTGCAAGCTTGTGCACCCGTTGAGATTGGTCAGGATGGGACTCAAGGAGTACGGCGTGGTTTTCTGGAAGGTGTTCGCATCGGGGTCGTAGAACATCTTGCCGCGAGTGGCGGTGAGGTTCCAGTAGATCTCTGGGCTCTGGTCATCGTAGGCTTCCCCGGTCACGTTGTTGTGGTTGCTGGCAGCCAGTGGGTAAATCGAAACGATGTAGCCGCGGGGTGCATTATCAGGATCCAGGCGGAACGTGATGTCATCGGTGCCGAAGCCTGTGCCGCCTGGAGCAACCAACACGTGGCTGCCGACGGTGAGCCGGAGGAGCCGTGAGACGTACGATGGAGTGCTCTGGCCATCCTCGGGGTAGAGGTCTGTCACGGGATGGTGGACGCACTTGGGTGTGAGGAAGTCCGTGGAGTCGCCGTTGTCCTCAACCTTGAAGACGTCAACGGCCGCGATCACAGGGCCTTCGGTTCGGACCAACAGCTCCCATACACCGCGTTCGTCGGTGATCTCGTTGAGCCACAGCCATACGGGCTTGGCCGTGTGGCCTGTCTCAGGGTTCGTGGTTGTATCGTCAATGTTCTCCTGTTCTGTTCCATCAGCCGTCATGTTCGCGCTGCTGTCCCACCAGCCCACGTGCGCGTAGAAGTCGTTGTCGACGACGATGGTCCCTTCGTCCGATTTCATGAACTTCTGCTTGGCCATGCCAGGTCCGACGGGGACCAGGGCGCCCAGCAGCAGTACCGATGCAACGATGATTGCGATCCTCACAGCGTCCACCTCTCTCGGGAGATTCGAGGGAACGTCAGGTTGTGAGTACTTAAAGATTCGCGCGTCGCTCTGTTCGAGGGACATGGTAAAGATTCGCGCGTCGCTCTGTTCGAGGGACATGGTGGGGGGTGAGGCGGGCCCTACCGCTCCAGAACCATTCGTAGAAAAGCGCAGTTTCACCCACTGGGGCGCGCACCGCGATCCCTTGGATGACGGGAACACGGCCACGGTGGGGAAAACCGGATCGGAGAGGGCGGCGGCGCGGTGCCGGCCCTCATTTCTCCGGCTGAGTGGCCTGGTTCCCCCCGCTCACAGGGAGTCAAGCACCAGCCGTGGCTGACGCCGCTGCGATGACTTGACCCACCCACGGGAACTCTTTGTTATGCCGTTTGACCAAATCGCCATCCTGGTAAACCCATACAGTCGCAACGAGCGCCGCTTCAGCTCCGTTATTCACGAACCACTCAACTCCGTCCGCGTCGAGGGAGAATGGTCGGAAGATGTCTTGGCCAAGGACAGTTAAAGCGGGGAACAGTCTGGACTGATCGTATGTGTATCCGAGTCTGTAGGTGACGTTCGTGTCACTTATAGTCCCAAGAGAACCCTGCTCGATAGAGTCTCTTTCGAGCACCGTGAACGACCCCCGTGGAACGAGCTCGTCGGCATGTCCCAGCAACGCCCGCTCAACGCAAACCACCTCAGTTGGAGTCTCAACGGTCACATCAATGCAGAGGCGCCCTGATGAATCATCCCGAAGTGTGATCGTCACAATCCCCTGCTGGATTGGGGGAACATCTTGAGGTGGAGCGGAGGTCTCGGAGGCAAGGGTTACATTTTCCTCCTTCACGAGTGTCGCTGCGCCCGGGCCCCCATTCTCACCATCCGAGGGGAAGAGATCAATCTGCATCCCCTGCCCCCGTTTGAATAGGATGGTCTGGTCTTGCTCGGAGGTGCCGCGAACGGTGTAAGTATCGCTGCCTCCACCATCGATGAGTGCTCCCGTGCCTCGACTCGAACCTCCATTCGTATTAACAGTGTTTTCGACTACATATTCGTCATTTCCATCGTCGTCTACGAGAAGCGCGTGACCCCCGCCCGACGCCCCGCCATTGACCCCGGACCCTCCGCCCCGGTAGAGATCCGAACCCTCGCCGAGATCCAGAAGGAACCCGGCAGCCGTGGATGGGGCACTCCCGAGTACGGCCCTCTGAGCGCCACCGTTGAATCCTGCTACCCCGAAGCCCTTATCCAAATACTCATCATTACCCCCCGTATCAATCAGAGTACCCGAAGCGAATAACCCCTCTACGTCTACGCTTCCCCCGCCGTTCGCACCTACGGTTTCAGCCTCATAGAGATCATCACTGAGTCCCGCGTCGAATAGAAACCCGACCGCGACGGCTTCCTCAGGGGCATGGGCGCCACCGTTCACTCCTCTGGTACTCGCGTCGTACCAATCGTTCCCTCCCCCATCGAAGAGGAACCCTATACCCCTGTGAGCGCCACCGTTGACGCCGTAATCTTCGAACCTCCCATCATATGCATCGTCGCCAGCCAGGTCGATCAACGCACCCATTCCTCCGTCTGAACCCCCATTGAGCCCGTGCCCGACACTGCCGCCATATGAGTCGCTCCCAGACACATCGATGAGTAGGCCACTTCCACCCTGGACGCCGCCGTTCACGCCTTGACCGTCTGTGCTAAAATAGAGATCATCACCCGCACCATCGGCGAGGAATCCGATACCATTTGCTCCTCCGCCGTTGATGCCTCTTCCGATCGCAAAATAGGTATCCGACCCTTCCGCGTCCAGGAGCAATCCTGCGCCGAGGAAACCCCCGCCGTTGACCCCGCATTCTCGAAGGAACGGGCTGCTGCCGTACTGGTCGTTCCCCTCAAGGTCGATGAGGGCAGCTGCACCGTGGGCTTGTGTTGAGTCGCATGGGGCCACAAGGCCGGCGTTCCCGCTCCCACCTCCATTGTTGTTGTAAGTATCATCTCCTCCTGCGTCTATCAGGAGGGCGTAGTCAGTCGTGTACTGATTCGCCTCATCGCGGAGGTTGATAGAGAAGATGGGAGCGAAGGCAACTGACGTAGGGTGAGATGCAGGTTTCGAGTCTGTTATCACTGAATCGAGCTCCGCGATCGATTCGAGAAGTATGCTCCTCGCAGCCAAAATTGGGCCAACCTCGATGCCAGCTTCCCGTAGTCCGAGTTGCTCTCGCGCTATCTGGTTCAAGGGCCCGTTTCGGAAGGCTTCTAGCGTCACCGCGTTGAAATGTGCGAACGAATCGACAACGTCGATTATCGCGTCGCGAACATCTTGGTCGAGATCGCTAAACGTCGCGAGTTCACCGCGTGTCTCAGAGGGAAGCTCCATGCCATACTGCTCCGCGAGCGCCTGAAATGCTTGTTCGATCGACTCTGAGGGAGCCCGAGCGGGCACACTGTCGGACCCTCCTAGTGTCCGTGTTTGCCACGCAGTCCCAACGAGTCCGTACCGAATAGCGTCTTGCGTGGGGCTGGCGCCTTCCGCCGAAGGGACACTCAGCAACTCCTCGACAGCAAGTAGGTTCGACCGTTGCTGCGCAATGCCGACGCTCCCCCCTTCCGTAGAATCAACCCCTTGGTCAACGAGCCCAGAAACTACGACATTCGCCGCAGCAACGGCTTTAGCGGTAGGGGGACCGGTGTCCGAACGTAGAGCCGTTAGGACGTCTGTCGATTCTGCGGGTGCCGCGCCGACAGGGGAGTCGCTTGTGTTCGCCAGTGCGCTGGAGGATCCTTCTTCGGCAGGAATCCCGAGCGGGATGCTGACAGTGATCATGAGCAATACGGAGAACAATGCGAGTTGTTTGGTCGCTACCAATTTTTTCGGCCCCCGAAGCATTTTTGAGCGAACCTACGTCTAAGTATATGAACTACTTGACGATACGTAGAGAATCTTGACAGGCCTCGTCGATGACCTCTCTCGACCGGGGTTGGAAGCCTAGAACCCGCTGAGAGAACCCATCCAAGTTCTAATCCCGGCGGTCAGTCACAACACGGGCGTGATCGTACCCACAACACCTCCCGGGGTCTGCTCCCAGTTCCCAGGACTCCGCCCTTGATCAGTGAGGTTGAGATCGTTGGTCGTCCACGAGTACCGGTGGTCTACCCCCAGATATCGCCCGTCTGAGCCCGTTCCAGCCCCCGATGGGGGTAGAGCAACTCTTTTGTAGAAGGACAACTACCTTCCCTTGTGCGCAGGAAGTTGGTCGACCATGTGCGAGAGCTCATGGCCCGCTCCGGGTTCGCCGTGAGCGACACCTTCCGCCACAGGCCGATCTCCTTCGATTTCCTGGGCCGGCGCGACGACCAGTTCTACATCGTCAAGATCCTGACGAACATCGACTCGCTGAGCGAGGAGGTCGCCGACGAGATGCGCGTGCTGGCTCGCTTCCTGGACGGCCGCCCCTTGCTCGTGGGCTTGAAGGCCTCCAGCGCTCCCTTGGAAGCCGGTGCAGTCTACGTGCGCCACGGCATCCCCATCCTCTCCCTGGATGGCCTCCACGAGTACCTCATCGAGGGCGCCCCACCCGTCGCCTTCGCCGCGCCCGGTGGCTTCTGCGTGCGCTTGGACGGGGCGCGCTTGAACGAGCTTCGCTCCGAGCGCAACCTCTCACTCGGCCAGCTGGCTGACGTCGCCGGCGTCTCCCGGCGGGCCATCTCCATGTACGAGGATGGCATGAGCGCCACGGTGGAGGCGGCCATCCGGCTCGAGGAGTTCCTGGACGAGCAGCTCATCCAACCCATCGATCCCTTCTCCCGGGTCAGTGACGAGGAGAGCGACCGACAGCCTCGGCGCATCGACGAGATCCGCGACCCCTTCACCCGGGGCATCTTCGAGCACCTCGCCGAACTCGGGTTCGGCATCGTGCCCACGGGCCGCTCGCCCTTCCACGGCATCGGCATCGTGAGCCCAGCCGACTACGACCCCACCAACGCGCGCGATGCGCTGCTGATCACTGCCACCAGCAAGCCCAAGGCCGTGGCCAAGCGCAGCGACCTCGTGGCCAGCATCTCGACGATCTGCGAGCGCACCAGCGTCTTCATCGTGTCCGAGAAGATGACCGGCCCCCACGGCGCCGCGTTCCTGCGCCGCAAGGAGCTCGTGGACCTCGAGGACGCCGAGGGGCTGCGCGATCTGGTCAGCGAGCGGCGGGAAGAGGCTTAGGGCCAACGCGCTTCTCTCCGGCAAGCACGACCAGGCAGAGCATGCTAGCCGGGTAGGCTTGATGCCTACCAGGGAGCTGGTCGAGCGAGTGGTTTCCGGTAACCGAAGATGTTCATCGCGTGCACGATCGGGTCCTTGCCCGTGGGGGCGGTGAACCAGGTGTCATCTCCCCCGGTGCGATCGAGGCGGCCGTGGCTCGCGCACGGCACGGACCGCTGCCGGCCCCAGGGGATTTCTGGGCGCGAGCGGCGCTCCTCCTGCGTGGCCTCGCGCAAGATGACCCTTTCGCGGATGGCAACAAACGGACCGCGTTCGAAGCCACCGATCTCTTCTTTACGGAGGAACGAGCGGAAGCTTCTTGT
This sequence comes from uncultured Thermoplasmatales archaeon, assembly GCA_964396185.1. Lineage (GTDB taxonomy): Archaea > Thermoplasmatota > SW-10-69-26 > SW-10-69-26 > SW-10-69-26 > CAYNEI01. Next base: position 43,504 of record CAYNEI010000019.1, read on the forward strand.
CGCCACCGGAGAAGCGGTCGAGTTCATGGTCGATGTGGCCCAGGGCCACCACGCGCTCAAGAGCATCCGGAGATGGCTCAGGGCGAACCCCCGGAAACGCTAAATATTCTGGAGCCACCATGGAGGTGTACCATGGCTCCTGACTCCCCCAGGAAGCGCAAGGATAAGGATGAGGCCTCCTCCGCAACCCCTGAGGACACGGAGGACTTCGACGATGGCTGGGATCCCGAGACCGAGGCGATCTTCGAAGCCTCCTACGAGCGCAACAAGGAAGCCATGGAGCGCCTCGCGAAGCTCTGACGGACGCGGAGGTATGATGTCGATGGGCTCCAACGAGGAGAAGAAGGACGCTTCCCGCCAACCGGGACACCCAGGGGATCCTCCCTACAAGCCCATGGACCCCGAGACCGATGCCGCCTTCGAAGCCTCCTACGAGCGCAACAAAGAGGCCATGGAGCGCCTCGCGAAGCTGTGACGTTGCCTTCGACACGCGAACAGTGATAATCCCCCTGTGCTTCTCTCTACCATGCACGGGGAGCGCTTGTTCATCCTCCTGGTCGCCAGCTCCATGCTCGTGGCCGGCTGCGTTGGCTTCGCTGGCGATGAGGAGATCTCACCAGCGAGCACCGAGCTGATCGACGAACCGCTCCAGAGCGTGGCGGATGCCTACTACGATGTCCCTGGCGGTCAACCGTATCCGGCCTACATGGCCTCGTTCTTGGCAAGCGGTGTCCTCGGAGGGGATGTCCGGTTCCACACCTTCGAGGAGGTCGGCGCCAAGCTCGAGGCCTGGGAGCAAGCTTACCCCGGTTTCATCGAGCTGGATGTGATCGGGGAGTCCCACGAGGGCCGACCCATCTGGCGCGTGGTGGTGACCGACGAATCGGTCACCGAAGCCAAGATGGCCCCCCTGCTCGACGGTGGCCACCACGGCAACGAGTACGGCGGCAGCGAGATCATGCTCTACACCGTCGACTTCCTGCTGGCCAACCTCGACAACGCCACGGTCCAGGAGATGCTCACCGAGCTCGAGATCCACGTCATCCCCATCGTCAACCCCGACGGGTACGTGGAGGGCACGCGCTACAACGGCTTCGGCGTCAACCTCAACCGCAACTACGACGTGGACTGGGGCAACCCTGCGGGCACCTCCAACCCCATCATGGGCACCCTGGCCGAGGCGCTTGGCACCCCGTTCCCAGGCGTCACGCTGGCCGCGGAGAACTGCGGCTCAGCCCCCTTCTCCGAGCCCGAGACCCAGGCGATCCGGGACGTCATGACCGAGCTGGGAGAGCGCGCCGCCTTCTACCTCACCGGCCACACCCCCACGCACGCGGTCATCGCGCCTCCCGCTGCCTTCGATCCACCCTTCCAGGTTCCCGACCACCACCGCTCTGTGCTGGACGAGGAGCTGGAGTGGATCCGAGACAACACGGAGTACGAGGCCGGCCGCGCCCAGTGGGGGGATATGTCCGCTGGGCTCCCGTACGCGGCCAGCGGGTCGAGCATGGACTACTTCTACGCGACCCTCGACAAGCCCGCCTTCACGGTGGAGGTGGAGTACTTCGCCTCAAGCGTCACGGCCGAGGACTACCCGGAGCGCATGGCCGAGGCCTACGAGGGGCTGCGGTTCTGGATGGATGCGACCCTACCCTTGCCCATGCATCTCTTGGCCAACGCGGCTGAGCTGGCTGGTTGGGAGGAGCCGAGCCGGCCCGCCCTGCTCCCGACCGACCATCCGGAGACGGTGTTCCCGGAGCGCGAGTC
>CAYNEI010000020.1:0-40297 GCA_964396185.1 uncultured Thermoplasmatales archaeon
AGGGTTAAGTCGTAACAAGGTATCCGTAGGGGAACCTGCGGATGGATCACCTCCTTCGTACACCCCGGCGGGGCAGGTGGGCACCAAAGTCCTGTCACACGTATCGTCGATGTTGCTTCGTAGAGGAACCCTCAAATAAGGGGGCGATGTTCCGCCGGCCCCGCCCAACCAGGGCGGTGAGCCGGGCTCGTAGATCAGTTGGAAGATCGCCACCTTTGCAAGGTGGAGGCCGTGGGTTCAAATCCCACCGAGTCCACTGCCTGCGGCAGTGTCCTCGGTGAACTTGCCCGCCGCGAACGGCGGCGATCAAGTCCCACCGAGTCCAACACCCTGCAAGTCAGAGGGGAACGTCGGAACCCCATCATCACATCCGCAATCACGCTCACCTGGTCGATGCCGGTTCGCCGGGATCGACCCCCCGCCTGTTGCGTGGGTTCACAGTGAGGTGGATCAGGACAAGGACCCGTCCTGAACCACACAGCAGAGAGTGTAAGTCGAACGGGCTACCCGGCCTGACCTCGCAGCTCGAGGACGCTGATGCATACGCGAGTCTAGTAGATAGCCGGATCCGATACGTGAGACGGCTGCTACACTGTCTGGTGGATGACTCGGCTCGGGCGCTGACGAAGGTCGCGCCAAGCCGCGATAGGCCCGGGGAAGACGCACGGAGTCGTTGATCCCGGGGTTACCGAATGGGACATCCTTCCACCTTCGGGTGGAACTCGCATCTGCGAGAAGGAACCCGCCGAACTGAAGCATCTTAGTAGGCGGAGGAAAAGAAATCAAACGAGATGCCGTTAGTAGAGGCGATCGAACACGGTAAAGGGCAAACCGAATCCGTCGGGAAACCGCCGGAGATGTGGTGTTTTGGGCCCAGGTACATCCTAGCGGACCAACGAGAAGTCTCCTGGAACGGAGCGCCGAAGAGGGTGAAAGCCCCGTACCGGAAAGTCCGCGGATGAGTCCTGGGTTCCCAGAGTAGCGTGCGTTGGAAATCGCGCGTGAAGATCGGGGGCACCGACCTCGAACCCTAAACACGTCCCGAGACCGATAGCGCAATAGTACCGTGAGGAAACGTTGAAAAGTACCCTTGACGGGAGGTGCAAAGACCTGAAACCAGACAGTTACAGGTGATCAGGGCATGCAAGCAACGAAGCAGCATCAGCTGTGGAGCGGTGTCCTGAGATACGTTTTGAAAAACGGGCCAGGGAGTTCTGTCCAATGGCAAGGTTAACCGTGTTAAGCGGGAAGCCGAAGGGAAACCAACCGGTCGCAGCATCTTCGTGATGCCAGGGCCGCGGTGAGTTCGCCGGGAGTCATTGGAGGGAAACCCGAAGGGAGTCGATCTATTCCTGACCAGGACGAAGCCCAACGAAAGTTGGGTGGAGGTCCGAACCGGTGCTGACGTTCAAATCGCTCGGATGAGTTGGGAATAGGGGCGAAAGACCAATCGAGACTCCTGATTGCTGGTTCCTCTCAAGACTGGCCGTAGCCAGACCTCGCCGGAGATGGGTCGTGCCGTAGAGTGACTTATTGGGGGGTTAGGGGCCGAAAGGCCTCGCCCCGCTCTAAAACTCCGAACGTGCGACCGTCGTAGATGGCGGGCAGTGAGGTGATCTGGGGTAAGCCTGGTCGCCGAAAGGAGAACAATCCAGCCTGAAGTTAAGGTCCCTAAGTGTTGGCTAAGTGTTAAACTTGGAAGGGAGTCCGTGGCCGAAGACAGCCAGAAGGTATGCTTAGAAGCAGCAACCCTCTAAGGAAAGCGTAACAGCTCACTGGTCGAGGTTGCGGGCCCCTAAAATGGACGGGGCTAAGCCGACCACCGATACTTCAGCGCACCCAATAGGGTGATCGAGTAGAGAGGTGTCGTGCGCGGGTAGAAGCATGGGTGTGAGCTCGTGTGGACCGCGTTCGAACAAGAATCCTGGCATAAGTAGCAGCAAAGAGCGGTGAGAATCCGCTCCGCCGTAGGGGCTAGGTTTCCTCGACGATGATCGTCAGTCGAGGGTTAGTCGGTCCTAAGTCCACTCTTAACCGAAGTGGTCGAAAGGGAAGCAGGTTAACATTCCTGCACCGTGTCAAGACTCTGGCCTACCCGTGACGCATCGGGGTACGTGGACCACACTTGTCTGTGTGGTGAAGCGTCCAATCCCCTGGAGAGCCGTAATGGCGAGAAGGGGGAGAAAGCGTGATCAGGCCGCCTTCGGGCGGCTTCCGCCGAACCTGGTGCCCGTGAAAAGCGCGGTAGGTGTCATCTTGCGCGTCCGTACCGAGAACCGAAACAGGTGCCCCTGGATGAGTAGTCCAAGGCGTGTCGGATACAACGCAGGCAAGGGAATTCGGCAAATTAGCCCCGTAACTTCGGGAGAAGGGGTGCCAGCCTAGCGATAGGCTGGTCGCAGTGACCAGAGGGCTCCGACTGTTTAATAAAAACATAGTGGGCTGCCAGCCCGAAAGGGTGTGTATAGCCCATTAGTCCTGCCCAGTGCGGGCACCTGAAACCCCGGTACAACGGGAAGAAGGGCCCGTAAACGGCGGGGGTAACTATGACCCTCTTAAGGTAGCGTAATACCTTGTCGCTTAATTGGCGACTTGCATGAATGGAGCAACGAGAGCCCTGCTGTCCCTGCCTGGGGTCCGGCGAAAATACTAAATCGGCGCAACAGGCCGATACCTTCCTAAGGGAAGCGAAGACCCTGTAGAGCTTTACTGCAGCCTGTGGCTGCTGTATGGGCCTGGATGTGCAGCGTAGGTAGGAGACATCGAAGGCGGCGCGCCAGCGTCGCTGGAGTCACCAATGAGACACTACCCTTCCAGGACCGTATGGCTTACCCCCTCGGGGGGACACCTATAGGTGGGCAGTTTGGGTGGGGCGCCACGCGCTCAAAAAGATAACAAGCGCGCCCAATGGCAGCCTCAGTCCGGTCAGAAATCGGACGTAGAGTGCAAAGGCAAAAGGCTGCTTGACGCCGGTCCGCACCATGAGGATCGGCGAATCGAAAGATGGGCTTAGCGAACCACTCAGGCTTCTTGGTGAGGCCGAGTGATGTCAGAAAAGTTACCTCAGGGATAACTGGGTTGTCTCCAGCAAGAGCCCATATCGACCTGGAGGCTTGCTACTTCGATGTCGGTTCTCCCTATCCTGGTGGTGCAGCAGCTGCCAAGGGTGGGGTTGTTCGCCCATTAAAAGGGATCGTGAGCTGGGTTTAGACCGTCGTGAGACAGGTTTGTTGCTATCTTTAGGAAGCGCTTCTGGTTGAGGAGAAGGGACCTCTAGTACGAGAGGAACGAGGTCTCGGCGCCACTGGTTTACCTGTCGTCTGACAAGGCGTCGCAGGGCAGCTACGCGCCAATGGATAAGGGCTGAAAGCATCTAAGCCCGAAGCCTACTCTAAGACGAACCAGAGAGCCGCCCATAGAAGATGGGCTTGATAGGGACGGGGTGTAAGCACCGAGCTTCGGCGAGGTGTTCAGCTCGCGTCTACTAACGGCTTATAGCCGTCATTACCATGTAACGGATCCGGTCTACAAATGACTCGCGTATGCGTATTACGCCCCCCATGTCGGGGGGTTCCCGGTAGCTTCGGCTACCGGGTTTTCCTTGGACATGGGATGATCCGACGGCCACAGCGGAGGGGTCACACCCGGTCCCATACCGAACCCGGAAGTTAAGTCCTCCAGCGTACCGTCTTGTACTGAGGTGGGAGACCCCTCGGGAACGGCGGTTCGCTGTCGGTCATCCCATTCCTCTCACTTTCAACAGCTCCAGCGTGAGCCCCGGCAGATCGCTCGATCGGGCTCGACAAGTTGGGTAACCCTGCCACAGAAAAGCCTATCAAGGACAGGGCGAACTCCTCGCCGATGAAGGCTCAGGCGCTGATCACGCTGCTGCTCCTAGCCACCGCGCTCACCGGTTGCATCGGTGGCGAGGGGGACCAGAGCGACCCTGTTGAGACCAACGATGCCTTGAACGACACGACCGCCGATTGGGCCGCTGAGATCCCGGACGTCATCGGGACCGTCGAGCAGTTCGGTCAGGCGCTCTTCGAAGGCGAGTCCATCACCGGGGCCGGCATCTGGACCGAGGGCGACTACGCCTACGTCAGCGGGCTCGGCACCGGCTTCTGGGTCGTCGACCTCACGGATCCTGAGTTCCCCGAGGTCGTGGGCAACATCAGCGGCGACCGGGTCTTCTCAAGGGACGCGGATCTGCTCCGCACCGACGGCATGCTTGTGGTCGTGCTGGCCACCCAATCGGGCGGTATGACCTTCGTGGACGTCACCGACCCCACCACGCCAGAGATCCTCAGCATCCTGGACATCGATCCCAACCACAACGTCGCCGTGGTGCCCGACAGCACCATCGTTTACAACAGCCCATCGACAGGCGAGGGCCGCAGCAACGAGATCGTCGACGCCAGCGATCCGCGCAACGCCACCATCGTGGGCGAGTTCGGGAACTACGGTTGCCACGACACCACCTTCTACGTGGACGACGACAAGCAACGCGCCTACTGCGCGGGCGTGGACGTCACCGAGATCTGGGATATCAGCGACCCGCTCTCCCCAGAGCTTCTCACCACCGTCTCCAACCCGTGCATGGACGACGACGCCGAGCAGGTGCCCCGCTCCAACTGCGGTGGGCTCCACCACACGGCGTTCGTCAACCACGACGCCTCGGTGCTCATCATCGGCGACGAGTTCCAGGGAGGCGCTGGTCCCGGATGCGGGTACCACGCCGTCTCCCCCACCGACCACTCCGCCTCGACACCCATCGGTGCCCTCTGGTTCTACGACATCACGGATGAGAACGCTCCCAGCCTCCAAGGTTGGTTGGCACCCAGCGTGCCCGTGAACGAGCACCTGGCCAACATGGCCTCCACGGCCGAGAACAACCCGACAGCCGCCCCGTTCAGCGCCTCGTGCACCAGCCACTTCGGGGACCTGATCCCCGGCCACGAGATGGCTGTCATGGGCTGGTACCAGGCCGGCGTGCTCCTCATCGACTTCAGCGACCCCGCCAACCCCCGCATCGTGGACTCCTGGAACCAGGAGACAGGCACATGGGATGCCCAAGTGCACAACGGCTACGTGTTCACGGGTGACATGAACCGAGGCCTGGACGTCTTCCGGTTCCTGGGAGAGTGACGGAGCCGCACGCGCCGGTCGCTGCTGGCGCGGAGTAACCCTTTAGCCCAGGGCTCCTTTGCAGCTTCGTGGCCGAGGAAACCATCTACGAGGTCTTCGCTCGCAAGGGGGAGGATCCTCTCTCCCATGTCGGCAGCGTGAACGCGCTTTCCGACGGGCTCGCGACGACCTATGCCCGCGCGCTCTACGCCGAGGATGCGGCCTACGACGAGATGGTCGTGGTCCCGCGCGATGCCATGCGAAAGATCCGCAACCCCCGGCCCAGGTGATGGGATGTCCAAGACCTCCACGAACGTTTCCACCGAGCTGGCCCTCTACCTCGCGGACACCACTACGGCCTGTGGGCTCCAGTACGGGCTCTGGGTCGAGGCCTCCCCCACCGTGGAAGAGCAGATCGCGCTGTCCAGCATGAGCCAGGACAAGCTCGGCCACGCTCGCGTCTTCCACAAGATCGCCCAGGACGCGACAGGGCAGAGCTACGTGGAACTCACCTACGAGCGCGACCCGGAGGCGTTCGCCTGGAACCCGGCGTGGTGCGCGTTGTTGGAGAGCTGGGAGCACCTGGTGCTGGCCCAGGTCCTCTTCTCCCGGGCGCTCATGCACGAGCTGCGAGCCACCGCCGAGGGCACCAAGGTCCGCAGCGTGCTCGCGAAACTCGAGCAGGAGGAGAACTGGCACACCAAGCACGGTGACGCTTGGCTCGAGGCCGAGAGCGCATCGGGAGCATCCACGCGCCTGGCCGCCGCCTTCGAGGACCTCTGGCCCCTGGCCGCGGCCTACTTCGGGGCCGAGGGCCAAGATCGGTTCCCCGACGATGTCGCCTCCGGCGCGTTGACCCAGGGGGACGACGAGCTGCGCGCAGGCTGGCTCGATGAGGTCGTCCCCATCCTCGAGGCCGCCGGGCTCAAGGTGCCAGCCAGTAATTCCGATGGTGCATGGACCACCGAGCCGCCTGCGACATCGGGGCGGGTCGACGAGGCCCAGGCCATGGTCGAGGAGCATGCCCTCGAGCTCACCGCGCTGCTCCAGGACCCGGCCGGTCGGGCCCTGGCCGAGCTTTGAACAGAGCTTGAGACCGTCGCTCTAAGCCCTGGAACAGGGGAAGGCTTATCTTCCGCCATGGCCACCCGAGGACGTGGCTGGGAGCCGAGGCACCTCCAGGGTTGCCCTTGTACGTGTAGCCCTGGCGATCCTGCTCGCCGTGGTGGCGTCAGGCACCGCGGTCACCAAGCTCACCGACGACCAAGAGAACGCTCCCGGTGACATCGTGGTCGGGGACCTGCTCCTAGCTGATAACGACGAGGGCCCGGGGGACGGCGTATCCTCCACCTTCGTGGCACGCAACCTGGCCCCCGGAGACGAGCGCAGCGGGACCCTTACGATCTTGCGCGAGACCGGCACGGGTACGTCGCCGTTGCTTGATCCCACGGTGGCCATCGCGTTCCTGGACGAAGGCATCGATATCGCCCTCGCGCGTGCGTTGCACATCACCCAGATGAGCTACGGCTCCGTTGATCTCGCCGAAAGGCTCGAGGGCCACTGCGGTGGCCCGGTGTCCATGGCGACGCTTTTCGAATGCCCAGAGCGTGTGCCGGGCGTGCTCGACGGGCTGCCCGATCCCGGGCCGGATGGCACGGATCTCGTGCTCGCCATCCGGTTCGCGCCCGACGCCGGCGCTCCGATGGGAAGCGGGCAGGTGCCCTTCACCGTGGAGGTCACCTTGGACGGGGAGGCGCCGCTTGACCCCGAGCCGCCCTCGCCAGGCGCTCCGAGGCCCCCGAGGGTGGGCTCGGACCAGCCGGCCGTGGCGCCTGGGACGTCACCGGTCGCCTGTGGGCTCGGCGATGATGCCGAGCTCCCCGTGGCGGAAGAGGTGGACGTGACGCTCGCCTTCGAGCCCGTCCTCCAGCGCGTTGCGCACGTCCCAGTACTCCTCGGGGTCGATGGAGGCACGCAGGGTCACCTTACCAGCCTCGAGGCGCCGGAGCTTCTCGTTGAGGCCGAGCAGGTTCCACGCGTGCTTCGCGAGCACCTCGAAGTCCTCTGCCAAAGCACTGCCTGATGGTCCATCACCAGTCAGGAGCGTGCGCCGGGGATGGCTCTCACTCACCAAGCCCAGGGCTCCTGTTCGCGCGGTGAGCTGTTCGAGCAAGCCAGCCTGGAGCACGGCGCGGTCCACCAGGTAGAGATGCGAGCTTGGCTCCTCCAGATCAGCGACCTCCTGGCTCGGGTCGTCGTCCGTGAGCCGCTCTCCGGCCGGGAGGGCCAGCGCACTGGCCTGGGCGTGGTCGAGCTCTCCCCCGTAGACGGCCAGGCGGTTGAGCTCGCCGTTCAGAGAGGTGTACTCGCACTCCCCCTCGAGCACCTCGTGCACGCGCTCGGGCGGCATCATGGGCGGGAGCTCGTAGCACCAGGCATGCGCGTTCTCTCCCCACTGGGCGTGGACCTTGCGGATGTCCGGGGAGAGGTCGTCGAAGACCCGGCGGTCGGCCTCGGGTTGGCGGGCCGGGTCACAGACCACCACATCCACGTCCCCCACGTCGTCGACGATCGACGGGTCGAGGGCGTCGGCCACGATGATCTCGGCCTCGACGCCGAGGGCGGCCAGGTTCCGCTCGGCGAGCGCAGCCTTGTCTGGGTCGCGCTCGATGCCCACCGCTTCGTCGAAGGCTTGGGCCAGGAAGGCGAGCTGGATGCCCACACCACACGCCACGTCCACGACCCGCTCCCCCATGGGCGAGAGCCGCTGGGCCCGAGCGCGCGCCACGGTGTCCGGGGTGGCATACCGCAGGCCCTGCTCGTCGAACCAGAGCTCCCAGGGATCCTCGAAGCGCTCGCTAGCCTTCTTGCGAAGCCTTGCGAGCTCGTAGGCTTGGTCCGTGTGCGCGTTGGAGAGCTCGGATCGGAGCAGATCCATGATCTCCTGGCGCTCGACACCGTTTCGAACCATGCGCGTGGCTGCGCGGGCTCCTTGTTCCACCGTGTAGTCCTCGGACACCGTGTGGACCCACTGACCCCTGGGATTTCAACGTTCCCGCTCTTTGAGCACCGTTCCGGGCCTACGGGGCGAAGGAAAGGACGTCATCCACGCGGGACGAGAGGCCCTGCTCGTCCACGAGCACACACTGCATCCCCGCGGCGTGGGCGCCGGCGCGGTCCTCGCCCGGGCTGTCCCCTACGTGGATCGCGTCGGCAGGCCCGGCGTCCAGAGCGTCGAGGGCGAGCTGGAAGGGGCGGGGGTGGGGCTTGTAGGCCCGAGCTCGTTCGCTGGAGACGGCAGCGTCGACCATCCCGCCGAGCCCCGTGCGCTCGACCACGTTGGAGAGCACGTGCGTGTCCAGGTTGGTCACGATGGCCAAGCGGAGGCCAGCGTCCCTCAAGCGATCCATGGCTTCCAGGGTGCCAGGGAAGGGCTCGCGCGTCATCCAGAGATGTTCGAGGGCGTCAGCCCAGGCCACCGGGTCGATGTTCAGGCCGAGCCTCCGGCGGGTGGCTGCAGCTCCAGCCTCCAGGCACGAGCGCACGGATCGGAACGGCTGCTTGGCCCGATCGTCCAATGCCTCGCGCACCCAGCAAGCGAGCACGTGGCTTGGATCGAGCTGCGAGCCTGTCTCGTCGAGGAGATCGGCGACCATGGGTGTCTCATCCCGCTCGACGTCGAAGTCGAGCAGGGTCCCGTAGAGGTCCAGGGTCACCGCACGGAGAAGGCGCGTCACAGGGATCCCATCGCGTCGAGCAGGGCGTCCGTGCGCCCTCGGGAGATCCCGTGCCCGGAGAGCCAAGCTCTGGCGCCGTCGGTCTCGGATGCCCGGGGCTCGACGGATGGCTTCTCGTCGACCTTGTGGTCGAGGAAGAGCGCCCGGATCCCTGAGGCCTCAGGCATCTCGGCACCGCGTGCATCCAGGGCGCTGAACAGATCCCCGTGCTCGCGGACGAGCTTGAGCGCGGTCACCGGGCCCACGCCCCGGATGCCGTCGTTGTAGTCGGTGCCGATGAGGATGGCGGCATCCACGAGCTGTTCGTGGGTGAGGGTCTCACGGGTCAGCGCCTGCTCGAGCACCATGCGCTCGGCGGGCCGCTTCGTGCTGCTCGTGACGTTGCGGTACGTGACCGGGCTGCCGAAGAGCGCGGCGTCGTAGTCCTGGGTGACCGCGCCGTCCACGAGGCCAGCCTCGACCATGTGGGCCAGCTGCGCGTCGGCCTCGCAGGGTGCTTGGACGGTGGGGACGCCGAGCAGGTCGAGCAGCTCGCGCGCCTCCTCGAGCTCCTGGCCGGTGAGCCGGGGTCCGCCGGTCTCCTCCAGGCGAGCTTGGCGTTCGGCCAGGGTATCCTGCTTGAGCTTCGGGGGTTGGCCATCGAACACCCAGACGGACTCAACGCTGTGGCTGGCGTACAACCGCAAGCGGTTGGTCAAGCCGATGACGTGGCTGATGGGTCGCCCGTGGGGACCCGTGGGTGGGTCGCCGCGCGCACCCATGCCGGTCACGAACGTCCAGAGCATGTTGTTGGCGTCCACGGCTAGGCGCTGGCCGGAGAGCTCTGCGAGCTGGCACGGTTCCGGGGCGAGGATCTTGCGCAGCTGGGCCAGGCCCATGGGCCTCCAAGCCGCACCCGGGCTATGAGTGTTCGCTCAGCGGCCCCACGCCAGCCTCGAGCCGCGCGAGCGCCCGGATCGGCGCGCAGGCCCGTTACCGACAGTGACAAGCGCGGTGAGAAGCCGTGTTCAGCGAGCCTATGGGCGTGCCGAGCCTGCGCCGAGCTAGCCGACCGCTTCTGGCAGCCATGCTGCTCCTCCTCGTGTTCCTTCCGAGCTCGAGCACGGCCCTCACGGTCGGTGTGAGCCAGCTAGAGCTCGTCACCCCGGTAAGCGGGGCTGCAGCGGTGTGGACCGGCGAGGAGATCCATGTGCTTGGTGGGGCGGGACCTGACGGGGATGTCGACTCGATCCAGCGGATCGATCCGGCTGAAGGGAGCGTGACCCTGCTTGAGGCGACCCTGCCCTATGGGCTCCAGGATGCTGGCGTCGTCTGGACGGGAGAGGTGGCATACCTCCTCGGGGGCCGAGTCGAGGGCCAAGCCAGCGACGCGATCATCCGCTGGGACCCCTCCACCGAGGAGGCCACCGAGCTCGTCACCACCCTCCCCAACCCGATGTCCGGGGCCGCTGCCGCCTGGACCGGCGACACGGCGATGCTCTTCGGGGGCCGGCGCGCTGATGGGGTCGCGCTGGACACCATCGTGGCGTTCGATCCGGCCCTCGGCCTGACGACCACACGGGAGGAGACGCTCCCTGATCCCCTGGAAGGCGCGGCGGCCGTTTGGACCGGAGACCAGGCGCTGATCATCGGTGGGTGGAGCGACACAGGCTCCCCCATCGGCACTGTGCTGTCTTTCCAGCCAGGCCAAGGGGCTCCGAGCGCGCTCGCCCACGGGCTCGCCGAGCCCATCGCCGAGGTCGCAGCCGCCTGGGACGGCCAGCAGGCATGGGTCGTTGGCTCGGGATCCATGAACCCGCAGCTGGTCGAGCCCGGCCAACCGACCGACGTGGTCAGCTGGTCTCTGGACCGTCAAGTCCCCCACGCCTCGGCCGTATGGACGGGAACGGACACCTTCGTTCTCGGCGGACGCGGCGCCGATGGTTCGGCAACCGCCAGGATCTACGAGATGGATCCGGACAACCAGCCGCCCGTGGCGGACTTCGAGGAGAGCATCGATGGCCTCGAGATCGAGCTGGATGGCACCACGTCCGCCGACGAGGATGGGTTCGTCCGGGTCTACGAGTGGAGCCTCGGAGATGGACGCCAGGCCACAGGACCTGGCGTCACCCACACGTACAGCGGGCCTGGAACGTACACGGTCGAGCTGACCGCCGCCGACGACGATCATGGGACCAACACGGTGACCCGGACCGTCGAGGTCCAGGAGCCTTGGGCCCCTACTGCAGTGCTCTCCGTCACCATCGACGGGCTCACGGTGCAGGCCAGTGGCGCGGAGAGCAGCGACCCCGACGGGACCATCGCCGAGCACACCATCGCGTGGGGAGACGGCGCTACAAGCCCGGGACCCACGGCGACACACACGTACGACGAGGCGGGCCAGTACACGATCATGCTCGAGGTGGAAGACGACGAGGGGAACCAGGACGTCGACCACGCAACCGTCGAGCTGGGGTCCTCTGAGCCACCGCCGGAGCCGCTCGTCGTGGAGATCGACCTCTTGATCGACGGGCCCAAGGTGACCGCAACCTACCAGGTGAGCGGCGACGGTGATCATCCCCGCAACACGCGGTGGGTCTGGGGCGACGGGGCCCTGGACACGGGCCCACGGACCGCGACCCACACCTACGAGCGAACGGGCCGCTACCATGTCCAGCTCGTCGACCTCGATCAAGACAGCGTGCTCGACGGCGCGTACGCCTCCGTGACGGTCCGCGAGCCAGAAGAGCCCCCGCCAGAGCCCACGATGGTCACACTCGACCCTGTGCTCGAGACCGACGGCCTCACCGTCACCGGGGACGTCCGAGCCGACCTCGCCGGCATCGCAGCACCGGTCAACACCACGTGGACCTGGGGCGACGACAGCGCTCCCAGCCACGGCCCACGCGCGAGCCATGACTACCGCGCCCCCGGCACGTACACCGTCACCGTGGTCGCCACGGAGGGCCAAGAGGTGTTGGACCGCGCCACGCGCCAGGTCGAGGTCCGCCTCGATGCCTACCAGGGGAGGCTCGAGGACGCCAGCGGGGCGGCGGTCGCTGGCGCGGGGATCCTCTTGCTCGGCGGCGACGGGCCGACGCTCTCTCCGCTCTCCTCGACCACGACGGATGAGGATGGGCGCTTCGATCTCGACGCGGCCCCAGGCGCAACGCACGTCGCCGTGCTCCAGGGCGATGGCGTTCGGGTCGATGCCCTGGATCCTACCGGGTCGACCCTCCAGATCGACCTGCCGGGAGCCGCGGGCTCAGCCATGGATCCCCAGGCCCTGGACATGCTCGTCTCCAGCGTGCGCGAGATCCGTGTCATCGACCTCCCTGAAGGCTCGGGGCCCTGGACGGTGCCCGTCGATGGGTTCGCTGGTGTCGACCAGGTCCGCATCACCGCCGACCAGGCCCCCAACGGGAGCCAGCTCATCGTGGCCGACCTGGACCCGAGCGATGCCACCCTTCTCCCGCGCCCGCGGGGAGCCGCCCACGGCTGGTTCACCCTGGCCCTGGCCGGGCCACAGGGCGAGGACATCGAGGTCCACGAGGCGACGATCTGGTTCCGTTTGCCCGATGGTGCGGTCGAGGCCGGCCCACCAGGCATCGGGGTCCTCGACCCAGCCACGACCACCTGGACCATGGTCGACGCCGAACCGACCAACGAAGGCACCTACGTCGCCACGATCCAACAGCTCTCCCTGCTCACCCGCTCCACCTTACCACCCCCACTGGCCGGCCTGGTGCTTGCCGAACTCATGGGTCCTTGGGGCTTGGTGCTCGGCCTGGCAGGGGTCGCGACCATCGCCGCGCCGTTGGGTTGGGAGGCCCACCGCCGGCGCCAAGCCAGCGCCCCGACCCGGCTCATGCCTGGGCCCGTGGTCCGCATCGAAGGCCTGACGGTCCAGCGCGGAGGGACCTCTGTTCTCCGCGGCATCGATCTCACGCTAGCGCGCGGAGAGGTCCTCGCGCTAGTGGGTGCCAGTGGTGCTGGGAAGTCCACGCTGCTCCAGGCCATCGCCGGCGAGGTCAGCTTCGACGGACGGCTGCGCGTCCAGGGCGGTCGGCCGGGCACGGGAGCCTCCATGTCCCAGGTCGGCTTCGTGGCCCAGGAACTCGAGCTCTACCCCGAGCTCACCGTGCGCGAGAACATCGCCTACCTCGGGCGCCTCCACGGGGTCAAGGGCGCCGTGCTCGATCAACGGATGGACGCGCTTCTGGTCGATGCTGGGCTCACCCGCTGCGGTGACCGCCGGGTCGCCAACCTCTCCGGTGGCGAGCAGCGCCGGGCCAGTGTCGCCGCAACCCTCGTCCAGCAACCCTCCGTTCTCCTCCTCGATGAGCCCACGAGCGGGCTTGACCCCGCAGCCCGCCGCAGGTTCTGGCGGCATCTGCGCACGCTCCAGCGCACCCAGAACGTCACGGTGCTCATCACGACCCACTTCCTCGAGGAAGGCGAGCTGGCCGACCGTGTCGCCCTGCTCGACCAGGGCCGGCTGATCGCCGCGGGCACGAGCGAGGAGCTCGTGGACCAGCTAGCCGGGAACCGCCACATGGTGACCCTCGGCCTCGGTGAGCTTGATCCAGGTGCCCACAAGCGCCTCCAGGGCATGTTGGCGGGCCAGCACGTCCCTGGCGTGGTCGAGGACCTCGACCTCGTCGGCACCTGGCTCCACGTCTCCACCGACGACCCGGAGGCTGCCGAGAGCATCCTCCAGGCGTGGCTTGCCAGGCTGGGCATCCCGGTGGAGAGCGTGCGCAGCCGGCCCATCCGGCTCGAGGACGTGCTCGCCGCCGAGCCAGCCACCTCGAACCCGTCGACCGCCAAGGAGGTGGAGCCATGAGCCTGCTCGCGCACCTGCGCAAGGAGCTCCGGCTGCTCTCCCGGGACCGCCATGCCCTGATCATCGGCCTGTTGCTGCCGGCGATCATCCTGGTGCTCTTCGACCAACTCAACCTGGGCGCATGGGTGCAGGTCGAGGGGCGCAACCCGGAAGCCTTCATCCTCGTCATCGCAACGGTCTTCCCTGCCCTGCTCCTGGCGAGCACCAGCCTGCTGCGTGAGCGCCACCAGGGCACCCTGGCCCGCGTGCTGCGCTCCCCCACGGATCCCAGCACCCTCGTCCTGGCAAAGAGCCTGGCAGCCTTGCTGCTGATCGGCCTCCAGGTCGCCGTGCTCATCGGCGCCGGTCGCGTCACCTTGAGCCCATCGGCTACCCACGCGCCGGGTGGCCTTGCGCTCATCCTTCTCGTGGCGGGCGCGAGCTCGTACGCGCTCGGCGCGTGGATCAGCTCGATGGCTCGAACCGAAGCCCAGGCCCTCCAGCTCACCTCCATGGTCTTCCTCGTCATGCTCACGATGGCTGGCTTCCTCAAGCCGTTGGCCACCATCGGCCAGCTCGGTGAGCTCGCCGGCTACGCGCCCATGGCGCTGGCCTACGACGGCGCCCGGCTCCTGTTCGCTGGCGAGCCCAGCCCCAGCCACGTGCTCATCCTGGCTGCCAGCTACCTGGCCTTCACGACCCTAGCCCAGCTGACCCTGCGCGTGCGTCGCACGAACTAGCCCGTCGGCGCCCGTCTCAGAGCACGCTCGGCACCGAATCGTACAAGATCCACGCCCCGAACCCAGCCAACGCCACGGCACTGGCGTAGCTGATCCAGGAGACGATGGCTGGCAGCTTGCCGTGGGCCCACTTCGTGATGGCCACGAAGGCGAAGCTCCACGCCACGAGAGCCGCGAAGAACCCCACGAAGAGCAGCCACCCGTGGCTGTCGAAGAGCCCGACCCCGACACCGAACCACCAGGCGAAGTTGAACGGGCTCGTGATCGCCATAAGGTAGCCGGCCCCGAAGCCCCCAGCTTGGCCAACCTCCTGCTCGTCCACATCGAGGTCCTGGTTGGCCCCCCGCCAGGCCAGCCAGGCGAAGACGAGCATGAGCACGCCTCCGAGGACGTTGATGCCACCTAGGAGGCGATCGTGGGCGGCCAACAGCGGGAGCACGCCCAGGCCCATGAGCAGCGCCTGGGTCGCATCCCCGGTCGTAGCACCCAGGGGCACGCTCACCCCGGGCCAGAAGCCCTCGCGCACCGTGCGGTCGGCCGCGAAGGCCAGGATGGGGCCAGGGGGCACGGCCAGCGAGAGGCCCAGGCCGAAGCCCAAGGCCAGGATGCCCGCTTGCTCGATCACGCGCGTGCCAGCAACGAACGATTGAAAAGCGTTGCCCGCAGCGGCGCGCTCAGGCCGACACGTGCTCGACGAGCTCGGACAGCGCCACCTCGAGCCCCATCCCGGCTCGCTCGATGGCCTCGCGATCCTCGCTCCAGCTGACCAACCTCAACCCGAGCATCCGCTCACCCGCTTGGATCTCAGCCTCGCCCGGGAAGGCCTGGAACGTGAGCGCCCCTTCGAGCTCCGCCCAGGTGATGGTGGTCTCCCAGTCTGTCCGGGCGATGACCTTGCCGGTGAGGGTGCCCAGCGACTCGCTCTCGATGCTCACCGGGTCACCCGGAGCTCCGAGCCCATCCTTGCTCTCGCCAAGCCATGCCGCCGAACCGGCGCGCGTTCGCGTGGCTGTGAGAACGTCGTCGAGGCGGTAGACGGCAGGCTGGAACTGATCGATCGTGCGCTTGGATCGGCCAGGGTAGCGCTCGAGCTGGAGCTTGAGGGTCGCCAGCGCGTTCGTCCAACCGCTGCTCGCCCCCTCGTATTCGCCGTCCCAGCTCCCATCGTCCAAGAACCCGGAGTGGACCAGCCGGACCCGGGTCCCTTCGCCGCTGGGCTCCAGGGTGACCTCGATGACCGTCGGGGTCCCTTCCCCCCACACCGTTTCCAACACGAGCCGGCGCCCCCGTTCGTGCTCGAGCACGCGCAGGGTGTGCTCGAACCCGTAGGAGGGCCAGCCCCAGACGAGCTCTCCCTGCTCAAGCGAGCCCCGGCTCTCGTCCACGAACCAGCGCTCCAACCCCTCCGGTGTGGTCCACGCCTCGAAGATCTCCTCAGGTGTGGCCTGGATGGTGGTCTCGTCCTCGATCCGCTTGCCTGGCTTGTGCACGTCATCGCTCATCTTCATCATCCTCCTCTCGGGGTCGGGGGTGGCTTGTGACCGTGACCCGGTAGGGCCGGGCCCCGTCGGCTTGCGGGGTATCGAAGCGCTCGACCAGGTCGACCACGGCCTCGTGTAGCGCTTCGGTGAACGCCTTGCGCTCGGCGGGCCCAGCGAAGTGCACCGTGGCGTCGATGGAGAGCGTGGCCACGCGCTGATCGTTGGCGCTCGCCTCGCGCATGACGTGGGCCAGCTCGGACTGGGTTCGCCCGGCCAGGGCCAGCACGGTGCTCGCGGACAAGGCGTCTTTCGCCTCATCCAGCCGCGCCGAAGCCTCGCCCGCGACGTCGGGAGCGAGCACGTAGGCTTGAGCGGTGGCTCGGTAGAGCTTCTCGTCGACGCCGCGGGCGGGCCGGGTGCCGGCGGGTTCGAGCAGGCCAGCGTCCACGAGCTGGTGGACGTGGTAGTTGACCTTCTGCCGGGGCTCGTCCAACCGATCGCCGAGCTCGCTGGCTGAGGTGGGCTCGGCGGCCAGCCCCACGATGCGGGCACGTAGCGGGTGGAGCAGCTCCTTGGCCGCCCGCGGGTCGGTGATCGCCTCGACCAGCGGGGCAGCGGCGTGGGTCGCCATGGGCTGGGATGATCACCCCTTATGAAAAACTTTGTTGTCACTATCGTGGGGTCCGGGTTCCCCCGCCGGCTCAGCTGGAACGGGAACCGCTCAGAGCGTTGGGCCGATCATCGTCGCCTCTCTTTTGGATTCACTCATCATCGCGGCAGGCCGGCCGATACCCGGTGAGTCCAAAAGACTTGGCGCCAGACCGCCCACCACAACGACACAACGACACAACGGTCACCACGGACGACCAGGAGGACCATGGATCGTTCCTAGCTGCTTCCCTGGTGGTCGTTGTGTCCGTTGTGCCGTTGTGGTGAATAGGGGGGTTGCGAGCGAACCTTTCTTACGTCCCCCCACCATCCGGCGGCCAACGGGGTCCCCATGGGCGACAAGACCGAGAACTTCTCCGAGTGGTACAACGACATCATCGAGGATGCCGGCCTCATCGACAAGCGCTACCCCGTCAAGGGGATGGACGTCTGGATGCCGTATGGCCTCAAGCTGATGCGCGCCATCGATCAGTACACGCGCGACGAGATGGCGCGCACGGACCATGAGGAGGTGGAGTTCCCGTTGCTCGTGCCCGAGAGCCTCTTCGCCAAGGAGTCCGACCACATCAAGGGCTTCGAGGACGAGGTCTACTGGGTGCGCCATGGCGGGCTCGATGAGCTCGAAGTGCCGCTCGTGGTCCGCCCGACGAGCGAGACGGCCATGTACCCCATGTTCTCGCTCTGGATCCGCGCCCACACGGACCTGCCGTTCAAGATCTTCCAGATCGTCAACGTCTTCCGCTACGACACCAAGCAGACCCGCTCGTTCATGCGGGTGCGCGAGATCCACTTCTTCGAGGCCCACACCGCGCACGTGGACTACGAGGACGCCGAGCGGCAGATCTGCCAGGACCTGGAGATCTGGGAGAACCTCACGGACAAGCTTTGCTTGCCCTCGGTGCTCGCCCAGCGACCCGAGTGGGATAAGTTCCCCGGCGCCCACTACACCATCGCGGCCGATGTGCTCATGCCGGAGCTCAAGACGCTGCAGTGCGCCACCTTCCATCACTACAAGACGAACTTCGCCGAGCCCTACGAGATCACCTACGAGACCGCAGAAGGCGAGTTCGAGCACGTCCACCAGACCACCTACGGCATGAGCGAGCGCCTCATCGGCGCCATCGTTGGCCTCCACGGCGACGAGCAGGGCCTGCGGTTGCCCCCGGCCATCGCGCCGATCCAGGTGGCCATCGTCCCCATCATCTTCGAGGAGAGCGAGGATGCTGTCCGGCAAGCCTGCCACGACGTCGCCGAAACCCTGGCTTCAGCCGGCATCCGGGCCCATGTGGACGAGAGCGACGAGACGGCTGGCTTCAAGTACAACAAGTGGGAGCAAAAGGGCGTCCCTGTGCGTCTTGAGATCGGGCCTCGGGATCTGGAGAACGACAACGTCGTGCTCGTCCCCCGCGACGGCCGCGCGGACGATGTCGAGGTGACCAGCACCCACGCGGTCAAGATCCTCAAGGGCGCCAAGGCCGTGGTTCCCCACGTGGCGGTGGTCGACGCCGTCCAGGAGCAGCTCGACGCCTTCGCTGGCCGCCTACGCGAGGCGGCAGAGGAGCTCCTCGAGGAGAACACGGTCACGGTGAAGACCATCGAGGACGCCGCCCACCACGACGGCGTGCTCAGGAGCTGGTGGTGCGGGCAAGAGAGCTGTGCTGAGGAGATCGAGACGAACGCCGATCGCTCCGTGCTCGGCTTCCCACGCAAGGCCCAGGACGGCAAGATCGTCCCAGCAGACCAGGAGCCCGGCGCCTGCATCGCCTGCCAGGCCCGAACCGACCAGATCATCCTGCTAGCAAGGACGTACTAGGCGCTCCGGTCCCCTGGAACACAACAACGCTTTTGAACCGTGAGCACGGCTCCCGGTCGTGGCCCGAGCTCTGCTGGTCTCACTTGCCCTGATCGCTGTCGCCTTCTCAGGATGCCTGGGGGATGACGAGGCCGTCGAGCCCACCAACACCACGCCCGTGACTGCTCCAGCCCCCGCGCTGGCCCAGGAAGGCAACCTTGTCGGCACCGTGGTCGGCGACACCCAGAACCCGGTTCCCGGCGCCACGGTGGGTCTGCTGCGCAACGCCTCGTTCAACACCACCGTGGCCCAAGACGGCACCTACACGCTCTCCGATGTACCCGCCGGGGAGCATCTCATCCACGCGGACGCCGATGGGTTCATCGGCCAGACGTTCAGCGTGCGGATCAAAAGCGCCCAAACCACGGTTCTCGACATCACGCTCCAGCCGGAGCCCATCGATACCCCCTACCACGAGAGCCAGGAGTTCGGCGGCCTGCTCGACTGCGCGTTCGTGGTGGCCAGCGCGGATACCCCGCACCGGCTACCATGCGTCCAGATCGACCCAAACGCCCGCAGCATCCTCTCCATCGACATCCAGCCCGAGCCCGTGCGCGTGCTCATCGAGATCACCTGGGAGGCCAGCCAACCCCTGGCCGAGAGCCTGTACGCCAGCGCGAAGAGCAGCGGGCTGGGCCACCAGAACCAGGTGCTCGGGGACCGGGAGGGCGAGAACGTCCTCCGGCTCGATATCCCTGAGCCCGTGCTCGAGCGCTTCTACGGCGACGGCGGCGAGATGGAGGTCAACGTCACTGCCGCCCCATCGCTTGGTGATGAGGAGGGTGTCGCCATCGGTGCAGCCATCGAGCAGGAGTTCACCATGGTGGTGACCCAGTTCTTCATCGATCCGGGCGCCGAGGACTTCTCCGCCGTGAGCGGCTGACGGCCGGCCCGCTGGCCGATGCTTACCGCGCCCGCCGGGCGTGGTCCCCTGTGCCACAAGAAAGCTTTTGACCCCCGCCCGGGACTCTAGGCATGATGCAGCGCGCGCTCCTCTTCGCCAGCCTGATGCTCGCGGCCCCGCTTGTCGGGTGCATCGGGGACTCCGGCACGACCGATGACCCGCTGGACGCCCAGTCCGATCTCGCATCCACGGTGCCAGATGTCACATGGGCATCCCCTCAGACCACATCCCATCCAGCCTTCGGCTTCCCCACGGTCAACGATCCCACCAGCGGGCTCGACGGCGCGGCCCCGACCTGGTGGACGCCCCCCGAGCCCGTCGAGCTCCCAGAGGAGATCACCGGCCTGGAGCACAAGGCCACCGTGAACGACGGTGAGCAACGAGGGGCCGGCATCGCGCTCTTCGGCAGCCTGGCCATCGTGCCCGGCTTCGCGGACCCCACCAGCCTCTTCGACATCAGCGACCCGAGCAACCCGGTCCACCTCTCCGATCTAGGCGAGCCGCCGGCTCGCGACGTGGACACCATCGCCTACCCGGACGGCACCCTGGTGGCCGTCTTCGCCACGGACGCTGGCGTGGTCCCGGTCTGGGACATCACCGATCCGGAGAACCCCGAGCACCTGGTGGACATCGAGCCCACGGCCGGCAGCCACAACGTGGCCATCGTGCCAGGCACGCCCATCCTGCTCAACGCCAACAGCAACGGTGGCGGCTCTGGCTCACAGATCCAAGGCCAGGGTACGGGCCTCACGGAGATCTTCGATCTCAGCGACCCCGCCAACCCCGAGCACGTCCAAGACTGGGGCAACGGCTATGGCTGCCATGATATCAGCTTCTACATCGATCCCGCCCAGGAGATGTACCGGGCCTACTGCGCTGGCGTGGACATGACCCAGATCTGGGGCGTCGCCGACCCGGCGAGCCCCACGGTCATCACCGATGTGCCCTACCCCCAAGGCGCCGGCCCGGCGTCGATCGCAGCCGCCCCCGCAGCCCTCTCCCATCTGGCCATGGTCAACCACGATGCCAGCGTGCTCATCGTCGGCGACGAGACGGGTGGCGGCGTGGCGCCAGCCTGCGACGCCTACGCGCGTCCAGCAGGCACCACCATCAGCGGCCCCATCGGCAACCTCTGGTTCTACGACCTCTCCGACGAGCAGAACCCCGAGCTCATGGGATGGATGAGCCCGACCCACCACTACACGAACAACCCGCCCCACGACGACCGGTTCACGGAGATCGGCGGCCTCGGCGTCCCAGCCGGATGCACGGCCCACTTCGGCCGCGTGCTCGAGGACACCAACGTCCTCGCCATCGCCTTCTACGGCGCCGGCGTGCTCCTCATCGACTTCGATGACCCGGCCAACCCCGAGATCATCGCCCAACACAACGACGACAACCCCAACGTGTGGGACGTCTGGTACTACCAGGGCTACCTCTTCACCGGGGATCTCGCCCGTGGCTTGGACGTCTTCACCCTGACGTGATCCACGAAGACCCAGCAGCTGGAAAGGTCAAGGACTCGCGGGGTGGGGGCCTCACGCGTTCCGTGAGGTCCCCCCGGTCGTTCGGAGATGTGGAGGAGGGGTTTTAGGGGACACTTGTGTCCCCTAACAACCTGACCGCTTTTCTACCTCGTCTCCTTGCTAGCTACGATGCCCTACGAGCCGGCTGGCCGCTTCGATGGCGTGAGCTACGCGATCCGGGATGTCCTCGGACCCGCCAAGGCCCTGGAGGCCCAGGGCCACAAGGTGCTCAAGCTCAACATCGGTGACCCGTGTAAGTTCGACTTCGAGCCTCCAAAGGCCCTGCTTGAGGCCTACCGCGAGGGGGCCAGCGATGGCGCGTACTCCGATAGCGAGGGCTCGCTGCCAGCCCGGCAGGCCATCGCGGGCTACGAGGCCAGCCGAGGCGTCGACATCGGCCCGGAGGACGTGATCCTTACGACCGGGACGAGCGAGGCCCTCAGCTTGCTCCTGGCCAGCGTGCTCGACCCTGGGGACGAGGTCCTGATCCCGGGCCCAGCCTACCCGCCGTACGCCAGCCTCCCGCTGGTCTACGCCGCCCATGCCCGGGCCTACCCCACGTACTTGGACGACGGCTGGGCGCCGGATCCAGAGCTCATCCGGAAGGCGATCACAGAACGCACCCGAGCCATCGTGCTCATCAGCCCCAACAACCCCACCGGTGCCATCCTCCCTGAACAGACCCTCCGTGAGATCTGCGAGATCGCCTGGGAGCGCGAGATCCTGCTCATCACGGACGACATCTACTGGGAGCTCATCTTCGGTGAGAACCGACCGGTCACCGCTGGCGCGTTGCCCGGTGGGCCCGTGGTGGTGCTCGATGGGCTGTCCAAGTCCTGGCTGGTGCCTGGCTGGCGGGCCGGCTGGATGGCCTTCCGCGACCCGGACGACGAGCTTGCTGCCATCCAGGAGGCGGTGATGAAACAAGCCCGGCTGCGCCTGTGCGCACCTGGCCCCGTCCAGCACGCCATCGCCAAGGCCCTGGAACCCAACGCGTCCCACTTCCAACCCCTGCGCGAGAAGCTGGCCGCACGGGCTCGGCTCGTAGAGGCCCGCTTGGCCGAGACCGACGCCCTGGACGTGGCCCCGCTGGAGGGTGCCTTCTACGCCTTCGTGCGGATCAACGAGCTCGGCGGTCGAACGGACAAGCAGTGGGTGCTCGATCTGTTGGAGCAGGAGAAAGTGCTCACGGTCCACGGCAGCGGCTTCGGTGAAGCGGGTGCTGGCCACTTCCGCATGGTCTTCCTCCCGCAGGAAGACGTGTTAGAGGAGGCCCTGGATCGCGTGATCCGGTTCGCCGAGTCGTCGGCGTAGTTGGGGTGGGACCACGAAGGGCGGGCCGGCAGGCACGCAAGCAAGCGCGCATCAGCGCGCAGCTCGATGGTCCTACACCGCACCATGGGCTACAAGGGGACGAACGAAACGTGGGTTCCCTGAGCTTCGTGGCCCGTCGTGCCCCCCGTGTTCTTGGTGGTCCGACCCCTGCTACGAGATCCTCGACCGGATCGAGCAACCGTCAAAGCTCGTCCTCGTCCACGTCGATGGGCCAGGCGCCCATGGACTTGAGGCCCTTGCTGATGACACCCATCATCCGGTGGTACTCCCAGGTCGACAGCCGCGTGCGCCCGAACACGCGGCGCAGGCATATCATGGTCGGGGCCACCTTGTGCTTCCGCATCCCCCCAGCCCGCGCCATCTGTTCCAGGGCAGCGAACAGGAGCTCGAGCTCATCCCGGCTCGCTCCTTGGGGGGCCAGGGGCCGGAACCGCCCCCGGGTCGAGAGCTCGTAGAGGGCCACCGAGACGGCGTGGCTCAGGTTCATGCTCGCATAGCCTGGATCCACAGGGATGAAGGCCACCAGGTCCACGGCCTTGAGCTCCTCCACGGAGAGCCCCTGGTCCTCTCGACCGAAGACCAGTGCTGTTCTCCCTTCCATGCGGTGCACGGGGGCTGCGGCCTCTGGTAGGGCCAGGGCATCCCTGAGGTGGTCCTGCGGCTTGGTGGCCGTCTCGGCAGTGAACCCCAGGGAGAGCTCGGTCCCCGCCAACGCCTCGGCCAGGCTCTCCACCTCATCGGCTTGCTCGAGCAGGCTCTTGGCGTGGACAGCCATCATGCGGGCTGGATCCGTGAGCTCTGGGCCTTTCACGATGACCAAGTCGTCGACCCCGAAGTTCGCGCAGACCCGCGCGACGGCACCCACGTTGCCCTCGTACTGGGGTTCGACGAGGACCACGCGCAGCTCCGGTCGAGGGGCTGCCGGGTCCTCGGTGACCGCGTCCTCGATGCGAGGGCTCACGCGCTGCCATGTGGCCCTCGGCTTAAACTCTGCGTGGGCATGCAAGCCACGACGGCTTGGAGATGGGTGCTCAAGCCTGCCGGTCGGCTTGGTTGATGCGCGCCTCGATCTGGGCGCGGCGCTTCTTGAGGTCCTCGACGATCAAGGTGTAGCCCTCCTTGCTGATCTGGCCGAGGCCCAGTTTCACGTTGGCCCGCTGCAGCTCCTTGTTCAGGGCCTCCAGGCGCCCGTAGAGCTTCGGAAGCTCTGGGTTGACGTGCTTCTTCGCCACGCGTTTCGAGACGCTGAACGGGACCCGGCCGTTGAGGTCCTGGGTCTCGATGTCCTCGATGCGGGGCTTCTTGCGGTCTTTGTAGATCTCACCGGGCAGGGGCGTGGACCCATCGTCCCCTGGGAACCGGCGCACCGCCACCAGGTTGGCCACGAGCACGAGGACGACAGCGGTAGCGCCTAGAACGCCCTGGGTGGCCGTCCAGCCCTCCTGGAAGCCGTTGAGGAGGACCATGCCTGCGATCACGCCTCCCCCGAAGGAGATCACGATCGCGAAGCGTACCCACGAGCGGCGTCGTGTGGCAGGGCTTGAGCGCAGCTCCCTCACGCCCATGGTTCGAACGGGATGTATAAAAAAGGGTTGCGGTCCCGCACCTAGGGCAAACAGGCGCTTGCACGTGTGGAACCTGGTGGGCTCTGCGGCTCGCAACGTCCAAGACCCGGCGCAACAGAGGCTCCGAGAAGAGCAGGGGGGGAGATTCGAACTCCCGTACGCGGATCTGCAGTCCGCTGCCTAACCACTTGGCTACCCCTGCGGACGGGGCCGGCCAACCGCGGCCCGTGATATGGCTTTTGCGCAACGCCCAGCAAGCCGAACACGGCCCCGGGAGGCCGCAAGACAAATAGGCGCACTTGCATCCAGCCACGCGCTTGCACACGCGCGGCCAGGGTGTGGACGGAGTGGATGGGGACGAGGTCAAGTTCTCTTGGGATGGCAAGCAGCTGGCGGGCCGTCCCGGTGAGCCCGTGGCCGTTGCCCTCTGGCGCCACGGTATCCTCACCCAGACCCGCAGCCAGAAGTACCACCGCCCCCGGGGGCCCCAGTGCATGGCCGGCGGCTGCCCTGGCTGCCTGGTTCGCATCGACGGGGTCCCGAACCTCCCCGGCTGCCGCACACCCGTCTCCGAGGGCCTGGTCGTCGAGAGCCAGATCGGCATGCCGACAGCCGAACGCGACGTGCTGGGCGTGGTGGATGCCCTGGTGGGCCACCTGGACCACGAACGCGACTTCGTTCGACCATGGCCGGTGCGAGCCATCTTCGAGACCATCGCCCGCAACCTCGCCGGCTTCGGCCAGGCCCCTACGGGCACGACCCCCACGCGGCCTGGCGAGCGTATCCAGGCTGATGTGCTCGTGGCCGGTGGCGGGCCTGCCGGGCTGGCCGCGGCCCTGGCCGCACGGCAAGCCGGCGCCACCGTTCTGCTTGCTGAACCCGACGCGCTCGGCGGCAGCCTGCTCCACCACCCCGGAAAGCTCGAGCACCCAGCGCACGGCACTCTGCCAGGTCCACAGCTGGCCGAGCTGCTGGCCAACGAGGTGGAAGCCGAAGGGGTGCGCGTGCTGCACGGGCCCGTGCTCGGCCTCTACGAGGATGCCATCCCTGTGGCCGATGCGGGGCCAGGGGGGATGGCGGTCCACCAGCTCGAAGCGGGGGCCACCGTGCTGGCCACCGGCGCCCACGAGGGCCCTGTGCTGGTCCCAGGCAACGACACGCCAGGCGTGCTCGGGGCCCGGGCAGCCCGGATCCTGCTCAACCGCTGGGGCGTGCCGCCCGGCAAGCGCATCGTCGTAGCCGATCCCGGCCCCCAGGGCCTGGCCTTCGTGGAGGAAGCGAGAGCCGCCGGGCTCGAGGCTACCGTGATCCAGGGCCTTACAGCCATCCGCGGTGGCAAGCGGGTCGAGCACGTCGAGACGTCCGACGGCCAGCTTCCCGCGGATGGGGTCGTGCTCGACGCTGGCCTCACGCCTGCCATCCAGCTGGCCCAGCAGGCCGGCCTCGAGCTTCACTGGGCCCGCGCGATCGGCGGCCATGTCCCCGTGCACCGTCCAGATGGGTCCACGGCTCGCCCGGATGTCTTCGTGGCCGGCTCCGTGGCGGGCCTCCACGATCCCAACGGGGCCATGCTCCAGGGCCACGCAGCCGGGCGTCTTGCGGCGGGTGCACACCCAGAGATCAACGAGGAGCAGCTCCTCTCGGCCACCCGGCTCGATCCAGAAGCGCGGCGAGCCCTCCGGGAGGTCTGGACCGGATGAGCCGCTCCCGGACCATCGTGTGCCCGTGTGAGGATGTCGAGCTTGAGCACGTCGTCAACGCCGTGGAGCACGGCTACGACACCATCGAGACCCTCAAGCGCTCCACCGGCGCGGCCACGGGCCCCTGCCAGGGCCAGTGGTGCCTTCGCGCCTGCATCGAGGCGCTGGCCCAAGCCACGGATCGCGAGCCCGAGACGATCGGCACCATCACGCACCGCCCACCGGTCCACGGCGTCCCCCTGGCCGCCCTCGCCCAAGCCCCGTGCGCCCAAGCGCACGCCGAGCCGGAGGAGGGCCTGGAGGGCGAGGCGGGCGAGGAGGACGGGGGGAGCGAGGATGGGAGGAGCGAGGATGGATGGAGTGCGGACGGCCGGGAGCGCGAGGAGGGCGCGCCCGGATGAGCAGCCGTTGCAAGGCGCTCATCGTGGGCGCCGGCGTCAACGGCCTCGGGACGGCTTACCAGCTCGCCCAGCAGGGCGTCGAGGACGTCGTGGTCGTCGAGAAGCGCTACCCCATGTACGGTGGCTCCGGACGCAACGGTGGGGGGGTGAGAGCCCAGTGGGCGTCCCTTTCCAACCTCGAGCTCGCGAGAGACGCCATCCCGTACTGGCGCCGCTTCGCAGGCGAGATCGGCTTGCACACCTGGTTCCGGCAGTCCGGCTACCTCATGCTGGCCAGCGACGTCGAGACCAAGCGCGAGATGGTCGAGCGTGCCCGGTTCCAACGCGCCATGGGGGTGCCCACCCACCCGGTTGGACCCAGCGAGGCCAGCGAGCTTGCGCCCTGCGTCGACATGGACGGCTACCTGGGTGGCGCCTACTGCCCCGAGGACGCCATCATCTTCCCCTGGCCTGTTGTCAACGGGCTGCGTGAGGCTGTCGAGGCCAGCGGGGTCCGGGTGCTCACGCGCACCGCTGTCACGGGCTTCGAGCGCACAGGCGACCGCATCACCAGGGTCGAGACCACCGCCGGCCGCTTCGAACCGGAGTGGGTGGTGAACAGCGCGGGGGCATGGAGCAGCGAGCTCGCCCAGATGGCTGGCGTCGAGATCCCCACGAGGCCTGTGCGCCACCAGATCTTCGTCACTGAAGCCCTGCGCCCCATGCTCGATCCCATGGTGGTGGACGTGGGCACCGGCCTCTACGTCAACCAGGACGGCCGCGGCGAGTTCGTCGCCGGGCTCGGGGATGCCGAGGAGCGCACCGGCGTGACCACGCAAGTCAGCTTCTCCTGGCTCGCCCGGATGGCCCGCGAGCTCACCAACCTGATCCCCACGCTCGGCCCGGTGCGCGCCATGCGGCAGTGGGCTGGCTGCTACGATGTCTCCCCGGACCACGTCCCCAACCTCGGGCCCCACCCGGAGCTCTCGAACTTCCTGCAGCTCAATGGCTTCTCAGGCCACGGGTTCATGGTCTCCCCGGTGGTCACGCGCATCACGGCCCGCTGGATCCTGGGGCTGGACCCAGGGATCGACATGGCCCGCTACGCCGTGGACCGCTTCGAGCGGGGCACAGCCGAACCGGAGCCCATGGTCATCGGCTGAACGTCACCGACCCCCGGCCTTCGGCCGGGCAAGACGTAACTTGTCCTTCACGTGCGTCTAGCGGCCACCAGGCCGCTCGTCTCAACGGGGCAACCCCATACTGCAGGTTGTTGCCCCGTCCGGTGACAGACAGCTTTATGCTGCTTGTCCCGGTTCGCTGGCTGGGCGTTGAGCTTGGGACAGGGGACGAACCAGGAAGGAGTAGAGCACGCCTCTGCCCCATCCATCCAGGCACCCGACGAACCCGAGCTGGCACGCCTGCTCAAGCAGCTCGGCGTCGATTCCAAACCATCCACGATCCTCGCCTTCCTGGCTGCCCAGGGGGAGGGACGATCGGCTGAGATCGAGGAGGCCTGTTCCATGCGCCAACCCGAGGTAAGCCAAGCCACGAAGGCCCTCCGAGAGAAGGGCTGGGTTGTCGCTCATCGTGAGCCGACCCCGGGCAAGGGCCGCCCGGTCAACGTCTACACCCTCAAGGTCTCCTTGGCCGACATCGTCAACGAGGTGGAGGCGCTGCGCCGCGAGGCCATCAACAAGGAGCTTGCTCGCATCGAGCAACTCAAGGAGATCGTCGCACGCGGCATGAGCCTGCAAGGCATCGAGGCCGATCTGCGCACCGTTTGACTGGCCCGCGAGCCGAACGTTCTTATACAGCATGGTGGTTGGGCAGCGGCCGAGAGGTCGTCCCATGGGGAATATCCGGCAGACGTACATCAAACGCGTGTCCCTCGAGCTGTTGCGAAAGCACGAATCCTTGTTCACCGAGGACTTCCAGGTCAACAAGGCCCTGGTCGGTGAGCTGACAGACATCGAGAGCAAGGAGCTCCGCAACCGGGTGGCCGGCTACTGCACGCGTCTCAAGGGCCAGGACAACCTCATCCTACGCTAACCCCTGTTAACGCACTCGTGGGTAGCTACCCACGGTTTATGTGAACAAGCGGTCTGCCTCGCCTGTGCACGTCACGCAGCAGTCCGTGGGTTCCCCAGCGCTTCTGGCTGCCAGCCGAGCCCTCCAGCAGGGCCGCCCGATCATGGTCTACGATGGCGACGACCGCGAAGGCGAGACGGACCTCTTCTTCCCCGCCCAGCACGCCACGCCCGCAGCCATCGGCCGGCTACGCAACGAAGCCGGTGGGCTGGTCTTCGTGGCCATCGGACCCGAGCTCCATGAAGCCCTGGGTCTCCCCTTCCTCCACGACCTCTTCGAGCACGCCGGCAAAGCTTGGCCCATCCTCGAGGGGCTGAGCAGCACGACGCTCCCCTACGATGCTCGCAGCTCGTTCTCCATCACGCTCAACCACCGGGAGAGCTTCACCGGCATCACGGATGCGGACCGATCGCTCACCGTCACCACCCTCGGGAAGATCGCCAGCCTCGAGGCTTGCATCGCGCCCGAGGAGCTCCAAGAACGGTTCACAGCCGCCTTCCGCACTCCTGGACACGTGCACCTCTGTTCAGCGGCTCCCGGCCTCGTCACCGAGCGCAGGGGCCACACGGAGCTGGCCATCGTGCTGGCCCGGCTGGCTGGTATCCCCGAGGCCGTGGCGGGTGCTGAGATCCTTCACGGCGAGGGGGCGATGTCCCCTGGCCATGCACGCGAGCGCGCCGAGGCCCTTGGTGTCCCGTTCGTCACGGGCGCCGAGATCCTCCAAGCGTGGCAGACCATTCAAGAGATGGACGACCCTATCGCCGCCGACGCATGACCACCCCCACAAGCGGGACCGGAGCGATCCGTGTCATGGCGGCCGGGGTCTTCGACCTACTGCACACCGGCCACCTCCACTACTTACGCGAGGCCAAGGCGATGGGCGACGAGCTCATCGTCGTCGTGGCGCGCGACTCCAGCGTCCGCAAGCGCAAGCACCCACCCATCACGCCCGAAGAGATGCGCCTCGAGCTCGTCGATGCTCTCAAGCCGGTGGATGAGGCGATCCTGGGCGACGAGGAGGACCAGTACGCCACCGTCGAACGCGTGAGGCCAAGCATCATCGCGCTGGGCTACGACGACTACCACAAGGCCGGCGAGGTGGAGGCCGAGTGCCGACGCCGAGGCTTAGAGGTCACCGTCGAACGGGTGAGCCAGCGCGAGCACGATCTGGCGGGTACGCGGCGCATCCTCAGGCGGATCCTGGACTCCGGGCGCTACGAGGAGTACGCAGCCAGCGTCGAGGAGGGCTCCCCGTGACCCCTCAGGCGGTGGTGGGCATCGCGGACACGACGTTCGCCCGTGTCGACATGGGGGGTGTGGCCGAGCAAGCCATCCAAGCCTACGGCGCCGAGCACGGCATCGAGATCGCGTGCATCCGCCGCACGGTGCCTGGGTTCAAGGATCTGCCCGTGGCCTCCAAGAAGCTCATCGAGGAGGCCGGCTGCGAGCTCGTGCTCGCCCTGGGCCAAGCCGGCCCGGAGCCCATCGACAAGCAGTGCGCCCACGAGGCCAGCCTGGGGCTCCAGCAAGCCCAGCTCATGACCAGCACCCACATCCTCGAGGTGTTCATCCACACAGACGAGGTCCCCCTCGACGAGCCCGGCAAGCTGCGCTGGGTGGCCGAGAACCGAGCCCGCGAGCACGCTCTCAACGCCTGCTGGATGCTCTTCGAACCAGAGCGCATGACCAAGCTGGCGGGCACGGGTCAGCGCGAGGGCTTCGAGGACGAGGGCACGATCACCGAGGCGCCGGTCCCCCCGGAGGAGTCTGGATGAACATCGGCATCGT
This sequence comes from uncultured Thermoplasmatales archaeon, assembly GCA_964396185.1. Taxonomy (GTDB): domain Archaea; phylum Thermoplasmatota; class SW-10-69-26; order SW-10-69-26; family SW-10-69-26; genus CAYNEI01. The sequence continues at coordinate 29,700 of CAYNEI010000020.1, forward strand.
CTCGGCCATCTTCAACCAGGACATCACGGATCCCATGGCCGAGGGGGCCGAAGCCCAGATCAACGAGCGCGGCCACACGCATGCTGCCACGCTGCGGGTCCCAGGCGCCTTCGACACGCCACTGGCCACTCAACGCCTCCTCCAGCGAGGCGACGTGGACGGTGTCGTGGTGATCGGCTGCGTGATCACGGGTGAGACGGACCATGACCAAGTCCTCATGCACGCCACGGCCCGGACCCTCCAGGATCTCACACTCACCCACGACAAACCCGTCACCCTGTCCATCACGGGCCCCGGCATGAACCGGGCCCAAGCGGAGGCGCGCATCGACTACGCACGCCAGGGCGTGGATTCGCTGATCGCGCTTCAGGCAGCCCTGGATGGCAAGGAGCTAGCCTCGCTCGATCAGGCAAGCCACTGACGCAGGTCCCAGGCCGTCACGCGAGCCCGAGCACCTGCACGTTCCCCGAGGATCCGTACACGTGGCCTGCGTGGTAGCGGGCATCCCAGGTGGACCCGTCCGGTGGGACTTGGTCCAGGATCACGGGGTTCGATGGGTCGCCCACGTCGATGAGCAGGATGCCGCCAGCATACCAGCCCCACACGAGCACGTCGCGGTCCTCGACGAGGTCCCCGAAGTGGCTCCCGCAGTTCGTCTCAAGATCCTCGGGACCATCTGCCTGGACCCAGGAGAGCAGCTCCGGGTTGCTTGGATCCGAGATGTCGTAGGCCCACATGGCCGCGGTGGTCTGGCCAACAGAGGCGGGCCCGGCGTCCACGCGGTGGCAGTTGGACTCGATGTGCTCGTCGTTGATGAAGAGCAAGTCGCCGTCGTGGCTGGCTAGGGCTTGGTGGTGGTAGATGATCGATGGGTTGTCGATGATGCCCACCCAGTCGGGGGTCAGCGGGTCCTGGTGGATGTCCCAGATGAAGGACTCCCCGCCACCGTTGCGGTACCATGTTCCCCCACCGGCGCAGTAGGCCATGCCTAGATCCATGCGGACCGTGATGTCGTGGCATCCATCGCTCTGGACGGGGAGCCCGTTGACCGTAGCGGGGATGGGGATCTCGTGCCATATGGGCTCGCTCGGCGTGCTCAGGTCAAGCACAGGGACCACTGGGTTGGAGAGCTTGCCCTGGAGCCCGACACCCGTGCTCGAGTACACGTACGGCGTGCCGGGCACGGCGGCCACGTTGTGGGCGGTGTGCTCGTCGGCGGTGGCCAGGAGAACCGGTTCACGGGGGTCCGTGATGTCCACGACGTGGATGGCTGACCCAGCGGCCAGCACAGCCAGAGGGTCGCCGTCGACGTGGAGGAGGTCGACATCGCGGGCGTACAGGTCCTCACCCTCCATATCCACCGAAAGGCTGCCGACCAGGCTCGCGTTCTCCGGGTCCTGGATGTCATAGAGCTGGAAGCCAGCGCCACCGTTGGCCGACAAGAGCAGGTCACGGGCCTCATCGATCCAGATCCCCGTACCGCCGCCATCGGTCTCGATGGACACGAGCTCCTCGAACCCTGTGATCTGGTCAGGGAGCTCGATGGGCGGGACGCCCTCCTGGGACTGCTCCTGGATCGCTTCCGCATCTGGCTCGTCCTCGATGGCTCCGATGCATCCAACCAGGGGGACGGTGAGGAGCACGAGGATCACGGCTAGCACCGGGGTCCGGGTCATGGCTGAAGCAGGCACCCACGGGACATGAACCCAACGGTGCCCTGGAGGGGACGCACCGGGACCACGGCTTCCAGGCGCTGGCGCATCGGATCGGCTCGGGGAAATAGTGTTAAGTAGCCACGTGGCGCTGCTCGCGATGGGTTTCGGAGGCCCGGGAGACTGACCCATGCGCATCCACATCCTCACGCTCGCCGCCGTAGCGCTTAGCTTGTTGACCGTCCCGATCGGTACCGCGGTCCCGCAGACCGCGCCGTCCTACGAGGCATCTGTCACCGATTCACAGGAACTCGCCGACGACCTGCTCACGGGGTCGCCCAGCGAGGTGATGCACCAGATTGCCACGGAAGCAGGACAGGCTCCAACGGAGGTGAGCCTGGACGAGGCCAACGAGGCCACGGCCATCCTGGCGGCCGAGGGCACGGACGGCACGCTCACCACGGACCAGATCGAGGCGGCCCTGGAAGCGTTGCCGACGGGGCTGGACGAGCCCGTCACCCGCCTCGTGGGCGCGCTGGCCACCGCTTACCAGCTCCACCAGATGGCCTTGGAGGATCTCTCCGAAGAGGAGGCTGCCTTGCTGGCCGACCACGCCCACCTGGTCGCCAACAAACAGCTGACCCCGTCCATGACGACGGCCACGTCGAACCAGGATGGGAACACGCCCGCTCCCCCGAACGTTGCAGACATCCACGCCGCCGATCGAGAGCAGGCCAGCGAGCTCGCCCAGCGCGTCGATCTGGGTCTCCTGACCGCGGCCAGCACCGTGCTCCTGGAAGCCACCGAGCAGGCGCTGCCCGCCCTCGAGGCCTTCGCGACCGAGCTGACCGCGGCGGACCCCTCCCCCGGATTGGCCGCACCGGCCTCGGGTGCGTGCGACCTGCTCGAGCTCCCCGGCCTGGTCTGCGTCTCCGGTCTCGGTTCAGGGACCTGGACCAACGACTACTGGTTGCTCATCGATCTCGAGGGTAACGATGTTTACCGCAACAACCAGGGGGCGGGCTCGCTGGCCTCCGGTATCCCTGTCGCGCTGCTCATCGATGTCCTCGGCGACGACCGCTACGTCGCCACGGACGCCACTGCCACGAGCTCTGCAGAGGTCATCGCCCAGGGTGCCGGCGTCTTGGGCGCGGGCGTGCTCGTGGACGCAAGTGGGAACGACGCGTACAGCGCGATCGCCACCGCGAGCCCACCCCCGGCGGCAGGCGCCACCCCGTCGGCCACCACCGTGGCCCAAGGCGCTGGTCTGCTTGGCGCCGGTGCGCTCGTGGATCCCCTCGGGCAAGACCTGTTCGAAGCGGATGCCAGCACGCTTGGCGCGAGCGCGATCACCGTCGCCCAAGGCGCGGGCTCGCTCGGGGCTGGCGCCCTTGTCACCGGTACGGGCGTCGGGGAAGACGGCTTGCCGTCCGTGCCGTCCACCTACAGCGCCACGGCCTCATCCGGCATCCTGCTCGTCTCCGAGCAGAAGACCAGCACGAGCATCTCGCGCCAGTACGCCATCGGAGCTGCCACCACCGTCGCCCAGGGCGGCGGGGAGGCAGGTGCAGGTGCCCTGGTGGATGCCATCGGCTCGGACACCTACACCGCGCGCTCGTCCGGCGGTGCCACGGCCACCATCGCTCAGGGTGGTGCGTTGGTGGGTGCGGGAGCGCTCGTCGACGGCGAGGGCTCTGATACCCGTACCGCCATCGCGGACTCGACCGCAACGCTCAACTGGGTCTCCACGCGGGTCTGCCCCTCCGGGTTCGTCTGCGGCTCCTCGCTCACCATCACCGTACGGATGGGTAGTGCACTCACTGTGGCCCAGGGTGCCGGCAACCTCGGTCTCGGGCTCCTAGCGGACATCGGTGGGGTACGGAACCTGAACGAAGCCAGCGCCTTCTCCAGGCCTACCGCGAACGCTATCATCGAGTTCACAGGCGCCGGCTCACCAGGTGAACTCCAGGCCACGGCCACAGTGGACGCCGGTGATGCAGAGGTGAACGCTCATGGATCTGCTCCCTTGGGGAGCGGGGTGCTCCTCGGCGCTGCTGGGACAGACACCTACCGGATCCGAGCCATCTCCGATGCGCGCGCCGCAGCTAGTATCATCGGCGCCGAGGGCAGCACCACCGCCACAGCTCTGGGAGGCAACTCCATCGGGCTGGGCCAAGGGTACGCTGGGCTCGCCTCTGCCGGCGTGCTGGCGGACATCGCAGGCAACGACGCCTACGAGGTCATCCAGAGCGCGACCGCCAGCGCCAGCGCGGCGTCGAGCACCGCCATCCCCGGATCCGTGCTCTGGTCCGGTCGCGGTCATGCCACCGGCGCGGGCCTCGGCGCGCTTGTTGATCTAGGGGGCACGGATCGCTACAGCGCTGTCCCGGGACCGGACTACCAAGGCGCGAACGACGACTGCTGGACCCAGAGCCCGCCGGGGATCACTGCCCAGGACCCAGCCATCGGCATGGGCGTGGACTCGGATGCGCCGTTCACCAGTCTGCTCGCGCCCCGGTGCAGCCCGGTGCCACCGAACTAAGGCTCCCAGCGTCCGGAGGCTCTGGCGGGGACGAGCCTCCGGACCCCAAACCTTTAAGCAAGGGATGAGGCTCCCGCGGCGTTATGGCAGATGCGACGCTCGTGTTCCCGGGGGACGAGCTCGGCGTTGCCGAGCAATTCCTCCCAGGGGACGGCACCTACGAGGAGGATGGGCTGGTTTACGCCGCTCGGATGGGCCACGCTCATCTTGACCCCAAGGAGTTCTCCGCCACGGTGCGCCCGGTCACCAAGACGCCACCGACGCTTGAGGTCGGGGACGTCATCGTTGGCCGGGTCGTCTTCCTGAAGAAGAGCTTCGCCAGCGTCGAGATCGTCGCCAACGTCGAGGACGCCGACCGCAAGCCCCTAACTTCTGAGCGGGGAACCCTGCATATCTCCAAGATCGCAGACTACTACCTCGACCAGATCGAGGACGCCTTCCGCCTGGGCGATGTGATCCGCGCCAAGGTCATCGAGACCGAGCCCGCCATCCAACTGCTCACCAAGTACCCTGAATACGGGGCCCTGTTGGCTCGCTGCCCCGAGTGTCGGGCTGTGATGGAGGGCAAAGGTCAAGGCCTGGTCTGCCCCGAGTGTGAATGGAAATCTCGCGCGAAGCTCGCAGCGGACTATGGATCTGGCTACGTCCGGCCTCCTGGGGACATCCAGGAGCGTATGGAGCAACGCAAGAAGGAGCATCGAGAGCAGGATATCTCGTTCCCACCCCGTCCGAAATACACGCCAGAGGGTGACGGCGGACGCCGGTCCGGCGGCGGCCGGAAGGGCGGCAGGAAGCGGAATTGACCGGAGTAGATGACCATGGACTTCATCGTTCACAAACACGACGATCGCATCCTTGACCTCGAGTGCACCGGCGAGCGCCGGACCGTACTCATGCTCCTCAAGGAACGCCTGCTCATGGATGACAAGGTCGAGACCGCCACGGTCATCCAGGACCATCCCGTGCTCGACGAGCCTCGGATTCTGGTACGCACCGAGAAGGGCCGCCGTCCCGAGACCGCAGTCAAGAATGCGGCAGGAGCGGTCCGCAAGGATCTCGACGAGCTTGAGGACCTCGTCCTCGACGCCCTCTGAGGGCCGAGGCGTGTTCGACCGGAACGTCACACCGCTGGAGGCTGAGCTCGGTCTCGGCTTCTACGCCACCGGCCCCCCGGGGATCGGGGGCGAGCTGCGCACCGTGGCCGAGGACTTCATCGTCCAAGAGGACAGCGCGCCGACCGCACAAGCCCGCGCTGGCGGCAAGTACACCCTAGCTCGCATCCAGGCCAAGAACTGGGAGACGAACCGGCTCGTTCGCCAGATCGCCCGCCAGCTCGGCATCCCTGAACGGACCATCTATTTCACCGGCACCAAGGACAAGCGCGCCGTCACGATCCAGAACATGGCCATCGCAGCCCCTGAGGAGGCCGTCCTGAAGCTCTCGCTGGGGGACGTCGACGTGCTTGAGACCCGCCGGGTGGACCGTGCCCCCAAGCTCGGCGAGCACACCGGCAACGCGTTCACCATCCGGATCCGCTCGTTCGATCCACCGCTTGATCAAGCCGCCGAGCACCTGGACCGCATCACCGAGGAGCTGCTCGAGCAAGGCGGTTTCCCGAACTTCTTCGGTCCCCAGCGCTTCGGCTCTATCCGACCCATCACCCATCTCGTGGGCCAGCGTATCGTCGAAGGCGATCTGCTCGAGGCGGTCTGGACCTACATCGCCCATCCCAGTGATCTCGATCCTGCATCCGTCCAGGAGGGCAGGCGGACCCTCTGGGAAGAGCGGGACCCGACCCGCGGGGACGAGCTCCTCCCCCGCCGGTTCGACTACGAGCACATGATGCTCGACCGCCTCCGCGAACATCCGGGCGACGCCGTGGGCGCGTTCGAGAGATTGCCGCGCACCCTCACCAGCCTGTTCGTGTCCGCCTTCCAGTCCCATCTGTTCAACAGGGCTCTCACCGAGCGGGCCAGCAAGCAACATCCCCGCGAAGCGACGTCCGGGGACGTGCTCGTACCGGCTGGGGCGGACGGGACCCCGGAGCGTGACCCGTTCATCCCGGTTACCGATCTCAACGCGGAGAGATGCAGCACGGCCACCCTCTCCGGTCAGGGCTTCACCACGGGTGCTCTGCCCGGCTACGAGACGCCCGAGGCCCACGGCCTCCAGGGCGAGATCGAGCGCTCGGTCCTAGAGGCCTCCGGCGTCGGGCCCGACGACTTCCGCATCCTCGAGGCCCCATGGCTCTCCTCGCGCGGAACCCGGCGGCCCTTGTGGTGCCCGCTGGATGCGGCTGAGACCGACGCCGGCGAGGACGAGCATGGTCCCTACGTCGAGATCTCCTTCTTCCTACCGAAGGGGAGCTACGCCACGTGCCTGCTCCGGGAGATCATGCGCACCGAGCTGACCTCCTACTGACTGAGGGAACGCTCTACCCCTTCTTGGCTTGCGGTAGAAACGTGACACACGTGTCGGTGAGTCAGGTTCTGCGGACACCTCTAAAGGGTGTCCGCTTTCGCCATTCCATAATCATGGGTGAAGCGGATAATCTTTTCATTCTTACGCGTCGAACGTACACCGTGGCTTCAGTGCCGGGGGAGGGCAGCTCGGGGGCGCCCCGGGCCACCCCGGCGGTACTGATCGAACGGGGCATCGAGCTCCTTCACCGGGCCGCTCGCGGCCGATTCCACCAAACGGCTTGAAAACGCTAAAATCAACTGTTCTAGAGCGCTTTCGCGAGTTGGTCCATCTTTGAGGTGTAGAGGGTAGGGGTTAGAGGGGTACGAACGGCTGAAGAGCGCTGCACGGTTTTGTACAATCGTTGAGGTTCTGGCTGGACCGCTGTCTGCGGTCCGCGAGGAGGTGCTCGGATAAAGGTGGACCCGTACAACGTTGGGGGCTTTAAAAAGAAGACCGTCTTCGAGATCTCGTACACATCCCCCCGGGGGGTCACGTGATCGGCCAGATCCTGGCCACCGGCGAGGATGCACCCGGCCACCTTGAGCCTATCACGGTTGAACGTGACCACCTTTCGGAACGAATGGGTGAGTCATTATTTGCCCTATCCAGCAACCGGGGTCGAGCTGTTAAGGTGGGTACGTACACGCTCTACTCGCGGATCTTGTCCTACTCTCCATCGAACGGACACCTAGCGGTGGACAGTTTTGTACACCAAACCGCAGGGGGAGTTGGTCCGCCACAAGGTTATACGGTCGAACAAAGCGGATGACAAGGCACTATCGTTCGATTTGTAACGACCGCATGGGTTCACCTTTCTAGCACCCAAGTGGCACCCCGGTGTCGGGCGACATCCCCATCTACCGGCGTGATCGTCGACGGGAAGCCGGTCCCTTGGCCCGCTGCCTCTACGGCGAGGCTCGGGTGGACGTGGATGACGGCCAGGGTGTCCACGTCGGCTCGCGCTGCCACGGCCCCGGCATCGGATGGTGTGGCATGCCCTGATCCGTGCACGCGCTCCTCGTCCGTGTGGGTCGCCTCGTGGACCAGCAGGCTCGCCCCTTCAGCGAGATCGACCACCGCATCGCACGGGCGGGTGTCCCCGCAGACGACGACGTCCCCGATCCGGTAGGCCAGGCATGGGACCGAGTGGTCCATGGGTGCCCACGTGGCCAGCTCGTCGCCTCCGATCTCTACGGGGATCGTTCGCCATATGAGCTCGAAGGGCACCTCCACGCCAAGCGCCTCCACTCCGCCACGAGCTCGAGCGATGGCGGTTGGGGGCCCGACGATCTCGAGAGACCCTCGCTCGCCGGCGAAGCGAAGCGCGTGCACGAGGCCCGGCAGGCCCCAGGTGTGGTCCGGGTGCTCGTGCGTCAAGTAGACTCGGGACAAGCTTCCAAGCCCGAACGTGTTGGCTAGGCCCTTGGCGGCCTGTCCGCCCGCGTCGATGAGCACCGTCTCGTGGCCATCGCTAAGCGCGATGCACGTCCCGTGGGTCCTGTCGCTCGGAAGCGCCCAACCACAGGCCAGGAACCCGACCGCCTCCACGTCCATGCGGGGACAAGGCGCTCACCAGCCAAGAACCGCCCGGCGAGACCTGGATGCAACGAAGAGGCTTGTGTGAGAAGTGACCGGAACTTGACAGCCTTATCGTTGTCGTGGGTGGATGGTTTCAGCCCAGAGGAGGTTGGCCCGAGCGAGCCGGCGTGCGGCTGCTCCGAGCACACCGAACGGAAGCGAGACCACCGCTAAGCCGGTGAGAACGTGGTTCCACCATCCCTCGGTGCGCGGGGCTAGGAGAAGGCCCGCACCGACGGCCGCAGCGGCCACCGGGAGCCAGAACCAGCCTCCGAGGATCAACCCGTACACCACCAGGGCGGAGAGCACCCAGACCACACCGAGCACCTCGGGCTGGTAGCCGAAGGGGCGCCTTCCTGGTGACACGCGCTTCGGCGGTCGGATGCGCGCCCGCGGGGCGCTGAGCACGAGCTGGAACTCGTCCAAGAGCTCATCCAGGGCCGCCTGGCCACTGGAGATGGCCCACGAGCCCAGCACCGGCGTCAGATCCACCTCGAGCAGGCAGCCCCGTTTGCTGCGCCGCGCCTTGGCCGAGACGATGAAGCCCAGGCTGGCAGCCCTCAGCCGCGGGCGAGAGCGCAAGAGCAAGAGCCGCTGGCCCGTGTCCACGTCGCGCACCGTGTACCCCTGGCTCTCGGCTGCCGTAGCCAGGGCAGCGAGCGCCTTGGCTGGCGAAGCATCCAAGCGCCGTTCAGCCCGAAGCGTCACGCAGGGAAGCCCCCGCACCCAGGGGAATAGGTTTCGATGTTCCCCGCCAAACGGTCCACGAGCTCACGAAGCTTCAAATCCTTCCCGCCGCCTTCGAGGGCGTGCTCTCGGACCGCATCGCTTCGGTGCCACCATCGGGGACCGTTGCCCTGGCAGACCTCGTCAAGCAGAAGAAGCGCGATGGCCAGGAGATCATCGATCTCTCCGTGGGTGAACCCGACTTCGAGACCCCGGATCACATCGTAGCCGCCTGCCAGAAAGCCCTCCAGGAGGGCAAGACCCACTACGGACCGAGCCTCGGCATCCCCGAGCTGCGAGCAGCGGCCGCCCAGCGCCAGGCAGACCGGTACGGCGCCGCCTCCACCCAGGCCAACGTGCTCGTGACGCCGTGCAAGCACGCGCTGCTCACCTTCTTTCTCACCGTGCTCGATCCAGGCGACGAGGTCATCATCCCCAGCCCCGCCTGGGTCAGCTATGCACCCCAAGTCCGCTTGTGCAACGGCAAGCCCGTTCACGTGGTCAACCAGCCCACCGGGGCCGTGGACGTGGAAGCGATCAACGAGGCCATCACCGAGGACACCCGCGCCATCGTGCTCAACTCCCCAAGCAACCCCACCGGTGCCGTGCAAGATGCCGCCACCGTGGAGGCCCTGGTGGAGATCGCGCAGGACGCTGGCATCTGGCTGCTCAGCGACGAGGTGTACAGCGAGCTCACCGCTGACGGGAACTCGGCGCCTAGCCCGACGAGCCACGACCAAGCGCTCAAGAACGTGGCCGTGGTCGACGGCGTCTCCAAGGCTTACGCCATGACCGGCTGGCGCATCGGCTGGCTGCTTGGGCCCACAGAGCTCATCCAGGCGGCCACGAAGGTCCAGCAGCACTCGGTGACCCACCCGACCCTGTTCGCCCAGTACGGCGCCCTGGAGGCGCTCACAGGCGACCAGGCGTCCGTGGGGGAGATGCGGAGAGCCTTCCAAGCGCGTCGGGAACTCGTCGTCGAGGGCCTCCAGGCCGCAGGCGCCTCGTTCCCCGAACCACGCGGGGCGTTCTACCTCTTCCCGACCCTGCCCGGCTTCACCAGCGGCGAGGCGCTCGCCGAAACGCTGCTGGAAACCTGCAGCATCGCATGCACGCCTGGCGAGGCGTTCGGACCCGGCGGAGAAGGGCATGTGCGCATGAGCTATGCCGCCAGCCAGGCAGACCTCGAGCTGGCCATGGAGCGCATCCAAGCCCTCCCATAAGGCCGCGCAAGGTTCATCCGGGTAGCCCGCCTGAACCGCCTCGTGCCCCCACGCGAACCCGACGACCCACCCCCCGTGCTCGACCTCACCCTGGAGGACGCCAAGAGCGCGGCTCACCTCGTCGAGGCCTGGCGCGAGGTCGGCGGCTTCACCGCCACCAAGGTCGCCCGAGCCGCCCAGACCGTGCGATCCATGCTCGACGACGACCTGACGCTCATCCTCTCGTTCCCAGCGGCACCCATGGCCACAGGCCTTCGAGGCGTGATCACGGAGCTCGTTCGAGCCGGGCACGTGGACGCCATCGTGACCACGTGCGGCACCCTGGACCACGACATCGCCCGCACCCTCTCCACCTACCGACAGGGGAGCTTCGATCTCGACGACGAAGCCCTGCTCAAGCTCGGCTACCACCGG
>CAYNEI010000021.1:0-38939 GCA_964396185.1 uncultured Thermoplasmatales archaeon
GGAGCCCGGCATGGCTCGTCCATGGAGTTCGAGCTCACCGACGAACAGCGATCCATCTCGAAGGCCGCCCATGAGCTGGCTCAGAAGGAGTTCCCCAAGTACGCGCACGAGTGCGACGTGGAGGAAAGCTGGCCGCGCGAGCTCTTCGAGACCGTGGCCAAGCAGGGGTTCATCGGCGTGACCATCCCCGAGGAGTACGGGGGACCGGGGCTTGGCAACCTGGAGAACGCCCTCATCATGGAGCAGTTCTCCCGGTTGGATGGCGGGCTCGGGGTCGCCATGGGGGCCACCACGTTCGGGAGCGAGATGCTCCACAAGGTCGGTACCGAGGCCCAGAAGGACGCCTGGCTCGGGGAACTTGCAAGCGGGGCGGCCATCAGTGGTGCGGCCATCAGCGAGGCCAACGCCGGTAGCGATGTGGCGGCTGCGAGCTGTCGGGCGACCAAGGACGGCGACGAGTGGGTGCTCGACGGTCAGAAGTACTGGATCACCAACGCGACCATCGCGGACGTGCTCGTCGTGGTCGCCCTCACCGACCCGGAGGCCGAGAGCCGGCACGCCCGCCACTCCATCTTCCTCGTGGAGACCGACCGGGATGGCGTGACGTCCAACAAGATCACCGGCAAGCTCGGCATCCGGGCCTCGCCCACCGCCGAGGTCGTGCTCGACGAGGTGCGCGTCCCGGCCGAGAACCTCATCGGCGAACGCCAGCAAGGGTTCGGCTACGTGATGCAGTTCTTCAACCAGACCCGCATCATGGTCGCAGCCCAAGGCGTCGGCATCGCGCAAGGGGCCCTGGACCGCTCCATCGAGTACGCCCAGAAGCGCGAGCAGTTCGGCCAGCCGATCTCGAACTTCCAGGCCATCCAGTTCAAGCTCAGCGAGATGGCCACCAAGACCGAGGCCGCCCGGCTGCTCACCTACAAGGCCGCCTGGCTTGCAGACCAGGGCCGCCCAGACGCCCAGGCATCCAGCATGGCCAAGTGGTGGAGCGGGGAGACGGCGGTGCGCGCGGCCGATGAAGCCGTGCAGATCCACGGGGGCGCCGGCTACGTCAACGAGATGGATGTCGAGCGGTTCTACCGGGATGCCAAGATCACCGAGATCTACGAGGGCACCAAGGAGATCCACAAGCTCATCATCGCGCGCTCGCTGCTCGGCCAGATCAAGTAGACGGGTCAGGTTTGCGCCGAGAGCCAGCCCCGATCGATGGCCACGACCGTGGCCACCACGACCTCGGTGACCTCGGCCATGTTCTCAACTGAAAGGTGCTCGGGCGTGTCGTGGACCGTGTGGTGGGTCCACGGGAACGGCCCGCGGCGCGGATCCTCGCACGTGTACGAGCGGTCGCAGTCCAGGTGGATGAGATCCACCGCGGGCACGTCGCGCTCGAGGAAGGCGAGGTGGTCGTCTGTGATGGACGGGCCACTCTCGTTCAGGAAGTTGGTCGCGCCGAGCTTCTCGGCGGCCGTGAACGCCAGATCCGTGATCGCGGGCGCACGCACCTCGCTCCAGCCCTCCCGGCGGATGGTCAAGTTCGCATCCCCTGGCATGTCCACCAGGAGGAACCCCGTGATCCGGTCAAGCTCTGCCTCGGAGCGGGTCTCGGCGGCGTGCTTGGATCCCATGGCCCACCCCTGGCCGTGGCACCCCTGGTCCTCGCCGTCGAAGAGGGCGACCCGGATCGTGTGGTTCGTGGGTCCGAGCAGGTCGATGGCGTGGAGCACGACGGCCACACCGGCAGCCCCATCGTTGGCGCCCAACACCGGCTCGCCGACGCCCTCGCAGTCATCCCCCGTGGAGGCGTCCGCCCAGGCCCGGGAATCCCAGTGCGCGGCTAGCCAGATCTCCCGCTCTCTCTCCTCGCCGAGCCCCTCGCGCACACCGTAGAGGTTGGTCAGGTTCGTCTCGCCCAATCTGGGAAGCTCTGCGGTGAAGCTCTCGCGCTGGACCGTCAGCCCGCGCGCTTCGAGCGCTTCCTCTAGCAGGGGGATCGCTTCTGCGTGGCCGGGCGAGCCCGGCGTGCGGTACCGAGGCTCTTGGGTCGATGCGTTCCGGTACACTTGGTCCTCGACGAGCTCGAGCAGGCGCGCAGGGTCAGCCGGTGGGATGGCATCGACGAACGACCAGTTCCGCATAGAGCCCCGGTCGTTCGGCGCCGTATCGTTCCCATCCTCCCCGCCAGGATCGTTGGCGTCAGGGGGTGGGGCGGGCGTGGTGCATCCAGCCAGGAGGAGCAAGGCGACGAGGATCCAGGCTCGCGCGGGCACAGCCTCTCCAACGGGTGCCTCGTATTTGTCCCCCGCGCCATGCATCGCAAGCGATGACCCTGGCTCGCAAACAGCGGCTGACTAGGTTGTACTACGCGGAGCCGTTACAAAGGGTTCATCCCACCCAACGACCGTTCAGTGTACAAGGGGCCGGAGGAATAGGGATGAGCGGACAGAAGATGGCAGGACCTGAGTATCTGAACGCGTACCTCAACGGGATGCAATTCATCCTGATGGCGTTGGAAGGGCGCCTGCAGGAGGAGCTCGATGAGGAGAACCTGGAGCGTGCCCAGCGCGCGCTCTACGAGTACCATGAGATGGCGCAACGGATGCGCGATCGCTCGCGCTTGGGTGTGAGGCCCTGAACCCGAAGCGGTCAGGGTAGCGGACACCGGCGCACCGATGGCAGGCCTCCCATGACCCCGAAGGGTCCAGCCTCCGCCATGGCGCGCCGGCGTCCTGCTAGATCTCTTGTGCCTCTAGACCACGTCATCGGGTAGGATGACGCGGGGCTGCACGCGAGCACCCTCGTCGTAGCCCTTCCCGGGGCCCTCCTCTGGAGCCCCGCCCACCCACAGGTGGACATCCACCGAGCCGTGGCTGTGCGGGGTGCGGTGCTCTTCATCGGGGTCCGAGGCGTTGTGGCTGTTGCCGGTGCGCGGGTCACCTGGCTCGCCCGAGTGGACCGCTCGACCATCTTCCCCGCCTTGGAGCTTGGCGAAGTCCACGATGGTCACGAAGTTGTAGTACTCGTTGATCGTCGGATCGATGAACGCGTCCTGGAGCTTCACGACCCAAGCGTAGTGCGGGATCGCCCGGTACTCACCCTCAGTGTCCAGACCGACTTGCTTGTCGCCCACGCTGGCTCGCGTGGACTCCTCGCGGAAGACGTGGATCTGGTGGTACACGTACTCCTCGACGACCCAGTGGAGGCCGTTGGGATCCGTGAACTCGAAGACCTCACCTGTAGCGGCCAGGGAAGGGCTTCCCCGGGGGTCCGGGGCGCCCTCCTCCGTGGCCCACACATGGGTCTTTTCATCGTGATCGAGGCAATCCGTATCCGGTCCCTGGCGACCATGCCGGAAGAGCATGTTGTCGTTGAACCAGAGCACCACGTTCTCGAACGCGCCCGTGGATTTGCAGGAGACGACGCCTGCCACCGCAGCGAAGCCCGGTTCGTTGGGCTCCTCGTTCGCGATGATCTCCACGTACGTGGTGTGTTGTTCGACTGCCTGGCCTGACGTCTGCAGGTCTGCGCCCACGACCCCGCCGATGGGGATCAGGACGAGAGCTAGTGCTGTTGCTACCCATGTGTGTTGCAAATGTGGCACCCCCCATTGTGCCGGAACCCCCGTCGAGCACCGTCGCGGCGCCCGAGCTACCGGTGGTATGGGCTCTTGGCACGGGGCCGGAGGCCCCGTATCAGCCACCCAAGCAGAGTGTTACCCCGCTCGGTGACAACACAACACACCGTCGATATTTATAATTACTGAACGAACCAAATGGGTCGAAGAGAACAGGTTCCGGCCTCTACAAGGGAGAACGACCTGTTTTGAAAATGGAAAGCAGGTGTTGCCCCTCCGGGTGACAACACGTCCACAGCTCGGGGTCGGCTTCCTACGGTTGGGGTTCAGAGGGTGGGGTCAGTGGCCGGCTCACCGGTCGGAGCTGGCCCCCCATTGACCAGCGCACCTTCCCCCGGGATCCGGCGCATCGCCCAGACGAGAAGTGGCGGGGCGATCAGCGTGGTGAGCACGCTCATGGCTACAACGACCCCGTAGATCTCAGCGCCCACGATGCCCAGGTTGAGGCCGAGCAAGGCCACGATGATGCCCACCTCGCCGCGCGGGGACATCCCGATGCCCACGGCCAACGCGACCTCCCTGCCCCGATCCAGTGCACCGAGCCCACAGCCTACGATCTTGGTCGCTAAGGCAAGCGCGGTGACGGCCACGATGAGCCAGAAGGACGTGGTCATGGTCGAGAGGTCCAACGAGATGCCGATGAAGACGAAGAAGAACGGTGCCAGGAGCTGGGTCACGGCTTCCAACCGGTGCTCCAGGTCGTGGTCGTCGGCGGCGGTCTCGAAGAGCAAGCCAGCCACGAAGGCCCCGATGATCGCGGCCAACCCGAACTCGATGGCCAAGGCCGAGAGCGTGAGGCAGAGGCCCAGCGCCAGGATGACCGGGAAGTCCTTGCGGCCCATGAACGCCGCCCACGTGTGCCGGCGCTTGACCTCGACAGGCGGGCTGGTCATCCGGAGCACGCCCCGCCCGACCAGGAAGCTCACCAGGAAGAAGGCCGCCGTTGTCGCAAGGATGACCCCGATCTCCAGAGCGGACACGGTCCCCGCGATGATGACCGATGAGATGATGGTCAACATGAGCAAGCCCAGGACATCGTCGATGACGGCTGCCCCCAGGATCACCCGGGCGGTCAAGCTCCCAAGCTGGCCCACGTCGGCCAGCACGCGGGCCGTGATCCCCACGCTGGTGGCCACCATGGCGATCCCCATGAAGAGCGCAGCGCTCGTGGAGTAGCCGAGCAACCAGAGCAACCCCGCCCCGCCAAGGAACGGGAACAGGATGCCCAGCAGCGCGGCTTGGATGCTGGTTCGGCCAACCTTGGCCAACGAGGCGAGGTTGGTCTCAAGGCCCACGGTGAAGATCAGGAAGATCACGCCGAGCTCTGCGAAGACCGCCAAGACCTCGGTATCCGCTCCGAGCTGGATCCAGCCAGCCAGCTGCGTGTTCGCGATGGCCACCCCGGCCAAGATCTCGCCGACGAGCGGGGTCACCCGGAAGGCACCCACCACGAAGCCCGCAAGCTTGGCGATCACGAAGACGCCTGCGAGCTGGAGCAGAACGACCTCAGCCGACGCGGCCATCGAGGCCAGCCACACAAGCCAGGCTCATAGGGCTTGCGAAGCCCGGCGCCGGCGCAGAGGGGGCGAGTACGGCGTTCTTGCACCATCCATCGACGAACCGCCCCCGGCTCCGCGCGAAAAGCTTATATAGACAGCGCTGCTGGGTCGGTTCATGCCAAGCGGCACGATCAAGTTCTTCAACGCGCAGAAAGGCTTCGGTTTCATCGAGACCGACGCCGCAGATGACGACATCTTCTTCCACGTCGACGACGTCGATGGTCCGGACCCCCGAGAGGGTCAGACCGCCAACTTCACCATCGAGCAGGCCCCCCGTGGCCCGCGCGCCAAGAACCTCGAGATCTCCTGAAGGTCCCGAGCGACCGTGGGCACCCGAGAGGTTGTCCACCCCTCTTCTCTAACACCACTCGCCGTGGCCGGGCTCGCCTGATGCGTGCCCTGATCTGCGGCCTGTGGCCATCTTCGGTCCGGCCAGTTTCAGGCTCCTCGGAGCTCAGGCGCGGTTGACCTGATGTTCAGTAGAGGTGTTCCTCGATGAACTCCCGGCTCGGGTGCTCGAGCAGCTCCTCCTTGGCCCGCCGCACCTTGCGCTCTAGGTGATCCACGGCCAGCCGCGTGGCATGCGCCATCCCCCAGCCTTCGCCCACGGCGTAGAACTTGCCCAGATCCCCGGTCAGGTTCAGCCGGATGTGCCAGAGGTCCACGCCCCGGTTCTTGTCCTTGTGGCGCTTGGCGTGGATGAGCAGGATGCCCGGCTCGATGAGGTTGTCGTAGCGGCTCAGGAAGGTTCGGATCTCTGCTGGGGCGCCGCTGGTCTCGTAGCCATCCCGGCTGGTGTCCTTGCTCGAGAAGTGGACCACGATGGTCGGCACCTCTTGGGCGAGCAGGCTTACGGGTTCGAGCAGGTCCCGGCGGGTCACGATGCCGTAAGGGAACTGGCTGTCTTTCGTGATGACGACGCTGCCGATGCCTTTGCCAGCGATGAGATCGGCGGCCTCGGCGTACGTGGAGCCCCTTGGGAGGCTGATCACGGGGGTGGTGAGCACGCCGCCCAACGGCACCGCCAAGGGGCGGTTCTGCTCGCCGGTCTTCCAGCCCTCGGTCATGTCCCCGCGCATGGGGGCGATGACCCTGCGGAGGATGTCGTGGACGGTGACGATGCCGGCGAGCTGTCCGTCCTCGATCACGGGCAAGTGGCTGATGCCCTCTTGGCGCATGGTCGAGAGCGCCTTGGCCACGCTGTCCTCAGCGTCGCCCGTCACCACCTCGCTGGTCATGAAATCAGCGACGTTGCGCTCCCCGAGCTCATCTGCCCCGGCAGCCGCGATGATGTCCTCGCGCACCAGGATCCCGATGACCTTCTCGTCCTTGTCGAGCACCGCCACGCCGCGTGCGTTGGCATCCAGGATGCGCCCGGCAGCGTCGACCAACCGGTCGTCCGAACGCATGGTCGGCATAGCGTGGCTCGGCAGCACGCTCTCGATGTCGGTCTTGTCTGGATCCACCTTGGAACGCAGAACGTCCCGCTCGGAGACGAACCCCTTGTACCGGCCCTTCTCGTCCGTGAGCACCACGGTGGTGGCCCGCTCTTCCGCGAAGATGCTTGCCACCCGTGAGCAAGGCTCATCGGGCCGGACGGTCGGGAATTCGGTTCGCATGACGTCGGATACCGTGAGGTCGGCCAACGAGGATTTGGTGTCCGCCATGAAGAGTCCCCTCCAGTGTTAGGTGCTCATCGCTGATGAGTGCTTGGTCAAGTCCCTTCGACGAGTGGTGCCTGCAAAGCATGCACGATAGAGCTTTCCCCCCGGGATGGGCTCTTGCGATCATGTGCCGGTTCGTCGCCTACCATGGTCCGCCCATCCACCTCGATGAGCTCCTCTACCAGCCCAAGCACAGCCTGATCCACCAGTCCACGCATGCCATGGAGCGCGAGGAACCGCTCAACGGCGACGGGTGGGGAGTGGGCTGGTACGACCCGACGATCTCGCGCCAGCCTGGTCTCTACCGCACGATCCGGCCGGCCTGGAGCGATGAGAACATGCGTCATGTCTCTCCGTTGGTCGAGACCCCCGTCTTCATGGCCCACGTTCGGGCAGCCAGCCCGGGGCTGGCGGTCCAGCAGCTCAACTGCCACCCGTTCCGCGGGGGCCAGCACACGCACGAGGATGTCGGCGAGCTCGACGATGTCGGGCGGGGCAGAAGACGTCTGCTGTTCATGCACAACGGCAAGATCGGGGGGTACAAGCAGATCATCCGGCGCCTCAACGCCGAGTTCCCCGACGACATCTTCTTCGGGATCCAGGGGACCACGGACAGTGAGCACGCCTTCGCTGAGGTCCAGAGGCTCTTGGACGACGCCGTGTTGGACCCCTCACCCGAGGAGTTGTTCGAAGCGATCTGCAAGGCGCTCTCCAGCCTCGACGAGCTCAAGGACAGGTTAGGTCATGGTGACGCGCAGACGGAAGCCAACGTGTGCATCACCGACGGGCGCTCCATGGTGGCCACGCGGTACGGCGCGCCAGATGAAGAGCGAGCGCCGTCGCTCTACGTCGGCCAGGCTGAGGGGTTCTACTGCGATGAGGCCAAGGAGTTCAAAGCCGTCGGCCCCGATGGAACCGGGAGCGTGCTCATCGCCAGCGAGCGTCTTTGGGATGACGATCGGGTGTGGGAGCGCCTCCCGCCGAACCACGCGGTCTTGGTGGATGCAGATCGGAACGTGGAGATCCGGGCCATGGCTGGGTGACCGACCGGCAGGGCGCGCGGCAGGCGCGCAACCCAGGCGGCCGCCAGGCCGCGCGACAGTTCGGTGGTTCCGCCAGATCGCGCGACGAACTAGTAGTGCTCGGACCACCAGGCCGCGCGACGATCCGCTGGTCCGTTGACCGAACCAAACCGCGCACCTACGCGATGGTAGCACAGTGGAGGTCGGGCGCCCAACCTCCAGATTCACCCGAGCCCTCGGCCCGATCGCGCGGTCGCCGCTGGGCCGAGGGCTCGGGTTGCTGTGAGGCATCCGAAGGATGCCGAACGAGCCCGAGGCCGCCAGGCCTCGGGCGAACCTGCCCTCCGCACTCAGCTTGCGCTATGGGGGAGAAGGCTGAGTGCGGAGGGCAGGATTTGAACCTGCGAACCCCTATGGGACTAGACCCTGAATCTAGCGCCGTTGGCCAGGCTTGGCGACCTCCGCTTGGTGGGGGCCGCCAGAAGCCAGAGGTCCTTGAAAAGGGTTGCTCTCCAGGGAACAGACCACCGCAGACCGTGGTTTCCACTGGAACCACTAGAGTAAGATTTTGGGTTTAGAGGGGCTGTCGCAAAGGATTCTCTGCCAATCGATTTAAATAAACGACAGTTTATCGGGTGTTACTCACTCCGGTGACAACTGGGAGCACCGGTGATGGGAGGCAAACACGTGAGCGGACATTGCAGACGCTTCGGAACGAGCCAGTCGACTGATCGAACGCCCTGGACCCCTACCGGCCTCGCCCTCGTCATGGGCTTGGTCGCCGCGGGTCTGCTCATCTTCGCAGGAGCAGCCAACGCTGCCCCAGAAGACCCACCGGATGTCGAGGTCGCCTCAGGCCTCGACATGGCCCCGGGTCAGGAGATCATCATCCACGCCAGGAACGTGAACAACGACCTGTCGAACACGTGGACGATCGATGTCAACCCCGATGTGGACGGCGATACCACCACCTCGGATGACCGCAACGCCACCTGGCGCTGGGCCATGCCATCGGACTTCTCCGGGACCGTGGACGTGACCTTCACCGTCACCGACGGTCTAGGTGACTCGGACAGCGAGACCACCACGATCTCATCGAGCTCGAACCCCACCCTCGAGCAGCTCGACCCGATCGACCTCGACAGCGGGACCCCGGTGGCTGAACCCACCGAGGACACGGACATCCGGCTGCGCGTGGAAGGACCCACGAGCTTGGTGCGCACCACCATCTACAAGAACTTCCCCAACCAGCCCATGACCGGCTCCGAGGATAGCCCCGGCATCTGGGGCGCGGACACCAACTACCTGCACCCCGGGATCCACATCGTCGGGTACGAGGTTGAGGGCGCCGCCGGCAACGTCGTGACCCTCATCGACGAGGTCAACATCCTGGAAGAGGCACCCGAAGTCAGCCTGCCCATCGACCGGTTCGATGTGCGTGAGGGCCAGCGCGTCAGCTTCGTGGCCACCGCCACGGACGGCGACAACGAGGACGTCACCTTCAGCATCGCTTGGGTGAACACCGACGAGGTCACGGACACCAAGCTCGTGCAGGACGGTAACGAGGCGCGCTTCTGGGGCACCTTCACCGACGACCACGACGGTGCCACCCTCGTCACGATCCAAGCCGAGGACGTCAACGGGGGCGTCGGGGAAGCCGACATCATCTTCGACATCGGGCCCAACCCGGACGTCGACGTGACCTCCACCGATGAGACCCTGGAGGACCAGGACGTGACCCTCTCGGCCACCATCGACTCCAGTGACCTGTCGTATTCGAGCGTGAAGATCTGGAAGAACTTCGAGTGGGAGGACGCGCTCTTGATGGACACGTTCGAGAGCACGGACGTCGGCATGGACACCTGGGAGGCCACCTTCAACTACGGCGTACCCGCGGTTCACTACCCCGGCTACCAGGTTCTGCTGGCCAGTGGCGACGCCATCACGATCATGGAGCCGCTCGATGTGCTTGAGGCCCCGCCCGAGATCAACGCTCCGGATCAGATCCGTGCGGTGGACAACACGAAGATCTTCATCGATTTCACCGCGACGGACTCGGACGGCGAGGCCATCACGAGCTGGGCGCTCTCTAGCACGCCCAGCATCTCGGCAAACTTCCAGAGCTCCGGTGACACCGCCCGGTTGATCTGGAACATCCCGCAGGGCTTCGACGCCTCGTCCGTGGACCTCACCTTCGAAGCCACCGACGAGTTGGGTGCCACGGGCTCGTCCACGACCACGATCGAGCTCGATCACACCTCGGATGTCCATCCGCACCTTCCCAAGGAGGTGGACACGGGCGTGGTGACGCGCTTCCCGGTGACCGGGGAGACGCTACGCTTCAAGCTCGACGCGCAGAACCCGGACGGCGGCATCGATTCCGTCGACGTCCTGCCCGAGGGGCTCGACGGCCCCACGCTGGCCGCCTCGTTCGACGGTGGCAACACGTACACGAACGTCGGGTACGCGTACGCTGAGGCAGGCGTGCAGAGCGTCGCCTACCGCATCACCGACAGCGACGGCGCGGTGCACGGCACCTTCCAGGACATCCAGGTCATGGAGAACGCCCCACCAGAGGTCGACGCCGGCCAGGACATCCAAGTCGACCCCGGGACCAGCGGGCAAGCCGTGATCTCGCTGAGGGGCTCCGCCTCGGACCCAGAGATGCGATCCCTCGACGACGCTGACTTCGAGTGGACGACACCGGGCGGCGACGTGCTCGTAGGCGCCAACCAAGACGGCATCAGCCTGCCGATCGGGCTGCACACCTTCGAGCTCCGTGTCACGGACATGTACGGCGCCGTCGGCATGGACACCATGAACGTCGCCGTCGACGACTACATCCTGGCGTCCGGCTCGCTGGACTCCACGCAAGGCCAGTCCGGGGATGTCGCGATCCTCAACCCGACCGCGCACCTCGGCGACCGCATCGACGGCCGCGTGAACGTGGTCGACGACCTGGGCGACCCGGTCGAAGGCGCGGTGGTCTCAGGCGTCGTGAAGTACTTCGGCACGGCCGCCAACGGCCTGGCGCTTGCCGAGACCCCGATCGACACGACCACCCCGTCGGACGCCTCTGGCGTGGCAACGTTCAGCTTCGACCAGGACTTCGTGGACCCGATCAGCGGTGACTCCATGGCCTCGGCCACGGGGTACCACGTGGTCGAGATCACCATCACGGGTCCCAGCCGCGCCGGCGCGCCGGTGGACGATGTGGAGACCACGGAGACCCGGATCAAGTACTGGGTCGGGCCAGGTGACCCGGTCCTCTCCTGAGACCGCGAACCTCGCGTAGACAGGGAGCGATGGGGGGCGGGCCCCTCTTCCGATGGGGTCCGCTCGTTCCCCTGCCCCTTCGGGGGCGCGTCTGCAAGCGGTGCTGGCGGGTCGTGGCCAGATCCCAGTGGATCTCTGGCGCGGCCCGCCGCCTGTACCGCTGCGCGCCCTCTCGTCTTCTTTTTTCTCTCTTCTCGATCAGCGCAAGCGCCGTTGGCGCCGGATCGAGCGCCAAGGTGGCTCAGTCGCTGCGGTCTGGAGAGCTCCAGGCCGTATCGATGTCGAGCCCCCAGGCCTCCTCGTCTTCGTCCTTCGAGGTGCGTTTTCGCTTCTTAGGAGGAGGATCATCGGGCTCCTCGTCCTCCTCGAGTTCGCCGATCATCTCTTCGACATCGCCCATGGTGCACCCCTAACAAGCCAAGAGGGGGGAGCTCGGGCCAAAAAGGTTCTGTTCTGCTCCTGGGGGCTCTCCTGGTCGTTCACGAGCCCAGGAAACGACCGAGACGCTTGCGCATGTCGTCGACGTGTGTACCGTGCCAGTAGACCCGCTTGCAGGCTGGGCAGCGCCAATGTTGCTGGTCCTCTACACCTGGGGGAACCTCGTCGGGCGCTCCGACAGCGACGAGCGCATCGTTGCACTCGAGGCATCGGGTGAGGAAGCGCTCTGGGCCCACAGGGAGATCGAGCTCGTCGAGCACCTGGTCGAGCTGTTCGGCGGGAT
This sequence comes from uncultured Thermoplasmatales archaeon, assembly GCA_964396185.1. Taxonomy (GTDB): domain Archaea; phylum Thermoplasmatota; class SW-10-69-26; order SW-10-69-26; family SW-10-69-26; genus CAYNEI01. Next base: position 11,877 of record CAYNEI010000021.1, read on the forward strand.
CGCGGCTGGCCACGAGGACCCCGTGCTCGCCCGCGCGCTGGGCCAGGGTACGGTCGCGCGTCACAAGCCAACGATCCTCATCGAGCGCCAGCTCGAGCAGTTCGTCATCGTCCACGTCCCGCTGGTACAGCGTGTCCACACCAAGAGCCCTCAGGTCCCGAGCCAGTTTACCGAGCATCTCGTCAGCGAGCACCGTGTGCCTCGTCAACCGGGCACCTCGTAGGAGAGCAGGACCCCCTCGCCCAGCGGTCGGGGCGGAGCGGAGGGTTCCAGGGTCATGGCTTGTCCGGTGAACGCATCCGCCAGCAGGGGTCCGTCCCCGAGACTGCGGGGCGCGATGTACAGGTGGACGGCATCGACGACGCCAGCGCCCAGCAAGGAGCGAGCGACCCTCGGGCCCCCCTCGACGAGCACCCGCTGGACGTCCCTCTGCTCCAGGATCTCCATGGCGCGTGCGGGATCCACGCGTCCCTGACCCGCTTGAACGATCTCGGCGCCCTCGATCGGGCCAAGCCCACCCGCGCCCGTGAGTAGTAGGGTCTTGGCTTGATCATCCAGGATGCGGGCGTTCGCGGGCGTTCTCGCCTTCGAGTCGAGCACCACGCGCAGGGGTTGGCGCTCGGGCGGGGGATCGGTGCGCGCGGTCAACCGGGGATCGTCGCTGAGGACCGTGCCGATGCCCACCAGAACGGCGTCACTGCTTGCACGAAGCGCGTGGACCCGGGCGTGATCCTCAGGGCTGGAGAGGCGAACGGGCTGGCCCTTCGGGCCGGCCACGCGCCCGTCCAGGGAGGTCGCCATGTTGAGGACAACGTGCACGCGGTCAGCAAGGTGTCCCATCAGATGAAACTCACCCTACCCTTATCCATGAGGGGACGTTTCCGGGGCCGTGCAAGCCATCTTGCTCGCCGGCGGCCATGCCACACGGCTCTGGCCGATCACGCTTCGCCATCCCAAGCCTCTGCTACCCCTCGGGGACCGATCCATCATGGATCGCTTGCTCGACCAGCTCGAGCCTGCCTGCTCCGAGGTGCTGGTGTCGACCAACGCCAAGTTCGAGGAGTCGTTCGAGCGTGCCCTGGAAGGCCGGGAACGCACTCGCCTTGTCGTGGAGGGGCAAGCCAGCGAGGCCGAGAAACCGGGAGCGCTCGGCGCCATCCTCCAGCTCACCACCGAGCTCAGCGGGGAGGGACCCCTTATCGTGGCCGGCGGGGACAACCACTACGGGTTCGATCTCACCCGGTTCATCCAAGCTGCCAAGGCCAACGACGGTCCGACCGTGGCGGTCAAGCAGCTCGAGGATGCCTCCATGGCCAGCCAGTTCGGCATCGTCGAGCAGGCCCAGGGATCCTCGCGGGTCGAAGCGTTCCACGAGAAGCCAGAGGATCCACCGTCCACGTTGGCGGCGACCGCACTCTACTACTACCCCGACGGGTGGCGACAGCTCTTCGACGCTTACGAAACGGCTGCCCGAGCAAGCGCGAACCCGAGAGCCATGCTCGATGCGCCTGGGCGCATCCTCGAGTGGGCGGTCTCCCAGGAGCGCAGCGTCCACGCCTGGCCGTTCAAGGAGGCCTGGTACGACATCGGGACCGCGGAGGGCTACCTTGAGGCGCTTGCCGGCGTCGTGGGCCCCCGCTTCGTCCAGGGTGAGCTCACCGACTGCGATGAGGGGTCCGGCGTCTACGTCTTCGGCGATGCCCAGGCGCGCGGCTCACGCTTGGAGAACACGGTCCTGCTCCCGGGCGCCGTCGTGGAGAACGCGGAGCTGTCCCACTGTATCGTGGACGGTCAAGCCCGCGTCCGAGACGTCGCCTTGACAGGCTCGCTGGTCGGGGCCCACGACCAGCTCACCGGCACGCGGGGATGAGAGCTGTGGCCAGACAAGAGGATGCGGCCATGGGTCAACGCGTGCTCGTCTTGGACACCGGCCCCCTCATGGAGGGGTACGCTGCCGATGAGCAGACCCGGTGCCTGGTCCCAGACCAAGTGCTCGCCGAGCTCGAGCGCCATGGGGTCAGCTCGTACGAGATCCAGTCCCGTGGCCTCGTGCCCGCACGCCCCACCGCTGGGACCACGGAGCGGGTTCGAGCAGCCGCCGAGGAGACCGGCGACCTCGATGTCCTCTCGCCGGCCGATCTCGCCGTGCTCGCGCTGGCCGTCGAGATGGAGGCGACCCTCGTCACCGATGACTACGCCGTCCAGAACGTGGCCTCGGCCATGGAGATCAAGACCGAGGCGTTCGCACAAGAGGGGATCCAGCGCACCCTGGCGTGGGAGTGGTACTGCCCAGCCTGCCGTCAGCACACAGGCGATCGCAAGGGCGAATGCCCAGTCTGTGCCGCCGAGCTCAAGCGCCGGCCTCGGCAGACCTGAGCGCGGCCACCTCCACGCGCACGCGCTGGCGGAGTGCGAGGGCGTTGAGCGCAGAGAGCGCGATGGCGGAGGTCCAGAGCCCGAACGCGGCTGGGATGACGATCAGCTCGACCACCACGGCCAGGTAGTTCGGATGCTCCAGCCAGCGGTACGGGCCCTTCTGGATGCGTGTCTCGCCTGGCACGACGACCACGCGCGTGGTCCAGCGGTCCCCAAGCGTCCAGATGCACCAGTACCGCAATCCCTGGGCGGCCACCGCCGCGCCCAGCAGAGGCCACGTGGCGATCCATGCCCCGCTCCAAGGTGCCAGGGCGTGCTCCAGGAGCAAGGCTGGGAACAGGCCCACGTGGACGATCAGGATCAGGGGGAAGCCGTCGGCCTCCACCAAGCTGCCGCCTCGATCGATCAGTCGCGCTTGGTGGCGCTGGGACAAGTAGAGCTCGAGCAGCCGCTCGGCCCCGAGCAAGCCGAGCACGACGAGCAGCAGGATCATCCAGCGCCCTCGAGCAGACAGAGCTCGGCGGCGAACCCGGGTCCAACGGCTGCCATGACCCCGTGCTCCCCCCGGGCAAGCGGCTGGTCGGCCAAGCTCTGCGCAGCGACGAACAGCGCCGTCGGACTGGACATGTTCCCATGATCGGCCAGCACCCGTCGGCTCGTCTCCAACCGGGAGGGCTTGCAACCCAGGGCATCCTCGAAGCTCTCCAGGACCCTGGGCCCACCAGGGTGGAAGAGGAGCCTTGCAGCCCCCAGGTCCACCGCGGCGCTCTTGGCCAAGCGCTGGCAAACCGGCCCGAACTTGGCCTCCACGATCTCTGGGATTCGCTTGGAGAAGACCACGCCCAGGCCGTCGTCCCGGACCTCCCAGCCCATGACCTCCTGGCTCTCGGGCCAGAGGTGGGAAGCTGCCGCGGTCAACCGCGGCCCATCGGCGTCGAGCTCGTCGCCGGCGACGAGGGCCCCAGCACACCCGTCGGCGAACAGCGCGGCGGCCACGACGCTCTTCTTCGAGAGATCCTCGCGCAGGAAGGCAAGCGAGCACAGCTCCAGCGCGATGATGAGGACGCGCGATCCTGGGGAGGCTCGGGCGAGATCCGCGGCCCGGGCCAAGCCCGCGACACCCCCAGCGCACCCCAGCCCCCACACGGGCACCCGCACGATGGAGGCCGCCAGCCCCAGACGGTTGGCGAGATGAGCTTCCAGGCTAGGGGTGGCCAAGCCGGTGGTGGTGACGAAAACGACACCGTCGATGGCGCTGGGCGGCAGGCCCAGCTCGTCGAGCATGGAGCAGGTCACCTGCTCTGCGAGCTCGACCCCGTGGCGTTCGAACGCGTCAGCGCGCTCAGCCCAACCGGGGTTGCCCAGGTACCAGTCGAACGGCTCGGCCAGCGCCCGTTGTTCGATCCCTGTGGCCTGGAAGACCGGGAGGAGCTCGAGCAGGTCGGGTGCCACAGCGGAGAGGTAGGCCTCGGCAACCTCCTGGATCTCCACCTGGCGGACGCGGTTCTCTGGCGTCGCGGTGGCGAGCGCTTCGAGGCGAGGCATGGGTGGTCATGGTGGGCAACTACCTGGGGCTTTCGGGCCAGTCCCAACCCGCCTAGCACAGAGACACAACGGTCACAAGGGAACGGACCCGGAAGGGGCTGGTCGCGCTGGCTTCGCCTTGCTTGGTCGTTGTGCCGTTCCTGCCGTTGTGTGGCCGGTTGTGGTGAAGGGTTCAGGCCCAGAGCGGTTTTGTGCTCCAACCAGCTCACGGGCACCATGACCGACGTGCTCCTGTTGACGACCGAGGATCTCACAGGGTTGGCCGAACCCTCAGACTACGTAGACGCGGTGCGGGAGGGGTACCGAGACCGTGGCCAGGGGGGCTTGGCGCTGCCGCGCACGCGCCTGGCTCGATCAGAGCCGTGGGGGATGCTGACCGGTTACCAGGCCCTGCTTCCCGGATCGGGTGCCATGGGTGGCTACCTGTACAGCGCGGGGTTCCAGGCGCGGGATGCCTGGTTCGTGCTCCCGCTCTTCGATGCCACCACAGGCGAGCCGCTCGCGATCCTGGACGGATCCTCGATCAACCCGCTCAAGACCGGTGCTGCCGGTGCTGTTGCGATCGACGAGCTCGCCCGCCCGGAGGCATCTCGGTTGGCTCTGTACGGCAGCGGGAACCAGGCCTTGGGCCAGCTCGCGTGCGCGGCCGCCGTTCGAGCCCTCGATCAGGTGCGCGTGTACTCCCCCACGCCAGGGCACCGGGAAGCCTTCGCCAAGCACGCCACAGACCGCCTCGGCATCGATGTGCAGCCCGCCCAGGATGAGAGCCAGGCCCTCGAAGACGCGGACATCGTCATCACGGCCACCCGAGCCAAGGAGCCCGTCTTCAACAGCGAGCAGCTCCCGGACGGGGTCCACATCACAGCGATGGGCCAGTACCACCCCGAGCGCCGGGAGCTGGATGGTGAGACCGTGGCCCGAGCCCTGTACGTGGCCGATCTCCGTGAGCGCGTGCTGGAGGACAGCGGCGAGCTTCTGGGAGCGATCCGGGATGGGCTGGTTGGCGAGGATCACATCCACGCCGAGCTCGGCGAGGTGGTCAGCGGCCGGGCAACAGGCCGGGCATCAAGCGAACACGTCACCCTGTTCGATAGCGGGGGCACCGGGATCGAGACCGTGGCCGCTGCCAAGATGCTCTACGAGCGCGCCGTCGAGCGCGGGCGAGGCACGCGCATCGAGCTCACGCCTGCCAGCCGAGCCATGGAGCGCCCCTGGTGAGCCCCGCCCCCAGCCTTGGGCCCAGGGGTGGGAACGAGGGCATGGAACCATAGGAAGGATCCCTGCTCGGTGGCCCATGAGCTTGTCTGTGCTTGTCGTTGGTTCGACCGGGAGCCAGGGCGGAGCCGTGGCCCGCGCGTTGCTCGACCGTGAAGGCTTCGAGGTCCACGCGTTGACCCGATCGCCCGAGGGTGAGGAGGCCAACTCCCTGGCCGACCGTGGAGCCACCATCGTCGAGGGGGATCTCTCCAACCCCGGGGCCATCCCAGGGCTTCTCGAGGACGTGGACGCCGTGTTCGGCATGACCGATTTCTGGGAGCACGGGTACGAGGACGAGCTCGAGCAGGGCACCAACCTCGCCGAGGCGGTCGCTGAGGGCAGCATCGAGCACTTCGTGTTCAGCTCGGTGGGATCAGCCGACGAGGGGACCGGGATCCCTCATTTCGAGTCCAAGTTCGAGATCGAGGAGCGCATCCGCGAGCTCAACCTCCCCGCCACGATCCTGCGCCCGGTCTTCTTCATGCAGAACTTCGAAGGCATGCGGGATCAGATCCAGGGCGGAGAGCTCCAACAAGCCCTCGAGCCAGGCATCTCGCTCCAGATGCTCCACCTGGAGGATCATGGGGCGATGGTGGCCAACGTGCTCGAGGACCCGGACACCTACATCGGCGAGGCCATCGAGGTGGCCAGCGATGAGCTGACCCTGGAGGCCATGGCGCTCCGGTTCACGACGACCACCGGGCGCAACGTCGAGGCCGTCCACGTCCCCATGGACGACTTCCGCGAAGCCATGGGCGAGGAGTACGCGGTCATGTACGAGTGGTTCAACGAGGTCGGCTACAAGGCCGATCTCACGGCCTTGCGCCGGGATCACGATCTCGAGCTCACGCCTCTGCAGACCTACCTTGAGCAAAGCGGCTGGGCCAAGCTCAACTGACGGGGCCTCGGCCTCAGGAACCCGCTAGAAGACGCGGCGCGTGGACTCCAGGCGCAGACCCTCGTCGGTCTCGTTGAACAGCATCAGTTTGGCCGCGTCTGGCACGCCGAGCAGCTTCTCGATCTTCAGGTAGGAGTAGAGGCCGAAGCCCTTGCGCTCCATGCCCAGCTCGAAGACCGCGGTGCAGGCGTGCTTGTACATGGCCACGTGCTCGCGGGGGTGGGCGTCCTTGACGAGCGTGAACACGTGGAGCCCGCCTAGATCTTGGCCCAGGGCGCAGACGTGGCGCAGCATGCCCAGCACCTCCTCGTGGCTGTGGCTCTGCAGCAGCGAGCTCAGCGAGGCCAGGATCAACCTGTAGGCGCCTGGCTCCACCTCGGCCATGCGTTGGCCGATGGCGTCCGGGATCGACCGGCTCTCGATGGGCTCGACGGTGTAGCCGTGCCCGTTGGTCGAGGCCGGGGTCAGCTTGGGCTCGAAGGCATCGAGCACCGTGAGATGCTCCCCGCCGGTGGTGAACGAGCGGTCCAGGGACTGCTGGAGCAGGCCCCACGGTCGATCCAGCTCGAACCAGAGGACTTCCTGGTCCTGTTGCGCGCCGAATGCGGCGATCTCGTCCAGGAACTGGTACAGGGCGTTGGTGGACTCCGCGATCAGCAGCATAGACGTGCCTGGAGGCACGCCGCCGCCGAGCTGGGAATCCAGGCCCGCGACCCCTGTACACACTCTGTCGAACCCAACCATGGCCTGGTCTCTCCTGAACTTTAACCCCGATAGTATAAAACCCCTTCATCATGCCCATCGGTCCGTTCCTCTCCAGAGGGACCGTTGGTCGCCCAGAGGGTACTTAAACGAGGGCTCAGGGCCCCGCTGGGCCTAGGTGGGGAAGGCGTCCTCGTCGTAGAATAGATCGAACTGCACGATGGGCTGCGCCCGCCCTCCAACGGCCGCGCCGCTGTCGGAGATGGCCGTTGAAGGATGGGCCCATCCGGATTTGAACCGCCGGCCGGCAAGGCCGGAACCCAGGCGCGCTCGAGCGCGCTCGATGACGGGGTGATCTCTCAGGGGTTCGAATGCGGATGTTGCGCAGCCGGTCGACCAGCGGCCCTCCGTCCTCTCGGGGGTCGGGCCGCTGGTCGCCGGGCGCATCCCGAGCCATCGCGCCCGATGCCACAGCGACACGGGCGCGAGGGCTCGGGGCGCCCATTTCTCAGCGGCCGCTGCGCTATCGGGGAACGGCCGCTGAGGGATGGGCCCATCCGGATTTGAACCGCCGACCGGCAGGGTCGGAACCCAGGCGGCCATCAGGCCGCGCGTCTACTCGATGGTCCTTTTCCAGCCAAAATCTACGGAACCCAGGCGCGCTCCAGCGCGCTCACGGACGGGGTGGTGGTCCAGGGGTTCGGATCCGGATGTTGCGTAGCCGCCAGGTTGAGCGCCCTCCGCCGCCTTGGGGGTCGGGCGCTCGACCTGGCGGTTCTACCGAACGCCCGAGGCCGATCCCGCTGTGCCGTGGGCTCGGGCGTTCGGTGAACTTTTCGGCGGACCTTGCGCTATCGGAGAGGTCCGCCGAAAAGTGGGCCCATCCGGATTTGAACCGGAATCAACGGCTCCCAAAGCCGCAAGGATGCCAAGTTACCCCATGGGCCCGATGGTGGCGCACACAGGACCCTGTCCTTAGCCTTTCCCACAGCTCGCCGTCACGGAGGGAGGTCTCCAGTCCGGGGCGACAGAGCGGCGAGCCTCGGTTAACCGACCACAGCCAGCGCCCGGCTCGTGGTTTCCCCGTCGGCCAGCGGTCTCTCCTCGAGCTCCTCGAGGATCCGCGTCTGATCCTCCTCGCTCCAACCATCCGTGAACAGGGGGCGCTGGATCGTCGCGGTGTAGACATCGCAGACACCCTGGCGCGCGTCCGGCCAAACCGGGTGGGCGGCCTGCCAGGAGCTGTCGATGTCGTTGTAGTCGCCGATGAAGATCATGCCGTTCTGGTGGTGGCAGTCGGCTGGGTCCCAGCCTCCATCGTCCACGTCGCGCACCTGGTAGACGTCGCTGAACATGGCACCGCCGTCCGTGCTGAAGGTGTAGGCTTGTTCGAGGCTGTCGTGGGGTTCGCCGGCGGTGGTGCGGTTCGCGGTGCCGGACTCCATCCAGCTCACATCCACGACACCCCCTGGGCTGACGCTCACGGCGGGGAAGATGCGCCAGATCTCCCTGTCGTCGGAGAGGCGCACGGGCTCGGTCCAGCTCTCCCCTTCGTCGTGGCTGGCGGAGAGGTAGATGCCCGTGCCCGGCGTGTCACACTCGCTGCTCCAGGTGGCCTCGTTGCATGCGTCCTGCCAGACCACGTAGAGGCTATCTGCCAGGGGCGAGTCGGGGTTGCGGTCGGTGGCCAGCATGGGGAACCCGCCTCGGCGGTCGCGGGGGGAGAGCCCGGGCATGGCTTCGCCGTTCACGTCGAAGATCTGGCGTTGCTCGTCCCATGTGGCTCCCGTGTCGAAGCTCCGTTTGAGCTGGACGCCGCCGTTGGCGGTCCACAGGGCGTAGACTTGGTCCCCGGTACCGACTTCCAGGAAGCTCCCTTGGCCGGCGCCGGCGAACTGGGGCGCGATGACCTCGGTGCACTGGTAACTTTGCCCCTCGTCGATGCTCCGGCAGTACTGGTTGCCTGGCACGAAGAAGGCCAGCCACATGACGTGGATCGTGCCGTCCGGGCTGGCCGCCAGCCATCCTTTGTCGTGGAAGTTGACCGGGAAGGTCCCCTCGAGCACCGGCGTGAAGGTGTGGAACGTGTCGCCGCCGTCGTCGCTGATGGCGACGATTTGGGTCGCGCGGTTGAACGCCCAATCGTTGAGCGCCCCGTTCGGGCACTCCTCCTCGCACGTCTTGGAGCCCGTGACTCGGTCGGCTTGGTAGGCCATGAGCAGGTAGTAGAGGCGCCCGTTGACGTCGAAGTAGGCTACCGGGTCCGTGGTGCACCAGAACTGGCTGGCGTAGTTGGGTTCGAAATCGGAGGGGTCGCCGTCCTCGGCTCGCCAGGGGGAGCCTTCGAAGCTCCGGTCGTCGTAGCTCGCGCCGCCGTCGTGGGTCACGTAGACGCCGTCCCAGACGCACTCCCCGGCATCCGGGGGGTAGTAGTCCTTGGCGCCACCGACGATGTTCATGGGATCGGTGGGGTTGACCGCGATGGTGACCTCGTTGCCCTCGCGCTCATCGTCCGGCGTCATCTCGAAGTTGCACAGTGCCCCCGCTGGGCCTGGATGGCACAAGAGCTCCGGGCCCTGGGCCTGCGTGGAGGCGTCCGTGTCGCTTGTCGGGTCGATCTCCTCGTCGGCGCCTCCGAGACAACCGACGAGCGCGGTCGTCACCATCAGGATGGCCAGGGCCCAAGCTCGCATGAGCGCTCGACCCCCGGAGCACCGGATAAGCCTTGTGTCACCCGCGTTGCCCAATGTGGGTACGGGTGAACCGCTGCACCGCCAGCCGCGGCGCTGTCGGGGGGCTGGCGGTGCTCGACGGCTTGATCGCTAGCAAGAGGAAGGTTCGCGGGGCCCCGAGGGGCCCCGCATACCTGAGGCGGGCCGAGTGCCCACCTAGATGGTGTACTGGCTGACCTCGTCGATCGTCTCGCAGTGGGAGAGGATCATCCGGCGACAGCAGTAGCGGGTGACGCCGAGGTCGTCGAGGACCTCCTTGGCGTCCTCCCCCGCTTCTGTGCGCTCGGTGAACGGTTCCCACTTGGAGGCGACCACGAAGCCGCAGGTGAAGCATCGTACTGGGATGATCATGTGATCACCTGTACGACTTCTGCCGCTTGGCACGGGCACCGGGGCCCATGGGGTGCTTGGGCTCCTTGCGCCGGGGGTCGTTCACGAGCAGGGACCGGTCGAAGTCGAGGAACGTCTGGCGAAGTTCCTCGTCCTCGAAGTAGTCCACCAGGCCACGCGCGATGGCGGTGCGTGCTGCATCGGCTTGGCCCATGAAGCCACCGCCTTGGACGTTGACGTTGATGTCGAGGCCCTCGTGCCGCTCGCCGAGGATCCGCACGGGTTCAAGGATCTTGTCCTTGGCCACGCGTGGCTCCATCAGCTCGACGGGCTTGCTGTTGATCCGGATCCGCCCCTTGCCCGCGCGGACCGTTGCCCGCGCGATGGCGGTCTTGCGCTTCCCACTTGTGTTGACAACCTTGGCCATCGAACCACCTCACACCTTGGCGCCCAGGTACCGGGAGATGTCCTCTACCAGCACGTGGGATGTCACCGATCTTGGTTTCGCTTCCTCGAGGCTCTCCGCTTCGGTGCCCTCCAACTCAGGGGGGACACCGATGTAGCACTTGAGACGCTTCCACGCTTCTCGCCCGCGCGGCTTCTGGTACGGGATCATGCCCCGCACGGTTCGCTTCACGAGGCGGTGCGGGACGCGGGGGTAGAAAGGCCCCTTGCGTTGGGTGCCGCGCGTGTGCTTGGCGCGGTACTTGGCGAACACCTCGTCCTTGTCGCCGGTGATGATCGCCTTCTCGGCGTTCACGATGGCGACCTCCTCGCCTGCCAGCAGACGCTCGGCCACGTTGGAGGCCAGGCGACCCAGGATGCAGCCGTCGGCGTCGATGACGGTCACCATCTAGGCCACCACCTGGACACCGCTTCCGGCGGGGACCTCGTCGACCGCTTCGGAGAGCGTCTTGCACGCGCCGCCGGCGGTCTCGATCTTCTCCTTGGCGCTGTTGGAGAAGGACCACGCGGCCACGGTGACGTTGCGATCTAGATAGCCGCCGCCGAGCACCTTGCCCGGGACAACGATCATGGATGCGTCGTCGTCGGCCACGCGTTGGATCTCTCCGACGTTGACCACCGTCTGGACGCTGTTCGGTTTCTCGAGGGCCTTGGCCACGGCGCGCCAGATGGGCGCGTCGTTGGTCGTGCTGGCCCGCTTAAGCTGGCGCACGGTATCGACGAGGTGCGGGTTGGTTTTCCGCCTGAGCATCCGATCACCCCCGGGCTTGCGCACGACGAAGCGTGCACTCTTGCCGGGATGCCGCAGCAAGCTGCTTCCCCTTTTTAACCCTTTGGGCCCGTCCGAGGAGGCGCGCCTCAGGTGCGCTGCGTGGGTGCTGCCGCTTGGCCGGGTGCATGCACGGCGACGTGCTCACCGAGCCCCACACGCATGAGGTCCTCGCCGGCCACCGTGCGCACCCCGGTCTGCTGCTGGACGTACTTGGCCTCAGGTTCAGCTCCTTGGCGCAACAGCTTGAGGCCCATGTGGGTGATGACGAGCAGATCGGGCTGGATGCGCTCGGCGATGTCGCAGGCATCGTCGGTGGAGAGGTGGTGAGGGATGGCTGCGCCCCGCGGCCGGGTGACGCCGAGCACGACGACCCGGCTCCCTTCCAACGGGGCGATGAGGTCGTCGCGCGCGATGCTGTCCGTGTAGTACGAGACGACGCCGTTGGCCGTCTCGATCTTGAACCCGACGTTGGTCGGGTCGCGATGTTCGGTGGGCAGGAAGGTGACGCGCTTGCCGGACACGCGCGTGGTTTGGCCTGGGTGGGCGGTCTCGTACTTGGTCACCAGGTTGCGGTGGTACGGGGTGATCACGGGTGGTGCGCCATCGTGGCCGTCCATGACGCTCACGGATCCCACGAGGAACCCCCGGTTCTCGGTGCCGCCCCGCGTCATCCCAGCAACGACCAGGTTGGCGTCGTTGCAGTGATCCAGGTGCGCGTGGCTCACGAGCACGCCAGTGGTCTCCCGTGGATCCAAGCCAGCCTTGTGGAGCTGCGTTAAGGAACCAGGGCCAGGATCGATGTGCAGGCGGGCGGCTCCGTCTTCGACGTAGAGCCCTCCAGTCGCACGGGTCTGGAACAGGGTGGTGAACCGACCACCGCCCGTACCGAGCAAGGTCAGTCGTGTCGTCATGTTGTCCCGTAGCGGTTCACCCTACTTGAAAGACCCTGGACCACCCGAGGGGTCCTCCTGGGATCGAGCCGACAACCGCGTCCACGTTGCCGGGGGGGCCTTGCCCGTTTGATCGGGTGGGGCGCGCCGGCCAGCGGAGGGTGACCGCGCCCGCGACGATCACGCAGTGGGCGTGGGGTTCGGCAAGGAGCGCGAAGCAGGCAACCCCGGAGGGGTTGTCGATACAGCGCGACGCCGCCGATCGCCCTCCCGGTGGCCGGCCCAGAGGGTGGCGCGTGGGCTTGACAGCGCAGCGTCGGCCGCGGCTCGAAATGACCTACGGCCATTCCTTCGCCTCGCCTCCTTGCGGTGCCTTCGCCCACCCGCCACGCGCCCCGACCCGATAAACGGGCAAGGCCCCTGTTGAGGGGAAAGGACATTGAAGGGGACTCGGTTGCCCAACCACCGGCGCGCGCGCCGAACCGTGGTCCCATGGCCTTGAAGACATCTGAGCCATCCCCCCTGGAGACCTGGACGGTCAAGGGGCTGTGCTGGAAGTTGCTCTACGCGAACCACCGGCCCAGCCTTGGGCCTGCGCGGTGGGCGCGCATCATCGAGCAGGCCGATGGCCCGCGGGATGTCAAGAACCTCGCGCTGGATGACGATGTACCAGCGGCACCGTTCGTCGAGGCCCTCAACGTGCTCGACGTCGAATTGGCGGATGGAGACGGGAGCTTCGTCGAGCAGGCCGGTCGCGCTATGGCCGAGCGCTGGGCCACCATGTACCGGCGGCTCGTCGCTCAACTCGACGGCCGGCCAGAACGGATGCTCGAGTTGCTCTGCGAGGAGGTGCTCCCATGGCTGACCGGTCGCGCGTCTGCGGCCAGCCTTGTGTCAGCAGGCGACCGGGCTGTCCGGCTCCGCCTGCGCACAGGCTTCCCGGCCCCCTTCGAGCAGGGCCTGGTGGAAGGGTTCGTCGAGCTCACGGGCACCCAAGCCACCCTCTCCACCCAGGGCTCTGAGGTCATGGCGTCCTGGGAGCCCGTGCAACCCGCCGTGCCCAGCAAGCCCGAGATCCTCTTGCAAGCCATGCGGCCCGGGTTGCTGCCGGCCACCATCGTTCCCGTGCTGGCTGGCACGGCCGTGGCCGCATGGCTCGGTACCGTCCACACCGTCACGCTCGCTGCAGCCTTGGTCGCCGCCACCCTGCTCCACGTCGCGGCCAACCTCGCCAACGACGTCTTCGACCACCGGTCAGGCACGGATCAAGCCACGCTTTCCCCCACGCCGTTCTCCGGAGGTTCGCGCGTCATCCAGCGGGGCCTTCTCGACTGGCGGGCCGTGGCCTACCTGGCCGCAGGGATCGGCGCACTTGGGGCTGGCCTCGGGCTCACCCTGGCATGGGTCGCCGGGCCGCCCGTGCTCGTGCTGGGCGCCATCGGAGCCGCGCTGGGCTACGCTTACACAGGCGAGCCGTTCCGATTGGCCCACCGAGGTCTAGGCGAGCTCACCGTGGCCGTGGTCTTCGGGCCGCTGATCACCGCTGGGGCTGCAGCCGTCCACTTCGGCCAGCTACCACCCGTCGCGTTGATCACTGGGGTACCCCTGGGCCTGGCCATGGCCGGTACGCTCATGGTCAACGAGCTCCCCGATGCCCCGTGGGATGCCAAGACCGGCAAACGCACGCTGGTGGTCCGCCTGGCCGACCACGCCCGCACCGCCACGGCCGCCATGGCCCTGGCCCCCATCCTGACCGTTGCAGCCCTGGTCGCGCTCGGGAGCCTACCACCAGCCACGCTCATCGTGTTGGCTGCCCTGCCCCTTGCAGGCCTCGTGGCGCGAGGCGTGCTCGCCCACGAGCCGACCGAGGACCTCGTGGCCACCCAAGCCCAAGCCGTCACCCTGCACGCCATGACCGGGCTGCTGCTTGCCGCTGGGCTCGTCGTGGAGGTGGTGCTCGGATGATCGATCTCCCGTGCGAGCGCGAGGTCAACCTCGTCAAACAGCGCGTGCTCGACGTACGCCCAGAGCTGCCCGGCATCCCGGACGAGTGGATGCGAGAGTTCCTCACGGACGGCAAGTACGTGCGCTCGCGGCTCATCTTCCTCTCCTACTACGCCACCGGCGGCACCATCATCGACCAACGCGTCGTGGACGCCGGGGCGGCCATCGAGCTCATCCACGCCGCCAGCCTCGTCCACGACGACATCCTCGACGATGCCGAGACCCGGCGCGGCCTGCTCTCTGCCCCGGTGCTCATCGGGGATCCCCTGGCCATCCTGCTCGGTGATGCCCTGTTCACCGAGTCGTTCTGGCTGGCCAGCATGCTGGGCCCCGAGGTGGCCACCCTGGCGCGCGACGGGGTTCGTGAGATGGTGCAGGGAGAGGCCCGCGAGGTCGTCCACAAGGGCGGCGGCTGGACCCCGGATGAGGCCCAGCGCGTCGCCAGGGAGAAGACGGCTGGCATCATGGGCTCCTCGTGTGCAATCGGCGCCACACTGGCCGGTGCGCCCGAGGACATCGTGGAGGGCATGCGCCGGTTCGGCATCGCGTTGGGGGTGGCCTTCCAGGCCATCGACGACGCATTGGACATCTCCGGCGAGGCCGATGCCACGGGAAAGCCCACAGGCTTGGATGCCCGCATCGGTGCCCCGAACCTGGCCGCCGCCCTGGGCGACGACGGCGCCGAGCAAGCACGCGAGGTCGCTCGCGAGCAGATCGAGCTGGCCTACGGCGTGCTGGATGAGCTCGAGGAGAGCCGCGAGCGCGAGCAGTTGCGCATGCTGGCCGAGTTCATCGTCTCGCGCGCGGCGTGAACTGGGTCACTGGGTCTGGGTCTGGGTCTGCTTGAAGACGAAGGACGTTGCCGGGCCGAGCGGGATCGGGTCCCGGTCGTGTGCGGTGCAGAACTCGTCCCAGGCGCTGTTCCAGTCCACGTCGTCGGCGATGAGCACCCCGTCTTGGTTGATCGCCGGCCACGCCGCGTGGAACTCGAAGGTCATGCAGGTGTGCGAGTGCTCGCTGTCGTGCATGAACATGTCGATGGAGCCGAGCTCTTCCAGCAAGGGCTCGAGCATGTCCTGGCTTGCCCCCTCGTGGAGCGTCCAGCGGTCCCGGAGCGCGTCCGGGATCAGCCAGCCGGGGGACTTGCCCCGGGGGATCACAGCACCTCCCTTGCCCGCCCAGAAATCGCCAAGGTCGTGATCGTGTTCTGCGATCTCCGGCAGGTCGATGGAGGTGAGGTGCCCGCTCCCGTTGTCTGCCAGGGCCTGGAGCATGAACGCGGTGGAGACCCCGTTGCAGACCCCGGTCTCCACGATGACCTGGGGCCGCTCGTGCCGGATCAGCGCGTAGAGGTTGGCCGAGGTGGAGAGATCGATCTGGCCGAACCCGTACGGGTTGCCGCGCACGGTCTCCCCGTCGACTTCATCGTAGAACACCTGGCGATGCTCCTCGATGTGGTCGGCCAACCCGGAGGCCTTGAGATCCGAGAACAGCGCATCCAAGGACCCTGGCTCGTCGAAGATCGCGCCGACGAAGGCGCTTCGAGCTCTGGCCGCTTTCGCGTCGTCGATGAGAGCGCGGATCGACCGGAGCACCGAGCGGGGGATCGCCTTGAGCATCGTGTGAGCACCTCGCCGGACGCCGGCTGCTCCGCTTAGGCCGGGTGGCCTGATAAAACCGTTCTTCTGCTCCCCTGGTCCAGCTCACCCATGGTCGGCGGCCTGCTGGTAGACCGCTAAGGTCTGCTCTGCGATGTCCTCCCAGCTCGGCACCGGCGCATCCGAGAACCGCCCCTGGGCAAGGGCATCCTCGACAGCTTGAGCCAACCCCGCGTGTCCCTGCTCCACTGGGGCCTCGTGCGCGTAGCCGTGGAGCTGTTCAGGCAGCCATCCTAGATCGCTGGTCACCACCGGGACGCCCTGGCTGAGCGCCTCGAGCAGGGTGATCGGTTGACCCTCGTGCTCGGAGGGAAGCACGAACACATCGCCCGATGCGAGCACGCTCAGCTTCTCCTCGTCCGGCACGAACCCGAGGAACTCGACCCGATCGGCGACGCCAAGCGCCTCGGCCTGGTCCTGTAGAGCCTCCCGCTGCGGTCCTTTGCCGGCCAGCCGGAGACCGACATCCTTGGGCAGTGCAGGGAGGACATCGATGACGCGGTCAGGCCGCTTGACCTCCACCAGCCGCCCCAGGTACACGATCGTGCGTTCGAACGGCGCGCCGGTGCGGGCGCGAGCCTCCTCGCGGCCGATGGCCTCGATCGGCCGAAGCCCGTTCGGGATCACCGCAGGCGCGAACCCGAGATCGTCCTCGAGACGGCGGGCGGTGGCCCGGCTAACCGCGATCGAGCCCGCCACGCGGTCGGCGTAGCGCTTCCACCGGGCGACATCCCACCCGACGATGGCCCTCTGCAGGAGCCCGCGTGGGAACGGCTCGCGGGCAGCCTCGAACTCTGAGAGCACGTCGGTGTGGATCGTTGCCACGACGGGCCGTTGGCCCAGCGCGCCCATGCCCGCATCGTCCTGGCTGTGGACGAGGTCGGCCTGATCGGATAGACGACCGGCGCGTGCGTGGAAGATCGGTCGCATCAGGCGCTTGTGGTGGTAGGGTGGCAGGGGTCCGCGGGGCACAGGCAGATCGATCCATTCCACTGGGATGCCCCAGGGGTCCCCCGGCGGGTCCGGGCCTTCGGGCTTCCGGGTGATGAGGGTGACCTCGACGCCGATGGACCGGAGCGCACGGGACAGCTCCATGGCGTGCACCTCGACACCGCCCATGAACGTGAGCGGGTTCTCGAACGTGACCATCTGGATGCGCAACGGATCCTCGATGGCAGCTGGCCTCCTAAAACGCGTCGGCTTGGTCAGGGGGGTCCACAGGCTCGGGCTCAACCCAATCCATCAGGTCGCGATCGAGCAACTTGCTCAAGCGGGCCACCTCAGGTCTGAACTCTTCTTTGAGGTGCTCTCGGAACGCGGGGTCCATCGGTTCGCGATCCTCGACCCGGGTGTTCAGGTTCTTCACGATCTCACGGAGGCGCAAGCGCAACCCCATGGGGAGCCGCGAGGTGACCGCTTGGATCGGGGATGGGAGATCCTGGGTGACGGTCCGGAACCACGAGGAGCGCACGGTTGTGTTGGGGTTGCGGTGCTCGAAGTCCGGCCGGTACGTGTCATCGACCCCGAGGAAAGCGCAGACCTGCTCGTACGTGCCTGGGTTGTCCTTGACCAGATCGTCGAAGACCAGGGTCAGCACGCGCTCCTCCCCGAACACGTCGTGCATCCGTTGGATCTGCTCTGTGTAGAGCGGGAGCTTGCGGTAGTAGAGGCCCTGGCGCGGGTTCACCTTCTGGGGGAGCCGCTTGCCGGCCTTGCGGTCCTCCTGGGCGTTCCACGCCTCTTGGAAGTCCGTGATCTGCTCGTTGCCCATCCAGACGAGCTGGCTGTGCCACGAGTACACCATGTCCACCGGGTTGCGGACCATGGCGATGATGCGGGTGCCCTCGACGCCGCAGAGGTCCGCGATGTTGCGAGCAGCGACCTCGGAGTAGAGGTACCACACGCTTGACTCCCCCCGCCGCTTGATCCCGTCCATCGTCTCCGCTGCGCCGAAGAGGCCGAGGTAGTCACCGAGGTCGTCGTAGCGCCAGTGGAAGTCGAGGTCGTGGCAGAAGTACCTGGGCTCCTTGAACGGGGACATGTAGACCTCTGGGTGGGTCTGGAGCCAGTGGTAGAGCGACGTCGTCCCACACTTGGGTGCCCCGGCGATGAACGTGTCCGGGAGGATCGCGTCGGTCATCGTCCCGGCTCCTCAGGGTCCCGGTTGCTTTGAGCCTTCGCCTTGTTCTCAAGCTCCCTGGGGGACAGGTTCCACGGGCTCGTGTCGAACCCATGCTCGCGCTCAAGGCGAGCGAGGTCGTGGGCCAGCGCAGATCGGTAGAAGACCGCCTGCTCGGGCGTCAGCTCGATCTTGCCCTCCATCCGGTGGCCCAGCCGCTCGCGCAGCGCTGAGCGGATCCTGTCAGGAACCATGTCCGCGAGTTTGATCAGGCCAGAGCGCTCGAGGCCCTCCCAGACCATCCCCTTCTGGTAGCGCCCGGCCGACGGGTTGCGCGGCGCTTGGGCCGGAGGCCACGCGTGCTCAGCGAGCCCGAGGAACTCCGCGATGGTGTCCAGGGTCTGCGCCGGGTCCGCGGCCATCTCCTCGAACCGGACGAGCAGGATGTCCTCCTGGTCGAAGAGCGACCGGTACGCGTCGAGCTGGTGTGCGTACATGGAGACCGATAGCGCGTGGCCCTCGATCCATCCCGATCGGATGCCGTCCAGGTTGAGATCCGTGTCCCCGACACGCAGCGCGTGGGTGAGCTGGGAGCGGATCCGATCGAGGGGGTGACGGAGGCAGTAGATGAGCTTGATCTCCACGCCGTGGTCCTCGATCGCACGTTTCATCCGCTCTGGGACTTGGGTGAACCGGAGCCGCTTCGTGTACGTGGTGGACGCCTCAAGCGCGTAGGCCGTCTCGCTCGGCATCGAGGGCCAGAGGGAGCGGTAGTGCTCGAACCCCTTGGCATGGTTCGTGTCCTGCGAGAAGAAGTTCGGCTCCTTGTGTGCGCACGGGACGAGGTCAGGATGGCTGGCCAGTTGCTCGAAGAGGTGGGTGGTGCCCGCCTTCATCGCACCGATGACGATCGCGAACCGGGTGGGCTTCATCGCCATGCTCCGAGCGATCTGTGCAGGTCGACCAAGCAGGTTAACCGTTGCGATACCGGGCTCACGGACGCTGGAGGCTATCAACCGGGACCACGCTTGGCCCCCATGGACAACCGCCAGGGCGCCCCGCTGGATGGGGTGCGCGTGCTCGAGTTCGCCCAGCTTTTCCCCGGGCCGTACGCTGGCTTGGTGCTGGCCAGCCTCGGCGCTGAGGTCATCAAGGTCGAGCCCCCAACCGGGGACCCGACGCGCAGCGTGCCCCCGTTCGTCGAACAAAGTGGCGGCGGTGCGGGCGCGGTCTTCTGCGCGCTCAATCGATGCAAGCGCAGCGTCGTGCTCGACCTCAAGCAGGACCAGGCCGTCGAGACCTTCCACGAGCTCGCCCGGTCAGCCAGGATCGTGCTCGACGGGTACCGCGCGGGCGTGGCCGAGCGCCTGGGCGTCGGCTTCGACCAGCTGGCCGAGGACCGCGACGACCTGGTCCACGTCTCCCTCACGGGCTTCGGCGCCGAGGGCCCGCTGGCCCAGGAGCCTGGCCACGACATCACCTACCAAGCCTGGATGGGCGGCATCGATCCTGGAACGCCCCACCCGCCCAACCTCCCCACAGCGGATGCGTCCTCCGGGCTCTGGGCTGCGCTGCTGGCTGTGGCTCACCTCCGGCTCGCTGGCAACCACAGGCTCGACACCTCCCTGGCCGGGTCGCTGGCAGCCAGCACGCTCATCCAGAACAGCCAAGCCCTGCAAGGTGCCCCCAACCCGCTCACCGGCGCGCTTCCAGGCTACCAGGTCTACGCATGCGCCGAGGGTGAGCTGCTCGCCCTGGGCGCGCTCGAACCTGGCTTCTGGCGGGCAGCCTGCAGGGTGCTCGGGGATCCCACTCTCGAGCAACAAGGCCACCCGCCGGACCCAGAGCCCAGCGCCAGAGAACGCCTGGCCGAGCACTTGGCCACCCAGCCACGCCCGCATTGGCTGCGCACATTCAGAGAGGCCGGCGTGCCATGTGCGCCCGTGCGCTCCTCCGAGGAAGCCGTCGCCAAGCCCCTGGAGCTCTCGAGCTGGGATCCACCCGGCGCGTCCACGCGAGAGGACCTGACTGGCGCTCCAGGCTTGGGGGAGCACACGGGCGAGGTCCTCGACGAGCTTACGCGTTGAGGACCTCGGTGATCTCGCTCTGGCTCACGGTGGTCACCTGCGAGAGCACCTGGTGGATCGCCTTGTCCACCAACCGAGGGTGGGCCACTGCGTCCACGAGTTCGAGCAGGATGGCTCGCGTGGCAGGCACGGGCCGGTCGATGCCGATGGCCGCGTCCACCCGGGCCACGCGCCGCCTGCACGCCCGGGCCACGCTCATGGCGCCATCACCCAGGGGGCCGTGGAGCAGGGCCACGGACTCGGTCTTCCGCAGGGCATCCAGCGAGGCATCGGGGACGCGGCCTTGCTGGGGGTTGAGGAAGTAGCGGCCTTCACCGACCAGGATCAGCGGGCCGTCGATCTCCCAGGCCGCCGAGGCGAACGCGTCCAGGGCAGCGCCCTCCAGGAGGTTGCCCTTGTGGCTGCCCGTGAACCGGATCAGCGTCACATCACCCGCACGCTGGACCTCGATGCCTTGGTCGATCTCCGGGAGATCGATGTCGTCCAGGGGGCCCAGCTCGATGTCGTTGGCCTCAGCGATCTCGACGACGTCCTCGAAGCCCTTCTCGAGGACGAGCTGGAAGGGGCCACCGGGCATGTTCGTGCCCAGGCGCAGCATGCGGTCGACTTGGCTGGCGGTGGCCACACTCTCGTCGACCACCTCTGCAGCCTCTACGAGCATGGGGATGAGCAGGGGCCAGGGATCGGTGGCCTCCACCTCTTCGGGTCGTCCGCTGGGCCCGTACCAGCCCTCCTTGGCCTTGCGCCCAAGCTTCTCCTCGGCGACGAGGTTCTTGAGGCTGGATGGGACATCGTCCCAGATCCGCTCGCCGACTTGTGCGACCCGGTCCAAGCCGATGGTGTCCATGAGCTCGAAGGGTCCTTGTCGGAACCCGAGCTCGCGGAACCCGGCATCGACAGCGGCGACCTCGAGGTCCTCGCTCTGCTCGGCCACGGTGTGGAACAGCCGGGCCAGCACGCGCGTGATGGCGAACCCTGGGGCATCCCCGTCGAGGGTGACCGCTTCGTAGCCGACCCCCTCGACGAAGGCCTTGGCGCGGTCTACGGTCCCCTGGCTCGTCTGGCTGCTGGGCACGATCTCGGCCACGGGCATGGGTCGCCCGAGGTCGTAGAAGTGGGTTCCGACGATCCGGTCGGCGTGCTCGTTGCCTTCGGACACCTCGGCGACGCTGAACAGCGAGGTTGCCGTTGCCATGACGGTTTCCTCGGTGGTTTCAGCGAGCTTGCGGAAGGCGTCTTGTTTGAGCTTCAGGGTCTCGGGGAGGGCCTCGATGATGAACCCTGCGTCGGCGGTGGCCTCTTTGAGGCTCGTGGTGGTGGTCAAGCCATCCAGGAACTTGTCCACCTCGTCGTGGAGTAGGCCCTTGCGCTCCAGCGAGCGGAGCCGGTCAGCGACGCGATCGCGCGCACGTTGTCGCCGCTCGGACTTCGTGTCGACGATGCGGACTGGGTGGCCGAAATGGAGGGCAAGCGCGGTGAGTGAAAGACCGGAGTCTCCTGCTCCGATGATGGCCACCGGCTCGAGCTCGGGTGGCCAGTAGCTATCCTTGGGACGGACGTCCATGTTGGAGGCGACTATGGCTACCCCCCTAAATAGGGTTCGGCCAGCGCAACCTGACAGCACCACCTGTCAACGTCCGACAACGAAGAGGTGAACCCTTCATATGGGTGCGGCGCTTTGGCCGCGGCGTTGCAGATCGACCCGTGGTCCGCGCACCAGTTCACCGACTACGCTCGCCTGCGCGACGAGTTCGGCATCGAGGCCTTCGATGAGGCCCTTGAGCAGCTTGAGGACCCGCCTCCGATCTTCCGCCGGGGCGTGGTGTTCGGGCACCGTGGGTTCGACACCGTGCTCCGCGCGATCCGCCTGGGTGAGCCCTGGGTGGTGCTCACGGGCCTCATGCCCAGCGGCAGCATGCACATGGGCCACAAGATGGTCATCGACCAGGTCACCTACTTCCAGGAGCTCGGCGCCGAGGTCTTCCTGGCGGTGGCGGATCTGGAGTCGTACGCCACCCGCGGCATGAGCCTCGAGCAGGGCCGCGAGCTGGCCATCGAGGAGTACGCCCGCAACTACCTCGCCCTCGGGCTCGACCCCGACCAAGCCCAGGTTTACTTCCAATCCCGACGCAGGGAGGTCCAGCAGCTCGCCTTCCTGCTCGGCAAGCGTGTCAACTGGTCCACGTTCCAAGCCGTCTACGGCTTCGATGGTGAGACCACCATGAGCCACGCCCACGCGCCCTTGGTCCAAGCAGCCGACATCCTGCACCCCCAGCTCCCTGAACACGGGGGCCCGCGCCCGGTGCTCGTCCCCGTGGGCGTCGACCAGGACCCCCACATCCGGTTGACCCGGGATCTGGCCAACGCCACCCGGCTCTTCTCCATCAAGCAGACCGACAAGGGCCTGGGCATCTTCGTCAAGGTCGAGGAGGACGACGCCAACCTCGCACGCGTGGCTCGCCACGAGGGCATCGCGGAGGGGGACACCGTCGAGCACCTCATCGAGCGCGCCAGCAAGTTACTTGACGAGCTCGGTTTCGCCGATTTGGAGGCCAACGTCGGTTACCGCGCGCTCTACGCGACGGGTGCGAGCATCCGGGACAAGAACGTCGTCGATGTTCCCCTGGCCAAGCTCGAGCAGGCCGTTGGCGAGCTCGGGTTCGTCGCACCTGCCTCCACCTACCACCGGTTCATGAGCGGGCTCACCGGCGACAAGATGAGCTCCAGCGAGCCGGCCTCGGCGCTGTTCCTCACGGACGACCGGTCCACGGCCGAGGACAAGCTTAGCAAAGCCAAGACGGGTGGGCGCGCCACGGCCGACGAGCAGCGCCGGCTCGGGGCCAACCCGTACGTTTGCCCGGTCTTCGAGATGTACCTCTACCATCTCATGCCCGAGGACGAGGATCTCAAGGACATCGAGGCCAAGTGCTCGGGCGGCGAGATCCTGTGCGGCGAGTGCAAGGGTATCGCCAAGGAGCTGGCCACCCAGCTCCTGGCCGACCACCAGGCGGGCCGCGAGGCGGCTGGTAAGGATCTCGAGACCCTCGTGAGGGATGCCTGATGGGCATCGAGGAGACGCTCACCAACGAAGAGAAGCGCGTGCTCAAGGCCCTGGAAGCCGCTGGCGGTCCAGCCGAGCCGGAAGCGTTGCTCGAAGCCACGGGCCTGGACGAGCTCGTCGAGGTCATGAACGCGGCCTCCTGGCTGGAGGGCAAAGGCCTGGTGCGGACCACCGAGGAGATGCACCACATCTACGAGCTCGACGACGAGGGCCGCCGCTGCCTCGACGAGCAGCTCCCGGAACGCCGCGCCCTGCGTTTGATCCACGAGGCCGGCGGCGAGCTGGCCATGCAGGAGCTCACCAGCCACGAGGCCCTGGCCCCGCACGAGCGAGGCGTGGCCGTGGGTCAGCTCAAGGACAAGGCGCTGATCGAGATCGACCAGGGAACCGTGCGCTTGACCCCCGAGGGAGAAGCCGCGGCCACTGGCGAGTTACCCGAGGAACCTATCCTCGACGCGCTGCGCGACGGTGGCGTGGAGGACACCGAGCTCGAAGCGATCCACGCAGCGGGGTTCGAGCACTTCCGCCAGCGCCCTCACCTGTTCAAGCGTCGCGATGTCCCTGTGCGCCGCGTCGAGCTCACCCCCAAGGGCCAAGCGCTCGACATCCAGGGTCTCGAGCTCACCGAGCAGATCGCCCAGATCACGCCCCAGGTTCTGCGCGAGGGCACCTGGAAAACCGCCCAGGTTCGCCCCTACGACGTGCAAGCCTTCGCGCCAGCCGCCTACCCCGGCAAGCGCCACCCCATGCGTGACTTGATCGAGGCCATCCGCCGCATCTTCCTCGAGATGGGGTTCACGGAGATCGGGGGCGACTACGTGCGCACCGCGTTCTGGAACCTGGATGCCCTGTTCATCCCCCAGGACCACCCGGCCCGCGAGATGCAGGACACCTTCTACCTCACCGAGCCAGAACGCGCACCCCTCCGGGGTGACCAACCGTGGCCAGACGAGCTGGTGGACACGGTCAAGGCCGTCCACGAGAGCGGAGGGGAGACGGGCTCCAAGGGGTGGGGTGGCACGTGGAGCGAGGACGAGGCCAGCCAGCTGCTCCTGCGCACCCACACCACCGTGGACACCATCAGCCATCTTGCCAACCACCCCGGTGCTCCACAGCGCGTCTTCGAGGTGGGCCGGGTGTTCCGCAACGAGCGCGTGGACGCCACGCACTTGCCCGAGTTCCACCAGGTCGAGGGAATCGTGGTCGAACCCGGCGCGAACCTGGACATGCTCATCGGGCTCCTGAGGACCTTCTACGTCAAGATGGGCTTCGAGGACGTGCGCGTGCGCCCGGCCTACTTCCCGTACACCGAGCCCAGCCTCGAGGTCGAAGCCCTGTACAACGGCGAGTGGCTTGAGCTCGGTGGGGCCGGCATCTTCCGGCCCGAGGTCACCGAACCCCTGGGCGTCGAGCACCCCGTGCTCGCATGGGGTCTGGGTCTCGAGCGCCTGGCCATGCTCGTGCTCGGCTTGGACGACATCCGCCAGCTCTACATGAGCGACATCGACTGGCTGCGCAAGGCGCCCATGCTTTGGTAAGGGTGCCGGCGTTCACGAGAGAACGGTCACGTCCAAGCCCATGGCATCGGCGATCGTTTCGAAGTCCCCGTCTCTTGTCACCAAGCGGTGGTTGCCGGCTGCAGCGATGCCCGCGATCATGACGTCCGGATGGCTCTTCACCGTCCCAAGACGAAGAAGCTCAGCCCGGATCCCTGCGGCTTGACGTGCTGCTGCCTCGTCGAAGCTTGCAAGGGGGAACCGGCTGGCGCTCCGCTCGAAGCGCTTGGCTTCCGACCGGGAGCCGGTGAACTGGAGCCCCGTCTCGATCTCGTACAACGCCGGGGTCGGGATCAACACAGGCTCCTGGCCCTCGTCGAGTCGATCGGCCAAGAGCACTGCCGTCTCCTCTCCCCGGAGGATATCGATCAAGATCGTCGTGTCCAGGACCGTTCCCATCGCTAGCCCCCCAGCCTGTCCCTTGCGAGCTCGCGGTCCTGGCGACGCATCTTCTCGACGACGGCGCGGAGCTCGCTCACCGCTGGTTCGTCGATCAACCCGACGAGGTCCGCGAGCTTCGGCTGGCTGGGGCCCAGAAGTCGGTGCACGACGTCCGAGAAGCTCTCACCCGACTGTTTCTGGGCTTTGAGCTTCTCGTAGGCGTCCTCATCGAGGGAGATGGTCTTGCTGGCCATGTACCTGTGTCTGTGTATCTGTGTACTCTTGCTTAAGCCTTCGCCTGCGGCCCAACCGCATCCAGCACCCCCGCGCTCGCCTGCGGCAGTGCCGTGTAAGCGGGGGAAAGCCTCATGGCCGGCAGCCGGTTCCCTTGCCTCGTGAGCGTCCGGCGTGTTCTCCTCCGTCTGGCCTTCGATGGCCACCAGTTCCGCGGCACCCAGCGCCAGCCGCACAAGCAGACGGTCAACGACGCCATCCTCGGTGCACTGGACGAGGTCGACCTCCTTGCACCTGACCCGCACCTGCGCGCGCAAGGCCGCAAGGACAGCCGCGCCAGCGCGCGCGACTACCCCATCGCCCTCGATGTGACCTCCGATCTGGCCACGATCGCGCGCGCCCTGGCTGGAGCCACGACAGGCATCGTCCCCTGGGCCGGAGCCGTTGTCGAGGAGGGCTACGATCCGCGAACCGAGGCCAAGGCCAGAACGTACCGTTACATCCTCACTGGCCTGGCTGACACCGATGCCAAGGCCACGATCCAAGCCTGGCGCGCCTTCGAGGGCACCCACGACTTCTCTGAGTTCGCCCGCCTGCGCCCCAAGATGCGCGTGCAGGACCCGGTGCGCACCATGCAGGCCGCAGACGGTTGGATGGAGGACGGGGCGCTCGTTCTCGAGGTGACCGGAGAGAGCTTCCTCTGGAACCAAGTGCGCCGGATGGCCGGGGCAGCCCACAGCGTCGGCACAGGCCGCCTCCCGCTCGACCGGCTCGAACAGGCCCTCCATGGTGACCCCCTGGGCGACCATGTCAAGCTGCCAGCAGAGGGTCTCGTGCTCCACCGCGTCGAGCTCCCGCTAGAGACCCCACCACTCCTGCAGGCGCGCCGCATCGCGCTTGAGCGCCTGGCGGCCGAGCGAGCCCGCGCCCACCAACGCGTCTGCGTGCTCGACGCGATCGAGCCCCCCCTGGACGCGTGAAGGCGAGCGCGGCTTCGCTCCACCTACGGCCTGCCGACCGCGCGTCGACCGCGGCCGTCAGGCCGCGGTCCGCTGCAGAGGCGCTACTCCGTCCGAACGACGGTGCGCGTCTGTTCCTTCATGAACTGCGGCAGGTACCAGTACCCGCCAGCGAACTTGCCGGTGGTGCCGGAGAACTTCCAGCCGCCGAAGGGCTGGGTCTGCACGAGCGCGCCGGTGGTCGCGCTGTTGAAGCGGTTCACGTAGCACATGCCCGCCTCGATGCCATCGAACCAGGCACGCACCTCGTCGCCGTCCTCGCTGAACAGGCCAGCGGTCAGCGCGTACTCGCTGTCGTTGGCGAGCCCGAGGGCCTCCTCGAAGCTCTCGACCTCGTGGATCGTGACGAACGGGAGGAAATGCTCCTCGCTTACAAGCTGGTGGTCGTGTGGGATGCCCGTGACCACCGTGGGTGCCACGAAGCGGCCATCGGCCAGATCGCCCTCGGTGACGCGCTCTCCGCCGGTGCGGATCTCTCCGTCTTCGCGGGCGAGCTCGCAGATCTCCTCGTACCGGTCCAGGGCGGCGTCGTCGATGACCGGGCAGACGAAGGTGTCACGCTCGGTGGGGTCGCCGATCCCCAGCTCCTCGGTCTCGGCCACGACGCGCTCGACGAACTCCTCGTAGAGGTCCGTGTGGACGTAGACGCGGCTGGTGGCTGAGCACTTCTGGCCGCTGAAGCTGAACGCGCCCTTGACCACACCGGGCACGGCCTTGTCCAGATCCGCGTTGTCCGACACGATCACGCTGTTCTTGCCGCCGAGCTCGGCGATGACCGGGCCTCGCTTGCCCAGGTCGATGAAGGTGCGCTGGGCGTTGAGGCCGACCTCGCGGCTGCCTGTGAACACAAGGCCCTCCACGTCCTCGTGCTCGACCAGAGGCTGGCCTACAGTCGAGCCGCCACCGGTGACGAGGTTGGCCACGCCGTCTGGCAGGCCTGCATCCTCGAGGATGTCCATCCAGTGGTGGGCGATCAG
>CAYNEI010000022.1:0-37211 GCA_964396185.1 uncultured Thermoplasmatales archaeon
TGGGTGCGCACGTCCACGAGCTCGGCGGCCCGCTCGATGCGCACGCGCTGGTACTCGCTGGCCACCGCACCGGACACGATGGTCTCAGCCCCGTGGTGGTCCACGGCGGTGCTGAAGGCCTCGTCGAGGACACTGGTCTCGGTCTGCTCGCCTGGCGGCGCCTCGGCCTCCACGAGCGGCACGCCCAGCGCCTCTGCTTGGGCGCTTGCCAGGTCGAGGTTGGGGACGTGGAACATGTGGCTCTCAGGGTCGCGTGGCCGGATGACGATGGCGCAGGCTGGCTCCCAGCCCCACTGCGCGGCGACGTGGTGGGCCAAGCAGCTATCCTTGCCGCCGGATAGCAGCGTCCCGAAGCGCACGCTCGCCGCTATCCAGGGCGCGGGCTTAAAGTTGCGCCGCGTCGCGGCGCTGGTAGGTCACGTCGGCGGCTGGAGCACCAAGGACACAAGGTGCACCGCGGGCCACGAAGAGCGGATCTACGATGGCCGAGCCGCGGGGCGTCCTGGTCCCTTGGTGGCCCGTGGTGATCTTCGTGGTCCTCTTGGTCGCCTCGGCGGGGCCAGGTTAGTGGGGTCGGTTGACCAGTCAAGCCAGGTCAGCAGGTTTCTTCAGGGAGGGCCGGGTCACAGGCTCATGGAGTTCGATCTCAAAACCACCGCAACCGTCTTCCTGGCCATCATCGTGGCGGGCACGCTTGGTATCTCGACCATGCCCATGACCCAGCGCACGATCTACATGATGGTCGTGCCCTCCATGGTCGTCTTCGGGGCCATCATGCTCGTAATCGGCGTCAAGCACGGCGAGCACAGGGCGCAGCGCTAGACCCCACGACCGTGGCCGAGGCCCTCGAGCCAGGGCCTAGGCGCCGGGGGCTTCGCTGTGGTCCGCGTCGTCCCCTTCGGCTCCCCGGCCGGGGAACATGCGGGTGTCCCGCAGGCAAGGCCTCTTCAGGCGCGCGAGCTCGACCTCGGCCGGGTCCAGCTCGCATGTGACGACCGCCTCCTCCTCGGCCGGCGCTTCCACGAGCAGCTCTCCCAGGGGGCTGTAGGCCCGCGAGCCGCCCCAGAAGGTGAGGTGGTCCTGGGTGCCGACCAGGTTGCAGTAGAGCACGAAGCTCGTGGTCTCGAGCGAGCGAGCGGGGAGCACGGCCTCGAAGTAAGGCTGGCTCGTCACGGGGCTGGCCGAGATCGTGGCGATCACGTCCGCCCCGCGCAGGGCCAGGTCCTTGGTGATCTCCGGGAAGAAGAGGTCGTAGCAGATGGCGATGCCGACCTTCGTTCCATCGTCCATCTCGACGAGCAGGCCGCGGTCGCCAGGCGCGAAGTGCAGCCCCTCCTCGAAGACGTTGAAGTTCGGGAGGTGGACCTTGTCGTAGGCTTGGATCTCGGCGGAGGGTGGGATCCAGAATGCGGCGTTGTGGATGAGGCCCCGGACCGAGCTCTTGCGTGGGCCACCCACGAGCACGTGGGTCTCGACCTCGGCGGCCTTGGCTTGCAGCTCCGCGAGGACCGGGTCCGTCTCCAGGGACATGGCCAGCTCGTGGTGTTTGTCCTGGGCGTGGTAGCCTGCCAGGAAGAGCTCGGGGAAAAGCACCAGGTCGGCCTCGGGACCATGCGCATCCAGGTCCTTGAGCGCCGTGGCCAGGTTGGGCTTGAGCTCGCCCACGGTGGAGGCTCGCTGGCAGAGGGCAACGCGCATAGGGGCTCGTAGGCACCAGCCCCTTTTGAAGCCTGCCCGCGACCCCTGAACACCGCGCATCGTCCTGGCTCGGCCTTGGCCCGCTCCGGCCTGGCCTGAGGCAGGCAGGCCGCAGGCCTTTTGAGCACCCGCCCCATCGCGGAGCCCGTGGCCTCAGAGCTCCACCGGTGGCTCGCCTTCGATCCAGACCGCGCCCGGCGTGTCGTCGAGCGCTTCATCGAGAGCTACCTCGACGGCTCCGGGGCCCAGGGCATCGTGCTCGGGCTCTCGGGTGGTCTGGATTCAGCCACCGTAGCCGCCCTCGGGGTCGAGGCCCTCGGACCCGAACGGGTGAGCGTGGTCTCGCTGCCCGGCCCCACCTCTAGCCCCGAGGACGCCTCCGTGGCCCAGGCCGTGGCCGAACACGTGGGCCTCGAGCTTGGGTCCATCCCCATCGGTCCCGCCACCGTCGAGCTCGAGGGTGCCCTGGGGATCGATGGCGACGACCGGGTCCGCGGGAACATCCAAGCCCGGCTCCGGATGACCGCCCTCTACGCCCTGGCCCAAGCCAACGGCCACCTCGTGGCAGGCACAGGCAACAAGTCCGAGCTGCTCGTGGGTTACTTCACCAAGCACGGCGACGGCGCCTCGGACCTGCTGCCCATCGGGGACCTCTACAAGAGCCAGGTCCAGGTGCTCGCGGAAGCGCTGGGCCTGCCCGACCCCGTGATCGAGCGCCCCCCCACGGCGGGCTTGTGGGAGGGCCAGACCGACGAGCACGAGCTCGGCATCCCGTACGCCACCCTGGACGTGATCCTGGCCGGCATCGAGCGACAAGCTGCAGATGCCTCGATCGCGAGCGAAGCCGGCGTGGCGATCGAGGAGGTCGAGCGCATCCGTGGGATGGTGGATGGAAGCTGGCACAAGCGTAACCCGCCGCCTGTGCCCAAGCTGGGCTGGCGCACGGTGGGCGTGGACTGGCGCGAGCCAACGATGCGGTGAGGCTCACTGGCCCTTGGGCTCTGAGCTCAGATCATGCCCGTGAGGGCACACCACCGCCAACCGCCGGCGCTGGAGCCCGCGCCCGCACACGGGGCACTCGCTCTCCTCGGCGAGCACGTCCAACCACACCGCGGCCACGTCCTCCTCGCCATCGTGCAGAGAGGCTAGATGCCTGATGGCCTCCTTGGCTCGAGCCGTCTCGGCCAGGGCGCGCAGCTCGTCGACCTCCAGGCGTGCCCCCGCGGTGCGCTCGTGGGCCTCGTCCACCTTGCCGGCCAGCGCCAGGCCCGCTAGGAACCCGGCGAAGTGGCCGAACCAGGCCACGTTCGTGTCGATGAAGATGTAACCGATGTTCATGGCCAGGAAGATGAGGAGCACGACCATGGACGGGAGCCAGAGGATGATCCAGAACGGGATGGGCAGCTTCTCGCGCGGGTGGCGCACAGCGTAGGCCGTGAGCACGGCGAAGATCGCACCGCTCGACCCGACCATGGGTGTGAAGGGGCTGATGATGTCCGTGGTCCTGGAGAGCGCGAGACCCGCGGCTGCTGCCGCGAGCGCGCCGATGGCGTAGATGACCAGGAACTTGCGAGGGCCCACCGAGTCCTCCAGGGCGGGCCCGGCGGTGAGCAGGATGAAGAGGTTGCCGAAGAGGTGGAAGAGGCTGCCGTGCACGAACGCGTAGGTCACGGGCGTCCACCAGTCACCCTGCTCGAGCCGCGTGGTGCTCAGCGAGAGCTCGAAGAGGCCAAGGCGTGCGCCCAGGAAGGCTTGGTCGGCGAATTGGATCCCGAAGAGCACGATGGCTGAGACCCCGAGGAGGTAGGCTCGCGGCCAGTCGGAGAAGATCAGGATCGCGATGGTGGCCGCGATGAGCCCGAGGCTGACGATGGCGAGGGGGTCGCTCGGAAGCAGGGCCACGCGCTCGCAAAGCAGGGGTTAGCGAAAAAGGCCACGCTCCGCGACAACGAGGTATCAGAGGGCGGACCACAGGGGGCACGGACCGCACGGAGACCCAGGGGGACCCAACGGACCGGAGGCGGAAACGCTAGCCAGGAGTTCGCCGATGAACCTCTGAACCACAGGACCTCTGTGTCCCTTGTCGTCAACCTCATTTGGGTTGCGGCCCTGGCGGCCGCCCCCGTGGTTCCACTTCAGCGATACCGCGAGGGGGCTCAGGCCTGCGGGAGCGAGTCCACGGCTTCCAACAGGATGGCAAGCCGGTCTAACTCCTCCTGGAACTCGTCGTGCACGTGACCCGGGAAGAGCATGTGCTTGGTGGCCTCGATGGGGTTGCTGGGTTGCACGCTCTCAGTGGCGGCGATGCGCGTGCCCGCCTCGTCCGGGAGGAAGGTCAAGGAGAGCTTGAGCCGGCCTCGACGGTCCCGGACCTCGACGCCACCATCGCTGTGGTCGAGTTCGATGCGTTCGTCGGACAGCCGCGGGTCCAAGGCGCGCAGGATCCTCGGTTCGCGCAGGAGGCGTGCGACACGCTCAGCTGGGATGCGCACGTGGACGGATGCCGCTTCCCGGAACCGGTTGGTTAGGACCACGTCTGGCCTCACCCATGTTCGGACGTCATCACACATCAACCTATGCCCGGGAATCAACCTTTATCCAGGGCCCCTGCTGCGGGGGGCGATGAAGGCCACGGCTCGCGCGCACCCGATCCAGGGGCTGATCAAGTACCACGGCCTGGCTGACTTCGAGACCCGGCAGCCCCTGCACGACTCCATCAGCGTGTGCACCGCGCCTCTGGAGACCACCACCACCGTGGAGGCTGGACACCCCAGCGACCAGGTGACCATCGATGGAGAGAAGGTCACCGGACGGGCCCTCGAGCGGGCGACCCTGGTGCTCGACGCCGTGCGGGCGCAGGCTGGCTCCACCGAGGGGATGCGCGTGGTCTCGCGCTCGAACTTCCCGCAACGCGTTGGGCTCGGCTCCTCGAGCAGCGGGTTCGCGGCCCTGGCCATGGCCGCCCAAGCCGCTCTCGGCCTTGAGCTGGAGTTGGATAAGGTCGCGCGCATCGCTCGCCTCGGTGCCGGATCGGCCAGCCGCGCTGTGGCCGGCGGGGTCGCGGAGTGGTTCCTGGAGGGCGATGACTCCACCGCCCGGATGCTGGCCGGGCCGGATGAACTCGATTGGCCCATCCGCATCGCCCTCGTCGAGCACGAGGAGCCCACCGAGGGCGTCCACGAGGACGTCATGGCCTCCCCCCTGCTCGAGGCCAGGTGCGCCTACGTCGAGGGCGCGCTCGCAGAGATGCGCAAAGCCGTGCAGGGAGGCGAGCTCGGCACCGTTTTCTCTCTGGCCGAGCGGGACACCCTCAACCTCCACGCCGTCACCATGACCGGCAAGCGGGGCCGGATCACCTGGCAACCGGCCACGGTCGCCGTGATGCGCGCGGTCTGGGAACTGCGCGAGCAGGACGTCCCGTGCTACTTCAGCATCGACACGGGCGCAACGGTGTACGTGAACACCCTCCCAGGCCACGAGGCCACCGTCGAGCAAGCCCTCGGAAGCATCGACGGCGTCTCCCAGGTCCTCGAGGCCCATGTCGGGGGCCCGGTCCATCTGCTCGATGAGCACCTGTTCTGAAACGGACCCTTCAACCCGGTGACTCCAGCGACGGTGATGGTGCGGCCTGCCACAACGCTTTTATGGTGGCTTGCCTCCCGTAGTTCGAGGCGATCCCAGTGAACCCCATGCGAGTGCTCACGTTAACCCTGCTCCTGCTCACGGTGCCGCTGATCGGCTGCATCGGACAGGAGGAGTCCCCGGAACCCCTCCAAGAGGACACCACCACCGAGCCCATCCGCGATGTGGCCGCCCAGGCCTACCGGCCTGGCACCGCCCAGGAGCCAGCCAGCCTGGTGGACGACGCGGCCAGCGCGCTCCCAGATGGCGTCGACTTCCCGGACGGCCTCTCCGTGCTCACCGGGTTCACCCAGTTCGAGCCCACCATCGGTGTGACCAGCGACGGTGCGCTCTTCGTCTCGAACCTCGAGGGCGCCTCGCTTGCCGACCCCGCCGAGCGCGTCACCACCTATTCATCCATCGTGCGAAGCACCGACCAGGGCCAGACATGGGAGGACATCACGCCCACGATCGGGCCCGTCTCCTCGCCACCGAACAGCAACGACCCCTACGTCTACGTCGATGAGGCCACCGATCGCGTCTACAACCTCGACATGCAGGGCCTGGCGTGCAACTACATCCAGTGGAGCGACGACGGTGGTGAGAGCTGGACCAGCAACCCGCTCGGCTGCGGCCAGCCACCCCTCATGGACCACCCCACCATCTTCGCTGGCGCCCCGCGCATGGCCGTCACAACGCTCTACGAGAACGTCGTCTACCTCTGCGTCAACCGGGTGGCCGACAGCGCTTGCGCCACGAGCCTCGACGGCGGCGTCACGTGGGCCGGCTGGAAGACCGTGTTCGCCGGTGCCAACGAGGACGGCGGCTTCTGCGGTGGGCTGCACGCCCACGGCGTCACCGCCCCCGACGGCACAGCGTATCTGCCCAAGGGCCAGTGCGGCACCCCCATGGTAGCCATCAGCCAAGACGACGGGCTCACCTGGGAGACCGTGGCCATCAGCGAGGCTGTGGGCATCGACGGCCACGAGGTCGCCTTCGACGTCGACGAGGCCGGCAACGCGTATGCCTTCTGGATGAACGACGACCAGGGCTACCTCGCCGTGAGCACCGATGGCGGCTTCACCTGGAACGATGCCATGCGCGTGACCCCGCCGGATGTCAACATCGCCCGGTTCCCGACCCTGGCCGCTGGGGCCGAGGGCCGCATCGCTTTCGCCTACACCGGTACGACCACCGACAAGGACCAAGGCGACATGGAGGCCAACGACACCTGGAACGCCTACATCACCACGGCCACCAACGCCACCAGCGAGGACCTGGTGCTGCTCACCGTCACCGCCAACGACCCCGCTGACCCCATCGCGCGCGGGCCATGCGAGGGACGCTGCTTCGGTGAGTCCGGCGGCGCGCTGGGCGATTTCATCGACATCGTCATCGACGACGACGGGCGACCGTGGGCCATCTTCGTGGACGTCTGCACCGAGGGCTGTGCTGAGCCCGGTGGGACGGAGAACGACCACGGTGTTGGCCTGGTCGGCACGCTTCGAACAGGCCCGAGCCTGAAGGGCGAGCTCACCTCGCTGCCAGCCCTGGGCGCCCCGGCACCAGCCCCGAACGCCACGAGCCAGTGACGAGAACGCTCACCCTGGATCCCCCAGGAGTCGACACCCCATGCGCGCCCCCATCCTCGCCGTCGCGCTTGCCCTGCTCGCCGTCCCCCTGACGGGCTGCATCGGCGGGGACGAAGAGCCCATCGAGCCCCAGGCGGACACCAGCGGCACCCAGGTCGATCAGCTCCCTGGCAACCCCAGCGTGCTCCATCCCATCGCCGGCTCCAACGCCACGCCAGCCATCTCCCGCGATCAGGCGCTCGGCGGGCTTCCAGTCCCCCGGGGCGTGGGCTTCGTCGTGGACGCGCCGCTCTTCGAGCCCACTATCGGTGTCACCTCGGACGGCGCGCTGTTCGTCTCCAACACCGGCAAGGGGGAGCTCAGCGAGGAGGACCCACCGCCGGACACGGAGTACTCCTCGATCCTGCGGAGCACCGACCAGGGCCAGACGTGGGAGGATGTCACCGGCAGCATCGGGCCCGTCTCGATCCCGCCGGAGACCAGCGATCCCTACGTGTACGTGGACGAGGCCACCGACCGTGTCTACAACCTGGACATGATCGGGCTGAACTGCAACTGGGTGCGCTGGAGCGACGATCTGGGCGAATCCTGGATCAACAACCCGGCCGGCTGCGGGCAGCCGCCCGTGCTCGACCACCCGACGCTCTTCGCTGGTCCCCCCAACGCGGCGCCCACCGTGGGGTACGAGAACGTGCTCTACCTCTGCGTGAACCGCGTGGCCGACAGCGCGTGCTCCACGAGCCTGGACGGCGGGCTCACCTGGACACCCTTCCTCCCGGTCTACGGACCCAGCGCGGGCCAAACCGGCGGGTTCTGCGGTGGCCTGCATGCCCACGGTGTCACAGCGCCCGATGGGACCGCGTATCTGCCCCGCGGCTACTGTGGCGTGCCCATGATCGCCGTGAGCCAGGACGACGGCCTCACATGGGAGCGCCACGTCATCAGCGAGGACGTCCCCACCCTGGGCCACGAGGTCGCCATCGCGGTCGACGACCAGGGGACCGCCTTCGCGTTCTGGATCAGCGAGGACCACCACCCACAGCTCGCGTACAGCACGGACAAGGGTGTGAGCTGGAGCCAGCCCGTGGACGTCGCCCCACCTGGCGTGAGCGTCACGAGCCACCCCACCATCGAGGCGGGCACGAACGGTGCCATCGCGTTGGCCTACGTGGGCACCGAGACCGACGCCGAGAGCTACGGCGACATGCCGGACGAGGCCACCTGGAACGCTTACTTGGCCATCGTCACCGATGCCACCGACCCTGATGCATCCGTGGCGACCACGACGGCCAACGACCCGGACCACCCCATCGGTCTCGGCGTCTGCGGCGGTACCCGCTGCCGCGCGGCCGACGACGGCGGCATCGGGGACTTCATCGACGTCACCATCGACGACGATGGCCGCCCCTGGGCCGTCTTCGTGGACGTCTGCCTGGAAACGTGCGAGCAGACCGGCGAACCGGACCGCGCCAAGGGCGTCGGCCTGGTGGGCACGCTAGCCCAGGGCCCCAGCCTGCACGACCCAACGGCCCCGCTGCCAGCGCTCCCAGCGCTGCCTGGAGAGGCTGCGCCGGCCAACGGGACCAGCGCGGCCTGAGCCACGCCGTTGCCGTCGCTCAAGCACGGAGGCAAGACGTGCTCGACGAAGGCACGAAGCGGTGAACGGACGCGCTCACCGATCACGGGTCTCCAGCCAACCCACGAGGCCAGCCAGATCCGCCGTGGCCGCGTTCGCCTCCAGGACGTCGAGGGCCTGGCGTGCGTCTTCGAGCCACGCGTCTGCCCGGTCTCGGCTCACGGAGAGCGCGCCGGTGGTCTCGCAGAGCTCGAGCACCCAGGCGATCTCAGCCTCGCTGGCCTGGCCGTCCAGGATCGCGTCCAAGCGGTCGCGGTCCTCAGGGCTCGCAGCTTGGTGGGCCGCCAAGAGCGGGTGGCTCTTCTTGCCGGCGAGCACATCCGAGCCCACGGGTTTGCCCAGGCGCTCCGGGTCCCCGACGAGATCGAGGATGTCGTCCTGGATCTGGAACCCCATGCCCAACGCGTGGCCGAAGCGATCCATGGCCTCCACGACCGCTGAGTCCGCACCGGCGATGCGGGCTCCGTTGGACGTGGCGCAGGCGAAGAGCGCTGCGGTTTTCTTGGCGATCATCGCCTCGTACTCCTCGACGGTGGGCCAGCGCCCTTCGTAGACCATGTCCAGGTGTTGGCCTTCGCAGAGCACGCGGGCCGTGCGGGCGACTTGCTCCAGGACCACGGCCGTCCACGGGGCTTGGCCGAGCCGGGCGAGCACCTCGAAGCTCAAGGCGTAGAGCACGTCTCCAGCCAGGATGGCTGAGGCATCGTCGTAGGCGACGTGCACGGCAGGCACGCCTCGGCGTAGCTCGTCGTCGTCCATCAGGTCGTCGTGGACGAGGCTGAAGGTGTGGAGCAGCTCCACGCTCAGAGCAAGGGGGTCGGCGGCCTCGAGCTCGCCGCCGGTGGCCTCGCAGGACAGCACAGCCAGGGCCGGGCGCAGCGCTTTGCCGCCAGCGCGTGGGTAGCTGATCGCGGCCTCCCGGAGCTCGGGCTCCTCGATGACCGAGATCGCAGCCTCGAGCTCCTTGGCGAGTCGGGCACCTTGCTCGACCACGCGCTCCGGCGGGGGCATGGTTCTCACTTCACAGGATCTTGGACTGCCCGTTGCGCAGGATGTGCACCTGGTCACCCAGGCGCCATCCGTGGAACTCGCAGAGGTCGGCCAGCGCGCTCTGGTGCTGGATGTCCCCGTGGGCCGGGAAGACGAACTCCGGTTCGAGCATGCCGAGCAGTTCGCGGTGGTCCTCGCGGGCCGCGTGCCCGCTCACGTGCGCGCCCTTGATGATGCGCGCGCCCTTCATGCGCAGCTTCTCCTCGAGGGTGTAGCGCTGGGCGACGTTGTTCGGGTTGGGGATCGTCCGGGCCGAGAAGACGACCTGGTCGTTGTCCTGGATCTTGAACGGGGTCTCATCCCGTGCCATGCGCGTCAACAGCGCGTACTGCTCCCCCTGGTGACCGGTCACGCAGCAGAGGTAGTCCTCCTTGCCCTCCTGCATGACCTTCTTGAGCTTGCGGTTGATCTCGCGCCCGTAGCCGAACATCTCGACGTTCTCGGGCACCTTGAGCAAGCCCACCTCTTCAGCGACCTCTGTGTACTTCTTCATGGAGCGGCCGCACAAGATGACCTTGCGGTCCAGCTGGTCGCCGAACTCCATGATGGATTTGATGCGCTGGGTGTGGCTCGAGAAGGTGGTCACGAGCAGGCCCGAGCGCTCGTCCTCTAGACCCAGGAGATGGTCCTTGAGCAGGTCTCGAGCGATCATCTCGCTCGGGGTCTTGGTCTCCTCGTGGGCGTTCGTGGACTCGCTGATCAGCGCGAGCACACCCTCCATGCCGATCTGCCGGAGCCGGTCGTAGTCCGGCTTGGAGCCGATGACCGGGAAGTTGTCGAACTTGAAGTCCAACGCGTAGACGATGGCCCCTCGCGGGGTGTGCAGCACCGGCATGGCGGTCTGGACGATGGAGTGCGTCATGTGGATGAACTCCACCTCCAGGGCCTCGCTGAGCTGGCGCCGGCCGCCGGTGTTCATGCTGATGAGCTGGTTGGGGATCTCGTTGTGACCCCCGCCCCGGTTGTCATCGCGCATGTTCTCCACGAGCTTGATCGTGTACGGCGTCCCGATGATCGGGCAATCGTACTTGCGAGCCAGCTTGCGCACAGCGCCGATGTGGTCCAGGTGACCATGGCCAAGCACGATGGCCTTGACCTCGGCGTTCAGGTTCTTCATCACGCGATCATCTGGGATCGCGCCCATGTCCCACAGGTCGTCTGGGGAGAGGCTTTCGAAGACAGCGTCCTCGTGGATGAGGATGCGGTCGAGCTTGATGCCCATGTCGAAGATGACTGCTTCGTTCCCGACACGGACCACGGTCATGTTGCGGCCGAACTCGTTGTAGCCGCCAACGGGTAAAATCTCAACTTCTACCATACGGAATCACGTCCATCCAGATCCGGTCCCGAAACGGGACGAGGCCCAGGGGATGGTCCCAGGTTAGAGCACACTCTATTTAAAACGTGTGGTGCGGTGGTGCCGGTGGGTACCCCCTCGCGGCTGGGTCGGGGGTATGGTGTGAGGGCACGAGCCGGGCTGGAGGCGGGGGGTCAAGGGGGCGTTTTATATTAGGAAGGGGCCGCATCTAGGCTGCGATGGCGGAAGAAGCGATGTCTGATGCCCCATCGGTGGTCGAGATGACAGAGGACAGCACCAACGAGTCTGAGGTCATCAAGAAGCGCCTCGGATCGATCCAGGAAGAGCTCTCTCAGATCGAATCCCAGGTCCGCCGAGACGCCGAGTCCCTGCAGAAGCTGAGGTCCATGCTGGACGTCTCCTACCTCGAGGAGATCACCACCCTGATCAGCGATCTCGAGGTCCGCGTGAGCGAGGTCGCCTCGGAGGCCGAGCAGGCCAAGAACCGAGCCAACCGAGCCGAAGCCGAGCTCCAGGAGGAGCAGGAGCGCCTCGAGAAGCTCTGGGACGTCTACAAGAAGCAGGAAGCCGAGCTCAAGGAGCTCCAGGGGACCAAGGCCGAGGCCCAAGCGGAGGCCACCGAGCTGCGCGACGAGATGGAGACCGTGCGCAGCGAGCTCCAGTCAGAGCGCCGGGCGCTCCGCCAAGCCCAAGAGGAGAACGGGGAGTTGCGCCAGAAGGTCGCTGATCTCGAGGCCGAGACAGAGAAGCTCACCGCCTACGACGAGCTCGAGGCCAAGCACGACGAGCTGGCCGAGGAGCTCGAGTCCGAGCGCGAGCGCCTGACCAAGCTCTACGGTGTCTTCGAGGAGACCGAGGCAGAGCGCGACGACCTCGCTGCCACGACCCGACAGTGGGAGGCGTGGTTCGAGGCGCACAAGGACGCTCTCCAGGGCGTCTCCAAGGCCTTCAACGAGGCACCCACGGAGTGATCCCTGACCGTCGCTTCCTCTGTCCATGAGCCTCGAGGCAAGGGTTCGCGAGGCCGCGCAACGCATCGAGTCGCTGGACTTCGTGCGCGTCTTCTCCGACGACGACGCCGACGGCATCGCTGCAGCCAGCGTGCTCGCCGCAGCACTCGACCGGCGAGGCATCCCGTTCCACCTCACCATGGACCGGCTGCACGCCAACGAGTACCCTGGCCTCGAGAAGCACGACCACCTGGTGCTCATG
The DNA here is from genome assembly GCA_964396185.1 of uncultured Thermoplasmatales archaeon. GTDB lineage: Archaea > Thermoplasmatota > SW-10-69-26 > SW-10-69-26 > SW-10-69-26 > CAYNEI01. The sequence goes on from CAYNEI010000022.1 coordinate 12,128, forward strand.
GACCAGGGCGCTGGCGAGCTCGACCAGCTCGCCCGCCACCCTGGAGATGTGATCGTGCTCGACCACCACCAGGTGCGCGGCCGTGCACCACGCGTGCTCCACGTCAACCCGAACCTGGAAGGCATCAACGGCACCTCGAACTGCTGTGCCTCGACTCTGGCCATGCTCGTGGCCCTCCAGCTCGACCCCACCAACCAGGACCTCGCACCCGTGGCCCTGGCCGGCATCGTCGGGGACCGCCAGCACGTCCCGCGGCTGGCCGAGACCAACGCCACCCTGGCCCAACGCCTCTCCGATGGCGGCATGCTCAACCTCAGACGAGGCATGCCCCTGGACCGCTGGAGCCCCATCCACCAAGCCCTGGCCAAGAGCGTGGACCCCTACCTGGTCGGCCTGGCAGGCAGCGCCTCGAAAGCACGCGATTTCGTCGAGGAGCTTGGGCTGCCTGCGGAGGCCACCATCGACGATCTCACCGCTGAGGAGGAGCGCACCCTGACCAGTGCTGTGGTCGCCCACATGCTCTCCCACGGCGTCGAAGCCCGCGCGGCCGAGCAAGCTGCAGGCACCCGCTTCGAGGGCGAGCTGGGCGGGCGCACCGTGGACGCCGGCGAGCTCAGCGCCATGCTCAACGCGTGCGCTAGAGAGGCCAAACCCGGCCTGGGTCTCGCCCTGGCCAACGGGGACACCCAGGCCTTCGAGCAGGCCCGCAAGCTCGCCGAGGGCTACCGCGAGGACCTGCTCCGAGGCCTGCTCAAGTTACAGCGCGACCCGCCCACCCAGATGGAGGCGATCCAGGTCTTCGATGCCGTGGACCCCGATCTCGTCGGCGCTCACTGCGGGCTTGGCATGACGTACCTGTTCCCCAAGGACAAACCCGCGCTGGGCTTGAAGACGAGCAACGGCAACCTCAAGGTCAGCGCGCGCGCCACCCAGGACCTCGTCGACGCGGGCTTGGATCTGGCCGCCGCGCTCTCAGCCGCAGCAGACGAGCACAACGGTGGCGGCGGCGGTCACCCCATCGCTGCTGGTGCCATGGTCCCCATCACCGAGCGAGAGGGGTTCCTGGACACGGTCGATAGCATCGTGGAGGACCAGCTCCGTGGACACGCCAACTAGGTTCACGACCGAGTGGCGCCTGGTCATCCAGCACCCCGAGGCCACCAGCCTCGCCGACGCGCTTGAGCCCGAAACCGGCGACTACGCCGAGCTCAGCGTGGAGGCCAGCGACCGCCTCGTCATGCAAGGCCAAGGCGACCCTGGCCAAGCGCTCCACACCCTCGACGACCTGCTGGCATGCGTGACCGCTGCCAGCCAGGCGGTGGAGATCGACTGAGCCAGCCCGCCCAGATCAGCGCGAACGAGCGTCAGCTTCGAGTACGCGGGCCCCGTTGGCGCCTCATGCAGCGCCATCCCGCCTTGCAGGATCTCTCCCGAGACCACTTCGATGCCCTGGCCCTGGCCCAGCTCATCCGGCGCTCCATGGAGGGCCACGAGATGGGGGGCACCCCCGAGCAAGCGGCCACGCGCCTCGTGGAGGCGTGGGAGCAGGAGCTTGCCTGGCACTTCCGCGAGGAAGAGGAGGTCCTTCTCCCGATCCACCAACGCCACGTGGACCCGGCGGAAGATGAGACCATCCGCAGGGTGCTCTCAGACCACGCTTGGTTCCGGGACGAGGTGCCCGCGCTCGTCCAGGCCCTGGAGGCGGGCGAGCCCATCGGGGATCGCGTGGCGCGCATCGGTGAGCGCCTCCACGACCACGCTCGCCTGGAGGACCGCGAGTGGTTCCCTGCCATCGAGGCTTCCCTCTCGGAGGCGGAGCTGGACGAACTCGCCCATCGGTCGCGCGCCTACCGGAAGGCGCATCGCGGGCGCGAGGCGATCGGGCCGCGGTCGTGAGCTGGCTCAGGGGTCCACAACAACCCTTTTACCCCCGCACGCCGCCTCCTCGCCCATGCGCAGCGCGAGCACCGGGCTTATGGCCCTCTTGATGGTCTCCACGGCCCTTGCGGGCTGCATCGGCTCCAGCGACGACGAGCTCTCCACCGACCAGGCCGACACCGAGATCCTGGATTGGGTGTTCGAGGACTTCATCGTGGCCGACCACGACCACGCTGACCCCATCGAGCACCAAGTCTCCTCGCCCACCACCGAGGCCATCGCCCACCACGCGTTGAGCGAGGATGGCGTGCCCCACTCCTACATCGGCGAGCTCGACACACGCGCGGGCCTGACCGCCGTGGCCATCTTGGGCCAAGGCTCCACGCCAGGCTTCGTGCTCCTGGACACCAGCGATCCGTCCACGCCAGAGCTGCTAGGCCGCGCAGAGGCCCCATACTCCTACGCGGTGGACGTCAAGCTCACCAGCGACGGCGCGTACGCACTGTTGGCCACCCAGGAGATCACCAGCCGCACCGGCGGCCAACCCACCCCTGATGCGCTGGCCGACGGAACGTATGCCGCGCGCAACGGCATCATGGTCTGGGACATCACCGACCCGACCAACCCCACCCTGGCCAGCTTCGCGCCCGCAGAGGCGCTCGGGTGCCACATGATCAGCGTCGCCGAGATCGACGGCGAGGAGTGGGTGTTCTGCATCAACCAGTCCCTCACGGTCTACCGGTTCGAGCGCTCCCCCGAGCCGACCCTCGTTCAGGCCGGGGCGTTCTGGCCGTTCGGCACCGAGGGCTATGAGCTCATCGTGGAAGAGGAGCGCGCGCTCCCGGGCCCCCTGCCCCACGACATGACCTACCAGCCTGACCCGATCGACGGCACCCCGACGCTCACGGTGAGCCACTGGGATCTAGGCGTGGTCACCCTCGACGTCTCCAACCCCCAGGCCCCCGAGCAGCGGTTCCGATGGAACGGGCAGGGCGCCGAGCACTACCAGGGGTTCGTGCACTCGGCCATGCTCACCGAGCTGGACGACAAGCGCGTGCTCGTGGCCTCGCCCGAGACCCTGGACGACATCCTGCCAGCCATCTGGGTGCTCGACGTGACCGACTGGGACAACCCTGAGCTCCTGGCCGAGTGGAGCAACCCCGGCGGGCACACGAGCCAGGGGCTGCTTATGACGACCCACCAGCTCCAGATCGTGGGCGAGCGTCTCTACCTCGCCTACAACCACAACGGGCTCTGGGTGCTCAACCTCACCACCATGATCGAGCACGGTGGCAGCGCACCGGACGCGCGCGAGATCGAGGCGGTCCATCTCCCCAGCCTCGACGGGGAGCTCTACGACCGCGACGCTTACCCGAGCGGCGTGCCGGGTACCTGGGACGTCAACGTGGTAGGCGGCTACGTGCTCATGACCGACCGCTACACGGGCCTGCATGTGACCCACATCGAAGGGGACCCCATCACGCCAGGCTGGACCAGCTTCGCCTAGCGCAACAGGAACACGACGGACCCGACGGGCCGCCACGGGCACGCAGAGCCCTCATCCTCGCTCCGTTCGTCGTGTCCGCCGTGCCCTCGTCGTGTTCTCTACTCTGCGGCGTCCCCGCGCGCCTCCGCACCCTCGGGGATCTCCTCTGAACGGACTTCGAGGTCCCGGTGCCACAGGGTGCGCTGCGGGAACGGGATGATGATCCCGCTCTCCCGGAACTTCGCATCGATGGCATCCCGCAGCTCGCTGGAGATGCGGAAGCGCTCCCGCACGTCGTTGATGTACACGAAGAGCCGGAACAGCAGCGCAGACTCACCGAAATCGTCGAACATGACGCCAGGCTCGTTGTCCTCGCCCTTGAGGACGTCCGGGTGGTCGGCGGCGGCCTCGAAGAGGAGCTCCTTGACGCGCTCGATCGGCGAGCCGTAGGAGACGCCCACGACGATGTGGATCCGGTACCGGCTGTCGGGGTAGACCAGGTTGACGATGCGGCTGTTCTCCAGGTCCTTGTTCGGCACGATGAAGAGCTCGTGGTTCCGGTAGAAGTAGAGCCGCGTGCTGCGCAGCCCGATGCGGCGCACGTTGCACACCTCGCCCGTGTCCAGGCGGATATCGTCGCCCTCGACGAAGGGTCGGTCGATGAGGATGAAGAGCCCGCTGAAGAGATTCTGGAGGGTCGGGCCCAGGCTGTTGGAGAGGACTAAGCCGATGATGAGGCCACCGGCCACCAGGAAGCCGAGGTTGAGCCCGAGGTTCTGGAGCGCGAAGAAGAACGCGAACCCACCGAGCACGACGATGGCGAGCTTGCGCGAAACGGGCAGGATCACGTCGTCCCACTTCGTCGCGGTCTTAGGCGCGACCTGGTCGGACAGGTAGACGAGCAGCGAGTCGGTGAGCCGGTAGAGCAGGAACGCCGTGGCTAGCACGATGAGCGCGTCGAGCAGTCCACTCGCGATGGCGGCCAGACCGTCATCGGGGAAGACCCGCCACGCCCAGCGTAGCCCGCCCAGCACGATGACCGCGAAGAGCGGGGTGGTGAACTTGCTCGTCACCTCGTGTTTGAGCCACTTGGGCGAGCCCCGCATGGCCAGCCGCGTCCCTCGAGAGGCCACGCCCATGGCCAGGAAGGCGACAAGGATCCATCCGCTCGTCTCCAGCAGGAAGATCCCGATGGCTCCGTCCAGGGGCGGCCCCAGGGGGCTCTCCCACTGGCCGAACAGGAGCGGGTGGTCCGGCACCGTGGCCGTCAGGTTCGAGCGCACGTGTTGGGTCTCACCGGTCTCCGGGTTGACCAGCAGGATGGAGAGCTGGCCGTTGTGCTCGCCTGGTTCCAGGGCATCGGCCTCGATGAGGATGTCCACCGAGGCGCTGCCCAGGGCGGTCAAGCGGAACTCGTCCGGTTCGACCGTGGCTCCGTCGGCCAGGCTCCCCTCCATGCGCGCGAAGGCGCTCAGGCTGTGGTTGACCGGGTTGCGCAGCTCGAAGGGGACCGTTCGGACCTCGCCGGGCTCCAGGTCCATGGAGGTCTGCCCCGGGGACAGGAAGACCTGGCTGGAGGCGCCAGGGAGGACCAGCAGGGCCAGGAGAACGAGGGCAGCCAGGGAGCCAACCGCGCGCATCGTCGGCCTCCAGGCCCTCCACCGCTATCAAGGGTCGGGTTCTCGTCAACCGATCATGCCCGTGTAGAGCAACGCGAAGACCAGGTTGACGGCCAGGAACAGGACCGCGCAGCCGAAGATCCCCCTCACCCGCTCGCCTGGGCCTGCCGCCTGACCGATCCACTGGTGGTAGCTCCAGACGAGCACAGGCACGCTCACGACGAGAACCGGGACCATGGCCCGGGGCAACAGGACCCCCATAGATGCGAGCACGAGGGCGCCCAGGTTTGCCGCGATCCACGCACCGAACCCGATCCTGTAGGCGCGCTGCTCTCCAAGGTGCGTGGCCAGCGTGCGATCTCCAGCCTGCCGGTCGGCCTCCATGTCCACCAGGGTCGTGGGGACGTAGATCGCCGCGGCTACGAGCAGGCCCTGGGGGATGTAGGCGAAGGGGAAGGCCTCAAGCGGGGCAGCAAGCGACCAACCGGCAAGCCCAGCCAGCAACCCGATCCCCACCGCGTTGACCGCGAGATCCGCGCCTGGCCGGGCCTTGAGACGCGCCGGGGGTACGCTGTAGGCCCAGGCCAGCACCAGGCAGCCGGCCACGAGGAGCAAGAAAGGGGTCGAGATCCACCCAGCAGCCACGAGGGTCACGAGTGCCGTGATGTGGGCAGCTCGCTCAACCCAGGCCACGCTCACCCGGCCCTGGACCAGGGGGCTGGCCTGCTTGCGCGGGTTCCCCCGGTCGTTGGCCAGGTCGTGGGTGTCGTTGATCAGCAGGCTCGCCGTGCCGAGCAAGGGGCCAAGCACGACGAGAGCAAGGAGCAGCTCAGAGCTCGAGGCCACGGCCTCGATCAACAAGCTCGGATCTCTGCGGGTGAGGCTCTCGGTCCAGAGCCCCGGGGCCGGTACAAGGCTCCGGCTGGCCAGCAACCACCCCGTGTAACCCGGGAGCACCGAGACCATCCAGAGCCGGGGCCGAGAGAGGCGCCACAGGGAGACGAGACGGCTGAGCACGCGACCCTCCGGCGCCATACCCTCGCCACGGCCACCGGCGCTAAGAGCCCTCCCCACGGACCCCGAGTGCAACCCAGGGGAACAGGGAGCGGGTTGCACGCACATCGTGTCCCCAACAACGCTTATAACCCCTCACGCGTCCCTTGCAGCCATGCGAGCCCTCGCCCTGGCGCTCTTGCTCCTGGCGGCCCCCACGCTGGCTGGGTGCATCGGGAGCGACGACCCAGACGATCCCACCGAGTCGAGCTCCCTTCCAGACTCGCCACCCGCCCTCGAGGACGCCATGGCGGCCTTGGAGGCCGGTGCACCGTCTGCCAACATCGACCTGCTAGGGGCCTGGAACCAGGGTGGAGGCCAAGAGGCCGACGCGTGGGGCGACCACCTCTTCGTGGACCGGGGCAACGAGGTCTTCATCCTCGACGTGAGCGACCCACGCAGCATCGAGCAAGTGAGCTCCATCGCGCTCCCCGAGGTCGTGGACGTCAAGGTCAGCGACGACGGCCAGTGGCTCTTCGCCGGCGGCGACGAATCCGCCAGCGGCGAACCGCTGGGTGGCATCGGCCCCTTCACCGGCGGCATCTACGTCGTCGACATCAGCGACAAGACCACGCCCACCCTCGAGGGCTACCTCCCCGTGGGCCACCAGCGCGCCACCCACATGCTCACCTACCACCAGATGCCCGATGGCCGAGAGCTCGTCTTCGGTGCAGCTGGACCGGACGTGGTCATCACGGCCTTCGATCGCTCCACCGCGACGCTGGAGGAGATCGCCCGGTACACGCCTGGCCAGCTCGCACAAGACCGCGACCCCAACCGAATCGGTGCCCTCTACAACCCCCAGGGCTGGCTCCACGACATGTTCGTCATGGACGACCCCGTGGCCGGGACGCTCATGTACGTGGCCGCATGGGATGCAGGGCTGCGCGTCGTGGATGTCTCGAAGCCCGCCGCGCCTGAGGAGCTTGGCTCATGGAGCGACTTCGGCGAGGGCGAAGCCGGCAACCTACACACCGTGGCCACCGAGTGGATCGGCGATCAACGGATCACCGTAGGCGCGGTGGAGGTGGGCTTCGGCGTGGTCGGTGGTACCTACTACGCCACCGGCGACGAGAAGAGTGTCCTCTACGTCTGGGACACCACGGACCCGACCAGCCCCACGCTCTTGTCAACGTGGGTCAACCCCATCGACCCGACCAGCGGGCGCGATCTGGTCCCCGACGAGGAGATCACGAGCACGCACAACCTGCAGCTCGAAGAGGGCCGCGTCTACCTGGCCCACTACGCGCTTGGCGTCTGGGTGCTCGACGTCTCCACGCATGAGAGCCAGGAGGATCCAGCGATCCTGGGCTACTACAACGATGGTGAGATGAACACGTGGGACGTGGTGCTCCTCGACGGCGTGCTCTTCTCCAGCGGCCAAGTGGGGATCCAGGGGCTGCATTTCGTGCTTGACGATCTGGGGCCATCCGGGGTCACGAGTCGGGCCTGAACCTGAAGGGCTAGGCGCGGGCTTCGCCCGGGCCGTTGACTAGGCCTGTGAGCGCTTGAACGAGTGCATCAGGTGCGAGCCCCTTCTCCAGGTAGCCGAGGGCGCCTAGCTCGGCTGTGGCCTCGGCCATGGTGTGGGCTTCGAAGCCGGAGAGCATGACCACGCGCGGGCCGTCCTCACAGCGTTGGAGCTTCTCGAGCACCTCCAGGCCGTCCATGCCAGGCATGGAGATGTCGAGCAGGATGAGATCTGGGCCAAGCTCGGCGGCCTTCTCTAGGCACTCCTTGCCGTTGCTGGCTTCTCCCACGACATCGAAGCCCGGTGCCTTGTCCAGCAGGATGCTCACGTAGCGGCGCAGCGACTCCACGTCGTCGACCACAAGGGTCCTCATGGGCTCTTCGTGCTCCTCCCGATCGGCTTGCTCCATCACTCCATCCCCCCGGCGGGTGTCTCGCGGCGCAGGTCGCCGGGTCGGATGGACAAGCCCTCGTCGTCCTCACCAAGCATGTCGGTGATGATCTGGCGCGAGGCTGCCAGGGTGCTCTCGAGCTCCGCCAGGCTCTCGTCGGTCTCCCCCATCTCCAGAGAGATCTTGGCGGTGGCCAAGCCTTGCACGATGTTATCGTGGATCTCCAGGGCCTGGCGCTGGCGCTCCCGAACGTCCTCGAACAACGCCGCACCCCGGACAAGCGCGTGCAGCCGGCCGCGCAGCGTCCAGTACCAGACCGCAGCCATGCCCGTGATGGGTGCCCAGACCCAGACGTGCCACTCGGCGGCGTGGGTCCGGGCGGCCAGGCCTGCGGTCTGCTCGATCCCCCAGATCGGGAGCAGGAGGTGAGCGGCCATGATGCCATGACCGATGCTACACGTGAAGAAGATGGCACCGGTGGCACGGCCTAGCCGGTTCTGTTTGAACTGACCGCTCCTGCGCATCCCGGTGAAGATCTTCCAGGCGATGGCCATGTAGGCCAGCGCGATGATCGTGTTGGCTGCCGCGGCGACCATCCAGCCGGCACTCCAATGACACTCGTACCACGCGTGGCATTCCAACATATCGGGGCCCCTCGCCAGGCCGGCTGTCCAGGGGGTTCAACCGGTAGACACCTTCCCTTGAATGGACCGAGTATTTGAAGGTGCGGTTGATTCACCTTCCCCAGCCCACACCCTCCGGCCCGGCTAGCGACCGTCGAAATCGATGTCCCCGTTCGTCGTCGAGGCGGTCCCTTGCACCTGTATCTCCCTGTTTTGCGCGTTCTGGGTGCGAAGCGTCGCAGCCTGCTCGTCGCCATCGAGGCTGGCTTCGTCCATGGACTCGCTGATCTCGCCGTTGGAGGTGGACGCGTCCACGATGTACCCGATCTGGTCGCTCTCCAGCAGGTCGAGCTGGATGTCCCCGTTCGTGTTCCCCGCATCCAGCGAGAGGTCCCCGGTGGGCTCAAGCGCAAGATCGATCTCGCCGTTCGTGGTCCCGGCTGAGAACGAACCGGCCGCCGTCAGCGACCCTTCGATCTGGCCGTTGGTCGTCCCCACCGAGAAGTCCTGCACGGCGAGCTCGTCCAGGGTGATCTGGCCGTTGGTCGTCCCGGCGTTGCCCTCCAGCGTCGTTGACGGGGGCACACGGGCCTCGATGTCAGCACCGCGCTGTTCCCAGGAGTCCGAGTCCGCCATGGCTTCGAGGTGACCGTCGGAGACGGAGAGCGTCACTTCGACGGCTTCGAGACGATCACGTGCCTCCTGCTCGGTGTCTCCCCGAGCCCAGGCCATCACGCTGGCGTACGCGCCCTCGCCATCACCTGCCAGCTCGATCTGGCCGTTGACGGTGGAGGCCTCCAGGGACATGGTGGCCCTCGCCTCGCCGGTGCTACGGTGCACGACCCAGGCTCGCCAGCCGTCGCTGGTCTCCTCGGTCTGGATCTGGCCGCGGATCGTTGCGCTCTCGATGTCCGGCTCGACGTTCTCCGGCAGCTCGAACGTGGCCGTCACGTTGAGATGGACCTTGTCCTCCACCACGGGCCCGCTGCTCGTGGGGTAGAACGCGTAGGTGCCTGGTCCCACGTCCGACAGGGTGCCTTGGACGCGCGTGCCCGTGGGGGCCTGGGGCTCGAAGCGCTCCGTGTCCCCGTCCGGGTCGTCGACTTCGAGGCCGAGGTTGTTGGACGCCTGGCGCCAGCTCATGTCCAGCTCGAGGCGAAGCAGCCCGACACCGAACTCTGCCGGCCACTCGATCCCAAGTTGGCCTGTCCCGACATCGGGCCCGGACAGGTTGGCCTCGTAGACCAGGGTCCGGGTGACGCGCTCGAAGGTGCCGTTGGCCGGGTTGCCAGCGCTTATCTCGGCTGGGTCCTGGTCCTCGGAGTCGTTCTGGTCCCCCGGCTCGTCGGTCTGACCCAGGCAGCCGGCGGTCACGAGGAGCAGCGCGAAGAGGACCTCCCTCAACATGTTCCGAACCACCCTGAGAGCGCGTTTAACCCTTTCGGCGCGGTTCTTGGAACGTCACCGGCCGGGTGGAGCAAGCGTGTGCAGCCCGGTCCAGGCCTCCGGCGCGTAGATCGTGCCGTCCACGATGAACGCCGAGAAGAACCCGGTGAACGGGAACCCGACAGCGACGTTGTCGCGCTCGACCTCCGGGAAGAAGAACCCGGTCGGCACCGGTTGGGTGGGGTCGGATGCGTCCAGGGTCCAGAGGCCCCCGTGGAAGTGGGCAGCGACCAGGGTCGGGTCCTCGCACTCGCGCTCCAGGGCATCCGGGGGCGAGACGGGTTGCCCATCCCCGCTGCAGGCCAGATCGAAGTTGTGTGGGCTGAACACGAAGGGCTGGTCGATCACGTGCTCGCCAGGCAGCGACCAGTACCCCAGCTTGGTGGGATCAGCCGGGTCGGTGAGGTCCACGAAGGTGTACTGGCCCGCATCCTCGCCTGTGGGGATCTCGGGCTCCAGCACGCCCACCACCTTCCCGTCGATGGTGCCCGGGAACACGCGGACCAAGTGCGTGTTCGTGTAGGCCGAGGGACCCGTGTCGGCGAAGCGCGCCAGCTCGACCGGGTCCGTCGGGTCTGTTATGTCCACGGTCACCAAGCCGTGCTCCCAGTAAGCCACATCCATGATGATGCGGCCCGTGGCGGGGTCCACGTGCGCGGTGGCATCGTGGGGGAACAAGCTCGCATCACCCTCGTCCGGTTCGAGGATCTGGAACGTGGAGAGAGGCTCGAGATGGGGCTCGGGGCTGCGCGCGATCTCGGAGATGACGACCTTCTGGGTCGCCTCGTTCTGGCCCAGGTTGTCCGGGTAGGTCGTGAACAGGATGTCGTAGGTGGACTGGAACAGGAACTCGCGCCCGTCCGGGCCCTCGAAGTAGGTGATCGTGTGGGGGCCGTTGGGGGGCAGCGGGGCGAAGCCGACGGTCTCCGGCGCGCTCTTGTCCGAGATGTCGACTAGGAAGGTGCCCCGCGGGAGCTGGCCCGTGGGCCCGGCTTCCGGGTTGATCGCGTATGGGTAGGGGTAGCCGTTGCGCTGGGTGGAGACGAACAAGAGCTCCCCGTCGTTGGAGACCTCCACATCCCCTGGGGGCTGGCCGAGCCAACGGGCGAGCTCCTCTGGCGCGCTGGGCTCTGAGACGTCGTAGAGGATCACACCGGCCTCATCGCCTGCGTTGATGAACCCATCCCTGGGACCGAAGGCGAGGTAGGCGTAGCCGTCCTTGACGGCCAGTTCGGGGTAGATCTCGCCATCCGGGTAGCTCGTCTCGCGTGCAGGCTGGAAGGCCAGGGGTGCGATCCCGATGGCGCCCACGTGTTCGTCGTGGAGGGCATCGTGTTCGTGGGCTTGGATGAGCCGGGTCTCGGCGTACGCCGTGACCTCCTCGGGGGTGGGGATCGGGGGAAGCGACGTCTCGGCCTCGTCGGTCTCGAGGTCGTCGTCGAGCAGCCCGATGCAGCCCTGGAGGATCATGGCGACGATGAGGGCGCCCACAGCGGCACGTTTGCTCCCAAGCATACGTCTGAAGGTGTGCCATGAAGGGAAAACCGTTTCGCCTCCCAGGGGCTGGCCATCCTCGGTCATGGCTTGGACCGACGCGCTCACCGAGACGCCCTGGCTACTCGCCGCAGCCCTGGCGGTGGCCGTGGGGCTCATCGCCTGGCTCCTCGCACGAAGGGCCCGCGGGACCCCGGACGAGCAGGCGGGCAGGGCGCGCCCGAAGGGCCGCCCCTACCCGACGCGCGACGGTCACTGGGTCGCCAGCCAGGGAGAGCAGCGCATCGCGAACTGGCTCTCGGTCAAAGGCATCCCCTACACCTACGAGGCCAAGGTGGCAGGCGGCCTGCGCCCGGACTTCCGCATCACCGGCACCCACGTGCTCATCGAGTACTGGGGCCTGGCCAGCGAGCCCTCCTACGAGGAGCGCATGGTGGAGAAGATCACCCGGTACGAGCAGGCCGGGTTCGACGTCATCAGTATCTTCCCCGCCCACCACCACGAGCTCCCAGACGTGCTCGAGCGGGAGCTGGCTGCGAGGGGGCTGCTCTGACCGGGCTCGCGCTCGTCCGCGCCGCCGCACACAGTGCTTCGCGCATCGGAAGGGCAAACCCTTAGACCGCCCCCAGGTTTGCCCCCCCGATGCTGGACATCCGTCGCATCCGCGACGAGCCCGAGACCGTGCGCGCCAACGTCGAGCGCCGAGGGGACCCTCGGATCATCGAGCTGCTTGACGAGGTCGCCAGCGCCGACGAGGCCTGGCGCCAGCGAAGCCACGACCTGGAGCAGTTGCGCCAGGAGCGCAACGAGCTCGGCCGCGCCATCGGGGAGAAGAAGAAGGCTGGCGAGGACGCGACCGAGGAGCAGGCGCGTGCCGGCGAGATCGCCGCTGAGATCGAGGCGGCAGAGGGCGAGGTCGAGCAGGCCAAGCAGACGCGAGATGCCGGCCTCATGCGCCTACCCAACCTCCTCCACGAGAGCGTGCCCGTGGGCGAGGACGACGAGGACAACGCCGAGATCCGCACCTGGGGGGAGCCCTCGACACCCAGCTTCGAGCTCCAACCCCACGGGCCGCTGATCGAGGAGCACGGCCTGGCCGACTTCGAGCGCGCCGCCAAGGTCAGCGGTGCTGGCTTCGTCTACCTCCAGGGGGACCTGGTGCTTCTGGATCTAGCGCTCCAACGCTTCGCCTTGGACCACCTCGTCGAGCAGGGCTACACGCTGGTCTCGCCACCGCTCATGATGCGCCGCGACCCCTACGAGGGCGTCACCGACCTGGCCGACTTCGAGACGGTCATGTACAAGATCGCGGAAGACGAAGCCACGCCCGAGTCTTACCTGATCGCCACCAGCGAGCACCCCATCGGCGCCATGTTCCAGGATGAGATCATCGACGAGGACGATCTGCCCATCAAGCTCGCAGGCGTGAGCCAGTGCTTCCGGCGAGAGATCGGCAGCCACGGCATCGACACGCGAGGCCTCTTCCGCATGCACCAGTTCAACAAGGTCGAGCAGTTCATCTTCTGCGACCCCGAGGACTCCTGGGACCACCATGAGGAGCTCTTGGCCAACGCCGAGCACCTCTTCCAGCAGCTCGACCTCCCGTACCGTGTCGTCAACGTGTGCACCGGGGACATCGGCACGGTGGCCGCCAAGAAGTACGACATCGAGGCCTGGAGCCCGCGAGCCGAGACCTACCGCGAGGTGGTGAGCTGCTCGAACTGCACGGACTACCAAGCCCGCCGCCTCAACATCCGGGGCGGCAAGCACGGCGGCGACAAAGAGGTCGTGCACACGCTCAACAGTACAGCCATCGCCACCAGCCGTGCGATGGTCATGATCCTGGAGAACCACCAGAACGAGGATGGCACCGTGACCGTGCCTGCTGCCCTACGCCCATACATGAACGGCGTGGAGACGCTCGGGTCGCCGCCGGACGCTTAAGCGGGTCGGTCCCGGGGTTGGAAGCGATCCCAGATCAGCTTGCCGATCACCGGCAGGACCAGCAGCGACAGCGTGATCGCGATGGAGATCTCCTTTGGGATGTCGAAGGAGGTGTAGCCCAGGCGGTGGGCCACGTCGACAAGCACGAGCTTGAAGCCCACGAACCCGACGGCGATGTAGGCGAGCTTCTCTAGCGCCGGGAACCAGCCCATCAGCCGCGCGAGGTACGAGGCGCTTAGCCGGAGGAACGCGATGGCGAAGAGCGAGGCGATGATGATGAGCAGGAGCTCGTCTGTGAGGGCCACGGCGACGATGACCTGGTCGACGGCGAACACGAGGTCTGCCAGCTCCAGACTGATCACCACGGACCAGAACGGAGAGATGCCCAGCCTGGAGAGCATGGTATGTTCCACGTGTTCCTTGTGGGGCTCGAAGAACAGGTGCTTGGCCGCCAGGTAGATCAGATAGGCACCCCCGATGAGCTTGATCACCGGGTAGCTGATCAGGAAGGCGGCGCCGAAGATGGCCGCGATGCGCATGGCGTACGCGCCCGCGAGGCCGTAGTAGAGCGCCTTGCTGCGCTGCTCGGGCGGGAGCTTGCGCACCATGGCCGCCAGCACGGCGGCGTTGTCGAACGACAGCACGCCCTCCAGCAGGATGAGGGTGGCAAGGATCGCGATGTGCGAGGGCTCGAAGGCGTAACCCAGGACCACGAGCCCCCGAAGCTAGCGATGTGATACATACCTGACGGCTCTAGGAGGCCGTGGGCAACGCCATCGCACCCGTGATGAAGTTCACATCCGTGCTGGCGATCATCCACGCTTGGGTCGCCTGGGCCCCGATGACCTCCTCGGCCCAGGAGCCTGCAGGCACGCCTAGCGTCCCGGTGCCTTGCGTGGCATCCGTGGCCACGTTCTCCGTGCTCAGCCAGATGGCCAGGGCATCGTCGTCTTGGCTTGTGGGCTGGAACTCCACGAAGGGCACGCCCTCTCGGAAGTCCTCCATCGGCTGGTTCGTGCTCCCGGTGAACGTGAAGGTCTCCTCCCCCAGGGTCAAGCTGGCGTCGAAGAGGTGGCCGGCCGGTGTGGCTTGGAGCCCAGAGAGATCGGTGGACCCGTCCACGGCCGGCAGGCCAGCGTCCTGGAGCAGGGTGCGCCGTGGCTCGTCCGGGATCAGGGTCTCGTACTTGACGAAGTGGAGATCCATGGAGTCCAGCGTGAGGTTCTCGGGCGGATGGACCGGGATGAAGATGCTCCCGTAGGCAAGGTCGTCGATGGTGCCGTTGAGGCCCGTGCCGTTGGTGCACTGGAACGTCTCGATCCCGAACAGGGCCTCACCTCGAACATCCGGGGGAAGCCCGAACTCCTCAGGGGCCTGGGGCGTGAAGTTGGCCGGCAAGCGCTCTTGGATGGGGCCTGCGTCCACCGGGGCCAGCGCGATGACTGCAGAGCAAGCGTTCAGGGTCCAGACCAGGCCGGTCGGGGTCTCCCCAGCACCGTCTCCGGGTGGCGTCGTGTCGGTGTCGTTCCCGTCGTCCGGTCGGTCGTTCTCCTCCCCGATGCAACCCGCCAAGGCCGCGGTGAGGAGCAGCAGAACCATGAGCGATCGCCCAAGCATGGCTTCCGCAATCGCCATCTGGTATATGAACGTTGGACCAGCCAAGGCCCCGTTCAACGTCAGCTATACGTGTACCGGGCGGTCTGCCTGGCCATGGCGCACGAGCACGGCATGGACCTTGAGACGTTCCGGTCCGAGCGCGAGCGGATGAACGACCAGATCCTCGGCGAGGACCACCTCGGCGTGAAGCGGTTCTTCAACCTCGACACTGGTGCCTACCGCGACGGCGCCCTGGACACCCGGACCAAGGAGTACTGCGGGCTCGTGGCCAGCTGCGTGCTCCGCTGCAACGACTGCATCGCTTACCACCTCGATCAGCTGATCACCGAGCACGAGGCGACCCGGGAGGAGGTCATGGACGCCCTCAACGTCGCGCTCGTCGTGGGCGGCTCGATCTTCATCCCGCACATGCGCACGGCCTGGGACGTCGCAGAGCAGCTGTTCGACGAGCGGGACAGCTAGCCGGCCGGTGGGTCTTCGTCTGCGCCTCTGGAGCGGGGCGCCCCAAGACCAGGCGCATCGGCAGGACCCGCGGCGAACCCGACGACGCCCCCGGTCAGTCCCGCAGGGACGAGGATCAGCAGGGATTCATCGAACTCGGACCACGTGGGGGCTCCATCCGCATCCGGCTCTCCCTCTGCTCCGACCACGACGCCGATGGCGCTGAAGGTGAGGAGCAGCACGATGAAGTGGCCGACGCTGGCTGAGACGAACCCGGCCGCCGCGCCCTCCCACCGGTCATGCGCCGACCGTCCAGCCACGATGCCCGCGATGGCTCCGACGAGGCCTGCGCCGAGGAAGACGATCGAGAAGGCACCCACGGCTAGGAAGATCGAGGTCCCGAAGTCGTCACCCGACATGGATGCGGATAGGAGGATCGCTAGGAACAAGCCTGCACCGATGCCTGTGCATGCCAAGCTCGCATGCAGTACCCCATCCCAGACCCGCTGGACCTGGTCCCTCATCAGCGCTTGAGTGGTGGGGTGGACCCTGAATCCACCGGTTCGCCTCGACGGCTAGATCGGGGTTGGGCCGTGCTCAGCTTTGGGCCGCCCCGACCTGCCCGGTCATGCGGTAGTGGCTGTACAAGGCGGGTCCTTGGGTCTCGGTCCCCTCGATGAGCGTGGCCATGGGTGAGCCTTGCTCGGCCGTCAGGAGGCCGACACCGGCTCCCTGGACGGAGCTCGTCAGCGTCTTGGCCACCGTGAGGGTACCGTTCGGGCCATCGAACCAGCCCGTGGCCACAAGCGAGCCCGGCGCGCGTGGGGAAGCGATCGCGCCCTCGGCCGTGTAGCCACCTTGACTCCATGGGACGGTGAAGTTGACCAGGCCCGCCAGGCCTTCGACGCGCTGGTCGACGAGCTCGTCGTCATGGACGAGATCCGTGCGCCAGCCCTGGGCGTCCAAGCGGCTCGAGAGCACGGGGTGGTCCGTGGTCCACCAGGTCTGGTAGTAGTGGATGCCATCCGTGCCGTCCGGGGACTCGATGGAGATCCCCACGTCGCTGGTCGAGGCGCGTCCGATGGGGAAGCCATCCAGCTCCAGCTCGTTGCAGACCTTGAGGCCTGCGAAGCCCTGGGCGATGCCCGTGTCCTCCCCCACGAGGGTGTAGTGGGCTGGCACGAAGGTGCGGGCGGTCTCCTCGCTCAGGGTGAACAGGACGATGAGTTCGCGGCAGCCTGTGCCATCCATGGAGAAGGGCGCGGCCAACGCATCGGTCTGCTCCTTGGGCTCGAGATCCCGCGCTGTCTGGTTCTCCGGCTGCTCAGGCTCCTGCTCGGGAGGATCCGAGGGGTCCTCTGTGCCGTTCCCAGAGGCTTCTTGATCGGTCTCGTTGCCCGTGGCGTTGTGGCTGGGCTCCTCGCCATCCGCTTGAGAGGACGGGTCGGATGCAGCCGCAAGAGCCTCGGGTGCGTCCTCGCCGCCGATGCAGCCAGCCAGGCTGGCTGTGATCAACAAGAGCGCTGCAAGCCTCCTCAGTTCCATCCTGTTCATCGAGTCGCGGGACGTTGATAACCTTGTCGCCGCCCCGCAGGGGACAGACGTCTGCTCGGACATCCGCGAGGGTCCAGCCGCTCAACGTGCTCGTTCGGGATCCGGGTAATCCCGAAAGAGCCCGGCCCGGAAGTCCGTGACCCGGCTCCAGACCGCTGCGTGGCGCTTCTCGGTCTCGCCGGTCCTCGGGGTGATCAGGCGGAAGGCGCGGTCGAGCTGCTCGAGGTCCTCGACATCCATCGTCAGGTGGAACTCGCCTAGCTCAGGCGGTCCGAAGCCGAGCTTGCGTCGCTGGAGCCGATGCCCCTGGATCGCGCCCTTGTCGACGAGATGCGCTAAGAACGTGGCCAGGTGCTCGCAGAACGATGTGTCGTCTACGCCCTCTCGTAGGTTGAACCAGATGTTGTAGGTGTCCATGGCATCACAGTCTCCAGTGGCTCGCACGGCGAGCCACCTGGGGCCCGCGCTGCGAGAGGGTGGCGTTTCTTTGAACGTCGACGCCTTTCTTTGCGGCACCCTCTCGACGCCGGGGCCCCGTCAAAGAAAGGGGCCGGTTGAACCAGATGTGGTAGGTGTCCATGGCATCACAGCCCCTCGTGGTTCGCGCACGCGATGGGGGATCAGAGACCGGGTGGGTCGCTCGAGGCGTTCTCGGTCCCTCGCCCCTTCAGCGTCGCCTTGACCTCAGCCAGCTTGCGCTCCACGTCGGCCAAGTGCACCAGCGCGGTCTTGGCCACCCCAGCCCCACCGTTGCTGCCCGCACCCGGCGGCCCGGCACCGGTCCGGAGCTTGAGCCCCTTCTCGAGCATGCTCACCTTCTGAGCGAGGTCCACGCCACCCCACGCCGTGGTCTCGCCGTGGGTCTCGACGCTGGCCTTGGGCTGGTGGAGCCACGTCTTGGATTGGCGCGCGGTCAGGCAGCCTCGGTCGTGGAGGAGCTGGAAGACCGCGAAGACGTCGTCAGGGTCCATGGCGTCGGATTCGATGCTGAGGCTGACGTGGTCTTCGTTGCCCTCCTCGTCGAAACGGAAGAGCGCGCTGATCTGGTTGTCCGAGGCTGTGGCTGTGTCCACGCCCTCGAGTTTGCGACCGACCTTGAACTTGGTCTGGTACGAGGCCATGGGCTACGAACCCCACTCCCCACCTTAAGCTCGGTGCGACCGCTTCCGGTGGACGGGTCACCACCCGGTAGCTTCGCCCCACCCCCACCTGAAGCCCCATCGTCCAACCGGGCTCTCCGGGCCCATGCCCGAACATCTAAAGACCATCCGACCCCATGAACCCACGATGAACGAGCGCTTCCGGGACATCCTGGATCACACGCTCATCTACGGCGGCCTGCTCATGGCTGCCATCGGCATCACCGGCGAGATCCTAGGCTGGTGGGGCGAGCTCGGCCTGGTGCTCACGATCGGTGGGTTCCTGGCGGGGATCCTTGGAGCGATCGACGCCAACGGCCGGCGCCTGCTCGCACTGGCCACCGAGACGCTCGTGCCGAACCAACAGGCGATGCTCTCCAACCAGGGGTCGATGCTCTCGAATCAAGAGGACATGCTCTCGAACCAGGGATCCATGCTCTCGAATCAAGAGGCCATGCTCTCCAACCAAGAGCGCATGCTGACCAAGCAGGACGGGACGAACGAGCGGCTCGACCGGATCGTGGAGATCCTCGACGACCGTTTGCCGTCAGCTTGAGCGACCCGGGGTGTAGGCGTCCTCGCCGATCCCCTCTCGCACCTTGGCGGCCATGCCGCTGGTCATATGGAGCGCCTCGCCCTGGCTTACCAGGAGCTGGCCGCAAGCCACCAGCGTGTCGTCCGGGTCGACGATCAAGCACTCATCCCCGGGCCTCAGGCTCTTGTGGCAGTTGAGCACGAACTTCGTGAACACGCTCTTCCCCTGCGCGTTGAACCCTGCGCTGTCCTTGGTGACCTGGAGACGCAGGGCTGGGCGGGGGAGCCAGGCGTGGATGCGCTGGGCACCGGCCAGCTTCAGGGTGAAAAGCCCGTCGTGAGCGCGCAGGCTCAGGATGTGCTCCCCGTCGGCGTGCACCGTGCGCACGCGACCGGTGCGCTTGCTCGTCTCGAGCTCGATCTCGCCTTCGAGCAGCGCATCGGCCGCCTGGGGCCCGAACTGGTAGGCCGATGTTGCCTGGACGCGCTCCATGAGCAGATCGGGCGCGGTTGGCTCGGGCTCGAGCTTGCGCACCGCCTTCGGGCTGAGCACATCCACACCCCAACGGTCGGCCCACGTCTCAAGCCGGGCCTGCTGGTCGCCGAGATCCTCGTCCGTGAGCGCTGCTTCGAGGCTCTGGGTGAAGGGGAAGACCTCGTCCAGGTCGTACGGGACCGGGCCCAGCCGCGTCGGGAAGAAGGGGTGGGCACCGCAGATCCGCAAGGCCTCGACCCCCTCGGGCTCGTTCTGGGTGAAGGGCCTGCGCGTGGGTGGCATGAGCACCACGGGTCCCCGCGGCCGGGTCGAGCGTTCGATGCGCTCCAGGGTCCTGGCTCGCTGGGGGTGGAGGGTATGTCCTGGTGGCGTGACCGCCATGCCGCGGTCGTGGCTCAGGGGCTCCTCGGCCTCCAACTGCTCGACGTGCTCGCCGAGGACCTGGACCGCCTCCCAGAGGGCCAGGTGGGCACCGGCGCGCTCGATCACCAGCTCGAAGAGCCGGCCCCGGCGCTGGGCCTCCCGGACCCTGCGCATCTCGGCCATGGTGGCGTGCAGGTTGTGGCTGGCCAGGGCCTCCACGCGCGCCTGCTTCGAGGCGTTTTGGAGCTCGGCGACCGTCCAGGCGCGACAGGTGGGACATGCGCACGGGAGCTCGCTCATCTCCTCGAGCTGCTCGGTGCCCCATGGGAAGAGCAACCGGTTTCCGTGGGCGAACTTCGCGTAAGCGGCCGAGTCGAAGAGATCGCAGCCCAGGTAGACCGCCAGTGGGAGCATCTGGGGGTGGCCCGCGCCGAAGAGGTGGACGGCCCGGCCCGGGTGGAGCCCGCGCTTGGCGCCCAGGATCACTTGGGCGAGCGTGGCGTAGCGCTGGTCCTCCATGATGGGCACCACGCCGCCGATGGGGTGGATGGCACCCCCTGGCGGGTTCAGGCGGGCCAGATCCCGCGCGGCCTGGGCGCGCACCTCCGGGAACGTGGCTCCCTGCACCGGCAAGGCTAGCCCCATGTCGCCGGCCAGCGCTTCGGTGTCCATGGCTCGCACCAACGTTTCGTGGGCATCGGCCACGGCTTGGGTCTCGGTGCGGTCTGGTGTGGAGAAGACGTCCAGGATCGTGCCGATGTCCGTGCCGATCTCCCGCTGGAACGTCACGATCTCTGCAGGCTCGAGGCCCACGTCACCGTAGACGTAGTCCTGGAACGTTCCGGAGTCTGTCATGATGGGGCCCGGGAACCCGATGAGCTTGTGGACCCCCCGGTCGAGGGCAGCCTCGGTGAGCTCCTCGCCCTGCTTGATGATGTAGCTGTTCGTGATGACCATCTGGACGCCGAAGCGTTCGGCCATCCCGCTGGGCTCGATCAGGCGCCGGTTGGGGTTGATCACCGGCATCAAGGCTGGGGTCTCCACCTTCCCGTGCGGGGTCTCCAGGGTCCCGAGCCGGGAGAGGCCCTCGGTGTGGCGCGCCTCGAACGAGATGGTCATCGGCCTAGCCAAGGGCCTGGGGTACAAGAGGGTAACCGGTTTCCCTCCTCCTAGACTTCCGGAGGTGATTGGGGTGAGCTCTCGCCAGCTTCAGGAGCGTGAAGACAAGGACCGGACCGGCAGGTCCGGAAGCAAGAGGCCATCAGGCCGATACGCTGTGGTTCTGCCGAAGGAGTCCCCGGTGGGGACTTCGAGTCGCAGTCGGCGCCGTCTGCAACGAACCCCAACCGCGCCGACTGCGCCGTCACCTGCTGAGGGTGGCCCAACGGGGCGCGGGCCTGAGGGGAACCACCGTGTCTTGCTCTGGAGAGCGCTTCCTTCCGGATCTGGTGATCCGGTCTCGGCGTCGCCCTCCATCGACAACCCGGTGGGTTGCCTGGGTCGGGCTCCTTGAGCTCGCCTCGCTCAGGCCCGCGCGAGAGCTTACGCAAAATCAGTCCGGAAGTCTAGCCCGCAGCCTCATAAGGGGGATGGGCTTTGACGGCGCGTGCGCGTCGAATTGCGTGCCAGCGAGGAGGCCCGCGGATCCATCGAGCCGCTCGAGCGAGCCCTGGCTCAGCACGGCATCGAGGTGGCCACCGGCCGGGACGGGGAGGACGAGGTGGACATGCTCGTGGTGGTGGGCGAGAGCCGGTTCTTCCTCTCGACCCTGGCCGAGCTGGCGGCACCTCCTCCCGTGCTGCTCGTGGCCCACAAGGGGCTTGGCGTGCTCGCCGAAGCCCAGCTCAACGACGCCGAGGCGCTGGCCGAGAGCCTGGCCGAGGAGCGCTTCGTAACCCAAGGCGTGCTCCGCATGGCCTGCCGCGTGGGCGATCGCGAGATCCTTGCCCTGAACGAGGCAGCGCTTCTCCCAGCGCTCAACGGGACTTTCCTGGGCTGTGATGTCAAGGTGGACGACGAGCTGCTCTGGCACGACCGCGGCGACGGGCTCATCGTCTGCACGCCCACCGGGTCCACGGCCTACGCCCTCTCGGCCGGAGGACCCGCCATCCTGTCGGCTGCTGATGTGCTCACCGTGGTCCCGGTCTGCAGCGAGGAGAACCACCCTCCCATCGTGGCCCCGTCCTCGAGCACGGTCGAGCTGGCCAACCCGGAGGCTGGCTCCGGCGTCGAGCTCGTGGTCGACGGGCATGCCCGCTTCAAGATCCAAGAGGGCGCCGTTGAGATCCGTGGAGCCGACGCGCGCCTCCAGCTGGTCCGCTTGAGCGAGCGCCGGCACGGCCACCTGCTCGGTCGGGTGAGGCTCAAGCGTGAGATGGGAGCAGAGCTGGCCAACGCGCCCCCATCGGCTCGCTTCCTCTACAAGTTGCTCGAGTACGAGGGGCCGCTCACGCCTAGCGAGATGGTGCGCGAGTCCGGGCTGACCGGCCGCACGGTCCGCTCGAGCCTCAGCGTGCTCGAGGAGCTCGGGTTCGTGATCCGGCGTGCTAGCCTGCGGGATGCCCGCACCGACGTCTACGACGTGGCAGAGAGGATCGGGCCGGAGCTCTGAAACGACCGATTCTCACGTCGGCGGAAAATTCTTCCAGCCTCCCGCGCGAGCAGTGAACTCCCTTCCTCGAACCCAACGCCTTTTAGGGGCCTGCGACTCAGGGTGTTCGATGGCGGAGACGCTCAACCTGTTCCGGTACGCGAACTTCGCGCAACTGCCGGAGCCCTACCGGTCGCTCACACCGAGCGAGCGCGCCCAGCGCATCGCCACGGCCCGCGACCGGCTCGGGGACTCCACGATCATCCTCGGCCACAACTACCAGCACCACGAGATCTACGAGGTCGCTGACATCACCGGGGACTCGTTCAAGCTCTCCCGGCAAGCCGCGCAAGCCGAGGCCGAGAACATCATCTTCTGCGGGGTCACGTTCATGGCCGAGACCGCAGACATCCTCACGGATGGCCAACGCAACGTGCTCATCCCCTCCAGGGAGGCCGCCTGCCCCATGGCCGGCATGGCAGAGATGGTGCAGGTCCGGAAAGCCTGGGACCACATCACCAAGGTCATCCCTCCCGACGAGCTCGTCCCCATCACCTACATGAACTCGTACGCCGACCTGAAGGCCTTCACCGGCAAGATGGACGGCGCCATCTGCACCTCCTCCAGCGCCGATCCAATCTTCCAGTGGGCGCTCGACCGGGGCAAGCGCATCCTCTTCCTCCCGGACAAGCACCTCGGCCACAACACCGCCTACAACCTCGGCCTCGGGGACGACGACATGGTCCGCTGGAACCCGTGGGCTGGCGAGACCGGTGGCACCACGCGCGAGGCTCTCGAGGCCAGCAAGGTCATCCTCTGGGAGGGCATGTGCCAGGTGCACGACCGCTTCCGCGTCGACCACGTCGACGAGCTGCGCCGGCTGCACCCTGACGTGCAGATCATCGTCCACCCGGAATGCCCCCGCGAGGTGGTGGCAGCCGCGGACGCCTCTGGTTCGACCCAGCAGATCATCCAGTTCGTCGAGGCTGCCGAGCCCGGGTCCACCATCGCCATCGGCACCGAGATCCACCTCGTCGAGCACCTGGAACGCGAGCACCCCGACAAGACCATCATCCAGCTCTGCGGTGAAGCCTGCCTGGACTGCAACGCCATGCGCCAGATCGACCCGAACTACCTCACCTGGATCCTGGAAGAGCTCGTGAAGGGCACGGTCATCAACCGCGTCCACGTCGACGCAGACGATCGCCGCTGGGCCAAGGTCGCGCTTGACCGCATGCTCGAGCTGGCGTGAGACCATGGTGACCCCCCCAAGCGAGCGCGACGTCCTCGTCATCGGTGGCTGCCTGGCCGGTGCCACAGCCGCCCTGGCCGCCGTGCGCTCCGGCGCGCGCACGCGACTGCTCCTCCACGGTGCCCACGACCCACCCGAGAGCCCGGCGATCCCAGACGACGTCCGCGAGCGCGCCGAGCGCGCCATCGGGGACACGAGCACGCCGGCGCCCGAAGAGCCCCAGCTCTTCCGGCTGCGTGCCCGGCGCGTGACCCGGTGGCTCGACGAGCTTGGCATCGAGAACGATGCTGGCTGGGCCACCGAGCTCCGGGGTGCGGTGCTCGATCGCTGCGAGCGCGAGGGCGTGGCCCTGGACGAGACCAGCGTGGCCGTCCGGCTGATCGGCAAGGACAAGGGGATCACCGGGGCCGTGCTCGTGGACGGCACAGACTGCGCCACCCACCAGGCTGATACCACCATCCTGGCCGGTGGTGGCGCCCAGTTCCTCTGGCCCAGCGACCATCCTGAGACCCCGCCCAGCGGCATCGCCCTCGCGCTGCGAGCCGAGCTCCCCGTAGGCGACCCGAGCAGCATCGCGTGGAACCAGGACACCCAGGCGCCCCTGCGCTTGCTGGACACCGTGCGCGCCGACGGACGCGGCCGCTTGGCCACCCCAGGCGTGGCCGTCTGCGGGGAGGCCATGGCTGCCCCGTGGCACAGCGATGCCACCCTGGCTCCGCTCGAGGATGCCGTGCGCGGCCTCGAGGCCGGTGCCTTCCAGGGCCCGCCTGCCCCGCGAGCCGACCCAGAGCTCGTGCCCGTGGTGGACAACCCCATGCCGCCTGGGTTCAGCACGGTCAAGCTCGGCCGGTTGCGCTCGACCCTGGAGCGCCTCGCTGGGCCAGAGGCTCCAGAAGAGGATCTCGAGCGCTGCCACGCCGAGATGCTCTCCCTGCGCGGCGAGTTCGCCGACTACGCCCGGGCCAGAGCAGGCACGGACGTCCATCTGCTCCATCAGGCCGCGGATGTCGCCCTGGCCCACGTCGCCGCCCGCACCGGACAATCGTCACAGTGACGACTTGAACCGGAAGCACCGGCGCCCTGGCGAGGATTTATCTTTCTCGGGAACACATAGCATGTGAGTGGATGCCATGGATCTCAACGAGGGCGATCTCGTCCGGATCCGCGTGGCCCCGGACGTGGACCAGACACTCTGGGACGCCCGGGGCGTGGTGGCCACGCGCATGCCTGAGGGCCATCTCCTCGTCGAGCTCCCGGACGGAGCCGACTGCACGGTCCGCACCGATCAGATCGAGCTGCTCGCCCGCGCTGACGAGCCAGCTGAGGCCCTGCCGTTCCGGCGCGACGCGCTCATGATCCTCTGACCGGCACAACCAGGGTCCCTACCGGTCCCCACCCATCCCCTACTCATCCTCGTCTGAGCGGCCGAACCGGGCGAAGGCCTGGAGCATCTCGATGGGCAGCGGGATCACCGTGTTCGACGGGGACTCAGCAGCCTCGCGGATCGTCTGCAGGGTCCGCAGGTAGAGAGCACCCTCGAACTCGACCATCTCCTCGGCAGCCTGCCGCAGCTTCTCTGCAGCCTGTTGCTCGCCCTCGGCAGCGATGACGCGTGCGCGCCGCTCGCGCTCGGCCTCTGCCTGGCGAGCCATGACCCGGCGCATGTCCGGGGGCAGCTCGACGTCCTTGACCT
>CAYNEI010000023.1:0-35236 GCA_964396185.1 uncultured Thermoplasmatales archaeon
GCCCCCCGCCCCCCCCCCCGTCCCCCTGTGCCTCTCAGGGCGCCTGCCACATACCTTAGATACGAGCCCCCTGCTCAGCGCCCGCCATGGCCGATGCCCTCGTCACCGCCCGAGGCCTCACGCGCGTCTACGAGACGGATGCGGGCGAGCTTGAGGCCTTGCGAGGGGTGGATCTCTCCATCGAGGCCGGCGAGATCCTGGCTGTGCTGGGCCCATCGGGCTGTGGGAAGACGACGCTTGTCAACTGCCTCTCCGGCATCGATGTGCCCACCAGCGGCGAGGTGTTCTTCGAGGAGCAGCGCCTGGACACCATGGGGGATGAGCAGCGCACCCGGCTGCGTGCCGAGCGCATGGGTTTCGTCTTCCAGGCCTTCAACCTCATCCAGGTCCTCTCCGCGGCCGAGAACGTCGAGCTGCCCCTGCTGCTCCAGGGCACCCGGCCTGGCCAGGCGCGCAAGCGCGCAGAAGGTGCGCTGCTCCGCGTGGGGTTGGCCGATCGCGCCAAGCATCTGCCCAGCGAGCTCTCCGGCGGCGAGCAACAACGGGTCGCGCTCGCGCGGTCGCTCGTGAGCGAGCCGTCCATCGTGTGGGCCGATGAACCCACGGGCAACCTGGACCAGGCCACCGGGCGAAGCGTGCTCGATCTCATGGCCGAGCTCAACGAGAGCCAAGGCCAGACCTACGTCATCGTCACCCACGATCTCAAGGTCATGGACATCGCCCACCGGGTCATCCGGCTGGAGTCCGGCAGGCTCGTGGGCACGGAACCGGGGGGCGGGGCCTGAGCTGGAACCCGGGCCTGCTCTGGCGCTTGGCCTGGCGCAACGTGAAACGCCACCGCGCCCAGGCCCTGGCAGCCGCGGCCGCGGTGGCTGTGGCCACCACGGTGCTGGCCGCCTCGCTCTCGGCAGGCCAAGCAGCCCAGGCCGGCATCACCGAGGTGGCCTTCGACGTGCTCGGCGAGACCGACGAGCTCGTGCGAAGCGAGGGCGACTTCTTCTTCCCCCAGCCAGCCGCCGAGGCGTTCGCTGGCTTCGCGCGCGATGAACGCTCGGATCTGGCCATCCAGCCGGCGGTGGTGCATCCGGCGGTGGCGGGCACCGAGGAAGGTTTGACCGAACCTGACAGCCTGATGATCGGCTTTCCAGCGGGCGAGGAGGGGTTCGGCTCGTTCGAGGCGATGGATGACGCGGGGCGGCTCTCGGCTGGCTCGGTGCTGGTCAACGAGGATCTCGCCGAGCCGCTGGGCCTCGAGGCGGGCCAGCGCATGCAGCTTCGGTTCGCTGAGCCCATGGACCCCCTGGTCCCCACGATCCACACCTTCCGCGGCAACATCACAGCCGCCACGCCCCCTTCACCGGTCCCTGGCTTGCCCACGGACCCACCCGCCCAGCCCACCCGCGAGAGCTTCCACATCGAGGTCGAGCAGGGGGCCACCCGGGTGCTGGCCGCGCTCATCTGGCAGGCCCCGCCACCCCAGCCGGAGAACAGCACGGACTTGGACCTCGCCCTGGTCAGCCCCTCGGGCCAGCGCACCGCCAACACCAACGGCTCGACGGGCTCCCCGGACAGCCCAGCCCTGCTCGACCTCCCCATCAGCGAGCCCGGCACGTGGACGGCAGAGGTCACGGCCAAGGCCAGCGCGAACCAGCCCTTCGGGCTCGCCGTCGTCGTGCTCCGTCCAGCCTTCACCCTCGAGGAGCTGCGTGAGGGCAGAGAGCAGCTCGAGGAGCTCCAGGGCTTCGGCGGCTTCGACGAGGCGCTCGGTGGTCTGACGCCGTCCCAGGTGCGCGAGGTGCAGGTGGCCGGCGTGGTCTCGGGCGAGGGCAAGGGCGGCTTTTTGGGTGAGCCCGCGGTCTTCCTCCCCATCGAGGACCTCCAGAGGTTGCTGGCCAGGGAGGGGGAGGTGAACCTGGTGCGCGTGAGCAACCCCGGCGACGTGCGTGGGGGGCTTGCGGAGACCGATGCGGTCATGCCCGTGCTCGAGCAGGCTCTTGAGCGTACGAAGGAGGACTTCCCCGAGCCCAGCGTGCACGCCTTGGCCGTGGAGCCCAGCAAGCAGCAGATCGTGGACCGGGCCGAGCGCGCCGGTGAGCAGTTCACCCGGTTCCTCACCACCCTCTCGTCGTTCACCATCGCTGCTGGCATCCTCTTGGTGATCAACCTGTTCACCATGCTGGGCGAGGAGCGCCGGGTCGAGCTCTCGGTCATGCGCGCGCTGGGCATGCGCCGCCGGGACCTGGTGGGCTCGCTCACCCTGGAGGGCACCCTCTACGCCCTGCCTGGCGCGCCCATCGGGGCGCTCATGGGCATCGGCTTGGCCTACGGCTTGATCGAGGCGGTCAACAGCTTCGTGGTGAGCCAGGACGGCATCCCCATCCCCTTCGTGCTCGACCCCCTCACGATCCTCCTGGCAGCCGTGCTCGGCCTCGCCTTCACCATCGTGGCCGTGGCCATCACGGGCTGGCGCATGAGCAAGCTCCACGTGGCAAGCGGGCTCAAGAACCGCACCGAGACCCGGGCAAGCCAGACCACACGCAACGCCACGATCCTAGCCGGCCTGGGCGTGCTCGCCACGCTGGCCTTCCTCCCCACCGGGCTCTACACCCTGCTCGTGCTGGGACCATCAGCCATGATCTTCGGCGGCGTGCTCCTGGTCGGGCGCAGCTGGCCCCGGACCACAGCCCGTTTCGTGGCCAGCGCGCTGGTCATCCCGTACGCCCTCTGGACGATCCTCGCCTTCGACGAGGTGCCCACCCCCGAGGTCCCGTTCATCGCGCCCATCCGGGGCATCCTGCTCGTCCTCGTCGCCGTGGTCGCGCTGCTCAACACGCCCGGCCTGGACCGCAGCCTCAAGGGCCTCACCCGGCGCCTGGGCACCTTCTCGCCGGCCGCCATGGTGGCCGCCGGCTACCCGACCCGGCGCCAGGTGCGCACCGGGCTCACGGCCAGCATGTTCGCGCTGATCCTGCTGGTGCTCGCGTTCTTCTCCACGTTCTTCACGGTCTTCGCCGTCGACCCCGCCCAGGAGGCCGGCGGCTACGACATCTACGCCGAGACCCGGTTGCCCATCGAGGACCTGGAGTCTTGGGCAGCAGCCAACCTCGACCAGCGGCCCGCCGTGCTCGATCGGCTCGGCGCCCAGGACACCCTGGCCATGGCTCGCGTGGTGGGTGGGGACGTGATCACCATCGATGGCCAGGAGGTCGAGTACCAGGGGCCGCCGGTGGATTGGTTCTACGGCGTGGACGAGGGCTTCGTGGAGCGCAACGCGTACGAGCTCGTGGCCCGCCAGGACCGCTTCGAGACGGACCGGCAAGCCTACCGGGAGCTGCTCGCCGACCCGGCCACGGTCATCGTGAGCCGGACGTACGACGTGGACGATGCAGGGCGGCTCGGCCGGATCGAGGGTGGCGAGCAGATGGGCGTGGACCTCGGCGGGCGCTCGGTCAACCTCACGGTGCTGGGCGCTCAGAAGCAGCTCTACCTGGGCGGGGTCTTCGTGGACCGCCAGGTCGTCCAGGATCTCTTCCCCAGCCACGGCACCGCCATCCTCGCCCAGATCCCCGCCGACCAAGACCCGGTGGCCATCGCCCAGGAGCTCGAGCGCTCCTTTGCAGAGCTGGGGCTCGATGCGGAGTCCATCGAGGCCGAGGCGGCAGAGATCCAGGAGCTCAACGCCCGGTTCTTCACGGTGCTTCAGGTCTTCCTGGGCCTCGGCCTGGTCATCGGCGTGGCCAGCCTGGGCATCGTGACCGCCAAGTCCGCGCTCGAGCGCGAGCACGAGCTCGGCGTCATGCGTGCTATGGGCGTGCCTGCCCACCACATCACCCTCAGCCTCGTAGGTGAGGCCCTGTTCACAGCCCTGCTCGGCATCATCCCTGGCGTGCTCGTGGGCATCGCAGCGGCGTACGCCGCTTATCTTGCCTTCTTCGCTGGAGCGGGGGCGCCCTTCAGCGTGCCTTGGGCGAGCATGTTCTACCTCTCGCTGATCAGCCTGGCCGCCACGCTTCTCTCCACGGTGCCACCGGCGCGCAAGGCGGCGCGCACGGATGTGGCCCGGGCGGTCAGGATCGAGTTGTGAGGGGTCGGCGGTGGGGACCACAAGCAACAGAATGGGCGCCACGGGCACCACGGCCCACGAAGAGCGAGTTATAATCATTATAGATCTAGTGAGTGATGCAGGTGCCTGGTGGAGCTCACCGAGCGCTCCGGGAGCAGAAGGCTACTAGAAGCGAGAACCCCATCAGAGCCCAACCGAGAGGGCGCATCATGACCGCTGGCATCGACCACACGAGGAAAGGCGACGTCGTCGAGATGCCGATCGAGGAGTTCGAGCGCCTTGAAGCGACCCTTGAGCTTCTCGAGAACGAGGCCTTGAAGAGCGGGATCCTCACGAGCCTTGAGGAGTACAAGCGGGGGAAGTCCCGGCCCTGGGACGAAGCCCGCGACGATATCTGACTTCTACTCTACCTCGAAAGCAACGTGCCTCGCCGGCCAGGATCCGACCTGTAGGCAGAGGGTAGACGTTTCAGGCGATGACGCAGTGCATGGGCATGGTCGAGCTCGACAACCCCTCCGAGAACCCGTGCTTCGGCTGCGGGCCTGCCAACGCGCGTGGACTCGGCCTGCGCTTCTCGCGCGAGCAAGCCGACGATGGCATCGCCGAGGTGGTCACCCGCTTCACGCCTGCCCCGGATGAGATCGGCTGGCCCGGGTTCCTGCATGGAGGCCTCCACTTCACGCTCCTGTACGAGGTCTGCTACTGGACCGCGCTCGAGCTCACCGACTGCGTGCACACCCAAGGCGGACCCGTGCGCTTCGAGCAGGCCACAGCTCCCCGGGTCGGGCGCGCGCTCGTGGGTCGGGGCAGGCTCGTCGGTGAGGAGGAGGGTCTGCCGGTGATCGAGGCGAGAACCGAGGGCGAGGACGGCCGGGTGCTCGGCAAGCTCACGGGACTCTGGGCACCCACGAGCCGGGCCAGGGTCGAGGCCGCTGGCATCGAGCTGCCCACCTACCTCATGGACGAGCTTGGACCCTGAGGATCCCCCCGGAACCCAACCCGACCCCCAATCTCCGGCCCCCGACCACCCATCCCGACCGAGCAACCCGCCAGCCCCCCGTTGAGCGCGCCGGAGGCGCGCAGCTGAGCACCCAGCCCCCGCAAACCCCAAACGCGTCACGCCCATGGGGGCTGCGTGCCGGACAAGACGGAAGCCGCGGCCAGGCTGCTCGACGAGCTGGCAGCGCGCGAGGAGCTCAAGGGCACGCGCTACAAGCCCCAGGCCTACAGCCGGGCCGCGCGCAACCTGCGCCAGCTCGATGAAGGCATCGAGGTGCTCCACGAGCAGGGCCGGCTTCGGGAGGTCGACGGCGTCGGGGAGGCCATCGCGTCCAAGCTCGAGGAGTTCCTGGAGACGGGTACCATGGAGACCCTTGAGCGGCTGCGTGAGGAGGTCCCGGTGGACGTGGTGACCCTAGGCGAGATCCAGGGGCTGGGCCTCAAGAAGCTCAAGGCGCTCTACGAGAAGCTCGGGATCACGACCCTGGACGAGCTGGAGCAAGCGGCCAGCAAGGGAGCCATCGAGCGCATGAAGGGGTTCGGGGCCAAGACCCAGGAGCGCCTCCTGGCCGAGATCGAGCGTGTGCGCGCAGCACTGGTGGCTTGGCGTCTGGACCAGGCCGACGCGCTTGCCGAGCAGCTGTCCCGGGAGCTCGAGCTCGCTCCACCGTTCTCGCAGATCGCGATCGCAGGCGCCGTGCGCCGCCGGTGCCCCCTGGTCGACGGTGTGGTGCTGGTCGCCGCGACCCGGGATCGCACAGCCGCGACCAAGCGGTTCGCCGAGCACGACCACGTCCTCGAGATCACCGGCCAGGAAGGCCGCGAGACCCACGCCGAGCTCTCCGGGGGGATCCCGGGAACCTTGGTGCTCGCCGAGACGGATCGCTTCGGCACCGCTCTGATCGAGCACACGGGCCACCGGGACCATGTCGAGGCGCTCATGGAGCGAGCGGGTGGTGCGCTGCCGATCGCCGCCAGCGAGGCTGAGGCCTACAAGGCCTTTCGCCTACCCGTCATCCCTGCTGAGCTGCGCGAGGGCCTGGGCGAGATCGAGGCCGCCGAGGCCAAAAAGCTGCCCAAGCTTGTGACCCTGGAGGACATCCGGGGGGACCTCCAGATGCACACGGTCTACAGCGATGGGGCCACCAGCGTGCGCGAGATGGCTGAGAAGGCTCAGGAGCTCGGGTACGACTACCTGCTCATCACCGACCACGGGCCCTCGCTCACCATCGCCGGGGCACCGGGCCTCGAGGAGCTGGCCGAGCAGGGCGAGGAGATCGAGGCCCTCAACGCCAGCGGCGAGCTCGACGTCCAGGTCTTAGCGGGGGTCGAGGCCAACGTCACGGCCTTCGGGCTCGATGTCCCCCCGGAGGTCTGCCAGCGCCTCGACCTGGTCGTGGCCAGCCTCCACGACACCCTGCCGGATGCCACCGATCGCCTGGTGCGGGCCATCGAGACCCACCCGGTGGACATCGTGGGCCACCCGTCCAACCGGCTGCTGCTCAAGCGCGACGGGAACGAGCTGGACATGGATCGCATCGTCGAGGCCTGCCAGCAACACGACGTCGCCCTGGAGATCAACGCACAGCCCAGCCGGCTGGACCTCGACTGGCGCCTGGCCCACCGCTACCGAGGCCAGGTCCCCTTCATCCTCTCGACGGATGCCCACAGCCCCAGGGGCATGGCGTACATGGCCTACGCCGTGGACCAGGCTAGAAAGGCCTGGCTCACCCAAGACGACGTGCTCAACGCGCAACCCCTGGACACCCTCATGAAGCGGTTGCGGGGCCCGAAACGTGGCTGAGCCGGGCGGCGGGCACGCCCTCGGGCACGCACGATCCCGCGCGCTCCTCTGGCTCGCCTGGTGGGCCATCCTCGGCGTCTCGCTCTACTTCTACCGGCGCGAACACGCCCTAGAACACTTCGCCTGGCACCTGGTCTACGGCTCCAGCTTCGGCCTCCTCCTCGGCGCGGCCTGGATCCACTGGACCCAGCGACCCCCCCGCTCCGGCCCCATCTGGGCGTTGGCTGGCTACCTCTACATGATCGTGCCCGACCTGATCTGGCTCGCCCCCACCCTGGGCGGCGGACAGCCCCACGCGCATGCACCCTGGATGGATGTCTTCCTGGGCCACGTCTTCCTGGACACGTGGGCATGGACGAACCACCTTCTCCTACCCACGGCCCTGGCTGCCGGCGCGGTGTTCATCATCGCCAAGCGGCACGGCCAGGCGGCCGCAGCGTGAGGGCTGCCAGGAAGTTCCATAACAACGGTTATCTACCCCTCGCCCTCCTGGTGGCCTGCGAGGGAGTGAGGTCCCATGAGCTACACCATCACGTGGCTCAACGTGCTCGGCCTAGCCGCCGGCATCCTCATCCTCGCCGTGGGCGCTTTCGTGCTCTACGCCCGGCCCCGGGGGACGATCAACCGGGCGTTCTTCGGGTTGGCTGTCCTTGATGGGCTCTCGGGCATCCTCTTCTATTTCTGGTTGATGGCGAACGAACCGGGCCTGCAGGTCCTCTTCAACGCCACTTACTACCCCCTGTTCATTGCTTTCCCTGGCTACCTCCTTGCGTTCGGCTTGCTCTTCCCGGTGGCGCTGGGTGGAGAGGAGTGGAAAAAGCGGATCTCTGGCAGTGTTCTCGCAGCTACGCTGGGGACCATAGCGCTCCATGCACTCAAACCCGACTGGTTCTGGGATATCGTCCCTCGAGGCCAGGGGGTGATGATCCAGGATACCACTGGTGGCCAGCTGGTGATCGCTTTCTTCTGGATCTCGACGGCCGCAGTGATTATGAAGCTCGCGTGGGGCCTCCTCAACACGAACCACCCGAAGGAGAAGCGGATGACCGGCCTCTTCCTTGCAGGGATGAGCGTCGGCTACGCGACATCCTTCCTCGCTGGCCTCGTCTTCGCGATGATGGACTCATCTACCCGGTTCCTCGATATCCAGGAATTCGGCCTCTTCGTGCTCCATCTCGCTGGGGTTCTCGCGACGGCATCGTTCCTTTTCGTGGTCATCTGGCTGTTCAGGAGGCGGGCGGCGCTTTCTTCCCGAACCCACCGGACGTTCCTCTTCACGGTCTTCGCCATCGCGATCCTCGTCCCGGCCCGCCTCTTCTCTGAAGATGGGTTCTACATGAGCCAGATCCTCGGCCTCGTCGCCTACCCTCTCATCCTCGCCTACGCCATCGTCACCCAGGAGGCCTTCGACATCAACCCGCAGGTGCGCAACGCCGCAGCCGTGGGCGCCGCGGGCGCGCTCTTCGCGGCTGGGTTCGTCATCGGCGAGGATTTCCTCCAGGACATCCTGGCGGCCGGCTTCCTTGGAGAGGTTGCCTCGCCCGTGGCCGTGCAAGCCATCTCGGCGGTGCTGGCCGCGGCCATCAACCTGCCCATCTTCCTGGGCGCGCGTCGCCTGGCCCAGCGCGCCTTCAGCGGCGCGTTGGTGGATCCCAAGCACCTAGGCAACCTGGCCACCTACCGCCTGGTCCTCGAGGGCGCTCTCGAGGATGGGATCCTGGGAGCCCGGGAGAGCAAGGCACTCAAGACCCTGCGCGCGGAGCTCGGCATCTCCCAGCGCGAGCACGAGGAAATCACCGCCCAAGTGCACGCGAGCTTCCAGGACCGCCATGCAGGTGCAGACGATCCGGCCCACACCGGGGATCCGGCGGAGGGGGCCTGAATGAAGCGCGAGGACCTTGGCTGGCTCGCGCTGGCCCTCCTGTTGGCCACGATCATCCTGGGCAGCCTGGCCCTGGAGACCGTGCGCATGGAGGACTACCCGGTCAACTGGGTCGCCGAGGAGAGCTACACCGATACCATCTCGGAGACCCTTGCCGAGGGGGAAGCCACGTCGACCCTGGCCCAGGCCAACGCCACCGGCCTGCGCGCCTTCCGCGCCGAGCTCACATGGACCGACGATGTCGGTTCAGCCGACCGGTTCCGGCTCACGATCGTGGCACCGGATGGCACCGAGGTCGGCCAGCGGGAGGGTCAGAGCGGTCGGATCACGCTCGAGGTCCCGATCCAGCCCCCACCGGAGATCGATGAGGTCTCCGCTCGGGATGCCGAGGAAGCCGAGCTCTTCGCCCGCTCGTATCTGGACCCCGAGGCCGGTCAAGGGAACTGGACCGTGCTCGTCGAGCTGCTCGAGGCTCCAGGGGAGAACACGGCGGGCATGGAGACCGAGCCCGACGGCTCCAACGCATTCGAGCTACAGGTCCGGATCACGACGCACCACCCGGAGCTTGGTCTCGCACCGGGTTAGCCGGCTTGGCCGGGTTTTGGCAAGCTGCGCATTGCCAACAGTTAAGTGCCACGAGGGCTCCAACCGGTATGCGCGACACGTCCGAGAGGGGACGAACTGGAGCCTGCGGGAGTCCGATGGGCGACCATCGTGCCAGGATCCAACGCGCGCGGGAGGCGGAAGCCTTGCAGGTCTTTGGGAGCAGCAGCGCGCCAGTGTACGGCCGGGCCAGTTGTGGGAAGTCGATCCTTGCATGGACCGTTGTTCTGCTTGCTGTGGCGCTTGCCACGGTGAGCGTGAGCGCTCTGGGTGCCGGCGACACGCTGCCGCCTACCCTGTCGGCCACCGAGAGCTGCGCGGATCCTGGCTTGAACGGCTGGTGCAAGGGGGCACCGCTGGTCTACAAGGTGCTTGCCGAGGAGCAAGGTGCTCCCTCGGTCTCTGAGGTGGACGTCTCGTGGGGAAGTGGATTCGGTGAGGTCGCTCAAGCAGGCGACCCCGAGATCGGCCTCTCCCTCGACGACGGTGAGAGCGGTGACCCCGTCTTCTTCACGTTCACAGACCTAGATGGATCCGGCCATGTGGACTCCGACGAGCCCATCTACCTCTCCCGGGATGACGGCGTCGGTGGC
Organism: uncultured Thermoplasmatales archaeon; assembly: GCA_964396185.1. Lineage (GTDB taxonomy): Archaea > Thermoplasmatota > SW-10-69-26 > SW-10-69-26 > SW-10-69-26 > CAYNEI01. Next base: position 9,945 of record CAYNEI010000023.1, read on the forward strand.
TCGGACACCGTCAACGAAGGTGACGTCCGGCTTGCGAACCCGGTGGAGGCATCCCTCGGGAGCCGAGTCACGACGACGGATGACGACTTCGGCGCCCCCCTTCTCCCAGCTGAACCGGGGGCCGATGAAGCCCACGGCGGTCCAGGGATCCTCGACGATGTCCTCGGGTTCTTCGACGCGGACGGGGACAACACGTTCTCCCTCGGGGACACGCTCTATCTGAAGATCGCATCCGGCTTCACCTCGGATACGTCCACCGTGGATATTGGCGATCTCATCCTCTCCGGAGCAGATGCGGGCACCTTCGTCCTGTCCGGTGACCCGGCGCTCAACAACCAGCTCACGGATCTCAACGCCCCTGGTGGCCACGATCCTGAGATCCGATTCATCGATCGAGATACGTGGCTCGATGTCGACGGGGACCCGGATCCCCCGCTGTACACGGAGGATTTCACCGAAGGAGCGGGAGAGGAGTGGTCGAACCCCAGCACCACCACCAGCCCGAGTGGGGAGGTCTTCCTCGGGGATTTCAACGCCCAGGGCATCGAGCTACGGCTCGAGAACTTACCGGAACACAACGAGGTCACCGTCGAGTTCGACCTCTACATCCTGCGACACTGGGACGGTACCTCCACCTCCCAGGGCCCGGATACCTTCGAGCTGGAGATCGCGGGAGGTGGGCCCACCTCGGTGGAGACGACCTTCTCGAACGTCGCCACCGATCAGTGCTGGCCGTCCGACTGCCCTGCGAACGCGTCGGCCCAGTCCGGTGCCTACGGCGTCAACCGCCTCGGCTACCTGACCGATGGCGCCCCGATGGATGCGGTCTACCGGGTCTCCGCGACGGCCAGCCACGACAAGGCTCGCCTTGACATCAACTTCACCGGCGGCCCGTCGGTCGAGAACGAGACCTGGGGCATCGACAACGTGCGCGTGCTCACCGACGTCTCCGGGCTCGCCCGTGCTCAGCCCGTCTGCCAGCTCGGGGATTCGAGCATAGAGAGCCGGAACTGCTGGGAGGAGATCACCAGTGACGGCGAGCACGCCGTTCTCGCCTCAGCGGATGATCTGGCCGGCAACACCGGCTTCCGCAATGTCAGTCTCAAGCTCGATGCCACGCCCCCCGACGTGGGGATCGGCGTGCAGTGCCCCATCGAGGGCGCCAACGGCTGGTGCCAGGACGATGTCGAGGTCTCCTTCGAATGGTCGGATGCCACCAGCGGCATCGCGTCGGTGGCCTGCAGCCACGATTGCTTCAACGGGACGACGCTAACCGATGGGACCCATAACGTGACGATCGAGGCCGAGGACAACGCGGGGAACACGGCGTTCGCGAGCGAGCTCGCCAAGGTCGACACGACGCCGCCCACCGCGAGCATCGACTTGACCTGCTCCACGGGCGACCCGGTCACGGCCTGCCCGGGCCAACTGGAATACGATTGGATCATCTCGGATGCAACAAGCGGTGTCGCCTCGTCCACCTGCACCGTCGACGGCAGCGAGGTGTCCTGCGCGAGCGGCTCGCTTTCCGCCGACGGCCCTCACACCATCGAGCTCACAGTCACCGACAACGCAGGGAACACAGCAGGAGACAGTGCCTTCGGCCTCGTGGACACCGTCATCCCGAACATCGTCCAGGGGATCAGCTGCTTCGACGAAGGGTCGAACGGCTGGTGCAAGGCGCCAGAGATCACCTACCAGCTCCAGCCCAACGAGGGCGGGCTCGGCACGGATGGGCTCGTCTACTTCGAGGATTTCGATACCGAGGGCCCGGGATCCGAGTGGTCGACCTCGTCGACGACCACGGCTGAGAACGGTGAGACCCTTCTGGGGAGGTTCGGGACGACGGACTCCACCACCCTCACGCTCACCGATCTCCCCGACCACGAGGTCCTCTCCATCACCTACGACTTGTTCACCGTGGGCAGCGTCGACGGGAATGCAGACGGTACGGGGCCGGACATCTTCCGCCTCGATGTGGACGGCAACCGCCTCATCGACACGACCCTGAGCGTGGGCTCCACCGACCAGTGCTACCCGGATGACTGCCCCGCCAGCAACCCCGCTGGGACTGGGGCATACGCCTACGGGATCGACAGTGTTAGGATCGATGGCCAGTTCACGACGGTCTACCGTTTCACCGCCACCTTCCAGCACGATGCATCGACCGCCACGATCGACTTCCTCGGAAGCCTGACCGAAGACATCGACGACGAATCCTGGGCCCTCGATGACGTCCGCGTCACGAAGGACATCTCCGGCCTACAGAGAGCCCAACCCACGTGCCAGATCAACGGTGGAGCCGGCTCAAGCCAGAACTGCTGGAACACGCTGACCACAGACGGGACTTATACGGTGGGTGCGTGGGCCCTTGACAACGCTGGCAACAACGGGACCGAGACCATCGACCTCAAGCTCGACAGCACGCCGCCCGATGTGTCCACGAGCCAGTCGTGCGATCACCCGGGAGCCAACGGTTGGTGCCTCGGGACCGCGACCGGCAGCGGGAACGCCACAGATGCCACCAGCGGCGTGGACACGCGCGACTGCGAGCTCGACCCCACGCCATCGAGCGGGGGCAGCAGCACCTGGGGGTTAGACCGGTGCTCCAGGTCTACCTCAGAGGACGGGGTCTACACCTTCACGTTCACGGCCACCGACTTGGCCGGCAACTCGGCATTCGGCACGGAGAGCCTGCTGATCGATGGGACGCCGCCGACCGCCAGCATCGCGCTCCTCTGCTCGACCGGCGACCCGGTGAACGCGTGCCCGGGCGAGCTCGACTACGCATGGAGCTTCTCGGATGCCACCAGTGGCGTGGCCTCCGCCTCCTGCCTGCTCAACGGCGTCGCCGTCCCCTGCACCGGCGACACGATCACGGCCGAGGGCGCATACCTCCTTGAGCTCAACGTCACCGATGCCGCTGGCAACACGGCCACCGCCAGCGCCACCGGCGTCATCGACACGACACCCCCCACCATCGAGTCCAGCACGATCTGCGATCTCCCAGGGCACAACGGCTGGTGCCGTGACAACTCCCTTAGCTACAAGACCCACCCCAAAGAGGCGGGCACGGTCCTGTACGAGGCGGACTTCTCCGCCGGCGCGGGGGGGGAATGGACGAATCCCATGACCACCACAACCCCTAACGGGGACCGGTTCCTCGGGCAGTTCGGCACCGACTCCGTGACGCTCTCGCTTGACGGGCTTGCGGACCACAGCCAGTTGATCCTCGAGTTCGACTTCTATGCGATTCGAGAATGGAACGGCGACGACTCTCAGTTCGTCTTGATCATCGATGGCGACGGTTCGGACCCACCCATCGATACAACGTTCTCGAACACAGATAATCCCCAGTGCTGGCCATCCGGTGGTTCCCCTTGCTCGGACCCCCCACAGACTGGCGCCTTCGGCGTCAACCAGCTCGGCTACCACCATGACGGCGCCCCCATGGATGCGGCCTACCGGTTGTCGGCTACCGTGGACCACTCGTCGGCCAATGCATCGATCACGTTCTACGTCGACATCCATTCCTCCGTCTCCGAGACCACCTGGGGTATCGACAACGTCCGCGTGCTCACCGACGTCTCCGGGCTCGCCCGTGCTCAGCCCGTCTGCGAGATCGGTGACTCTGGCCTGGACAGCCGGAACTGCTGGGACGAGGTCACCACCGACGGCGACCACGTGCTCTCCGCCTCGGCCGACGATCTGGCTGGCAACACGGGATCGCTGAACCTCAGCCTGAAGCTCGACGCCACGCCACCGGTCCCAGAGATCAACGCCCCCTGTGGCACCCCAGGGAACGATGGTTGGTGTCTCGAGAGCATCCAGCTCACCTTCCCCGCCTCCGACGCCACCAGCGGTATCGCGAGTCAGTCCTGCGATGTCGATGGGAATAGCTTCGACTGCTTCCGCAACGCGATCAACAACGGCGGGAACTTCTCCTTCAACCACAGCGCCACGGACGTCGCGGGTAACAGCGCCACCGTGAGCGAGCGTGTCAAGGTCGATGCCGAGCTCCCTGAGGTTGACATCGATGCCCCATGCGGCACACCTGGGAACAACGGCTGGTGCCAGCAGATGATCACCGCGAGCTTCTCGGCTTCGGATGCGACCAGTGGGGTCGCATCGACGACCTGCCGCATCGACGGTGCTTCGGTGTCTTGCGAGAGCGAGCACACGCTCCCCGAGGGCACCACGACGTTGGAGATGGACGCCACCGACAACGCCGGCAACACGGCCACCACCTCGACCACCGTCAAGATCGACACCGTGGCTCCCGGGATCACCTTCGACGGCCAGAGCCCAGCGCCCAACGCCAACGGCTGGAACAACGAGAACGTCACGCTCTCTTGGACGTGCACGGACGCGACCAGCGGTCCCGTGGAGAGCCCCGTCACCGAGACCCTGACCACGGAGGGCGCTGAGCTTTCCGCCACGGGCACCTGCGAGGACCAGGCGGGACACACGGCCGAGGACACCCAGACCGGCATCAACATCGACCTCACGACCCCCGCGAGCAGCTCCTCGCTTGCAGGCGAGCTCGGCGCTCAAGACTGGTACACCTCGAACGTGACCGTCACCCTCTCGGCCACGGACGCCCTCTCCGGCGTCGACCACATCGACTACCACCTCGACGACGGCCCGGAGACCGAGTACACCGCCCCGTTCACCGTGAGCGAGCAGGGCGCCCACACGGTCAAGTTCTGGAGCACCGACGTCGCCGACAACCAGGAACCCGACCCATCCACAACGTTCAGTATCGACTCCGTCCCCCCAGAGGTCTCCATCAACGCGCCATGCACCGATGTAGGTGAGAACGGCTGGTGCGTCGCTTCCATCGAGGCGAGCTTCTCGGCCCACGACGCTCCCAGCGGCGTGGATTCCGCGGACTGCAAGATCGACGATGTCATCGTCGGGTGCGCCACCCACACCCTGGATGACGGCGCCCGAACGCTCAACATGACCGCTACGGATGTCGCGGGCAATACCGCGAGCGACGAGGTGACGCGTGACATCGACACCACGCCCCCCTTCGCTCTTCTGCTGGCCTCTTGCGACGAGCCTGGCAACGAGGGCTGGTGCCTGGCCTCCAGCTACGGTTACGACCTGAACGCCTCGGATGCCACCAGCGGCGTGGACAGCACCACCTGCTTCGTGGACGGCCCCACCGGGGCTTGCAGTGGGACGGTGACCGGCGAGGGTGTTCACACCATCCGAGCCGACGTGACCGACATCGCGGGCCACCGCAACTCGACGAGCCTCGATTTAGCCATCGACAGCCAGGATCCCATCGTCGAGATCACCGCGACGTGCCCCAACGAGGGCGTGGATGGCTGGTGCCTGGAGCCCGTCACCGTCACCACGAGCGCATCCGATGACACCAGTGGGCTTGCAGACACCACCTGCCTGCTCGACGGCTCGGTCGTCGACTGCGGCTCCTTCGATGTTGCAAGCGAGGGCGAGCACACCGCCAAGATCATCGCCACCGACCTGGCCGGCCGCAGCGCCGAGGCCACGACGACGTTCAAGGTCGACGCCACCCCGCCGCAGGTCTCGTTCAGCTTGACCTGCCCCGAAGGTGGTGCCAACGACTGGTGCCGGGAGAGCGCCCGCCTGGAGATCGTCATCGAGGACGACGGCAGCGGCGGTATCACGACCACATGCGACGTGGACGGGACCCCCATCCACTGCGACGAGCTGCTCGAGTTCACCAAGCAGGGCTCCAGCACCGTCACCGTGGTCGCCGAAGACGACGTCGGCAACCAGGCCACGGACAGCATCGAGGCCCAGGTCGACAGCCACCCACCCGCCGCCAACGTCCAGTTCACCTGCGCTGACCCGGGATCCAACGGCTGGTGCCGCTCGAGCTCGGCCGACTACACCGCCACTGCCAGCGACCCCACCAGCGGGATCGACGGCTCGCCCGCCTGCCGTGTCGACGGCGCCAGCGCCCCTTGCTCGGGCACCCTGGCGACCGAAGGCACCCACACCATCGAGATCGACACCCTAGACTTGGCTGGCAACCCCGTGACCTTCCAGCGCAGCCTCAGCCTGGACAGCTCCACGCCCACCCTCACCAGCCTCACGCCAGGCCAGGGCACCGTGGCGCTGGACTGGGACGCGCCAGACGGCCCCTCGAGCATCAGCGGCTACAAGGTCTACCGAGCCACGGCCTCCTCCGGCCCATTCACGGCAGTGATCGCCACCGGGGACTCCACGCAAGCAACAGACAGCGGACTCTCCCCGAACACGACCTACCACTACCAAGTCACCGCTCTCGGCGAGGCCGGCGAAAGCGGGGTCTCCAACACGCTGGACACCACCACCGAACCGGTTCCCCCAGGCGCCCCGCGCAACCTGACCGCTGATCCAGCCGGACCCACGGAGGTCGAGATCAGCTGGGAGCCACCCGCCACGAACGGTGGTGACGCGCTCACCAGCTACCGGATCTACCGCGGCACCAGCTCCGGCGAGCTCACGCACAGGGACACCGTGCCCGCGGATCAGACCAGCTTCACCGACACCGCCACGGCCACCGACGACGAGGAGCCCACCGGCTTCGTCTACTTCCGCGTCAACGCCACCAACAGCGTCGACGAAGGCGCTGGCTCAGAGGAGGTCCGCTACCCACCCAACGCGCCGGAGCCCGAGCCCACCGACGAGCCCGAGCCCGAGGAAACCCCAACCGAGTTCGAGCTCGCCTGGCAACGCACCGAGGGCCCCACCATCGATGCAGACTCCCGCGCCATCGCCCTCTCGCCCGACGGCGCCACCGTCTTCGCCGCCGGCACCGTCGCCACGCCAGACGGTGAGCAGATCGCTGTCACGGCCTACGCCGCCGAGGATGCCAACCGCCGCTGGCACACCCGTCTGGGAGAAACCACCCTGGGCCCAGACCGACCCACCACGCTCATCACCAGCCCAGCAGGCGACCAGGTGTTCGTGGCAGGCGCGTTCGGTGATAGCTACGCCGTGGCCGCGCTGGACACCGACGGCGGCGCGATCCAGTGGACCCAGCGCCTGGCTGGTGCCGGCCACGAAGCTCTGGCGCTCGCCATCGAGGACGAGGGCTCGCTGCTCTACGCCACTGGCACGATCCAGGACCCAGATACAAGAGCCGACCTCCACACGCTCGCCTTGGAAGCCAGCACCGGTGCAACCGCCTGGCAAGCCACGTACGCAACCGGCGGCCAGGACGAGGGAGGCGACATCGCCTACGACGCCACCACCGGGACCACGCTCGTGTCCGCCACGAGCGCCCAGGACGCGGTGGTCATCGCCTACGACGCCACCACCGGGGACCAGCAGTGGCTCGTGCGCCACGACGGTGGCGATCTCGATCTCGCCTCCGGGCTCGCGCATACCCCCAGCCAAGGCCTGGTCCACGTGGCCATCACGAGCCTCACGCCCACCGGCCACGAAGGCCGCATCCTCTCCTACGAGATCGCCACGGGCCAGCTCGCATGGACCCAGACGCTTGGCAGCGGCCAGGCGGACCTGCCGGCTGGCGCGCTGGTCCCCACCACACTCACCAGCGATGCCACCGCTGGCGCCCTCTTCCTGGCCAGCGAGGTCGACGACGCTGAAGCGGGTGGCATCCGGCGAGCCGTCCACGCGCTCACCCCCGAGAGCGGCCAGGTGCAGTGGAGCCGGACCTTGGACGGCTCTAGCACCGGGGATGCCAACGTCAACGCCCTGGCCGTCACCCATGATGGCGCCCAGATCGTGCTCGCCGGAGCCACCTGGGACCGCGCCGGCGCCACGCAACTCGCGCTCACCGGGCTCTCGGCCTCCAACGGCTCGACCCTCTGGAGCGATGCCCAGGGAGCCGCCGGGCCCGACCAGGCCATCGATGTGGTGGCCAGCCCCACGGGTGATCTGTTCACCACCGGCACGCTCACCACCGGTGGTGAGATCCAGCGCTCCGCCACGCTCGCCTACGTGCCCGCATCGCCCGGGCAAGGAGGCCAAGAGAGCCAGGCCGGAACGGAGGGCTCGAGCAGCGATGAGCTGCCGGATGCCCTGGTGGCCGCCTACGAGCGCCTGGGCCACGAGGTCCCCGAGACCCCTGAGGCCGCCATGGATCGAGAGATCCGCCCGGTGCCCGGTGCTGGCATGACGCCACCGGTCTGCATCCCGTGCACCACGGGCCTGGACGTCTCCGAGCTGAGCATGGACCAACCCCGCCAAGGACCCGAAGACGAGGTGCCAGAGGACGTGCAGATCATCCTCAACCAGACGATCCCCGAGGACGAGACGGTGCGTTTGGAGAACGGCACGGTCATCGTGGTCGGCACCATCGAGGTGGAGGGCACGCTCGTGATCATCAACACGACGCTCGAGTTCGCGCCCACCAGCGACGGGATCTTCGTCAAGTCCACGGGTCTGCTGCTCAGCCAGGACGCTGCTTTCCAAGCCACCCTGGGGCTGAGCCCGGCCTCCCGCGCCCCGTTCCAGGTGGACGTCGAGGCCGGCGGGATCCTGAACATGCAGCACACCGTCGTCTTCGGCGGTCAGGGCGTGAGCTCGCGCTCCGAGCTCACGGTGTTCGAGCACAACCTGGTGCAGAACAACACCGTGGGCCTGACCCTGGAGCACGTGGAGGACCCCACGATCCAGAGCAACACGTTCCTCGGGAACGACGCCGGCATGCGTCTGAACCAGACGAACGTGACCGTCACCCAGAACGTCTTCGAGTTCGGCATCAGCGGTCTCGAGGACTACAACTCCACGCTCAACGTCGCCAACAACGACTTCGTGTCCATGACCTGGGGCATCATCGCGGAGTCCAGCGAGGGCATCATCGAGGCCAACCGGTTCACCGACTCTCACCGCCCACCGGGCGGTGGCATCGATCTCTCCGACTCGTTCTCCCCGACGATCACGGGGAACACGATCGAGGCCTGGGGTACAGGCATCCGGATCGAGAACGCCCGCGCCTGGGTCGAGAACAACACGCTCACCGACAACGTCATCGCGGGCATCTCGGTGGACGAGAACCCCGCGCCCATGCACATCCGGGACAACGACATCACCCTGAACGCCGGCCAGGGTATCCTGCTCACGAGCACCGCTGACATCGATGTCTCCCGCAACCTGGTGGACGGCAACAGCGAGGACGGCATCCGGGTCGAGCAGAGCCCCAGCGCCACGATCTCCAACAACACCGTGCGCGCCAGCGGTATCCACGGGATCTCGATCCGCTCGAGCCCCGCTTCGCTCGTTCAGGACAACCGGCTTGCGTCCAGCGATGCCCACGGCATCGTCGTGGCCGCCGACTCCGACGCGACACGCGTGCTGCGCAACAACGTGACGGGTGCGCACGTGAAGGGCATCCTCGTGCGGGGCCCGGCCAGCGAGCTCGTGGACAACCGGGTCACCGGCGCGCTGGAGACCGGGATCGCTGTGCGGGGCGACGACGTGCGCGTGCTGCGCGGCCAGGCCTTCGACAACCAAGGCGATGGTGTCCAGGTCGCCTTCGCCAGCGGGGTCTCCATCGAGCAGGTGCGATCCAGGGGCAACCTGGGCACCGGGTTCGCGCTCGTGCTCGACGAGGGGACCACGATCCACCAGAGCGAGGCCAAGGGCAACCGGGACGGGGCCACCACCCTGGCCTCGACCCTGGCAGAGCTCACGTGCACCCGCCTCTTGGACAACGCCGTCGATGGTGTGCGCACCGAGCTGGGTGAGCCTGCGCTGGTGTACAACGCGTGGATCGAGGGCAATGACGTCTTCGGCGCCAACAACCCCTCGCCCTCCACCATGGACGCCCGCCACTCCTACTGGGGCGCCTCGGACGGTCCGAGCACCCTGGACGGCACCGGCGGCTCAGGCGATCTCGTCTCCGAGAACGTTGAGTTCGAGCCGTTCCTGAGCGAACCACCCAGCTGTGGGGCCGGCGTGGACCAGGGCGAGGCGAGCCAGAGCGCCGAGGACCAAGGGCTACCCACGGTCAACCAGGAACCCACCGCGAGCTTCAGCGCCTCGCCAAGCCAGCCCGCCACTGGTGAAGCGGTTTCGTTCACCGATGGCTCCTCGGACCCGGACGGCGAGATCGTGGCCTGGTCCTGGGATTTCGGTGATGGTGCCACGAGCACCCAGGCCAACCCCACCCACACCTACCAGGACCCTGGCACCTACACCGTCGAGCTCGAGGTCACCGACGACGCTGGCGCCACGGACAACACAACGCGGGTGATCGAGGTGGTCAAGACGCTGCCGTTCGCGGCCTTCAAGGTTCATCCGGCAGCACCGGTGGAGACCGTCCAGGTCTCGTTCACGGATGACTCCGAGGGCGACGATGCGCCCATCGTCTCCTGGAGCTGGGACTTCGGCGATGGCGACGCGAGCACCGAGCGCCACCCCGAGCACACCTTCGCGCAAGCCGGCACCTACACCGTCGAGCTGACTATCGAGGATGCCCAGGGCCGCACGAGCACGCGCAGCCAGGTGCTCACCGTGGACCCCATGGCCACCACGGACTCCATCGGCGTGGCCGTGAGCTCCCCCAACGTCTTCGCAGGCAAGATCGCCCACGACGAGCAGCCCATCCTCTCGATCGACGTCCGCGACGATCAGGGCAACCCAGTGGAGAACGCGCTCATCCAAGCCACGGTCATCCACCGCGAGAGCGGGCTCACCCACACCACCGAGCTCACCCCCACCAGCTCGGCAGGCCTAGCTCAGATCGTGGTCCCCTGGGATGTGAGCACGGGCAAACAAGGCACGAACCTGGAGGGCCAGCACGCGGTGACGGTCACCGCCGAGGCGCGCGACAGCGCCGGCGACCCCATCGAGACGGACGCCCAGTTCAACTACGTGGTCGAGATCGACCGGTGAGCGATCAACCGGTCATGCGCGTGGGCGAAGCGCTCACGCATCGCCCGCGCGGCGCTCGTCCAGCTTGCGCCGCGTGAGCGCGACCAGGCCACCGGCCTCCACGAGCTTGAGCGCCTTGTCCGAGAGAGGCTCAGCATGGAGCTCGTCGCCGGTGGTCTCGTTGACCACGGTCCCGGTGGTGACGTCCACTGCAAGCTTGTCGCCCTGGCTGACCTTGTCCGAGATGCCAGCCACCTCGAGCACGGGCAAACCGACGTTGAAGGCGTTGCGGTAGAAGATGCGGGCGAAGGACTCCGCCAGCACCAAGGGCACGCCGGCCCCCTTGATGGCCAGGGGCGCGTGCTCGCGTGAGGAGCCGCAGCCGAAGTTCTCACCGGCCACGATGAGATCGCCAGGCTCCACCTTGGTGGGGAACGCCTGGTCGTAGCCCTCGAGCACATGGGGGCCCAGCTCCTCGGGCGTGATCTTGGCCAGGTACTTGCCTGGCACGATCTGGTCCGTGTCGATGTCGTCTGGCAGGACCCAGGCCTTGCCTTCGAAGGAGGTCTGGAGGGACACGAGCGACAAGAGGGGCGAACCCGTCAAGAACCTTCGCCTGGAAGGCTTCTTGTGGAAGCGAACCGATGCCCGAGGGTGTCTGACGACAGCTTCGTCGAGCTCGTGCTCGATCACCTCGACGCCATGGGCGACGTGGACTCCCGAGCCATGTTCGGCGGCCACGGCATCTACGTCGACGACCTCTATTTCGCCATCGTCCACGAAGGACGGCTCTACTTTCCGACGGACGAGACGACGCGTCCGGACTACGAAACGGAGGGCATGGGGCGGTTCTACCCCTATGGGGATGACCGAGCCATGGGCTCCTACTACGAGGTCCCCCCCGACGTGATCGAGGATCCCGACGAGCTCGTCGCCTGGGCGCGCAAGGCGATCGAGACGAAGGGGTGACCCGGGTTGGACCCGTCCCCTTTTGACCCCCCTCCGCCTTGGCGGGCTCGTGGGCTACAAGCTCGTCATCTGCGCACGCACGGACATCGGCATGGGCAAGGGCAAGCTAGCCGCCCAAGTCGGCCACGCCTCGGTCAGGGCAGCCCTGGACGCCAAATCAAGCGATCCGCGGACATTCAAGGCCTGGGAGCGCTCCGGCCAGGCCAAGGTCGTGGTCAAGGTGAAGGGCATCGACGAGCTCGAGGAGATCGAGCGCAAGGCTCGGGATGCCAAGCTGCGCACGAACCGCGTCTCAGATGCGGGACGCACGCAGCTGGACCCAGGCACGACCACATGCCTGGCCGTGGGCCCAGACGATGAGGGCCGGCTGGATGCCGTCACAGGGCATCTCAAGCTCCTGTGAGGCGTCCTTCGCGCGCTAGGATCACGCCTCGGCTTGAGCCTCGTCGGAGCGTGCCTGGTACCCACCACGCATGGAAGAAGGAACGAGGTCGATCATGCTTCCAGCCTCCGCGGGGGTGGCCCTGCGCACGCTGAGCTTGGCCCGGGCGATCACGTCCTCGCCTTGGACCATCTTCATCTCAAGCGCTTGGTCCTCGCCGTCGGCTACGAGCTGGGCTTCGGCCAAGCTGGGCTCGCCGATGCGGGGCTGGCCGAGCGCCTCGAAGCTCACCTTCCCCACGGGCTGAGCGGGCCCAAGACGCTCCCAGAGGGCCCACGTTCCGGTCTCGAGCAGAGCGATGAACACCAGGCCTAGGTTCACGGAACCGGGCCACCCCTGGTGGCGTTCGTCGAAGGTGACCGGTGCGCGCACGGTCTCACCGTCGTCGAAGAAGCGCAGCTGGAGGCCCACATCGTTGGCAGGCCCGCACCCGAAGCACGGGTTCTCGGCGTCGTTCGCCAGCTCTTCTCCAGGTGGTGGATCCATGCCGGTCGTACGGGCCTGCGGGAGATAAGCGTGCATCCGAGGTGGCTGGAACTACCGAAGCAGAGTCTCGCGGTCCCGCGCCCAGCGCCCCAACGTGCCGGTGAACTGATTCCGCTGTGGTTAAGACGTCGCGCGAGCCTGGCACGCCATGGCACTCGGCTTGTTGTGGGCGGTGCTGGCAGCGGTCGCGACGAACATGGCCCTGGGGATGGCGTGGTACGGGTGGCTCTTCGCCAAGCCCTGGATGCGCTCCATGGGCATCGAGAACCTCTCCGAGACCGAGCAGGAACAGATGCAAAAGGAGGCCACACCTGGCTACTTGGTCAGCATGACCAGCGCGTTGGTGACCACGGTGCTCCTCTGGTTCATGTTCGGCTGGGCCGATGGGATGCCGGAGGCCTACACGGATCCGCTCAAGGGCCTGGTGCTCGGCTTCACCGCGTGGCTGGGCTTCTACGTGGGCCCCAGCCTCACAGCCGAGTTCTTCGAGGACAAGCGCTGGACCGCGTGGGCCATCGGGGCTGGGTACTGGGGTGTGTTGGCCATGCTCTACGGGGTCTACGTGGGCGTGTTCTACTAGCTCCGGGAAGCCACAAGATACCTATCAGTCCTGTTACTACAGTAACATGATGAAGACGTTGAACGTCAAGGTCCCCGACGATCAGTACGAGGCGATCGAGGAGGCCGTGCGGACCCGCAACTACACTTCCAAAGCCGAGTTCATCCGGGACCTCGTTCGGCGCTACATGGAGGACTACGTCGACGACCTCCACCGTAAAGCTGCTCGAGACGAGGACTTCCAGAGGGCCTAGCCGCTACGTCGTCCAAGGCAGCGAAGTGCGGGTCGTCGAGGCGTTCCTTCGGGGGCGGGGATACCGGGACTGAGATCGACTCGTCACGGTTTGGGGCTCGTGGCGGCCTGGTTGCCTTCCTTCAGCGCCCGTGGTCGTGGTCGCCGTGCTCCTCGCCCATGCCGTGCTCGAAGGTGTACGGGAGCACACCCTCGATGTAGTCCATGAAGCCCATGGCGTGGACGTCACCGTGGGTGTCGTCCCCGTACTGTCCGAAATAGATAGCCAGGTCCGCGTGCATGCTGACCGCCTGCATGTAGGTCAACCGGTCGCCGGGACCGATGGTGGAGAGGTGCTCCCAGGGCACCGTGACCGAGAGGTTGGCCTCCTGCTCCTCGAAGGCCAGCGTCTCCTGCCATCCGTTGTGGTTGTGGGCCAGATTCGAGGGCGCGTACGGGCCGGCGCACGGGTAGGTGATGCAGTGGCCCACGTAGCCGTAGGCCTCTCCACCCTCCTTGAGCACGCCAGCCTCGTAGACCTCGTCGCCCGCGGTCCCGAACAGGGCCACGATGTGGAGATCTGTAAGCGGTACGCCGTCCCACGCGCCCAGGTGGAAGGTGACCGAGAGACCCTGTTCGTGCTCCTCGAACGCCACGGATCGGATGTCGTAGCGGTCGTGGGCTTGGGGGTCCCCGGCGCCCCAGTTCAACCCGGGGCCAGCCTCGAGCACGGTGGCACCCACTTGGTCCGGTAGCGGCGCGGAGGTCAGCTGCAGCGAGACGGGCTGGGGGTCCAGCCGGTCCACCACCTGGCCGAAGAGCGGTGAGATCGGTCCCGCGTGCTCGTGGCGGTGGTCGTCCTCTTGGAAGACTGTGAGGGCCGTGTGGCGCCCGGGAACACCCGGCTCGAAGGTGTGGACCTGGGCGGTGGCCGAGAGTTCCGTGACCTCGAGCTCGTTCGAGTCCCCGACCAGATAGGCCTTGGGCACCGAGAGGCGCAGGGTGCCTGGCTCCCCGGCGGACAGCTCGGTGGGGACCTGGTAGGCGCACGCTTGCCACTCGTTGCAGGCCTCGTCCAGCTCGAAGAACTTCGACGTGACCGAAGCTCCCTGGGGCGCATGAGCCCCCTGCGTGTCGAGGCAGAGCTCGCCCCGGTCTGTCTCCAGGCAGGTGGCGATCTGGACCATCCGGTGGAACCCATCGCCTCGATCCAGGGCCTCGAGGTTCTCGTCGAGTTGCGAGAGTACGACCTCGATCACCAGATCGTCCGCCTCCTCTCCGACGATCTCGATGCCCACGAGGTCCGGGAAGTCCACGGGTGCGCCTTGCCCGGCCGGTGCTGTCTCGTCGCATCCGATCATCCAGCACGCGAAGAGGAGCGGGGCCGGTTGCTCCCGGGCATCGCCGGCAGGGTCCTCCACGGCGATCCCGTGGGTCACCGACGTCGGCTCGCTGGGAGCAGGCGTGTCGGCGGGTTCGATCGGGTCTCCACCGACGCACCCCGTCAGCGCCAGCCCCGCCAGCAGGACGATCCCGAGCCAAGCCTTCATATGGCGTTTCCGAGGGTCTGAGCGTACAAATACGTTCCTGGGTCCCCAGGGTCAACCCGGGACCAGATCGGTGTGGAACCGCGCCGATCGAGCGGCGCTAGCGCGATCAGGTTCGGTTGGACCGCTCCCCGGGCGCGGCTGCGGACCCGACCGGATCTGATCCCTCCTCCACCGCGACCGCTGTCGCAGCCGGGGCGGGCCACGCGTGCTCCACCGGCGCCTCCCCATTGCACACGCCATCCACCAGCCCCGGGTTGATCGTCGTCGGAGGCAGGCGGTTGTCGGTGGCCTGCTCGTAGGCGTAAGCGTAGGCGAGCAGCTCGGCCTCGCTCCAGGCTTGGCCGAAGAAGCTCAAGCCCTCCGGGGCCTGGTCGTCGTAGCCCATCGGGAGGGTGACCGTCGGGTAACCGGCGGCTGCCCCCTGGCTCGTGTAGGGGGCGTTGGGGCCGATGATGGCGTCCAGGTCGTGCCCCTCGAACCAGCC
This sequence comes from uncultured Thermoplasmatales archaeon, assembly GCA_964396185.1. GTDB lineage: Archaea > Thermoplasmatota > SW-10-69-26 > SW-10-69-26 > SW-10-69-26 > CAYNEI01. The sequence goes on from CAYNEI010000023.1 coordinate 25,487, forward strand.
GTCCACGACCGTGCGCGTGGAGGTCACCGAGGCGAGCGCGGCCGGGTCAGCGGCCTCGCGGCTCCCGGGGGTGGCGTCCGAGGCGATGAGCAGGTCCTGGCCGTACTTCACACGGTCAGGGTGCTCCTGGTTGAACAGGATGATCTCGGTGAGGGTCTCGACCGGGAGCCCGGGCCCGGCCTCCTCGGCGAGGTACCGGTCGATGCCGTACTTGAACTCGTTCGGGATGAGGGCGATCTCGGTGAAGCTGACGAACCGTTCGTCCCCTGGCTCGAAGGGCACGAGCTCGGCGCCCAGGGCCTCGAGCACCTCGAGGGCCTCCTCGAAGAGGTCCTCGTCCCCGTCGGCCTCTTCGTAGCCGAGGCGCACACCCTTGAGGGCATCGGTGCTCAGGCCCGCGGTGTAGTCCCCGCCAGGTGGCAGGTGGTCGTCGGCCTCGGCGGTGTACGAATCGGCTGGATCGCTGCCGGCGATGGCGCTGAGCATGAGGGCTGCGTCGTGGACGTGGCGCACCATGGGTCCTGGCACGTCGAAGTTGTGGGCCAGCGGGATGATGCCGGCTCGGCTCGTGAGCCCCAGGGTGGGCTTGACACCCACGACGCTGTTGGCGTTGCTGGGTGAGAGGATGCTCCCGCTGGTCTCGGTGCCGATGGCGCCTGCCGCGAAGGCCATGGAGGCGGCCACGCCGGAACCGCTGCTCGAGCCGCTGGGGTCGGCCAGCGTGTAGGCGTTGCGTACCTGGCCGCCGAGCGAGCTGTAGCCGTTGGGCATGCGCAGCGACATCCAGTTGGCGAACTCGGAGAGCTGGGCCTTGCCCAGGATGATGGCCCCGGCTTCGCGCAGGGCCGCTGTGATGGTGGCGTCCTCCGGTGGGAGGTTCTCGGCCAGGGCGATGGAGCCGGCAGTGGTGGGCATGTCGGCCGTGCCGGTGTTGTCCTTGAGCAGGATCGGCATGCCGTGCAGGGGCCCACTCCAGTTCCCGGCTGCCAGCTCGGCGTCCAGCTCGGCCGCGCGCTCGAGGGCGTGGGGGGAGATGGTCTGGATCGCGTTGAGTCGCGGTCCCGCCTCGTCGTAGGCCTGGACGCGATCGACGTAGGCTTCCACGAGTTCGACAGCGGTGAGCTCGCCGACCTGCATAGCCGCTTGGAGCTGGGCCATGGAGACCTTCTGGAGATCCAGGCCAGCCATCGCGCGCAGGCAGTCTGTGAATGCGAGTGGGGCCTCACCGGGACCACCTGGCTCCCCAGGGGTCCCGTTCTCGCCTGGCTCGGTGCCAGCGGTGGTATCCGGCGAGATCGTGGAGCCGTTGCCCTCACCGGCGTCGTCGGGTGCGAGCTCGTCGCCACTCCCGAGACAACCGGCTGTGAGCAGGAGGAGGGTCAGGGCTACGATCCAACGCGTGTGATGCCGTCCCAAGGGGTCGCCTCGGTGCGCAGTTGGGTTGGGACCTTATCAACGTTCCTCCCACGCGCAGGTCTTTTGTCCTCCAGCCCCGCTGCCGGCCCATGACCAACCTCGATGAGAAGGTCGCGCTGGTCACCGGAGCCGCCTCGGGTATCGGCCAAGCCAGTGCACGCGCGCTGGCTCGCGCCGGGGCCACCGTTGTCTGCGCAGACATCGACGCCAAGGGAGCCGAGGCCACCGCGGCGCGCATCGAGGCCGACGGCGGCATCGCCAGCTCCATCCGGTGCGATGTGACCCAGGAGATGGATGTCCAACAGGCCGTCCAGACGGCCGTGGATCTCGACGGCCACCTCGACATCGCCCACAACAACGCGGGCATCGAGGGTCCGCTGGCCAAGCTCCCGGACATCTCGGTGGAGGACTTCGATCGCGTCATCGCCATCGACCTCAAGGGCGTCTTTTTAGGCCTCAAGCACCAGATCCCGGTGATGGCCGACCAGGAGGGCGGCGGCTCGATCATCAACACGGCCAGCGTGGCCGGGCTCGTGGCCAACCAGGGAGCAGCGGCCTACAGCGCAGCCAAGCACGGCGTGGTGGGCCTGACCAAGACGGCCGCGGCCGAGTGGGCCCGCAAGGGCGTGCGCGTCAATGCGGTCTGCCCGGGTTGGACCGAGACGCCCATGGTCGAGCGCGTCGACGGGCGCAACCCCAAGGTCAAGCAGGGCTTCATCCGGGCGGTGCCGGCCAACCGGCTGGGACAGCCCGAGGAGGTGGCCGCTGTCGTGGTGTTCTTAGCCAGCGACGAGGCCGCCTACCTCAACGGTGCAGCGCTCCCGGTGGATGGTGGTTGGACGGCGGTGTGAGCCCTCAGACGCCCTCAGGGGTCTCGCCTCGCTCGAGGTCCTCGCGGTCCGAGCGAACGAGGTCGACGAGCTCAGTGGCCTTGCCCTGAACGCGGTGGATGATCGCGTCCTCGATCAGCTGGTCCGGGTCGATCATCTCCCAAGCGAAGAGGAGCACCTGGTAGGCGTCGTCCAAGTCGTGGCTCCCACGGCGGACCTTCGTGTTGACGAGCTTGCGGAGGACGTAATCCTGGGGGTGCATCACAGCAAGGACCCGCCCGCCGACCTCTCGTGACACACCGTTCGAACTCTCCTCTGTGGAGAGGGGTATCGGGCGCCAGCCAGAGGTCCGTGGGAACGGGCTCTGATGCGATCACCAGGCGCCGTCCGAGTTCGCCCCGGCGAGGGCCATCGACCTCGAGGCCTTGTGCTTCGAACCAACCTCTCAACGCGCCTGGGTCGGCGTGGTCGGGATGGATGACGACGTCCAGGTCCCGGCTCGTTCGCACCTCCCCGAAGACGTTGCGGACGATCGCCCCCGTCATCATGTAGGTGATCTCCTCCCTGTCCAGAACGCTCAGGACGGTGTCCAGGACAGCGGAGAAGTCGTCAGCTTCCGTCGGGGCCACGCTTTGCCTCCCGCGAGAGGTTGGTCGCCCACGCCGTCAGGGCGAAGGCATCCCGGAGGCGCTCGCTGGGGGATTGGGCCTTCACCCGCGCGTACTTTGTGGCCGTGGGCCGGTTCACGACGTCGCGGATCCTCGGCTCCTCCGCAGGCTCGGAGGGGGCTTCCAGCACCTCGTGCGGGGAACGAACGCGCATGATCGTTCCAGCCATCGTGGCTACGGCCATTTAGCGCTTCCGTTGGGTGGACCGAAAGGACATGGCGTCAATGCTTTCTCGTCGACCGCTTCTTGCGGAGCGCTGGATCCCCAGACTTCGTGATCGTCCCCATCGGTTTGGTCAAGAAGAAATTCGCCGGTAACTCCTTCTTCTTGGAACGCGAGCCCTGGGACGGGGTCATCACCATCTCGATGGACCCCCCAGTGTAATAACGCACGCCCCTCACCGGCTGGGCCCCTGGGCCGCCGGCATCTGTCGCTCGATCCGCTCGTCGAACCACGTCGGCACCACGAACCAAGACTTCGGGTAGAACGGCAGAACTTCCTGGACGCCGGCGTGGTCGCCCAACCATAGCTCGACCTCCTCGACTGCGGGCGCCGAGGCAAGGTGGCACCACGCCTCCACCACCAACGGGCCAGAGGCGCCCTCCGGGAGCACCGGTTCGATGTCCCCGCACCAGACGAGTTGATCCAGCTCGCTGCGGCAAGCGTTGACCAGGTCTGCCCGTTCGCCCGCGCCGTCCACGAGGACGACGAAGCGGGCCAGCACGGCACCCTGGTATCGGGTGAAGTCGAAGAGCGGGAACGACCAGATGGCGCTGGCCTCGAGGAGCTCTCGGTAGCGCCGGGTGAAGGTGCGCGGGCTCACGCTGGCCTGCTCAGCGACCTCCTTGAACGGAGCCTCCGGGGAGCGTCGCAGCGCATCCACGATCCGCCAGTCCGTGTCCGTGAGCTCGATGGCGCTCTCTGGCGTCTCGAACGGGATGCATGCGGTCACCTCCTCCACGTGCGGGAGCCGGTCCAAGAGTTGCCGGGACCGTTCCAGGGCCCTCTCGCTCTCCATGGCGTAGAGCAAGACCACCCAAGGGCCCACGAGGTCCACGCCCGTGAGGATCCCGTCGACCAGCTGGACGGCCTCGAGGACCTCCGGTTTGTGCCGGGGATCGTCCACCATGATGTCCCCACCGGCCACGCCAGCACCGAACAGGGCCGGGTTGGGGACGGCCTCCTGGCGGACCAGGAACCCGTCCTCGCGCCAGGCCTTGAGCCGCGCCCACACCGTGGTCCGATCGACGTCGAGCCGGTCGGCGATGTCCGTGGTGCCAAGCCTGGGGTCCCCACCGCCCCAGATGATCCCACGATCCCGGAAGAGCTCCCGGAGGATCGCCGCATCCAGCTCGTCCATGAACCCAGACGTGCGCCCTTGGCCTTGAACTGTCCGGCTCGTTGGGCTCCACACAACGAAAACGCCATCCTTAGCGGTGAGCGTCTCGACGGTGGGGATCGCCTCAACGCGGGTTCAAGGGACCCCGTGGGCTACCAATGCTCTATGGGACGAGAAGCCCTAGGAGCCCACGACCGGGACAGCCTGGACCCAACCACCGGCGCCACCCAGCGCCATCTCCACGGGAGGGGATCCTGATGGAGACGGGGACGAAGAACCGCTGGGGGGCCGCCATCCTGATCCTGGCTCCCATCACCGTGCTCGTCGCGTTCCTCACCCACCCGCACATCGGCACGCGCGTCGGCGAGCCAGGGTTGTACGACGCCATCGCCACCGAGGTCGCCGCTGACCCGGGCATGTGGATCTTCTCGCACTTGCTCCTGGCGGTGGGCTCAGGCCTCTTGGCCATCGCCTTCATCGCGCTGCGCGGCTACCTGCGCGAGGCAGGCGAGGACCGCTGGAGTGCGATCGGCCTGCCGTTCATCGTGCTCGGGAGCGTGCTCTTCGCGCTCCTGCCGGCCATGGAGATGGCTCCCGTGGCCGCCCACGAGGCAGGCGTGGACGTCGCCGCCGTCCAGCAGGCCCTCGACGAGACCGTGTTCCCCATGGTGCTCTTCGCAGGCTCAGCCATCTTCGCCATCGGTGCCATCGCCTTCGCAGGCGCCGTCGGGAAGGCCGGCGTCATGGGCCAGTGGCCCGCCAGGGGCATCGCTGCCGCGCTGGTCATCGTGGCCATCACGCGCTTCGTGCCGGTGTTCGCCGTGCTCTTCTACGTGCAGAGCGCCGCGCTCATCGCTGCCCTGTGGCCGTTGGCTGTGCTCATGTGGAAGGACGCGGAGGCGGACGCGCGAGGGGCTCGCCAACCGGTGGCATCAGCGTGATGCTTAAATAGTACTATAACAAATCCGTTGTATTGTGGGCATCACGACCCAGACGCGGGAGAAAGTCGCCCGCACCCTCCAGGAGCGCGGGGTAGGCAGGGGTCTCACGATCCCCCAGCTCCGGCGCGCCTACCCTGCCAAGGCGGTGCGACGCACCTCGATCCTCGAGGCCATCGCGGATCTGGAGGCCATGGGCAAGGTCGAGTGGAACGGAGATCGGGTTCGGTGGGCCTCGATGGACTACGATGTGGAGCGGGTGCTGGGCGAGCAGGTGGCTCGGATCGAGCGGGATCTTGCCCGGCCAGCGGACGAACGGATCGCGCGAGCTGGCTCGCTCAGCGCCATGCTGAAGGGGGTCGGTTCCTGAGCGACCCCCTCTGGGATGCGTTGGTCGCCTCCGTCGAGCTCCTCGATGGAAGTGGCATCGACTACGCTGTGACTGGCAGCTTCGCTTCAGCCCACCACGGCCATGTGCGCGCGACCGAGGACGTCGACATCTCCGTGGCGGTCGAGGACCTCCAAGTCCTCGAAGATCTCAGCACCCAGCTCCCGCCAGGGACTCGCAGGGTCGACGCGACCACGTGGGCGTTCGCTGGCGGGGCGCTCGTGGAGCTGTACCCAGTCACCGATGAGCTCGACCGGATCGCGCTCGACGGCCGCGTTGGAACCTCCCTCCCTGATGACGGGGACCGCATCGTCTGGGTCGTTCCGCTGGAGGCGTTGCTCGTGCTCAAGGTGAGAGAGCACGTCCGCCATGGCCACGGCCTCAAGCACATCGCCGATGTCCAGGCACTGCTCGCTCGCAACGCCGACACCCTGGACGTCGAGGAGCTCGAACGGCTCCTGGCGTTGGATCCGGCGTGGGAGGAGACCTGGGACCAACTCGTGGAGCCCGGGTGACAGGCTGCCAACAGAGAACCAAGCAAGGGTCTACAAGGTGCATGGCTCAGAAGGTAGGGTTGCGTCGCCCACGCCGATGCGCCGGTCCAGCCAGTCGACAGCCAGCTCGCCGAAGGCCGGCGCGGCTTGGGTGTGAAGCTGGACGAAGTGTCCGGTGTCCGGCAGGATCTCGATCTCGAAGCAGGTCTCTGGCGACCAGAACGTCCGCTCACGGTCAGCTTCAGCCTGACCGCACACCGGGTCGCAGAAGAGGATGTCGCGGTCGCCGAGCACGGAGAGCACCGGCACGTCCACGGTCCGGGTCAGGGGCATCCACGTTGGGAAGGTTGCGGCTTCACCCAGCGTGGCTGTGTCCTTGAGCTCCTCGTCCAGGGCCACGGTGGCCGGGTCGGCCCCTGGGAGGTGGAACATCGCCTTGCGTGACCCCGGTTGCATCGTGGCGTAGCCCAGCGGGATACCCTCGTCCTGGAACTTCGGGTCGAACTGGGCCGGGTAGAACGTGGAGAACAGCGCGGCGAGCCCTTGTGGGAGCGGGCCCACGATGATCCCGGTGTTGATGAGGCCGTCGACATCCCTGTACGTCTCCGCTTCATAGACCGAGATGAAGACGCTGAGCGAGTTCCCGAGCAGCACCACCTTGTCGAACGCGACCCCGCCGATCTCGCCGGCCCGGAGGTCGTCGACCAACTGGTGGATCACGAAGGCCTCGGATTGGACGGTGACCAGCGCGGCCGCGGGCCGGTCGCTCTGCCCCGTGCCGATGCGGTCGTAGTTGTAAACGCTGTACCCTGCCTCGATCGCGTCCCTCACGAAGGAGTAGGTCTCGGCCTCTTGAGGCCAGTCCCAGTACGCATGGTTGGAGAGCCCGGATGGCGAGGCGATGATGACCGTTCGGCCATCCTCGAGCCCAGCGGCATCGTCCGCGCAGAGCCAGCCGGCCAGGTGGTAGGTCGTCGGTTCGTGGTCGACGAGCTGCACGGCGCGGTCGGCAGAGACGCACGATGCATCGACCGGCGAGGGGTCCGCGCTCGAAGCCACCATGCCGGGGGCTGCCGTCAGCAACACGGTGATCACGAGCAGGCCGTTGAGCGTACGGGGACGATGGAGCCCTCCCTTGGACCTCCCAAGCATCCGCGGGGATGGGCGCGCTGGGAGATAACCACTCCGGCCACTCGGGGCGGGGTGAACGAGCTCCGCTCAGGTCCCGATGAGACGCTCGAACCCGCCGCCGATGATCCGGGATGGATCGAAGGGTGCGCCGTCAGCCATGATCTCGCCGACCCGGGGGTCCTGCATGACTCGACCCTGCTGCAAGCGGGGTGAGCCGCGTTCCGTGAAGGAAAGGCGAGCGCTTCGTCCCCCGAACGGGCGCACAGCGAGGCTTAAAGCCTGAGACGGTCCTGCAACCAGATGCGCGCCTCCTGGCTGTCCCTGCTCGTGATCGCCGTGCTCCTCCTCATGCCCGGAACCGCGAGCGCCGCTCCCCCGGAGATCGACATCCTGGATGCCTACCTCTCCGAGCACGACCACGTCCCCGGCACCCACCACTGCGCCCGCCACGATGGCACCTTCGGCATGGGCGGCGGTCCACCCATGGGCACCCCGGCGGGCGGGACCAACGCGATCATGGAGGAGCACAAGGCCTGGCACGTGCGCTACGGGCCCGGTTTCGACCCCGACCCCGGCGACGAGGATCGCTACGGCGACATCTTCGTGCTGTGGCACCGGGAGTTCGTGGGGACCTACGAGGCGTGGCGCGAGGCCGAAGGCCACCCGCCGCTGCCCGCCTGGGACCCCGGGACCCCCCTCCCGCCGAATCTCGCGTACAGCTTCCCCGGTCGCGGGTGCTTGCCGGGAGGCCAAGACGATCCTGGTCTCCCGTTGCCTACGTGGGCCACCCTCGAGGGCGGCAGCGACCAGGACCCCGTCTTCGGCAACACGGCCATGTGCCAGTACGAAGGCCTCAACCAGTTCGGCAAGGCGCTGGCTGCTGGCTACCACCCCCTCGTCCATCAGGCCATGGGGGAGGGTGTGGGCCCCGTCTCGGCACAGGACCCGCGCGAGCCGTGGTTCTGGTCCTTCCACCGGTTCCTGGACGACGTCACGCTGGACTTCGAAGCCACCTGCTTGGCCGGAGACGCGAACCTCGCACCTGCTCAGACGGATCGAGAGGAGACCAGGGATGCTCCGATGCTTCCCTCCATGGTCACCGTTCCCGCGCTGCTCTTCGCCTTGGGCTTGATCCTGAGGCGAAGGCGGGGCTCGTGAGCTAGAGCTCGTACTCCAGCGTGTTGTACAGGATGCCCTCGCTGGTGGCGATCCCGGCACCGGCTGCCGAGTGGGTGAACCTCCATTCCCCGCCTGGCTCGTCGACGCGGAACCATTGCATGTCGACGCCCTCGCCGTCGGCGGGACTCCTCGAGAGCTCGTACACCGTGCCGTCGGGCGCTTCGGCGTGCTCGATGAAGAGACCAGGGGAGGCGGCCGGGACAAGGAAGAAGGTACCCACCCACTGGACCAACCCCAAGTGGTCCCGCTCCGGGAAGGTCACGACGTCCACCGGGGATGGGTTGACGCCAGTGCCCGGCTGGTTCGGATCGTTTGAGGGGATCGTCCAGAGCGGCTCGTCGATGGCCGCCACGCCTGCTGCCCGACCGTAGAAGATCGTCTTCTGGTCCACGGGGACGGTCACGTTCCCCTGGAACCCATCACCGTGATCGAGGAGCTCGGCGTAGCCGTAGTCGTCGATGCCGATGCGCGTGTAGTGACCCACCTCGGCGTCGTAGTGAGCGCGGATCGGGGCCAGGTACGGTGCGATCACGATCTCGGCTGTCGTGGCACCGGTCACCTCGACCGCAGCCTGTCCCTTGTACCCCACCGTCTCGGTCTCCCATGTCGTCTCGTTGGTGAGCGGGAAGTGGATGGTCTTGAGCGGCCCGTCGTGGACCTCCCAAGAGAGATCCTCACGGCTCACCGCCCCCATAGGTGGGAAGTGGAAGGTGAACATGAAGTCGTTGAACGACTCGCTCGGCATACCAACCAGGTAGTGGGTGTCGTTGGCATCAGCAACCACGATGGTGCCCTCCACGGTGTAGCCGTTGAACGGGGTCGCGGTGAAGCGGTACGTCCACCAGTCACCGACCTCCCATGTTGGCGGCTCGTCCAGCGAGGTGCTGGCCCGGTCGTCTGACTGTTCCTCCAGGGGTGCCTCTGTTGCGCCCAAGCAGCCGGCCAAGAGGAGGAGGCTGACCAGGGCGAATCGAGATGCAACGGGCCTCGCTTGCATCGACGACGGACATCGGGCACGTAGATAAACGCTTGTCAAGACCGAGCGAGAGGTACACGGCCTTCCGGGAGATCGTGGGAGCGCACCAGATCCGGGAGTACGCCACGCGGCGCGGAAGCAAGCGCTCGTCAGAGCGCAAGGCACTGGTCTTCGCATCCTGAGAAGCCCGCCCGCTCCGCCGTTGGGGTCGCGGCCGTTCTTCTCAGACGGAAACGCACCCGACGCTCAGATCCAGCTGTGGCCCGAGCGTCGGGCACGTGGCGCCTTGTGACGCGGCAAGGCCGCGTCACAAGATGATGTCGATATCGAGCTTCTCCGCGAGCTCCTTGTACCGGTTCCGGATCGTCACTTCCGTCACACCCGCCACATC
>CAYNEI010000024.1:0-34140 GCA_964396185.1 uncultured Thermoplasmatales archaeon
ACATCGGAGCCGTTCACCGTGACCTGAGCCGGGAGAGGAACAGGCTCGTCAGGGACACGCCCACGAGCACGGCCAACACGCTCGGACCCGGCGTGCGGGCCTGCGTGGACGGCTGGGGCCCATCGAGCTGGGTGCGCAGCTCGACGAGCTCACTGCCGGTGCTCTCGCCTCGGGCATCCAAGGAGCTCAGCGTGACGAGCACCTCGCTGGCCACGCTGGCGCCGGTGCCCTGCTCGCGGGCATCCTCGACCACGACGACCACGGTTCCCTGGCTTCCAGGATGGAGGACGAGCTGGCTGGGCTCGATACGCACCTCCACGCCGTCGAGGTTCGTGGACGCGGGCTCCAGGGTGGCCTGGCTCTCGCCGTTGGCCTGGTTGAGTACCGTGAGGGTGTAGCGCGCCTCAGAGCCCGCAGGAACCGTGACCACCTCGGACTCGACGAGCACGTCCAACTCGGCCAGGTAGCCCGGCTCAAGGGTGACGTTGGCCACGTAGGGCCCGTAGGTCGTGTCCAGATGGTCCTGCGGGTAGTCCTTGGCCAGGAACAGGTGGACCGGGAGATCAGCTTGCTGGAAGGCCGGGGCTGCCTGCTCCACGCTGACAGCCAGCATCGTTGTGACCTCCCGCGTGGCGTCGTCCTGGCTGCACGGGCCCGGATCCAGCACGTGCTGCTCGGGTGAGAACGAGAGGCGAGCCCATCCCGGCACGGGGCCAGCCTCGAAGCGGGCCGTGGTGGAGGCCAGGAGCAACTCATCGGCCGAGCAGCCGATCTCAGTGGTCAGCTGGACCAACGCGGCACCGTTGCCAGGGGCCACCGGCGAGGCGATGGTCCGGTCCTCGAAGGTGACTGGAGGCGCGGGGGCGCCGGGTTCCGGGAGCTGGGCGAGGGCGTTCGGGGCGAGCACGAGGCTGATGGCAAGCATCGCCCACGTCCACATCGGCCATCGCGGCATCCGGTCACCTCGCGTTGCCCCTCGCGAGAGGCGTTGCTTGCTCGGTGGCTCGGACGGATAAGGGCCAGGGGGAGGGGAGCTTGCCCCGTGGGCACCAGGTGACCGGGTTGGAGGCTCCCTGGTCCCGGGGTGAAGGTTGCCAGGCGGGGCGTGTATCAAGCGTCAGGCACGGCTGCACGCCTCACAGCGGCTGGCGGTCACGATCCCAGCAAGGGACCGTGCCACCCGCGCGGCGAGCTCATCGCCACATCCAGCGCACCGCAAGGGGACGGTGTCCAGGGGGCTCACGGTCGCAGGGCTCTGGCTATGCGAGGGATGGGGGTCGAAGCTCGTTTGGCGCACGGCGAAGCCAGGCAGCTGGAAGTGGGGTAAGCCATCCACGCCATCGCACCAGAACCCCCCAGGGTGGAAGGCCACTCCGGAAAGCTTCATGAGGGGCGACCGGTTGGCGCTGGGCTCACCGAAGCCGTCGCCAGGCCACGATCCCTGCTCCCGCGGCCACCAAGAGGGCCAAGGGGAACCACGCCGTGGGCACGCCGGGAGCGGCCTGGTTGGAGGTCTCAACCTGGCCAGAGAAGTGGGCTTCCAAGGTGGCCTGCTCGGTCACCGTGGTGGTGGCACGCGGATCAGCCGGATCCACCGTCACGAGGAGCTTGGCAGCCCAGGTCGCCTCCCGATCCCCACCCCGGGCATCCGTGATGGAGATGCGCACGTCCTGTGTGCGGCCGGCATCGAGCTCGAAGGCCAGGGGATCGACGTCCTCGACCACTGGGGTGCCGGACTCGGGTCTCAGGGACAGCGTGAAGCTGGCGGGCCCGTTGGCCGTGTTCTCCACCACCGCGCGGAACACAGCTGTCCCCCCGGCAGGTGCCCGTGCAACACCGGGCTCGACCGAGATGTTGGCCCGCGGCGTGAAGCCCTGGATCACGGAGGCGTTGGCGTGGTAGGGTCCGTGCGACCAGGTCGCTTCCCCGCTCGCGTACCGGTGGACCGTGGCGGTGAGCCAGATCGGGAAGGGGGTGAACGCCGGGTGGCCTTCCTGGGTGCGCACCACCAGGTCGACCTCGATGGTCCGGTTGTGCTCGGGGTCCGGGCACTCGCCGAGGTTGTACGTGTAGGTCGTCTCGGCTGGCGTGATGAACGCGCTGGCGAAGCCTGGGGCTTGGGCCACTTGGAAGCGGACCTCCGTGGAGGTCTCGGGACCCTCGTCTGGGTGGCAGCCGGTGGTGAGCTCGACCGGGAGATGGACTGGGGGCCCCATCGGGATGGCAAGGGCGCCGTCGTCCTCTACGGCCAAGCTCGTCTCCGGTGGCGGCACAGGAGGCCCCTGTTGGCCTGCAGCCTGGACCGGGAGCACGCTGGCCACGACCAAGAGTGCGAGACAGGCGACCCCCCAGCGCATGGTCTTCGAGTGGGATGCAGGGATGTATAGGCTTCGGGCGCAGGGGTTGGGAGGCCGGGGGCAACCCGCTACCTTGAAACACCAGTGCACCGTTGGCTCCATGCGGCCGATGACGTTCCTGATCCTCTGCGTGGACCGTGACAACGATTTCGGCGCCAAAACGGGCGTCGCCACGCCCATCGTCGGCCGAGACGCCAACCTGGACGCCGCCATGGCTCTCGGCCTGGCTGACCCGGAGGACACGGACACCAACGCGCTCCTGGCAGGCATCAACGTCTACGACGACCTCGTGCGCCAAGGCCACGAGGCCGCCATCGCCACGATCTGCGGCCACCGCAACGTGGGCTCCACCAGCGATCGGATCCTGGCCGGCCAGCTCGACGAGGTGCTGGACAAGCTGGAGCCCACCGCCTGCATCCTGGTCACCGACGGCGCAGAGGACGAGTTCATCTTGCCTCTGATCACCAGCCGCGTCAAGGTGGACGCCGTCAAGCGCGTCATCGTGCGCCAGAACGCCGACATCGAGGGGGTCTACTACGTGATCCGGCGGGCCCTCGAAGACGAGAACATCCAGCGCGCGCTCTTCGTCCCCATCGCGCTGGCCTTACTCATCTACGGGCTGGCCACCATCACGGGTTACCAGGCCATCGGCTTGGGCGCCATCGCGCTGGCCATCGGGACCTACTTCATCGTCAAGGGGTTCCAGCTCGAGGAGAACATCGCGCGCCTGGCCAGCGACTTCTACGAGGGCCTGGTCACCGCCCGGGTCCGGCTCTTCACCGGCTTCCTCTCCGTCGCGGTGCTCCTCGGCGGCATCGTGTTCGCCTGGCAGGACGTCCAGAACCTCGGCGTGACAGCAACACGCATCGCCCAAGCCTTCGTCTTCATGACCAGCCTGGTCTGGTGGGTCGTGGGTGCCGCGTTGATCAGCGTGGCCGGCCGCATCGTGGACCACTGGATCAAGGAGCGCCGGGTCCTCTGGAGCTACTGGATCGTCCCGTTCAGCCTCGTGGCCACGGGCATGATCCTGGTCAGCCTCCTGCACATCGCCACCCGGCTCCAAGGCGAGGTCCCCACGGGCGAGATCGTCAAGATGGCCGACTTCCTCCAGCTCGTCGCCGGCGGGCTGCTGGCCCTGTTCGGTTGGTCCAGCCACCACTACGTCCAGCGCCGCGTTGGCAGACGACGCGGAGAGGGGCAACAAGCACAACAACCGAGCGCGGAGTCCTGACCCGCCCTCCAACCAGAACCGCGGAGACGCGAAGCTCGCGGAGGCCGCGAAGACCAAGAGGACCACCCCTTTTCGGTTCTCCGCGCTCTTCGCGCTCTCTGCGCCTCCGCGGTGACCGTAGCCGTGCCCCTGACCACACCCTTATCCCAGGGTCTGCCATCAGGACATCGTGGAGCCGATGGTGGATCCCGCCGTGGACCCGGATGCGCACTACGCGCTCGCACGCGAGCACCTTAGCAGCCTGGACCCGAACCAGGACACCCGCGCAGCCCGGCTGCTCGCAGAGACCTTGGCCGAGACCGGGGCTGAGCTCGTCGCGCCCGTGGACCTGCGCGAGCGCTTCGCAGACCAGCGCGTCATCGTGATCGGCCCCGTGCCCGGCAACGCCGAGACCGTCGACCCCGCCCGACCCATCATCGCGGCTGGCAGCAGCGTGGAGCAGTGCCTCTCCGCCGGCATCCAGCCTGCCCTGGTCGTCACCGACCTGGACGGCTCGCGCATGGCCCACGAGATGTTCAGCCGCATCGGCGTGCCCACCGCCATCCACGCCCACGGCGACAACCAGGGCCTCATCCGAGCCTTCGCCCCAGAGCTCGAGGGGCCAGTCTTCGCCACCTGCCAAACCCCCCCTCCCCACGACCTCCCCGTCCCGATGCACCGGTTCGGCGGCTTCACCGACGGCGACCGCGCCTGCTTCATCGCAGCAGCCCTGGGTGCCGAGTCCATCGAGCTGGCTGGCTGGGATCTAAGCGAGCCCGTCGATGATCGGCCGGACAAGGCCATCAAGCTCGAGATCGCCAAGGAGCTGCTCGCACTGGTGCCCGTGCCCGTGACCCTGCGCGAGACCCGAGAGCCGAGCATCTCGGACTTCACGGAGCTCGAGATCGGCGAGGGTGTGGATCTAAGAGAGCTATGACCCCGTCGCGTACGCGAAGGTCCCCACATCCCAGCGGCTCACTCTCACGGTCTCAGAGGCCAACGTGCCCGTGGCGTCATCGGCCTCGGGTTGAGCCCACGTCTCACCGGTGACGAACACACGCGCGCCGTCGGGCGCGACGGCCAGACCGAAGGCGGCGTCCATGGCGTGCGGGACACCCTGGCGGGACAGCCAGAGGCGCTCACCAGTCCCGGATTCCAGGGCCAGCGTAGCGACGTCGAAACTGGCGCCCAACCCTGTGCTCTCACCGGTGACGTAGACCTCATCTCCATCGGGGCTCACGCCCATGCCGCGCACGAGGTCCCAGTCCATCCCAGGGCCCGCATACGACGTGAGCCACTGCTCCTGGCCGGTGGCCGGGTCCAGGGCTTGGACGAGGTAGTCGTTCTCGTTCGAGCCCGCGGCCTGGATGGCTCCGGCCACGAAGAGACCGGTTGCGTCCGTGTCGAGGGCGATCTCGAGGGTCATGGCGTTGCGCTCGGCTGGCAGGTTGGCTTGCCAAGCGATCTCCCCAGTGGCGGGGTCGTAGGCCAGGGTGGTGGCATCCGGGAGCCCGGTCACGTAGAGCTGCTCTCCTGACGGGTCCATCACGGCAGCGGTCGGGAGCCCGAGCCCGGCTCCAGGGTCGTAGCGGTCGACCCAGATCGGCGTGCCTGTGGAGGCCTCGTAGGCCAACGTCGCCCAGTCGAACCCGACGGGTCCCGTGGTGCCGTCGCCGGTGCCGCTGGAGGCCACGACCAAGACCAGGTCGTCTGTGGGATGGAAGACAGCGTCGTTGCCGTAGTCGATCCACGCCCCTGGCGCTTCGTAACGCTGGATCCAAAGCTGCGTGCCCGTGCTGGCGTCGTAGGCGATGGTGACCACGTCGTCGTAGCTCGCAGAGCTCCCTTCCCCGCCGAGGGGGCCACCGCCGGTGACGACCACGATGGCGCCATCCGGGGAAACCGCCAGGGCGTTGGCAACATCGTGGCCTGGCCCGTCGTGGCGAGCCAGCCAGAGCTGATCGCCCGTGGTGGCATCGTAGGCCAGCGTCGCGTAGGCCATGGAGTCCCCCTCGTCGCTGAAGCCGGTCACCAGGACCTGGGATCCGTCAGGGGAGAGCGTCATGTCGGTGATCTCGTCCCGGCCGGCGGCCGGGCCATCGTAGACCGCGGTCCACAAGGGCGCACCCGTGGCGGCATCGTAGGCCAAGGTCACGTAGTCCTCAGAGTTGGAGCCACTCCAGCCAGCCACGTACACGCGCTCACTGGCGGGAGCGACCTCGATGGCCTTGCCGACCCCGGTCCCGCCGGGGGACTCGTAGCCCGCGGTCCACGCGGGCTCGCGGTTGTCAGGGCAGGCTACATCGAACAGCTCACAGGCTAGCGAACCCTCGCCAGGCCCAACCGCGGGCCCTGACGGGCCGAGGGCCGCGACCGGAAGCGTCGAAGCCAGCGTCATCAACAAGATCACGATCGAAACGAGACGTGGTGCGTGGCCTCCCGGCCTCAAGCCTGCCATGGGGAGCCAGGCTCCAGGCCGGCGTTAACCGTTACGGCCTCCGAGGTGCGGTGACACGTGGTGGCCAGGGGTCAACCTCAAGTCCCCCTCCCAGCTTGCGCGCGCCATGCTCCTGGGTGTCCATGCTTCCATCGCTGGTGGGCTACACAACGCGCCGGAAGAGGCCCGCACCGCCTACGATGCCGAGGCCGTCCAGATCTTCACGAAGAACCAGCGCCAGTGGTCGGCCCCTCCATTGACCGAGGAGGACGTCACCAGCTTCCACGAGGCCGTCGAGGCCCACGGCTACCACCTCGATACGGTCTTCGCCCACGGCTCGTATCTTATCAACCTGGCCAACCCGGATGATGAGAAGCAAGCCAAGTCCATCGACGCGCTGGTCGATGAGCTCGAGCGCGCCAGCCAACTCGGGATCCTGGGGGTCTGCTTCCACCCCGGCAGCCACCTGGGCAAGGGCGAGGAGTTCGGCATCGAGCGCATCAACGAGGCCATCGGCGAGGTGCTCGACCGGGCACCCGCGGACACCCTGCTCATGCTCGAGAACACCGCTGGGACCGGCAACAACCTCGGCTACGACCCCGAGCACCTCGCAACCTGGCTCGACGCGCACCCGACCGACCGGCTGGCCGTCACCCTGGACACCTGCCACACCTTCGCGGCTGGCCACGAGCTGCGGCCCGGGGGCTACGAGGAGACCATGGAGGCCTTCGAGGCGGTCATGGACCTCTCGCGGGTGCGCGCCTGGCACCTCAACGACTCCGTGCACCCCCTGGGCTCCAAGAAGGACCGTCACGCCGAGATCGGCGAGGGCGAGCTCGGGCTGGAGGCCTTCGAGCGCCTGGTGAACGACGAGCGCTTCCACGGGACCCCGGCCAGCCTGGAGACCAGCCCCGACACGTACGCCAGCGATCTCGACAAGCTGCGCAAGGTGCGGTCCGCTGAGCCCTAGTATGACGCCTGGTCGTTCTCGGCGGCCCGCAAAGCCTTTCCCCCGCACCTGCCTGGCCAGCCCATGCAGTCCGGTCCCGCCAACTCGCGCATCCAGGAGGCCCAGCGCACCCGCGTCGTCGTCGATGCCGTCGTGCAGGCCGGCTTGACAGCGCGCCTGGCCTTCTCGCTTGCCGGGGGCTTAAGCCAGGAGGCCCACAGGCTCGACCCCGAGGCCCACGCCGAAGCCATCGAGGAGGCCCAGAAGGCTGCCCATGAGGCCAAGAACGCGGACATGACCCTGGACATGGTCTTCGTGGACGATGCGCCCGATCTAGGCCAGGCCCTCCGAGACGCCGCCGACGCGTTGGAGGCGGCAAGCCAGGCCTATTCCACGGCCGCCGAGCTCTACGAAACCGTTGACCGTTGACCGTCCACCGCGGCGGAGCCGCCGGCCCTCGGCCGGCTGGCCGAGTAACAACGTTCTTGACCCCGCGCCCTCTCTCCCTCGACCACCTTGGCGCTCACGCCTCAAGATTACGTCGAGCTTGGCCTGGCGGCCTTCCTGGTCTTCCTCAACGGGTTCTTCGTCGCCGCCGAGTTCGCTATGGTCAAGATCCGGCCCACCCAGGTGGAGGCCATGCGAGAGCGCGGCGACCCTCGTGCCGGTGTCGCTCAGCTCATGGTGGACAACCTGGATGCCTACCTGAGCGTCTGCCAGCTGGGTATCACGGTCGCCAGCCTGGGTCTCGGGTGGATCGGTGAGCCGGCCCTGGCTGAGTTGATCGAGATCCCTCTGGCCGAGTTCGGGGTCACCAGCCCGGCGGTGATCCACTCCATCGCCTTCGCGATCGCTTTCGGCACGATCACGTTCCTGCACGTTGTCGTGGGCGAGCTGGCGCCCAAGACCATGGCGATCAGGTACCCGGTCCAGGTGACCCGTTCGACATCGTTCGGCATGGTGTTCTTCTACTACCTCTCCTGGCCGTTCATGAAGGTGCTCAACGGGGCAGCCCTCCTGCTGCTCCGGATGATCGGCATCCCGGAGGTCAGCGCCACCGAGATGGCCCACACGGAGGAGGAGATCGAGAGCCTGATCTCCCGCGTGGACCCCGGACAGGTCTCCAGCCGGCTGGCTCGAGAGGTCCTCTCGAACGTCTTCTGGCTGCGCCGGCTCACGGTGCGGCAGATCATGACCCACCGCACCCAGGTCATCGCTCTCGATCTCGAGGACCCCCTGCAGGACAGCCTGGCCATGGCCAAGGACAGCGGTCACTCCCGTTTCCCGGTCGTGCGGGACGGGATCGACAACGTGGTGGGCATCGTCCACCTCAAGGACCTCTGGCACCTGGACGACGAGATCGAACCCGAGGTCCTGCTCAACCTCGCTCACCCCGCCGTGATCGTGCCCGAGACCGCGACCTTGGAGACCGCCCTGCTCGCCCTGCTCGACGCCCGGTCCAAGATGGCCATCGTGGCCGACGAGCACGGCGGCACCGAGGGCATCGTGACCACCGAGGACCTGCTCGAGGAGCTCGTGGGCGAGATCGAGGACACCTTCGACGAGGAGGCCCGGGACCTGGTGCGCCTGCCAGCCGGCCGCGTGCTCGTGCGCGGTGATGCCGCGCTCCACGACGTCGAGCACGTGCTCGGCCTCGAGAGCGACGACCCGGACGTCAGCACCGTGGGCGGACTCGTGGTCAAGGAGCTCGGCCACGTGCCCGAGCGCGGCGAGTCGGTGATCATCGGCCCATGGCGCCTGACGGTCATGGCGAGAAGCGAGCGGCGCGTGCGGGAGCTGATCTGTGAGCGCGTCGAGACCGAGGATGGCGACGTGGGTCAGGAAGAAGGTGGGGAGGGCGGCGAGGATGGGTAGGGCGCAGCATCCATGGAGATCGGGGTGAGTAAGTGCAGGGTCACGGAATCCTCATCGTCGCACTCGTACTGAGTGCGGGTCTATCGGGATGCCTGAACTTCGGTGAAGGGCCCGGCCCGTCGGAGGTTCAGCCAGCCCCCCAAGGGGAAGGGTTGGACCTGGATTCGAAGCTCGCCTCCGAACAGCTGCGCCCCGGCTGGGAGCTCGTGTTGGTCAACCTTGCACCGGCGCAGGCACAGCCGATCATCGAGCTGGAAGCATGGACACCGTGGTTCGCGACTCCACAACAATTCGTCCACAGTTCTATCCTGAACTCGACCCAAATGGTCTCGCTAACCCAAATCTCAGTCAACGGAACGACAACAAACCACTACCAGGGGCCGTTCTCGGGCTCAGGAGACGCGATTCTCCCGTCTGCAGATACTGAGCGAGGGATCGTCTATTTCACAGATGCGCCGGTGCGCGGGGAACCGCATCTCGTTCGTCGGAATCTCACTCCGGGGGGCGACGAGACCGTCGTTGGAACCCTGCCTCACGAGGACCGACCCACCGCTCCTTGGACTGTCTCGCCCGATGGCTCGCGGATTGCTACCTCGGTGGAGACAGACCTGGCAGATGGCCCCGTCAGCCAGATGATCGTATACAACTTCACTGGCGGCACGCTAGGCGAGCCGATTCGCTCGATCTCTGGTGGTGACGAGCCCAGGTTCCTTTCAGATTCTCACGTCGTACTTGCTCGCCGGGGTGACCCGACAACAATCGGGATTTTGAACATCGATGATGGTAGGTTCTCCCCACTCGTGCAGGAAAACCAAGGAGGGACCCCGTGGGACCCGGTAATAGCCGGGGACTGGATCTGGTTCCGCACCACGCAGTTTGGTCAAGATGAGGACGGGCAGAGAGATGAGGTTCGGCGGGTTAATTTGGATGGCGAACGGTTGGAACGAGTCGTCGTCTCGGAAGATTACCGGTTCGGCAGGTTCGACGTCGCTCCGACAGAAGATGTCCTGGTCATGGAAGTACGGGAGCGAGGGTAGGGATTTTCTGTGCAAGCCACGTAACGAGTAGTTGGAGACCGGATGGTCGGAACCGAGGCGGGGCTTGTCTGGGTCAGTCTACCTGGCCCCAGCGACTTCGGTGAGTGAATGCAGATCCCCTCCAGCATCATGGCTCTCACCCTCCTCTCAACAGCCATGGCAGGGTGCATAGGTCCCCCGGATCCCGCGAAACGAAGCGACAGCGAACTGCAATCCAGTGTCTTGGTGCCTTCGCATCCCCCACCGAGCGAGGGGTTCTGGGTTGCGGTCATCGTTGAGAACGTTGGCCCCGAGGATGCACGGATCAGGCTTCCCAGCTTGGAAGGAGAATTCCCTACGGTCGATACGATGGAGATTGCTGGTCCGAACGGGACGTACACGATGAGCCCGTACGACGCTGTCCCTATCACGACGCGGGGCGATGAGGACGTTGGGTGCGAGGATCTCGCCACTCTCCCGGTGGGGGAGGCACGGGCAGCGCCGATTTGGATCGAGGAATCCTTGTTCCCAGGACTGGATCTTGAGGCGGGCCAGGAGTACACGATCACGGTCACCTTCAACCCCGCGATGCGGTGCAACCAGGCGACAGTGTTGGGGTTGCAGGAGGCTCGCTCTGGCCCGTTCACGACTGCGCGGGCATAAGTATGGTCGATGGACATTGCCGCTCACTCGCAGGGTGTCGCGGTGTTCCTGCCCTCAGCTCTGAGGTGGAATAGGAATGGAGTACATGCTAAACGGTGGGATGCCCTCTAGCGCCGGCTCCGCGTTCATGGTCCTCCTACTACTCGGCGGGCTCTTGGTCGCGGGCTGCTTGGGTTCCACGCAGCATGTATGTTCTCCGCCCGGGGAGGGTGAGCCGCTCGCAGCCACCTACCAGGAGAGATGGGAATGGGCGCCGCTGGAGTCTGGGGTGCATGCTTCGTCCCAGAACGGGGGCAGGCAGGCTATGATTGTGAGCTTGGGTGAACTACCGGCCGACTCGGCTCCCCCGCGTCTCAAGCTGGGAACGCAGGGCGTCCAAGTTGGTGAGAACGAGACCGGCTTATGGCTCTACCTCCACGTTACCACGAACCCGACAGACGGCGTCATCGATGCGCCCGTGACCCCTCGCCTGATCGTGAACTTGACCGAGCAACTCGCACCGGGCCTCTATGATGTGGTAGCCTGCATGGATGGAGACCATGGGACCAGGGAGCTAGCAGACCTCCCGTTCGCCTACACGGCTCAACTCGATACAAGGCAGGCCGAACACACGCAGGGAGCGTGACGGAACATGAGTGAGGAAACTCCAAGAATCCAACCCCGGCTCGTCGTTGGGGCCCTTGTGATCATCACACTAACCGTGGCCGCCGGATGCACCACCCCATGGTCTGATGTTCCGGAGCGGTCAGAGAGCGAGCTCGAGTTCCAACTACACGCCCCAGACACGATCCCCGCGGAAGGCCCCATCTGGCTCTCCGCCATCCTGATCAACCACGGGCCAGAGGCTGCGACGGTCAACGCCCCGTCGCTCGGTGGAAGCTTCCCGGGCATCGGGTTCATCGGCATACGCAGCCTCACGAACGAGTCGATGAACCACACCATCGACCTCCACCGAGCCCTCCCAGATGTCCAAGGGGAAGACGCAGGTTGCGAGGATATCGTGGAGCTCGAAGCCGGGAAGGGGACAGCTGCCGCCTTGAAACTGGATGCGTACCTCGAGGATCGTGTCACAATCGAACCTGGGTCTGAGTACGAAATCACGCTGGGGTATGTGTCAACATTGTATTGCACTCAGACAACGGTGGATCGCGTTGATTTGAGCGCATCTGTCACAATATCGACGCGTTCGCCTCAGACGCGGACCGGTTAGGGCAGGCGCGTGGGGAGCTGATCTGTGAGCGCGTCGAGGCGGAACCGAGCAGGATGGGACCAAGGTGACGTTGAGACAGGCCCGTAAACGCGATATTGGCGTGAGAGGGTCTGTTTTGGGGCTTTTTGACCATTATCGCACCTCTTTGCTCACACAGGCGGCCCATGACCACCACCGAAAGGTACAAATTCGTATAAGGACAAATTCGTATACACATGCTGATGAAGCTCCCGTCCTCCGTCGAGAACCAAGGGCCCACACTCGCGACGTTGGTCGAAGTTGGGCGAGTTCTAGAGGAAGCGCGGCGAGAACCGCCACTCAGCCTGTCTGAGATCGAGAGGAGAATGCGTGCCAAGAGCACGCGTCATGCCACCCTTCGTGCTTGCGTGGAGTTCTTGGAGAGCCTTGCGCTGGTCACAACGGGAAGCGAGGGCGCCCAGTGGACTTACAGCCCCTCGAACATCCGGGGGCCGGTAGGTTACCGGTCCGATCTACTGGATCCTCCTGCGTCACTGGACGAGATGGCCGAGTTGGCGGGAATCGACGTTGAATCGATTCGGGGTATCGCGGCAGCAACCGAGGACGCTGAGGCGGATGAGGGGATGTGGAAGACTGTCCTGGACCTCCAAGCGAGTGAGGCACTGTGGAGGTCCCGGGAAGCCGCTGCCCTCGAGCTGTACGGGAAGGTGGAGGCGCCGCTGACCCAAGCCCGTCGGCACCTCGCAGAGGATGTTGATTTCGACGCTGCATCGGATGCAATCGACGAGGGGATCCTGTCCTTCGACAACCACCCTCGCCTTCTGGCGGACGTAGGCGCGGATGGGGAACCTCGGTTCCCTCGATACTTCCAGACCCATCTGAGGAACGAGATGTTGGAGGTCAAGCGCGCTCTCGACGCCGAGGAGTACGACGCTGCGATTCGTGCGCTCGACCGGGTGGAGAGTGCCGTTGAGGACCGCCGCAGCCAGGAGATCGAGGCACTCAAGCAAGCAAAGGACGTCTTCCGGCGGAGGTGGCACGAGGAACGTGAGCCGCAGGGGCGAGCCTGAGGCCAGAGGGCTTATGCTGATAGCCCTGCTCATGGATTAAGTTCCCGTGAGCTCGGTCGAGGTGGGGCTGGATGATCCACACGCTGTCAAGCAGTTCCAGAACGCGCCTGGTGGCGTCAAAGAGTCCCTGAGAAGACAGGTCGAGATTTTACGCCGCGACCCGCAGACTGGGACCTATATATCGATCCAGACGAAGGTCTACAACAAGAAAACGGTCCCCCGTTGGGAGGCGCGGCTGGAACGCGAACTCCATAACCTCCGGAAGCTGGATCTCCCGAATGGCTGGCGGGCTCTATACACGACTGTCTCGGAGGGGCCTTCAGGCCAGACGATTGTTTGGATTCTTGAACTGGTCGACCACAACGAGTACTGTCGGCTGCTTGGGTACTAGGCAACACCCCCCTGTGAGCCCACATGGGACTGGACCCCAACCCCCTTAAGCAACCCTCTCCGTACCGTTGGAAGCGTGTTTCAGGAGCCAGAGGGTCCCCGTATCCAAGAGGCCACGAGCGCCTCGGATGAGGAGATCCTCTCGATCCTGGAGCCAGAGGTCCAGGCCTGGTTCACCTCGCGCTTCGATGCCTTCACGCCCCCTCAGCGCTACGCGGTCAAGGAGCTCCACGACCGGCACAACGTGCTCATCAGCTCGCCTACCGGCTCGGGCAAGACCCTCTCAGCCTTCCTGGCCGCCATCAACGAGCTCGTGCACGAGGCCAAACAGGGTACCCTCGAGGACCGCGTCTACGTGGTGTACGTGAGCCCGCTCAAGGCCCTGAACAACGACATCGAGCACAACCTGAAGGGCCCCCTGGAGGGCATCATGGATGAGCTCGAGACGACGCTGGGGGAGCGCCCGGAGATCCGGGTGGGGGTGCGCACGGGGGACACGACCCAGTACGAGCGGGCCAAGATGACCGAGACGCCCCCGCACATCTTCATCACCACACCGGAGAGCCTGGCCATCGTGCTCAACGCGCCCAAGTTCAGCCAGCACTTCTCCCAGGCGGGCTGGATCATCGTGGACGAGGTCCACGCCCTGGCCGAGAACAAGCGCGGCACCCATCTCATGCTCGCCCTCGAGCGCCTGTGCGACCGGACCCCCAACGAGCCCACGCGCATCGGGCTCAGCGCCACGGTGCACCCCCTCGAGGAGGTGGCCGGCTTCCTGGTGGGCCGCGGCAGCCATGGCCGGCACCGACCGTGCCGCGTGGTGGACGTGACCTACGAGCAGGAGATCGACATCGACGTGCTCTGCCCCGTCGACGACCTGCTCTCAGCGCCTGCCGAGGAGGTGACCGAGGAGCTCTACGGGGCCCTAGATGAGCTCATCGAGGACCATCGCACCACGCTCATCTTCACGAACACGCGGGCGGGCACCGAGCGCGTGGTCCACCACCTCCAGGACCGCTTCGGGGACCGCTACGAGGACCTGGTGGGCGCCCACCACGGCTCCATGAGCAAAGAGAAGCGCCTGGACATCGAGCAGCGGCTCAAGGACGGCGAGCTCAAGGCCGTGGTCACGAGCACGAGCTTGGAGCTGGGCATCGACATCGGCCACATCGACCTCGTGGTCCTGCTCTCCAGCCCCCGCGGCGTGGCCCGCGCGCTCCAACGGATCGGCCGGGCCGGGCATCGGCTCGGCGAGGTCAGCAAGGGCGTGCTCATCGCGCTCGACCGCGACGATCTCATCGAGTGCACCGTCATCGCGGAGGCCGCCCGACGAGGGGCGCTCGACCCCCTGGAGATCCCGGACGGCGGCCTGGACGTGCTCTGCCAGCACCTGGTGGGCATGAGCCTGGAACGCGTCTGGGATGTGGAGGAAGCC
Organism: uncultured Thermoplasmatales archaeon; assembly: GCA_964396185.1. GTDB lineage: Archaea > Thermoplasmatota > SW-10-69-26 > SW-10-69-26 > SW-10-69-26 > CAYNEI01. The sequence goes on from CAYNEI010000024.1 coordinate 14,592, forward strand.
CATGCCCGCGTTCGCCGAGCCGAGCCCTACCACGCGCTTGCCATGGGCGACCTGGTGGCTTGTCTCGAGTACTTGGCCGGGCCAGAGGATCTCGAGGGCCACAACGTCTACGGCAAGCTCTGGTACGATCCGGGCAAGCGCGCCTTCGGCCGTCGCGGCTCCAAGACGCGGCCCATCTACTACACGAACATCGGCACCATCCCGGACACGACCCAGCTCCAGGTCAAGCAGGGCGACGACGTCGTAGGCACCGTGGACGAGGAGTTCGTCGAGGGCCTCTCCAAAGGTGACGTCTTCGTGCTCGGCGGCCAAGCGTGGGAGTACCGGGGGGCCAGCCCGGTCAAGGCGCGGGTCTCCTCGGCCTCGAGCCGACGACCCACGGTCCCCCGCTGGTTCGCTGAGCAACTGCCCATGAGCCATGAGCTGGCCCAGCGCGTGGCTGAGTTCCGCTACGAGACCGGCTGGATCCTGGAGACCGAAGGGCGGCGCGCCGCGCTTGAGCACCTCCAGTCGGCCTACCACCTCGACGCGCGTGCCGCCGGCATCGTCACCAGCATCCTGGACCAGCAGGCCCGCTTCGCCGGCATCCCGGCCCCCGACGAGGCCCTGGTCGAGGAGCACACCGACGAGACCGGCGCCACCAAGCTCGTGTTCCACGCGCCCATCGGACGCCCCGGCTGCGAGGGCCTGGCCCGGGCGTTCGCCCACCGGACGGGCAGGCTCAAGGGCGAGGACGTGGCCTGGATGGTCAACGACTACGGCTTCGTGCTCACGATCCCCAGCGGGCGCAAGCTCACCGACGAGGAGGTGCGCGGGCTCTTCATGATCGACCTGGCCCGCGAGCTCCACGAGGCCATCGACGACGCCGAGCTCCTGCGTCGCCGGTTCCGCCACGTGGCCGCACGGGCGCTGATGATCCTGCGCAACTACCTGGGCACGAACATCAGCGTGGGCCGCCAGAACGCCTCGGCCCGCAAGCTCCTGCGCCACCTCCAGCGCACCCGCCCTGACTCGCCCATCCTCACCGAAACCTACCGGGAGATCCTCCACGACGCCCTCGGCTACCAGCACGCCCAAGCCTTCCTCTTCCGCTTCGTCTCCCGGCGATCCCGGGTCCGCTTCGAGCGCGGCCTGCCCGGGCCCAGCCCGCTCGCCTTCAACCTGGTGGCCGCCACCAGCGCGGCCGCCGTGCTTGGCGAGCAGCGCCACGAGCTGCTCGAGCGGTTCCAAGCCCAGGTGGAGCAGCGGCTCTCGCCACCCGAGATCCTGGGTTGACCAAGCTCCTCCCGTTCCAGCGTGACGCCAACCGCGGACAGCAACCCTCTTGTGGGAGCTGACCCCGTGGAAGGGAGGGGATGGAATGAACCGCTCGACGCTCTTGATCGCCTTGACGCTCGTCGCCACATCGTTCGCCGGCTGCATCGCCGGCGACTCCAGCGGCGAAGGGACCCCGGACCGCGGCCTGCTCGGTGAACCGGGCGAGGCCTTCACCGTGCGCGACTTCATCCAGCGCCTGGAGACCGACACCGATAGCGGGCTCGTGAGCGCCCGGGTTGAGAGCCTCCAGCTCGAGTACAATCAGAGCCGCGTCACCCTCGTGGAATGGCGCTCGTTCACCGAGACCGACACGGGCTGCGATCTGGTCTCCACCATGGCCTACGAGGGCCAGGGCTCCAGCGGCGGGTTCCTGGTCCACAAGACCGACGAGCCCTGCCCGCTCACGCTTAACCACTGGCCCACGGTCGCCGAGGTCGTAGCACTCGTGGACCGCGCTCCACCCGTGCGCATCCAGGCCGACATCGTGGACAACGCGCCCATCTTCTCGGTCAGCCTCGTCGGGTACTGCGCCCACACGGACGAGGGCCCCCAGAACATCCACAAGTGGAACGGGGACGGCTTCACCGAGAGCACCGGTGCTGTGCGCTGCGGCGGCGGAGCAGGCTCCGCGCTCACCCTGGCGGTCACCGTTCCCACCGGCAGCGGCGACCGCTCCAGCCCATCGAGCTACGTGATCCTGGAGCCGGTGGCTGCGCAGTGAGCCCCCACGGAGCTCCTACGGGCTCCCACGGGCTCCCAGGCACCCTAGCCAGGCACCCTAGCCAGGCACCCACCCCAGCGACGACCAAGCCCTCTTAGCCGCCCCTGAAGCTCCAAGCGCGTGGCTCGCCTCCCAGCCGCAGCCGTCCCGGCGCTCATGCTCCTGGCCGTCGGCGTCCTGCTCGCCCCAGCGATCCCCGCCGAAGAGGCCAGCACATCGAGCCAGGTGGAGCTCGCCTTCACCAGCCACGACGGCTACGAGCTCAGCGCCCAGGTCCTCCACGCCGGCCAGGACGCCGTGGCCTACAGGGAGAGATGGGACGCCGACGGGGACGAGCGCATCACGCCTGAGGAGCACAGCCGGGCCAAAGCCATGCTCCAAGCCGCGATGGAAGACGAGGAGCGCTCGAACCACCGGCTCGACAGCCATGCTCCCTACGAGGTCCAGGTCCACTGGATGCGCTTGAACGGCTTCGAGGGCGCTGTGGATCGCTCCGAGCCCGTCGAGCTCAACCTCTCCATCACCTACGACTACGCCCTGCCGGCGGCCAGCCAACGCACGCTGTTCATCGACCGGGAGGCCAGCGAGGAGAGCACGCTTGAGGTGCGCATCCTGGGGCCCCGCGGCTGGACCCTCCAGAACACCACCGGGTTCGAGACCCAGGCATCCAACCTCACCACGGGAGACGATGAGGGCACCGGGCGGGCCTGGCTGGAGGCCACACCCCCGGGCGCCTACGGGGTCCGCTTCGAGCACCCCAATCGCCCCTCGAGCGAGCCGGCCAGCGATGCAGAGGGCGAGACCCCGGCACCGGAGAACGAGACCACCACACCGCCATCGAACGAGACCACCCCCGCACCTGACCCGGCGCCCACCGATCCTGGGCCCCCTGAACCAGCCACCCGCCCGGCCCCCATCCCCTGGCCGATCACCCTCCTGGCGACCGCGGCAGCGGCCGCTCTCGTGGCCGCCAGGCCATGAGCTTAAGTTTGGAACAACCCTGGAGTTGTTGATGGATCCGGTGGACGGGCTCAAGGGCCTGGGCCTCACCCAGTACGAGGCCAGCGTGTACACGACCTTGCTGGGCTCGGGCCCCCTGGAGGCCCGGGAGATCTCCAAGCGGGCTGGCGTGCCCAGCGGACGCATCTACGACGCCCTGCACGCCCTCTCCGACCAGGGCATGGTGGAGGTGATCGGCGGGAGACCCAAGCGCTTCTCGGCCATCCAGCCCAGCGTGGCCTTCGACGAGCTGTTGTCCAGCAAGCGCGTCGAGCTCGATCACGCCTTCGAGGAGATGACCCGCGAGGCGGCCCGGCTCGAGGCCGAGCTGGGGCCCAAGGCCCGCGAGGAGCCCCGGCCCGTGTTCAAGGTGAGCGTGGGCGAGGAGACCGGCCGCGCCTTCCTGGCCACCCAGATCGCCCGTGCCAGGGACACCATCGACCTCTCGCTGCGCTTCGAGTTCAAGCTCGAGCCCCGGGACGTGGAGGTCTTCCGCGCCCTCTCCAAGGCCGTGGAGCGACGTGTGAGCGTGCGAGCCGTGCTCCCCACCGCCGAGCTGGACCGCGCCATCGAGAGCCCGTTTGCGCCCCAGATCCTCGAGTTGCTCGGACCGCACCTGGGCCAGGGCCTGGACGTGCGCCTCTCCGAGCAAGCCGTCGTCCCGTTCACGGTGCTCGACGGGCGCAGCGTGACGCTGGCGGTCAAGAACCCCATCGAGCCCGACCGGTACTTCGCCTTCCTCTACGTCCACGATCCACCCTTCGGCAAGGATCTAACCCGGAAGTTCGAGGAGCTCTGGGAAGGCGCCGAGGCTGGCGTGCTTGAGGCCCTGGAGATGGCTGAGGTGGCCGCTGAGGCCTTCGAACCGTGAAACCTGGTCGTTTCACGCGTGCATCCACACCGTTCAAGGGGGTCGGGCAAGACAACCTTGGGATGGTGTGATGGGATGCATACGAAACTACACCAGATCGGAGCCATGCTCGCAACCGCCCTTCTCGCGTTGAGCGCCCCGGCAGCCGCTGGGGACGTTCTCGCAGAAGGCCAAGGCCAGGCAGACGCAGCCGCACAAGCGGCTGCCGATGCCGAGGCGTCCTACGAGCTCGACGCCTCAGGCGCCATGGAGATCGTTGAAGAGGCCAAGGCCGAGGCCCAAGCCCACGCGCAAGCCCAGGCAGAGGCCACATACGAGGCCGAACAGGACCTCAAGGCCGACGCGCGCGACTCGTTCAACGACACCGAGTCGCCAGAGGCCGACGAGGACGCGAAGGCCGAAGCTACCTCGACCATGAGCTCAGCCAACGAGGTCATGCTCGAGCACGAGGATGAGGCCAACGAGTCCACCGAAGCCGAGACCGGTATCGTCGATGCAGGCGCTGACGTTAGCGTCTGGGGCCACGTCACCGCCTTCTTCGAGGGCGCTGCTGATGCTGTCGTGAACGTGTTCCACGAGGCAGAGGCCAACGCGCCTGACGAGCAGGATGCCAAGGCCGAGATCAACCAGCACCTCGACGCGACCCACGAGCTCGAAGGCGAGCTCAAGGGCACCGTCGACACAGCACTGGAGACAGAGATCGACGGCCCGGACGTGGACCCGCGCCTCGACGGTGAGGCCAGCGCGTCCTCCGTGACCGAGGCCACGGCCCAGGGCGTTAGCCAGGCCGAGGCCAACATCGACGGCTGACCCCACGGTCCCGAGCCCACACGGGATCGGACTGAGGGATCAGTACCTAGGGACACCACGGGCCGGGGACCCCCCCCCGGCCCGCTCTCCCCTTCTCCTTTCTGCTTCTCACCTCTTCTTGGATCCACAGCCGAGGCTCAGCTCAGCTTGAAGGCGACCTTCACCTTGACCTGGTACTCCGTGACCCCACCGTCCCCGATGGCGCCCCGCTCTTCTTCCACCTCGAACCACGCGAGCCCGGAGAGGGTCTCGTTGGCCTTGGCGATGGCGTTGTCCACGGCATCCGAGAAGGAGTCGTCCGAGATGCCCACGAGCTCGATGATCTTGTACGTGCGGTCAGACATACCCCGGCAACCGGCGCGCCACGCATGAAGGTTACCAACCAGGCCCATCGGCGAGCCCATGGCGGGCAGGCCCGAGCTTGAGCGCGTAGCGCCACTGTCCTTCCATGGAGAAGAGCCGGCGCAGCACCGGGACCACGCGGTCCCCGATGGCCAGCTCCCCAGGCGGAATCGCACACTGGGCGATCACGCGCTTGCCTGCAGGGGCCTCCAGGGCGACGATGGCCACATCGTAGGGCCCGGCGGCTTCGTGCTGGCGGGCGAACTCGCCTGGCGGGCCGGCCTCGATAGTGGTGATGCTCTCCACCGTGCCTGGACCCATGGCGCGAGCACCGTAGCGCGCCACTGGGTCGGCGTCGTAGGTCTCACGAGAGACGTAGGCGCCCTGGCTGGCCTCGCTCCAGGGCTGGCCTGCCGGTGCGCGCCACTTCTCCCAGGCGGCGAGCTCCGTCTCCCGAGCAGGCGCATCCAAGCCCACGATCTTGAGATCGCCCGGGCCGATGGCCAGTGCGATGGCCTGGTCGCCGCGCTGGCTGGCCAGGCGCACGGGTCCCCCGTGCTCGGCGAGCTGGCCGACGAGCTCCACGAGGCCCGCAGCAGCGCCGACGTCCCCGATGCTGCCTGTGAACGCAGCCTCAGCCTCGCCAGGGCGCTCCCGGCGACCCACGCGACCCGCCGGCACGCCCAGCGGGCCAGGGGCCTCCAGGGTAGCCGCCGCCTGTTCCAGGGCCGCGCGCTCGTATCCGCCGAGCGGGCGGGCCGGCGCTGTGGCGCTCGAGGTGATAGGCAGGCCAGCCTCAGGCTCGAGCAGCAACGCCGCCCCGGCACCGCCGAGCACGCTGCCGCCGGCCACGACCAGCGCGGGCGCCTCGATGGCCTGTGTGAGCGCCTCTAGGCCCGCCTCGGGCCCGGTGATCTGGCGCACAGGCACCTCCAAGCCCAGCGCCAAGCCGGCCAGGCCAGCTTGATCGTGGACCTCGTCGAGGCAGACGACGAGCTCTTCGGCGCGCTCCACGGCGGCCCCCAGGGCCAAGCCAGCATCCGTGGCCAGTGTCAGGGGATCCTGGTCCCACCACGGGACCCGCAGCGCCTGGTAGCCCCGGTGGCGCCCGGCGCGGGCAAGCTGCTTGCCGGGGATCTCGTGGAGGGGGAGCTGGACGGATGCGTTCGTGATGCCCACCTAGCCACCCCCCGGCCCATGGCTGGGGCCAGCGAGCACGTGGACCGCGCACGTGGCCCCCGAGCCGCCCACGTTGTGGGCCAGGCCCAGGCTCGCATCGGGGACCTGGCGCTCACCGGCCCGGGAGGAGAGCTGGTCGTGGAGCTCGCAGATCTGGGCAACGCCGGTAGCACCCAGCGGATGGCCTTTGCCCTTGAGCCCGCCGGACGGGTTCACCACCAGATCGCCACCGAGGTCCGTGCGTCCAGCCTCGGTGGCCGGTCCGCCTTGCCCCTTCTCGACGAAGCCGAGATCCTCGATGGCGAGCACCTCGGCGATGGTGAAGCAGTCGTGCACCTCGGCTAAGTCCAGCGCGTCCACGCTTACGCCAGCGGCCGCAAGCGCCTGGTCGCCTGCCCGGCGCGTGGCTTCCAGGCGCGTGAGGCTCTCGCGCTCGTGCAGCGCCAGGGTGTCCGTGGCTGCACCCGAGCCGAGCACCCAGCTCGCCTCTGCGCCCAGCTCGTCGGCCACCTGCGCACTGGCCAAGACCAGGGCAGCGGCCCCGTCGGTGGTCCCGCAGCAATCGTAGAGCGAGAGCGGCGGGCAGATGGGCGGGGAGGAGAGCGCCTTGTCCAGGCTGATCTCTTTCTGGAACTGGGCCTTCTCGTTGGCTGCTGCGAACCGGTGGTTCTTGACGGCCACGCTGGCCAGCTGCTCGCGCGTGGTGCCGTGGTCGTGCATGTGGCGCGCGGCCATGAGCGCGTAGACCCCGGGGAAGGTCGTGCCGGCCATGCGCTCCCAGGCGGTCTCGCCTGAGACGCCCAGCCAGTACCCGCGGCGGTGGCTGGGCTGGTCGTTCATCCGCTCGAAGCCCACGACCAGGGCGACGTCCACATCGCCTGAGGCGATGGCTTGGACAGCCGAGCGCACAGCGAACCCGCCGCTGGCGCACGCGTTCTCCACCCGGTGGCTGGCCACGTGCTCGAGCCCGTCGATGGTGGAGACCAGCGCTGCTGGGTTGCCAAGCTGGCCCCCGCCGAAGGCCAGAGAGGCCCACCAGGCTTCGTCCACGCGGCTGGCTGGGAGGCCGGCGTCCTCGAGAGCATCCTGGATGGTGGCTTGGACCGTGGGCAGGCTTGCACCCTGCCAAGCCCCGAACGTGGACATCCCGGAGCCCAGGACTGCGACCTTGCTTGCGACCGATGCCATGGCAGGCGCGCAACCGGCAGCCGGTGCGTATAGCTTGCGCCTACAACCTCCGCGGTCTCCGCGGTTGGGTCACTCGGCGCGGCGTCGCGTGAGCATGGCTGCAGCGATCAGGCCTGCGGGCACGGTCCAGGCAGGCAGGGGGATGCCGTTGCCATCGTCGTCCCCGCCGTCGTCGTTGCCGTCGGTACCGTTGCCGCCGGCTCCGCCGCCACCACCGCCGGCGCCCCCGTCGTCTCCGTCGCCGTCATCGGTGGCCGGGGCGACAACGTTGACGCGGATGAGGGTGTCACCCGTGGCGCTCGGGAAGTTGCCCGATGGGCCGCACGTGCGGTCTGGTGGGCCGTAGTCGCCGCCGGGGAAGGTGCCCTCCACGGTGATGTCCGCGGAGAAGCTGGAGGAGGCTGTGGCAGGCGCGGTGATCGTGACGCTGGCGGACCCGCTCTCGTTGTAGCCGCCTGCTGCGGTGTCCGAGGCGTGGATCCCCTGGGTGTTGCTGAAGACGAGCTCGTCCGGGTCCACAGCGATGGTGATGCCCTGGCTCCCGGAAGCAGCCATCTCCACGGGCATGTCGTGGTTCTGAAGGCAGTTGAACTGGTCGCCTTCGAGGTACACCGTGTAGCTGATAGAGGTGCTCTCACCGGGGGCAAGATCGACTGAGTCTCCGCCCCCCTCGAACCCCACGTTGAACGTTTGGGCGGTAGCAGCCATCGAGAGGGCAAGCAGCGTCGAGAGGATCAAAAGCCCCAGCGTTCTTGTCAGCATGGGATGCACCCGGCCAACCAACTCAACTACGGGCATTTGACCGTTGTGGATTGGTCCTTAAGGCGGTTGTCCCCACGGGCCCTGGAACCGGCGGGGCCCAAGGTCGCTCTCGAACCCAGCATGAGGGGGGTCGAAGAGAGCCATGGGTGATGGGTTGGCTCGATGCGTTCCAGCGGTCTGCCAGGCGGTGGCGGACGGTAGACTCCCTGTTGGCGGTCCAAGACGGCGAGGCGACGGTGGAGAGCGGTTTCGAGCGTTGAGGAGCGTTCAACACGGGGGCACAGAGACACGGAGGGAACGGAGACCCTACCGATCCGAGGCACGAAGATTATAACTGTTATAACTTAAGGCTCGGTTGAAGGAGGATCCCGAGTCGCGGACGTTGGCTTGCTGGCGGACGAACCATCGTCTTGCGCGCTGATTCGGGCTTCCCTCCGGATCTGAAGATCCCGCCTCCGTTCACTCCGTGTCTCCGTGTCTCCGTGTTTCGGGTTCGTGCCGCCTCTCCATCTCGATCTGCGCGTACCCGATGGCCCCCTGGATCGGTGGGCTGGGCTTGCGCACCCGAACGATCGCCCGCGTCCACGCCAACCCCTCCAAGGCGTCCAGGATCTCCTCTGCCAGCCCCTCTAGGAGCGGATGCTCGCCCTGGGTGATGACCTGCTCGACCCGCTCGTGGACCTCGCGGTAGTCCAGGGTGCGCGAGAGCGCGTGCACCGGCCCCTCGGCCAGCGCGATCTCGAGCTCCAGGTCGACCTCGACGTGGGTGCCGACCTCGCGCTCCTCCTCGGTGTGACCGATGCGCCCGAAAAAGCGCATGCTGTCCAGGCTCATGGTGGCGGGCTGGTCCGGGGTCATGGTCTCTTCTCCAGGGCTTGCACGGTCCGCAGGGCGTCCAGGGTCTCGGCCACGTCGTGGACGCGCAGCACCGAGGCCCCGTGGGCGGCCGTCCAGGCGGCCACGGTCAGCGATCCGGCCAGCCGCTCGTCCACCTCGCGGTCTAACAGCTTGGCGAACATGGACTTGCGCGAGGCGCCCACGAGCACAGGGTAGCCTAGCTCGGCCAGTCGTGGTGTGGCTCGCAGCAGGGCCAGGTTGTGCTCCAGGGTCTTGCCGAACCCGATGCCAGGGTCCACGACGATGCTCTCTCGAGGGATGCCGGCCTCCAGGCACGCCTTGGCCCGCTGTGTCAGGAAGGCCTCCACCTCGCCCACGACATCCTCGTAGCTCGGATCCTGTTGCATCTGCTTGGGCTGGCCTTGGCGGTGCATGAGCACGATGTCGGCCCCGTGCTCAGCCACGGTAGCTCGCATGGCCTCGTCGTCGCGCCCGGCGGAGGTATCGTTGACGATGGTGGCACCGGCTTCCAGGCAGGCGCGGGCAACGCTGGCTCGCCGGGTGTCCACGCTGATGGCGGTATCGGTGGCGTGGGCCAGGGCCTCGACCACCGGGACCACGCGCTCGTGCTCGGCCTTCTCAGGAACCGGCTCCGAGCCAGGCCTCGTGCTCTCGCCACCCAGATCCACGATGTCAGCTCCTTGTTCGACGGCTCTCTGGGCGCGCTGGACGGCCTCGTCTGGATCGGGGGCCCGGCTGTCAGGGTAGAAGCTGTCTGGCGTCAGGTTGACGATGGCCATGACCAGCGGGCGGTGCTTGGTGTCCAGGAGCGCCTGGGTGGTGCCCATGGGCTACCCGACGAGTTCCTTGCCGATCTCGAGCACCGCGCCTGCGAGGTAGAAGCTCCCGAAGCAGACGACGGCGTCCTCCGGGTTCGCGGTGCCCAGCATGGTCTTGAGCGCCGTCTCGAGGTTGTGGACCGTGCGCACCCGCGAGCAGTGGCGCTTGGCCTCGCCGGCCAGGGCCTTGGCGTTGAGGCCCCGGTCCCCGGAGCCCGGGGGCTTGGTGACGAAGACCTCCTGGGATTCCGGTGCGAGGATCTCCATCATGGTGCCATAGTCCTTGTCGCGCAGGGAGCCGAAGAGGATGAAGTAGCGCTCGAAGCCCTGGTCCTGGAGGAAGCTGCGCAGGGTCTTGACGGCGTCGGGGTTGTGGGCGCCGTCCACGATGAAGGCGGGGTTCTTCTGGAGGACCTCGATGCGCGCCGGGAGCTCGGTCTTGGCCAGGCCGTCGTGGATGGCGCTGTCCGGGGCCTCAAGGCCCTGCTCGCGCAGGATGTCGAAGGTGTGGACGGCGATGGCCGCGTTGGAGGCCATGTGCTCGCCCGGCAGGGGCGAGGTGAGCTCGCCGTAATCGTTCTTCGGTAGCGTGAACGTGACGCCGTCCAGGGTGCTGGCCACGATCTCGGGCCGGCCCAGCGATCGCAGCACCTTGAGGGGAGCTCTCCGCTTGGCTGCCTCGGACCAGACCGCCTTGAGCGCCAGGCCCTCGGCGCCTGTGACCACAGGCACGCCCTTGCGCAGGATGCCGGCTTTCTCGCGAGCGATGGACTCGTCGGTGCTGCCCAGCTGCTGAGCGTGCTCGATGCCGACGTTCGTGATGACGGTGACCAGCGGGTTGGTGAGGACGTTGGTGGCGTCCAGGCGTCCCCCGAGGCCCACCTCGACGACGGCGTAGTCGACGTCTTGCTCGGCGAAGAAGGTGAGCGCGGCTGCGGTGAGGGTCTCGAAGTAGGTTGGCTCGAGGTCGTTCTCCTCGGCGGTGTCGAGCACGCGCGTGACGAGGTCGTCGAAGAGCTTCTCCTCGATGGGGTCGCAGTCGAGTCGGATCCGCTCGGTGACGCTGTGGACATGCGGGCTGGTGTAGGTGCCCACCGTGGCGCCGGCCTCGCGGAGCATGCAGGAGAGGAACTGGCAGACCGAGCCCTTCCCGTTGGTGCCGGCCACGTGGATGGCGGCAAGGTCATCCTGGGGTCGCCCCAGGGCCTCCAAGAGGGCTTCGATGGTGTCGAGCTCGAGGTTCATCTCCCTGCCCTTGAGGGCGTCGAGTCGTTCTTGGGGTGGTTCGGTGGTCACGAGGTCACCTCGGGGACGATGAGGGTGGTGTCGGTGATCTTGAGGTCCCCCTTGATCGAGACCGTGTCCTGACCCACGCTGAGCCGGCCCTCGGCGAACAGGCGCACGCTGGCTGGCAGGATGCGGTGCTCGGCTGCAAGGATGCGGTCCGAGAGGCGCTCCACGTCGTCCTCGGGATGGACTGGGACGGCGGCTTGGAGCACGATGGGGCCAGCGTCCACGTCTTCGCGCACGATATGCGTGGTGGCACCAGCGATGCGCACGCCGGCCGCGAGGGCTCGTCGCTGTGCATCAAGGCCTCTGAACTGGGGGAGCAAGGAAGGATGGATGTTGAGGATGCGATCCGGGTAGGCTTGGATGAACGAGGGTGTCAGGATGCGCATGAAGCCCGCGAGCACGACCAGGTCCGGGCCGGTGGCTTCCAGGGCATCAAGCAGCGTCGTGGCGTAGGTGGCACGGTCGAGGCCGTCCGGGTCGACGAAGTGAGCCTCGACACCGCGCTCGTGAGCGATGGCTAGGGCGCGGGCATCCTCGTTGTCCGAGAACACGCCCTCGATCCGCGCTGGGCCCAGGTCCCCATCCTCCTGAGCGTCGAGCAAGGCTTCGAGGTTCGTGCCCCGTCCAGACGCGAGAACGGCGACAGAAACCATCATCGAGGCTCCACAGGACACCCCTCTTAGACTTGACGCCCCGATATACGTTTTCCCGTCTCCGCTCCACCGGCCCGTGGCTCGCGCGTGACAGTTTCGCACGGGCAGGGCGCGGCTCGGGAGGCTTCGGCGCCTGCCAGCAGCGTGGTTCCCCCCGGCGCCCATCCCAGCAGGGAAAGCTCAAAGGCCGGCCCCCCGTTGGGCCGGCGTGCCCCACGAGCAGGTCGACCTGCACACCTTCCTCTCGGAAGGCCTCCCACCACGCGACCAGGCCCCCGGCCACGAGGAACCGCCGGAGCCGGAGATGGTCGAGCACCCGCTGATCCCAGCGGGCACGGTGGAAGCGCGGCGCTACCAGCTCGAGCTGGCAGAGGCCGCCCTTGAAGCGCCTAGCCTGGTCGTGCTCCCGACGGGGCTGGGCAAGACCATCGTGGCCCTCTTCGCGGCTGCCGATGTGCTCCAGGACGAACCGGGCAAGGTGCTCTTCCTGGCGCCGACCCGGCCGCTGGTCCAGCAGCACGCCGACACGTTCGCGGATTTCCTGCTCGTCGAGCCCCAGGTGACCATCGGCGGAGGCGTGAGCCCGGACAAGCGCGCCGAGCTCTTCGACCAGGCGCGCGTGATCTTCTCGACCCCCCAGGGACTTCGCAACGACCTCGAGGACGGCCGGATCAGCCTGGAGGATGTCGCCTTGCTGGTGGTCGACGAGGCTCATCGGGCCGTGGGCGATTACGCCTACGTCGAGATCGGCCGACGCTTCTGGGAGGACAACCCAGGCGGCCATCTGATGGCGCTGACCGCCTCGCCGGGAGGTGATGAGGAGCGCATCGAGGAGGTTCGCGAGAACCTCGGCATCACGCACGTGGAGGGTCGAGGCCCCGAGGACCCCGAGGTGGCCCGCTACATCAAGGACACCCAGGTCCGCTGGGTGCGCGTCCCCCTCACGCCCACGCTTGAGGCCGTTCGCGCCAGGCTGCAAAAGGTCGTCGACGACCGAGCCGCCCCGCTCAAGAAGGCCCGGGTGCTCCCGCCCAAGCCCTACGTGGGCCGCAAGGACTGCATCGAGGCCGGCAACAAGATCCGCGCCCAGCTCAACCGCGCCCGCAACAAGGGCCCGCTCTTCGGCATGCTGCTCAACCAGGGCGTGGTCATGCAGGCCCTCCACGCCTTGGAGCTCGCCGAGACCCAGGGCATCGAGCCGCTGCGTGACTTCCTGCTCCGCCTCATGCGCGACCCGGGCTCCAAGTCGGCCAAGGCGTTCGCCGGCGAGCCCCTGGTGGTCGAGGTGCTCGAGCGCATCAAGGACTGGCAAGAGGCCAGCCACCCGAAGGTCGAGGCCCTGGTCAAGGTCCTGGAACGCGAGCTCGACGAGCACCCGGAGAGCCTGGTCATCGTGTTCGCCCAGTACCGGGACACCATCGGCTCCATCGTGCGCGCCCTCGACGAGGCCGGTATCCCCGCCGAGCGGTTCGTGGGCCAAGGAGACCGGGAGGGCGACAAGGGCATGAGCCAGGACGAGCAGCGCGAGGTCCTCGAACGCCTGCGCGACCACGCGTTCAAGGTGCTCGTGGCCTCCAGCGTGGCCGAGGAGGGCCTGGACATCCCCAGCGTGGACCTCGTCGTCTTCTACGAACCCGTGCCCAGCGAGATCCGTCTCATCCAGCGCCGGGGCCGCACCGGACGCCACCGGGTCGGCCGCATGGTCGTGCTCATCGCGGAGGACACCCGGGACGAGGCGTTCATGTACGCGGCCATGAACCGGGAGAAGAAGATGCGCCGGCTGGTTCGCGAGATGGGCTGACGCGTCGGCGTCAGGCCAGCCGGGCACGGGCGGAAGGCCGGCGGGGCACCGACGGAAGCAAGCGCTCGCCCGAGCGCAATGCGATGGTTGCCCCAAGTCGCGTCAACGGGTAGGCGCGAGGTTGGCGGCCCTCCTCCCTATCGGGGGTCGGGCCGCCAACCTCGCGGTCCTACCCAACGCCCGAGCCTGATCCCGCTGTGCCGCAGGCTCGGGCGTTGGGTGAACTTTTCAGCCGCCAGGCTGCGCGGTGGTGGAACTGGCGGCTGAAAAGGGCCCGCGGCGAGAATTGAACCCGCCTCAAGGGATCCACAGTCCCATAGGATGACCACTACCCTACGCGGGCCAGATGTGGACCAGGTGCTCTCGCGCCCGGCTTGAGCCCGTCAAACCGGGTTCACGATAAAAGCGTTGCGTGGGCGCCCGTGTGGGGGGGAGCTTCAGGAACGCTCACCACAAGGGCACAAAGGGCACAACGGGGAACGAACGGCGAGGATGCAAGGTCCTCTAAGGATCGTCTCGGACGTTGCGCTCTTCGGATCGCCGTGGTGAGCTACTGGGCCGGCTGCTTGGCGAACGCGAACACCCGCTCTCCATCCATGTGGAGCAGCACCGGGATGTAGCGATGCGGCTCCCAGGTCACCGCCTGGTTGAGCGTTGCGTCCACGTTGTCGATCACCCGGCGGGTGATCCAGGCGTGGCGGGCGTGCTCGACGCCCTCGGTGGGATCCCCTGGATGCGCCTCCGGGGGCACGACCATCGGCTGCGCTTGCACGTCCTCGCCCACGGCGCCGGCCGATTCGGGATCCTGCATGGTCTTTCCTCGCAGGTACTCTGCTGCTCGCTACGTATAGGCCCTTTGGTGGACGCATCGAAGCTGGGACGAAGGCGGCGGACATGTTCGGTCGGGTCCGCTCTCCGGGCCTACCCTGGCTTGCCAGCCAAGCGCGTCACCAAGCCGTCGAACCCTTCGTCGAAGGACGCGATGGCAGAGATCCCGGCCGAGGCCATCACCGCAAGGGACGTGCAGTCCGTGAAGCTCAACCCGTGCTCTCTGTACCGTCGGACGAGATGCAGGGCTTCGGCGAAGTGGTCCGGCCCGACCCGGTGGAGCACGAAGGCGCCAGCGGTCTCCCCGTCGCCCAGCATGAAGGCGATGGCGCGGTCGAGCTGCGCGCGTGTTGCCCCCTTGGCCACGAAGAACGTGATGACCTCGTCCACGATGTCGTCGGTGATCGCCGGGGGACCGCGCTCCCCGTCGAGCAACGGCGGCAGGAGCTCTTCAGCGACCTCGTGCATACTGTCCCGCTGGTGAAGGTAGGCCACGATGACAGCGGTATCGACGAGAACGCTCATCCGTCCAACCCGTAGACGACTCGGTCCACCTCTCGCGCGGCATCGGTGGGCGCATCCAGATCGAACTGGAACGTCGCCCACGAACGCCCATCGGCCCGCTGGCCTGTCGTGAACACCTCCTCCTTCGAGGCCAGCGCGTGCTCCAGGATGCGATGGAAGAGCTCGTGTTGGGCGAGGCGCTCGTCGGTCCGAAGGGCCGCCTCGTGGAGCAGACGGTCGAAGGCCTGCTTGTCCTCCTTGCGGACCTTGATCGACGTGAAGGCCATGGCGTGTATGTAGAAAATGGTACATCATATACTTTACTACACTTTCCGTGGTCTACACCGTGGGCGGTCGTGCCAGCGCCGGAGTGCGGGTCACCGTCGAATGGGGGGGCCACCACGAGGAGTGCGAGCGATGAGCCCGCAGAGGAGCTCGGCAACCGATGCAGGGTTAGCGCCCAGCCCTGAGCTTGCGCCCGATGGCCCCGGTCGGATAGCTCTCCGCGGACTGTGAAAACCCATCGCCCCCGCACCAGCACGGGGATACGATCCAGCCCGATCGGGCTGCGAGCGCCATCGCTTCCTCGTAGCCGACGACCCGGTACCTTCCATCGGCCTCGAGCTCGGCTCGCATTGAGCCCTCTTCCCGAGGGACGGCCTCCACCACGTCGTGGGGTCGCTGCTCGGGGACGATGTAGAGGTGTTGGCTGTGCTTGCCCTTCCGCCTCCCAGGACCCGAGGCCCCCGAACGGCTGCCGCCTAGACAGTACCCCGTCCGGTTCGCCCGCGTGACGTGCCGGCGGTACAGGCCCATGTCAACGAAGCGCGCGTTGCAGTAGGGGCAACGCCTACTCCCCTGGAACTCCGCGATGACGGCGTTCAGGTTCTCGACCTGCAGGTGAGCCGAGTGCGCCCTCTCGATCTCGTCGAGCATGTCAACCGCCATCGGCAATATCCCTCGATCCCCATCCATTTCCGGTCCAAGCCCCCGCCCTACGGTCATCACCAGTCATCCTCGGGCGACAGTAGGGCGATGATCTGTCCCCAGCTCGCGATAGCGCTACTCCCTGCGCGGCACGGGATCCCGATGCCCCCTTCAAAGATCCTGCTGATCTCTCCAGCCATGACCCTGCCCTTGGGTCTTGTGATTACTACGCGATCCCCCTGTTGGAACTCCTCGCCGGCCTTGTGCTTGCACTGGGCCTCAAGGCGTCCGATCGTCCGAAAGGCCCAATCGCAGAGGCCCTCCAGTTCCGCCACTTGGTCACCGCTCAGGATGACTCGTTCGTCGTCCGAGATGGTCCACGCGAGTTCTTTTAGCCGCTCGAACGGACTGGCTGTCCCGCTCATTGGCATCCACCCCCGTTCCGTGCGTCATCGTCCCAGGGGTCTGTGTGAATCCGGCCGATGTTGGGTAGCGCCTCGATCGGCGGGCTCGCGCGAAGGACTCGGCGGGAGATCCGGTCCATGGTCGGCCCATTGGCCAGGCCCGCCCTGTTGTACGCCCATCGCCTCGCGGATTCCCCGACGAACCCGCCTCGGAGTGCTGCGGTGCGGTGGACTCTCTTCCGGTAGTCTGTCTGCATGTGGTCTCGCCCCACTCGCAACCAGGCCCTTGGAGCACTTAAGAAATCCCTGGGGGTATGATGAAAGTGAAACTACCTTGTGGTATCGGTCATATCAGGAAATACACCATTTTGGAACATAGTAGAGAATCATATGCCTACGCCCCGGCCACGCCGCGACGTCGGCGGGTTGGGGCAGAAAGTTCCCCATTTGAACGGGTCCAGCTGCGGGGCGCACGCTTGGCTGGCCTAGGGGACTCTGGCGGAGGCTGTTGAACCCGGCAGGAACACGCCTCCCGCCTACTCGCGAGCTTCCGGAGCGTATGGGATTGACCCCGGAGTTGTCGGCCCCCCACCCAACTGGGCTCGAATGCCTCGTGGGCGGGCGGGATCGACGGGACGACGTTCGTGACAGCGCGATGTTCGCCGGGGTTCAATGCCTCGTGGGCGGGCGGAATCGACACCGCTACACCACCCGGGCCTACCAGGAGGACATGTTTCAATGCCTCGTGGGCGGGCGGGATCGACGAGCAGGAGGTAGTTGGCTGGCTTCTCGCATCAGGTTTCAATGCCTCGTGGGCGGGCGGGATCGACGTGTGACGGGCAGGGTTCTGATTTGGCGATGGGGGTTTCGATGCCTGGTGGGCGGGCGGGATCGACCCCAGGAGCTCGCGTAGGGTCCAGTCGAACTCTGGTTTCAATGCCTCGTGGGCGGGCGGGATCGACCGTCCTGCTCGTTCTCCTCGGGGTCCATGAGGCTGTTTCAATGCCTCGCGGGCGGGCGGGATCGACTCGCGAAGCGGCACGCTGCCGCGTTCTCGTTCTCGTTTCAATGCCTCGCGGGCGGGCGGGATCGACAGACCGCGCTCGAGCGCGAGGTCGACCGACAGCTGTTTCAATGCCTCGCGGGCGGGCGGGATCGACTCGCCGAGGAAACCGCACAGGAAACCCCCGATGGGTTTCAATGCCTCGCGGGCGGGCGGGATCGGCGCCCGGTCTGCGAGCGCGTCGTCGACTACCAGCTGTTTCAATGCCTCGCGGGCGGGCGGGATCGACCGCGCTGGCCCGGCGTGTCCATCTACTTCAACGGGTTTCAATGCCTCGCGGGCGGGCGGGATCGACCCAGCATCGACAGCGACGGCACCCCGAGCGACATGTTTCAATGCCTCGCGGGCGGGCGGGATCGACTCGGCATCGGGCTGTGGGCGCTGCTCGGAGGTGGGTTTCAATGCCTCGCGGGCGGGCGGGATCGACGGTTCGAGGCGGAGGCCGAGGTCGAGAACACCAGGTTTCAATGCCTCGCGGGCGGGCGGGATCGACAGGGCATCGCGCAGCAGCTCGTGGCCACCGGCATGTTTCAATGCCTCGCGGGCGGGCGGGATCGACACCCCCGACCATCGCGACGAGATCCACCTGGACGGGTTTCAATGCCTCGCGGGCGGGCGGGATCGACCCGGTACACGCTTCGCCGGGTTCAGCAAGACCGGGTTTCAATGCCTCGCGGGCGGGCGGGATCGACAGAGCCTCCTCGAGGGCCTCCAAGACCGGGGCGGGTTTCAATGCCTCGCGGGCGGGCGGGATCGACAAGGCAGCGTGATGATCCGCCACTGGTGCAACTAGTTTCAATGCCTCGCGGGCGGGCGGGATCGACGAGGCTCCTTCGCCCATCTATCGGTCCCGATCGCGTTTCAATGCCTCGCGGGCGGGCGGGATCGACCCCGCTGGAGGATGGATCAGTCGGCACGGTCCTAGTTTCAATGCCTCGCGGGCGGGCGGGATCGACGATCTCCGCGTCGGTGAAGGACGGCACACTACGCGTTTCAATGCCTCGCGGGCGGGCGGGATCGACCCATCTGACTCATCGTACTCCGCGAGCCTGAATGAGTTTCAATGCCTCGCGGGCGGGCGGGATCGACCGCGTTCAGCGGCCTCACCGACTCGACCACCGGGTTTCAATGCCTCGCGGGCGGGCGGGATCGACTCGACATGGGCGACCGGTTCGACCGGGCCATGTTGTTTCAATGCCTCGCGGGCGGGCGGGATCGACTCCCTGTGCTTCGTCTCTTCTTTTGTCATGCCATGTTTCAATGCCTCGCGGGCGGGCGGGATCGACGCGGTCTTACCGCGGTACGGCTGAGCGTATCGAAGTTTCAATGCCTCGCGGGCGGGCGGGATCGACTCCGCGACCACCGCGGCCTATCCCTGAGCACCGTGTTTCAATGCCTCGCGGGCGGGCGGGATCGACAGCTCAGCGAGGGCCTGGCCGACCAGCTGTCCGGGTTTCAATGCCTCGCGGGCGGGCGGGATCGACACACCTGGATCATCATGCGCCTCCAGGGCAAGAAGTTTCAATGCCTCGCGGGCGGGCGGGATCGACCTGGCGAGCACGTCGAGCAGCGCTGCATCGTGCTGTTTCAATGCCTCGCGGGCGGGCGGGATCGACGGCTCTACGACATCCTCGAGGACGCCGGCGACGGGTTTCAATGCCTCGCGGGCGGGCGGGATCGACTCGACGAGTCCCCCCTCATCATCATCGGCACCCGGTTTCAATGCCTCGCGGGCGGGCGGGATCGACGCCAGCCTGACCTCGAGAAGCTCGTGCTCAAGGGGTTTCAATGCCTCGCGGGCGGGCGGGATCGACAAGCCCTCATCCTGCTCAGTGGGGACGTCTCAGCGTTTCAATGCCTCGCGGGCGGGCGGGATCGACCGTGTCAGGTGCGGGGGCAGGTTCGACGCGGACTAGTTTCAATGCCTCGCGGGCGGGCGGGATCGACGCCAGCCTGACCTCGAGAAGCTCGTGCTCAAGGGGTTTCAATGCCTCGCGGGCGGGCGGGATCGACTCCTGGTGATGGAGGCGATCATGGAGGTAGACGAGTTTCAATGCCTCGCGGGCGGGCGGGATCGACCCCAACCCCTCGCACCCCAACCCCGCACCAACCAGTTTCAATGCCTCGCGGGCGGGCGGGATCGACACGTCGACGAACGAGCCACCCGGCTCCTCCAACGGTTTCAATGCCTCGCGGGCGGGCGGGATCGAC
>CAYNEI010000025.1:0-7495 GCA_964396185.1 uncultured Thermoplasmatales archaeon
TGCCGCAGGGTCGGCCGGGCGGTTGACCTTCACACGCCGCCGAACTTCTGGCGGCCATCCCAACACCTCCAGCGGGATCGCTGACCCGGCACCCGGGCCCGGACCCCAGCGAAGTGTGCACGGTGAACCGTCCACCAAGAACGCTTAAGTCCCCCCAGAGGAGCTCTCACGCCATGCACGACGTCGGGAAGGCCCTCTTGCTCGCCACGCTCCTCCTGGTCGCTGGCTGTCTGGGGAGCACGGACTCGAGCGATAACGATGCCACGGAGCCCAATGAGGCCGCCAGCGCATCCACTGGCTCGCCGGACGGCATGAGCTTCACCGAGCCCATCCTCATCGACGACACGCGCGCCGGCGGCGAGCCCGTCATCGCCATCACGCACGCCGGCTCGATCCTCGTCAGCGCGCACCCGGGCTGGACCCACTACCACCCCTCTGACGATTCCGTTCACCCGGGTGCTGAGCTGCTCACCCCGGCCAGCGCCCAGTCCTACCTCTGGAAGAGCACGGACGATGGGAAGACGTGGCGCCACATCGGCCTGCCCGGACAGGAGGCCGGTCCCCGCTCGACGGGCTTCGGCGTCTCGGACCCCGAGTTCACCGTCATGGAAGATGGCACCATCTGCTACACGGACCTCGAGGCGCTCGCCTCGAGCTCGGTCTCGTGCAGCGAGGACGACGGCGAGACCTGGATCGGCAACCCCATCGCCAGCCAGCGACCCAACGACCGCCAGTGGCTGGCCAGCCACGGCGACGAGCTCTACTTCACGGCCAACTACTTCACCGACCACAACATCATCGCGAGCACCGACAAGGGCCTCACCTGGGAGCAGCGCGGAGACGTTCCCTGCTCTGGCGACATGATCGCGGATCCCTTCACCGGCACGCTCCTAGCTGGCTGCGGGGCGGGCGTGGCCGTCAGCGACGACGCGGGGGTCACCTGGGAGCGCCGGGACGTGCCCGGCCACGACGCCTCCGGCGGCTTCGCCATGACCGAGCCCGCCATCGACTCGGCCGGCAACGTCTGGATGACCTGGCAAGAGAACGAGACCACGCTTTACCTCGCAGGCAGCCCGGACCACGGCGAGACGTGGCCATGGATCCACGATCTGACCCCCCAGGTCCGCTCAGCCCTCCAGGACGCCAGCGAGCTCACCATGGTCTGGCCCTGGGTCTCAGCCGGGAGCGAGGGCCGCGTGGCCGTCACCGCCTTCGCGACCCCCACGCCCCCGCCGAGCGCTTCTGGACCCGAGGAGCGCCTCTGGAGCGTGGTCTCGGTGGCCGCCTTCCAAGCCGACACCGACACGCCGAAGCTGGAGGGCTACCTCGTCAAGGATGGCCACCACCAGGGCGCCATCTGCCAATCTGGCACCGCCTGCCAGGTCACCAGCCTCCAAGGCGATCCGGACAGCGACCGACGCCTGGGTGATTTCTTCGAGACCACCATCGACGGCGATGGCATGCTGCACGTGGCCTACTCGGACACCACGACGCACCCCGATGATGTGATCAGCCACCCGGGCTACGTCAAGCAGACCGGCGGGCCGAGCTTCGTGGTGGACGCCTGGATGCCCACGCAAGGTTGAGCCGGCCCGCAGATGTATCGCGCCTGCTCAACCCATCACGGACTGGATACCCTCGAAGATCGCTTCCTGAGTCTGCTCGCTGGTGAGCAGGTCCAGGTACTCCTCCAGCCCGCCACCCTCGAGGAAGCTCTCCCAACTCTCCAGGATGGGCTCGTTCATATGCGCCTTCACGTTAGCGAAGGCTTGGCGGTTCGTGCCGCCGATGGTGCCAGCACGCTCCATGGCGCCGGCCAGGGCGTCCGTGGTGACCTCGTCGAGCCAGCCGAGGGCCACTGCTTCCTCTCCGCTGACCCGGTTGGGGTCCATGATGGTGCGCCGGATCGTGTGGGCCGGCAGCCGGGCGGTGAAGAGGCTGAGATCGCTGGGCGGCAGGGGGATGCCGACCCGGAGCTCCGTGGCGCCGATCTCGGCGGTGGGGGAGCCCACGCGGTAGTCGCAGGAGAGCGCGATGATCGCGCCCCCGGCGATGGCGAAGCCGTCGATGGCCGCGATGACCGGGACATCCGTGGCCAGGATGGGGTGGAGCACGCGCTCGAAGGAGCCGATGAGCTCGCCCAGGCCCTCACGGTCCAGGGTGGGCACCTCGGTGAGATCCAGGCCGGCCGAGAAGGCCCGCTGGTTGCCCGTGAGCACCACCGGCGTGCCGGCGCTCGTGGCCTTCTCCACGCGTGCAGCCAGATCGGCCAGGAAGGTGGTGGACAGCGCGTTGACCTTGCCGTCGTCCATCTTGACGACGGTGATCTCGTCCTGGGTCTCGACGGTGATAGGGTCAGGGCTCATCTGGCCCGACAGAGGCTCCCAGGGGGAAGAAGGTTGGCCTCCGGGACAACCCGATACCGCGGAGGCGCGAAGGGCGCGGAGACCGCGGAGAGGTCGAAGGCCACCGTCCTCCAGCCCTTCGTGTCCTCCGCGTCTCTGCGGGGGCCTAGCTCGCCGGAACCACCAAGGGCAGGCTGGAGTCCGCTCCTTGTTCGGCGCTGGCCTGGCTCCACGGGAGCTTCTTGAACTCGAAGTCCACGTAGAGGGGGAGCTGGTCGTCCATGTGCTCGGGCGTTTGGCCCGTGGTCAGGACCACGAGCGCCTGGGCGGCGTTCATGTGGCCTGAGATGCCGGCCGGCAGCGTGGCGTAGCTCTGGTTGGTGTCCGAGCCCACGTGGAAGTGGTAGAACGTGGCCCGGTTCGTCATGGGCATGGTGTAGGCTGGTCCCAGGCCCAGGCTCGTGAAGGGCGAGCGGCGCTCGGGTGTGAGCTCGATCTCGCTGGCCCCGTCCAGGCCCGTGGCGGCGTAGGCATCCGCGACCTGCTCAGCGCACGTCTCCACCGCCGTGGTGGTGACGTCGTCGCACCAGTCGTGCTCCATGTCGCCCTCCAGGGCAGCCACCAGGATGGCGAACGGCGTGCGGTGCTGTCCGTGGTCACCCGCGTGCGGGTCGCTGGCGTCCTCCGGGTCCCAGGTGATGCTTCGCAGGTGGTCACCGAGCTCGTCCTCGAAGACCTCACTGAGCAGCTGCTCGGCCACGAGCTCGTAGACTGTGAAGCCCGGGTCGGCGTAGAAGATCGCGCCGGTCTCGTTCGTGGTCATGTCGTCCCACGGGAAGTCGTCGGCCTGCCAGTCAGCCAGGGCGGCGGCTGCCGCCGGCGCGGTGCCGGTGTCGTGGGCCTGGATGGCGGCCACGACCTCCTCGGCCAGGCTGTCGTGGGTAGCTGCCTGCTCAAGGATGCTCTTGACTTGGTCGAGGTTGAGCTTGCCAGGGATGCCGTCCACGTCGTTGGCCGCGTCGTCGGCCAGGGCATCATGGAAGGCCTTGTCCAGGCGCTCGACGCGGTGGGTGGTACCCCACAGCTCGGGGGTGTCACCGCTGGCCCAGCCGCGCTGGGGCAGGTTGTTCCAGTTGGCGAAGTAGCCCTGCTCCGGGTTGCAAGCCCACGGGAGCTCCTCACCGGTCAAGAAACCCTCCCAGGACCAGTCCGGGCCACCGGGCGTGACCAGGCGCGGGTCCAGATCGGCTGGACGGACGGGTTGCAGGCCCACGTGCTTGTAGCAAGCCACTTCGTCACCGGCTGCGGTCTGGCCAGCGAAGTTGAAGTTGAACGTGAACGCGAAGCCAGGAGAGTCGAGCTCCGGCTGGGCCTCGAACCACTCGCTGAACTCCTCGAAGTTCTCGGCCGTGTCGAGCTGGAGCCACTGGATGGCTGAGCGGACCTCCTGCATGCGGGCAGCGCTCTTCTCCGCGAAGAACCACGTCGGCTCGCCATCCTCGCCCCGGGTCACCGAGACCACCGGGGCCAGGGGAACCGCCTCGGTGCTGGTGGACAGATCCGCGAAGCAGACCTCCTGCTCGTAGGTCTGGTAGGCGGGCCCGCCGACGGCCGGGGGCGTGAAGGCCTCGTGCTCCTCGATGCGGCAGTCCAGCTCGCGCACCTCGTCGCCCCAGTGGTAGGTTCGGCTGGGACCGTCCTCGGCCTCGAGGGCCACGGTGTCGATCTGGTCGCTGATGCCGCTGGTCACGGTCCAGGCGAAGTTGGCCGTGCGGCCGATGATCACACCCGGCGCGCCGAGCACGCCGATGCCCTCGCCCACGAGGGTCCCATCGGACAGGTGGAGCCCGATCTCGTACGGGATCTGCGGGTTGAAGTAGCCCATCTGGGGTCCACCGCCCACCATGGCCTCGCCCGTCTCGCTCAGGCTGGGCGCCACGAGCAAGGCGTTGGATCCGAAGCGGATGTTGATGCTCTGGGTCTGGAAGAGCCCAGGCAGGGGGCCGGTGGAGTCGGCCGCCAGCCCGAAGCTCTCGGCTTCCGCGGCGGCCAGGGTGGCCTGTTTCTGGGCCTCAGGCACCTCGCTCCAGTTCTTCTCGCCCGATTGGGGCGTGAGCGTGTAGAGCTCCTCCTCCTCGGGGATCGTGGGGTAGGCTGAGCCTGATCGCACCCAGTTGATGTCCGAGAAGACGTCCATAGGTGCCTCGGTGTCCAGGGAGTCCTCGAGCTGGGCGAGCAGCTTGGCGTTGCCGAGCTCCGAGCCGCCCCCGTTGCCGAAGCGAGCGAGCAGGAAGGTGGCGACCGCGATGGTGTCCAGATCCTCCCAGTCGTGCCAGGCGTGCTGGAGTGCTGGGAACTCAGCCGGCAGCTCGCCTGTGGCTAGCATCTCGGTGGCCGCGCGGTTCACGCCGTCCGTGTAGGCCTCAACGGCACCCTGGAACTCGGGTGCTGCCTGGTCGAACTGCTCCTGGAGCTCGGCCTTGCTGTACAGGCCGCGTCGCACGTCCAGGTCCATGGCCAGGATGCCGCCACCGGGCCCGACGACGCTGGCACCCTCGCCGTAGCTAATGTGCCGGAGCAGATCCAGGGCCCAGAGCCGGTCCTGGGCTTGCACGTAGCCGTTGGCGTACCAGAGGGCACGCTCGGAATCGGTGTAGATGTGCGCCACACCGAAATCGTCTCGGACGATGGTCGCAACATCCAGGGGGTCGGGGGCCTCCGCTGCGGGCGCGTTCAGGATGGCCGCGGCAGGGAGCCCAGCGACGAGCAGAGCTATCACTGACAGAACGGGGGTGGTTCGCCTCATGTGCCTCGCCATGCCATGGCCCCGGGGGGTTAAGAAGCCTCCCCCGACCAACCCGGGCCACATCCCGGGCAAACCCTTTCCACACCGGGGTGCTTGCCCAGGCGATGGTCGACATCGAACGGATCGCCGTGCTCGGCGCGGGAGACATGGGTCACGGCGTGGCTGAACTGGCTGCGATCAACGGGTTCGAGGTCACCCTTCGCGATATCGAGGAGGACATCGTCGAGGAGGCTCTGGGCAAGATCGAGTGGAGTCTCGGCAAGCTCGTGGAGAAGCAGCAGCTCACCGAGGCGCAGGCTAAGCAAGCCTTCGCGCGCCTCACGGGCACCACCGAGCTCCCGGAGGCCGTCGGCGAGGCCGACCTCGTGCTCGAGGCCGTGCCCGAGAACATGGAGCTCAAGCAGCATGTCTTCGCCGAGGTCGAGACGCACGCACCCGAGGATGCGATCTTCGCTTCGAACACGTCCACCATGCGCATCACGGAGATCGGTGAGAAGCTCGCTGACCCCTCCAGGCTCGTGGGCATGCACTTCTTCAACCCGGTGCTGCTCATGGACCTCATCGAGATCGTCCGCGGCGAGCACACCTCGACCCGGGCCCTGGAGACCGCAGCCGCGGTCGCAGACCAGTTGGGCCGGACCACGGTCACGGTCGAAGACTCGCCCGGGTTCGTGACCAGCCGGCTCATCGGGCTCTGGGTCGGGGCTGGCGTGCTTGCCATGGAGGAGGGGCTTGGCACCAAGGAGCAGATCGACGCCGCCATGAAGTTCAAGGCCGGCTTCCCCATGGGCCCCTTCGAGCTGGCTGACTACACGGGCCTGGACATCGGTGTCCACGCCAGCACCTACATCGCCGAGCGCCTCGGCCCCGCGTACCGAGCCGCTCCCAGCATGGAGCGCCTCGTCCAGCAGGGAGATCTCGGCAAGAAGACCGGCCAAGGCTTCTACACGTGGGAGGACAACCGGGTGGCCACCCAGCTCACCCCTGAGATGGCTGGCGACTTCGACCCTGGGCTCGTGCTGGCGCTGGTGGCCAACGAGGCCGCCAAGCTCGTGCGCGAGGGCGTGGCCTCCCCAGAGGAGGTCGACCTGGCCATGCGCAACGGTTGCGCGTTCCCGAAGGGGCCGCTGGCCTGGGCCGACGAGCGCGGCCTCGACGAGGTTCTCGGCCTGCTCGAGCAGCTCCAGGAGGACGTGGACACGCCTTTGGCCGACCCGGACCCCGCCCTGATCGAGCGCGTCGAGCAGGGCGCGCTGGGGAAAGCGACCGGCCGCGGGTTCCACGAGTACACGGATGCAAGCCATGGAGCTGGCGAGCTGGAGACCGTGCGCATCGAGGTGGACGAGGAGGCCCGCATCGGTACGATCACCCTGGACCGGCCCCACCGGCTCAACGCCATCAACGGCCAGCTCATCCAGGACCTGGAGGCCGCCCTCAACCGCCTCGAACGGGACGAGCACGTCCGCGTCATCGTGCTCGAGGGCGCTGGCGACAAGGCGTTCTGCGTGGGTGCTGACCTCCAGGACCTCGGCGAGTTCACCCCCGAGCTCGCCTCGCGCCTGGCGCGCGACGGCCACCGGATGTGCATGCGCATGGAGAAGCTCGAGACGCCGGTCGTCGCCGCCGTGGACGGCTACGCCTTCGGCGGAGGCCTCGAGCTCACGCTCCCGGCTGACTTCCGCCTGGCCAGCCAGCGCGCTCAGTTCCAGCTCCCGGAGGTCACCATCGGGCTGCTCCCGGCCATGGGCGGCACCTTCCGCCTGGCCAAGCTCATCGGGCTCAGCCACGCCAAGGAGATCGCCATGCTCGGGGAGCGCATCAGCGCGGAGCGTGCCCACGAGATGGGGCTGGTCCACCGGGTCTTCGAGAACACCGAGTTCGACGAGGGCGTGCGCGCCTTCGCCGAGCAGCTGGCCAGCTTGGCTCCCGTGGCGCTCCGGTTCACCAAGCAGCTCACCAACGAGGGCATCACGGCCACCCCCAGCCAGGCCATGGAGGCCGAGGCGGCCGCCTTCGGCGTGCTGGCCAGCACCGAGGACGTCATCGAGGGCGTCAGCGCCATGTTCGCCAAGAAAAAGCCAGACTTCCAAGGGAAGTGATCCGACCTCGGGCGCGCCGGACCGCGGCCCGGAGGAGCCAGCGTTCCAGGATCGCTAACCCCGAACCATCCACCGCGGAAGCGCGAAGGCCGCGGACCCGCGCGGAGACCGTGAAGGACCCATCCGTTGGCCCCTCTGCGTCCTCCCCACTCTCCGCGACTCCGCGGTGAGACCCGCCGGCTTCAAGGATGGAACGGGAAAGCCTATACCCCCACGGGAACGCTCACGCCCCATGCGAGGCTGGA
>CAYNEI010000025.1:7595-32544 GCA_964396185.1 uncultured Thermoplasmatales archaeon
GGAACGGGAAAGCCTATACCCCCACGGGAACGCTCACGCCCCATGCGAGGCTGGATCGCGGTTCTGCTGCTCGTGACGAGCGCGTGGACCGGGTGCATCGGGTTCGGCGGGGACACCGTAACGGACACCGAGGCCGACGACGATCCAGACACCGCCTCCATCACCCCCTCCACCGAGGACGAGGCTGCAAGCACAGGTGACTCCGGCCCGCCCCAGACAGGAGAGGAAGAGGTCGCGCGGGCCCCGCCACCCCCGCAGACCCTCCAGGTCGACCCTCTCCAGCCAGGCAAGTTCCCCATCGCGTTGCTCCACTACGACTGGGGCTACACCATCGTCGACGACCCCGAGGCGGGCGTGAGCTACCCGGCCCAGCTCAACGGGTCCATCCATGTGCCCGAGGAGGGGGGCGGCCCGTTCCCCGTGGTCGTGCTCATGCACGGCCGGCACACCACGTGCCGGATCGCCGATGGCCCCGAGCGGCTGGGCACGACGGTGTGCCCGGAGCTCGAGCCCGTCACAGAGCCCATCGATAGCTACACCGGCTACCAGGCCCTGGCCCAGGCCCTGGCCACCAACGGCTTCATCGTGGCCAGCGTGGACGCCAACGACGTCAACGACCGAGACAACGATCCCGCCATCGTCGGTGGCGATTTCGGCGCCACGGCCCGGGCCCAGCTCGTGATGCGCACCCTGGACCAGCTCGCTGCCTACGACGCCGGCAGCCAGCTGGCCGACCCCGTGGGCAGCGACACGCACCTGGCCGAGCTCCTGCGTGGCCGGGTGGACATGGAGCGCATCGGCCTCGTTGGCCACTCCCGCGGCGGCGAGGGCGTCGTGCGCGCGGTCACGTACGCTGACGAGCGCGAGGAGGGCGAGGCCCACGACCTCGACGCGGTGTTCGCCATCGCGCCCACGGACTTCAACGACCTCGCCGCGCCCGGCGTCTCGCTCGCCGTGCTTCTACCTTACTGCGACGGGGACGTCTCGAACCTGTGGGGGGCCCACATCTTCGACCGGACCCGCGCGCTGGCCGGCGCCCAGGACGGCGAGCGCTACCAGTTCCTGGCCATGGGCTCCAACCACAACTACTACAACACCCAGTGGCCCCAGGATGATGCCGCCTGGATGGACGACACCTACTGCGCCACGCCAGCCAAGGACGGCGGTGGACGCCTGAGCCAAGCCGACCAGCACCAGCAGGGAGCGGCACTCATCTCAGCCTTCCTGCGCGCCCAGCTCACAGGCGACCACGCGTTCCGGGCCTGGCTCACCGGCCAAGCCCTCCCCCCAGCAAGCGCTTGCCCACAAGAGCGGTCCCCCTGCCCGGGCCTGGTCCACGCCACCCACCACCCCACAAGCCAGAACCGGTTGATGATCGAAGACGGAGCGGGGTCCAACGTGCTCGAGGAGAACGACCTGGGCGGCGCTGTCACGCTCTCCGGCTTCAAGGACGCAGATGGTTGTAGGCCATCCGATTGCCCGAGCCAGCCCAACCGACAGCTCACCCACCAGCTCACCCTGACATGGGAGGACAACGCCACCTACCACCTTGAGATCCCGCCGGGCCAGGGCGATGCCAGCGACTTCGATGCCATCCAGGTGCGCGTGGGCGTGAACTTCCGAGACGAGCTCAACCCAGCCACCAGCCAGGACCTGGCCCTCGTCCTCGCGGATGCCACCGGCGCGTGGGCCCGGGTGAACGTCTCAGACTGGAGCCAGGCGCTCTTCCACCCGCCCGGCACCGATGACCGCGAGCCTGGCGTGGAGGGCGAGGGTGTCTTCGGCCAGGACCTCGAAGACATCGACAACGCCAAGGTCACGCTCAACGCCGTGCGCGTCCCCCTGGGGGCTTTCCTCGGCGTCGACACGAGCCAGCTGGCCAGCCTCACCCTCTCCTTCGACCGCACCCCCACCGGCAGCATCCAGTTGGCTGACCTCATGCTGGTGCGGTGATCCCCGTGGTGAACTGGCTCCCTGGCGTTGGCTTGGCCGGAGGCGTCCTCTTGGTCATCGCCGCGCTCGTCATGGTCCTCATCCTGGCCACCCGCCTCAGCGCCGACCGCTACGCCGCCGACCATCCACCACGGGGCAAGGTGCTCGAGGTCGGCGGTGTCCGAACCCACGTGCTCCGGGGTGGCCAGGGGCCACCCGTGGTGCTGCTCCATGGCCTCAACGGGGTGCTCGAGGACTTCACCGGCGCGCTCATCGATCGGCTCGCCGAGAACCACGAGATCGTGGCCTTCGACCGGCCAGGCTACGGGCACAGCGAGCCCGCCCCTGATCTGGCAGACCCAAGACGCCAGGCGGACTGGATCGTGGAGCTCTTCGACGAGCTCGGCCTCGAGAAGCCCCTGGTGGTGGGTCACTCCCTGGGCGGTGGCTTGGCCACCATGCTGGCCGTCCACCACCCGGACCGGGTGCGCGGGCTCGTGTTGCTGGCCCCGTACGTCTACCCGTACAGCGAACCGGACGGTTGGATCCACAACCTTCCGGATCTGCCCCTTCTCCGCTCGACCATCGGCCACCTCTTCCTGCTCCCCGTGGGCCGGCTGATCGGTCCATCCATCGTGCGAGCTAGCTTCCATCCTGAAGAGATCCCGGAGGGCTACCAGGCCCGTTGGAGCAGCCGGACTTTGCGCCCGAACCACTTCGATACGATCATCGGCGAGGTGCGGGCCATCGACCCGGCGCTCATGCAGGTGGTGGACCGCTACCACGACATCGAGGTGCCGGTCACCATCCTGGCCGGGGAGGAGGACCAGTCCGTGGACTCCGTGGCCAACGCCCAGCGCCTCATCGAGGTCTTGCCGGAGGCAGAGCTGGTGTGGCTTGAGGATGCTGGGCACATGATCCCGTGGACCCGGCCGGAGCTCGTTGCCGACGCCGTGGATGGGGTGGAGAAGCGGGCGGGTGCGCTGAGCGAGAGATAACCTCGATCACGAAGACGACGAAGGAGCTCGAAGGGCACGAAGGCGGACGGGCGAGGCTGCTTGAGTGTCCAGGGCTGCGCCGTCGAGGTGGACCAGCCGACCATAGCCAGTGTTCCTTAGAGCCCTTGGTGCCCCCTTCGAGCCCTTCGTGATCTAGGTCGTTGGCCCTAAGCGATCCGATCCTCGCCCAGGCTCTTGACCCAGTACTCGCTCTTGGCCGAGAAACCCTCGCGCTCGTAGAGCCGCTTGGCCGGGTTCTCATCCAGCACCTCCAGGCTCATCCGGCAGCACCCCTGCTGGCGGGCCAGCACCTCAGCCGAGCGCAACAGCCGCGCACCCACGCCCTGGCCGCGGTGCGCCTCGAGCACCGCCAGATCGTGGACGTTGAGCACGGGCGCCGCGTTGAACGCACTGAACGAGCGGATGCTCGTGAGCAGCCCCACGGGCCCATCGTCCTGGGAGATGGCGAGCAGGACCTCGATGCCGCCGTGCGCGCGCATGGCGGCCACGAGGCTGGCCTCCACGTCGTCTGAGAGGCCTTGGCCTCCGCCCATGGGATCGCGGGCGTAAGCGTCGGTCAAGTCCACGATGGCCTGGGCATCCAAGGGGTCGTCCAGGTCGGCCAGGCGGACGGTCACGGGATCGTCGGGGGGAACCACGGAGACCACGAGGCCACGGAGGGGTACAAAGGTTGCTCCTCAGCTACGCCACACCAACTCGGTTCGAGGATACCCTAGGATCGCATCGGGGAAGAGCCGGACCAGATCCATCTTCTCTTGGAGCCCTTCGTGCCTCCTTGGAGCTCTTCGTGATCGAGGTTGTCACCAGTCGACAACAACGTTCATGACCCCCACCCGGCCTCCCTCACCGATGCGAACGCTGGTCATCGCGCTGCTCCTGCTCACCACGGCCTTCGTCGGCTGCCTCGGCGACGGCGACGACGCCGGTACGGATCCGAGCACGCCCCCCGTGAACGAGACGGTGGCCACCTGGCCCGAGGAGGCGCTGCCGTTCGGCGACGGTCACGACCACGAGGACCCCAGCCACCACCGCAACCTCTCCACGCCGAACTTCCAGGTGCTCGGCTGGGATCCCCTCGTGACCGAGCACCACGGCTCGACCAGCGGCGACCACCTCTGCGGCGAGATCGCGACAGAGGGCGAGCGCCAGCTCGCGGTCACCCACTCGTGGGGCACGGACGTGGCGCTCATCGTCTCGGACGTGACCGATCCGGCCAGCCCGGAGAAGCTGGGCGAGCTCGTGCTCCCTTTCACCCTCACCTACGACGTCGCCGTCACGCCGGATGGCGCGTATGCGATCCTGGGCACGGTGCGCACCAGCCAACCGGATGCGATCCCCTCGATCCCCCCGCTGACGGCGGATGCGCCGTTCCCCGGTGCGACGTGGCGCGACGCTTGCACGGGTGAAGAGCACCCGGTCCCGGTCACGATCCAGCAAGGGCCCGAGGACAACGTCCCGTACGCCAGTGGGCTCGTGCTCGTCGACCTCAGCGATCCCAGCGACCCGAGCGTGGCTGACTACATGCCCATGCCGAGCAACGGCGCGCATAGCGTCTTCGCTACCGAGATCGACGGCACCTACCACGTGCTTGGCGGCATCACGAACGGCGAGCATACGGCCAGCTACTTCGAGATGGCCACCATCACCAACGGGCCTCGCGGGCCTCAGTTCGACCACCTGGCCCTACACACCAGCGAGCAGGTCGGGCCCGCCCCCTCGGGCCCGCTGTCCAACGGGCACGTGGACGGTTGGATCCAGGAGCACCCGGTCACAGGCGAGGTGCTCTATCACCTGGCCAACTGGAACGGTGGCTACCGCATCGTGCGCGTGGATGGGCCCCAGGAGGTCACGGTGCTCTCGGACTGGAGCGACTACGACGAGGGTGCCGGGTCCGGCATGACGGGGCAGTACCACGGGGCCTACCCCATCGATGGCCTGTGGGACGACCGGCACTACACCTTCGTGGGCCAGGAGATCGTCGCGCATCCGACGAGCCGGCCCAGCGGCCAGGTCGTGGTCTTCGACACCACCGACCCTGAGAACATCGAGCCCGTGGCCCGCTGGACGCTACCCCAGGACGTGGAGTGGGGCGGCGGGCTCATGTTCAGCACCCACTACTTCACCATCGACGAAGAGCGCCGCCTCGGCTTCATCAGCATGTACCACGGCGGCGTGTGGGCCTTCGAGGCCGACCCGGCCACAGGGCCGGAGTTGGAGACGCTGGGTGTCTTCATCCCGGACCAGGACAACCCGGATCGACCCCCGCGGGACCTGGGTCGGTTCCACTGGACCCCCACGGTGCTCGACGTGCTCCAGCTCCCCAGCGGCGAGCTGGTGAGCTGGGATACGACCACGGGCCTCTACCTGCTCAGCTTCGACGAGACGATGGATGTGCCGAGGCCGGACGCCTGGACGCAGGATGCTTGGATCGGGGAGTGAGGCCTTTCTGGGCCGGCGTTCGTTCGGGCCCGGCCTGGTTCGACCGTACCGAAGGGGCTAGACCCACCGGAGGCCCGCGGGGAGAGGGCAGCTTGACATGTGGGGCCACCGCAAGGCTCATGGCCCCAGAGGGCCGAATGGGGCCTGCATGCCCGTGGACCCAGAGACGTTCATCGACGACGCGAGCTCGCGTCTGGAGGAGGATCGCGAGGCGACCGAGGCGCTCCTTGGCGCGGTCCTGAAGACGCTGGGCGAACGGCTCACCTTCGAGCAGGGTCGGAAAGTCGCCGCCACGTTGCCCGAGGAGCTGGGCGGCCTCCTTCTGGTCCCCAAGGCCGGCCAAGGGTTCAGCCAGGAGGAGTTCCTGGAACGGGTGGCCGAGCGGACAGACGTGGACCCCGAGACCGTCGAGGAGGACGCGCGCGTGGTTCTCTCGATGGTGGGCGAGGCCTTGCCCAGCGACGTGCTCGGCAAGGTCCGAGACCAACTGCCCGACGATCTGGCAGCCTTCTTGGGCCCGATGCCCGGGCGCGATCAGCCACACCCGGTCAAGCAACGCGAGGGAACCTACACCCACCAGCCCACCAACAAGGAGGGGCAGCGGGCCGGCAAGGACCACACCCCGCGGTACGGGCAGCAAGGGGCGCGATGAGAGGGGCTGGCCTAACCCGAAACCCTTGACCTCCCGGCCCGCCTTGGCTCGCCGTGGTCTCCCTCTGGACCATCGCGCTTGGCAGCCTCGCTGCGTTGATCACCCTGGTGGCCATCTACCAGTTCAACCGCATGGTGACCCTCCGCAACCGGTGCGAAGAGGCGTGGAGCAACGTGGACACCGAGCTCAAGCGCCGCTACGATCTCGTGCCCAACCTGGTCAAGACCGTCAAGGGGTACGCCCAGCACGAGCGCGATCTCATCGCCGAGGTCACCGAGGCCCGGGCCCGGGCGCTCACCGCCCACGACGGCGTGGACGCTCAGGCGCGCGAGGAGCACCGGCTCGCTCGCGGGCTTGAGCGGCTGCTCGCCGTGGCCGAGGACTACCCGGAGCTCCAGGCCAGCGACCAGTTCCTGGCCCTCCAGGAGGAGCTGGCCATCACCGAGGACCGCATCCAGGCAGCCAGGCGGTTCTACAACGGGAACGTGCGCGACTACCGCAACCACGTGCGCGGCTTCCCAGGCCTTGTCTTCGCCCGCGCCTTCGGGTTCGGGGAGCAGCCGTTCTTCGAGGTCGAGCCCCTCGGCCGTGAGCTACCCCGCGTCCGGGAGGTGAGCGGATCGTGATGGATTGGCTCCTCTTCGCCGGCTTCATCGCGCTGATCGGCTTGCTCATCTGGCTCTACTTCTGGTGGGATCGCAAGCAGACCGAGAAGTGGGCCACGTACGCCAAACAACGTGGATGGCGCTTCACGGACAAGGACGTCAGCGGCCGCCCGCAGCGCTACCGCGCCTTCGAGCCATTCGGCACCGGCCACTCGCGCTACACGCGCTGGGTGCTCTCCGGCAAGCTCGAGGATGGATCCCCCTTCGAGATCTTCCACTACCACTACGCGATCACCACGAGCAACGGCAAGACGACGAGCACCCAGCACTACTGGTTCAAGATCTGCACCCTTGAGATGCCCATCGAGGCGCCGGGCTTGGTCATCAAGGATGAGCACCTGGGCCACAAGCTCTTCGACGCCCTCGGAGGAGAGGACATCGATGTCGAGCACGACGCCTTCTCGCGCAAGTTCTGGGTGAAGTGCGAGGACAGGAAGTTCGCCTACGACGTGCTCCATGCCCCGATGATCGAGTTCCTCTTGCCCAAGGCGGGCTGGTTGTGGGAGTGGCGGGGCCGCACGCTCATGCTCATCGAGGAGGGGACCTTCGACACGGACGACTGCGACGAGCTGATCGAGCTGGTCTCCGGGTTCCGGGAGCGCTTGCCCCGGCATCTTATCGCCGGGCCACCCGGTTGAGCCCAGCGCTTACGTGAGCTCGATGACCTCGTCACTGACCTGCCAACCGCCGACCCACGCCTCGGTGTCGAGGCCCGCGCCTACGACGCGGAAGCTCCACTCGCCCGGCACGGCGTCGTACCAGGCGTTGCTCACGGCCACAGCCCCGTTGAGCCCTGTGCTCATACTCTGGGCCTGGTACTCCGTTCCCTCGGGGTCTGTGAGGGTCACCTGGCTCATGCCCGCGGTCGAGCCGGCGAGCTGGATGACGAAGATCGCATCAGCCGTTTCAGCGACCTCGAAGGTGTCGACCGGGTTCGGGGAGGCCTCCGGGAGCTCGTCGGCCTCGGGCTCCACGTCGATCTCGTGGTAGATGTCCGCGACCTGCTCGCCCGTGGCGTGGTAGAGCTCGCCTGTGTAGTTCGCGCCCCACGCCTGGGTATGGTAGCTCCAGTCCACCTCGCCGGCGCGGGAGTCGCTCTCCTCCGGCAGCACGTGGTTCATGAGCTGGCTGAAGAACCCGATGGCTGGCACGTAGTCGTACATGAAGAAGACGCTCCCGTTGACCGTGGCCTGGATCGCGTAGCCGGGCAGGGGGCCCTGGGCGGTCTCGATGGCCGGATCGAAAGTGGCGGTGTGCTCGACCGTCCAGGCGGGCCCGTCGGGCGCGAACGTGCTCGTCCAGGTCTTGCCGTCGGTGAGCGGGAAGTCGTAGAAGATGAGCCCTCCGCTGACCTCGTCGCTCAGGGTCTGCTTGTCCATGGGGCCGAGCACGTACCAGTCGAAGATGGCATCGAACCGGGCCGGCTCCTGAGCATCCGGCGCGATGCGCCAGGCTTGACCGGTGTCCTCGGTGACAGCCAGGGTCCAGTCGACGGACATGTCCGTTGCCTCGTGGTGCCACGTCCACCAGTCGCCAACCTCCCAGCTCGGGGCATGGACACCCTGTGCGACGAGGGCGGGGTCCGTGTTGGTCTCGGTGCCCGCTTGGCCCTCCGTCGAGCCAGTGGAGAGGCTCGCATCGGAAGCCTCCATGTCGCCCTCGTCGCTCCCGAGGCAACCGGCCAGTCCCGTGGCCAGGAGCAGGGCAGCGGCGAGGATCGCGTTCGCTCGGTGCATGCCTCGTTGTCACATGGGTTCCTAGAAGGTGTTGTGGCGCGGTTGTTGAAATGTCGCTCTGGCGTAGAAGCGCGCCTTCGGCGCGCGAGCCCTACTTGTGACGGATATCGGGGGTTCAGTGCTGGCATCCGCACGAGCCGTTGGATGCCATGGCCAGTGGCACATCGTCTTCTCGGCCGCTTGCGGCTGAGCCCTCGACCCCAGCGGAGGCCCGGAACGCGATGGGGTCGACCTCATCCCAGCTCTTGTGCTCAAGAGCCCGCTCCACGCCGGGCTTGACGAGCAGGCAGACGCGCGAGTCTGCTCGCTCGGACTCGACGGTGTAGTCGGTGAGCGCTGCGATGCCGTCGGCCTGTTGGCGCACCTCGTCGTGGGTGGGCATGTTCTCCTCGCGCATCCGCTCGCGCGAGTAGCCGACGTAGACGTAGCCCTTGGTCTCGATGAAATCAGGGTCGGCGCGCTGGATGAGGGCTGCGTACTCGTCGTAGTGGCCCATGTTCCAGCCCTTGACGCACGTGATGCGCGCGACGGTGCGGCAGTCGAGCCCCGCCATGATGTCCAGGCTCTGCTCGAGCTTCTCCCACGCACCCCCGGTGACCGGGACGCAGAGCTTGTTGAAGATCTCCTTGTTCGGTGCATCACAGGAGATGTAGAGCTGGGTGGGTAGCGCGTCCTTGGCGGCCAGGGTCTCGAGCGCTTTCGGGAAGCTGCCGTTGGTGACGACCATGGTTGTCATGTCGTGGGCATGGCAGAGCTGGATGAACTCGGCCAGGTACGGGTAGACCGTGGGCTCGCCGTTCAGGCTGATGGCCACGTGGGTCGGGCGCTGGCTTTGCACCCACTTCTCCATGTCGGTCAAGTCGTGGCCTTTGTAGCCGCTGAGCAGGCGTTGCTGCTCGGTGACCGCGTCCTGGAAGAGCTCCTCGGGGTCGTCCCACGTCCGGCCTGTGGCACTGGTGTCGAAGTCCTGGCTGCGCCAGCAGTAGAGGCAGCGGAAGTTGCAGTAGTCCACCACGGGGGTCATCTGCATGCACTGGTGGGACTCCACGCCGTAGAAGGTGCCCTTGTAGCAGCAGCGGCCCTCTTGCTTGAGGTCCTCCTTGGACCAGTGGCAGAGCTTGACGCCGCCGTGCTCGCCGGCGAACCCGTAGCCCTGCTTCTCGAGCAAGCCGCGCAGCTCAGAACGCATGGGCCAGGCACTCCGGCAGCGCGATTTAAGCGTTGGCCTCCCAGCCCACCCGGGATCTTCCCAGGAAGGGACGACGGGTTCACCACGAGGGAACAACGGACACAACGGACAGATTGAAAACACCCCTGAATCCCAATGCTTCGTTAGGAAACAATAAGGGTAGTTGAAGGGGGGATAACCGGAAGTACAGATAGTTCGAAGATGATTATATAGGTCGCGGTGTCCTCAGGGATTTCAACAGCCGTCGACCCGTCGGCGGCCTCAGAGGTGTGGACCCTGGCAAGAAAAGACCCGTTCGCGTGCGAGTTCTCATCCATGGCCAAGAAACTCGGCTACTACGGCTCCGTCCTTAAGGAGGCGGGAGGTCAAGGTTGGCCTGTGGAGGATCTCATCCCTAAGGTTGAGTCCCTCCAGGAGGAGGCTGAACGGCTCTGGGCCGTGGCCTCAGGGAAGAAGATCTATCGCATCGTCCGCGATTACCAGCGGATCGTCGCAGACGATGAGGTGTCCGCTAGCCACGAGGCGGACACGCTCGGTGGTTGCTTCGCGCAGGAGAAAGTCGAGCTGGCTGAGGATCCTTCGGAGGGGCTGAGTGGTCGGCGGGTTATGGGGCCCACCGAGCCGACGGAGGCCTAACCGAAGCCCATAGGGCTCGAGTGCTGACCCGGCGCTCTCACCGCAGAGTGAGTTCGAACACGACGACCACGACGGGCCACGGCGGAACCATTGAGTTCACCGTCGTGCGACGTCGTCGTGCTCGTTGTGCACGTCGTGTTCCCCGCTTGCTTCGATCCCCCGGCCAGCGCTCGGACAGCGAGGACGCGAGGAACGGAGCGGGCCAGCCGCCAACCCCCAGCCGATCCCGCCCCTTGCTGGCCGTCCTCATCGCGACCCTTCGTCTCCGTCGGTGCCCTTCGCGCCTGTTGTGTCGTCGTGGTGACCGTTCGATCAAGCTCAGCCGGGCCGCCCGATCTCACAGCGCCCTTGGCCTCCGATGGTCCCATCCGGCATGGTCACCGTGCAGCGGCCGTTCCCGGTGGACAAGTTCGTGAACGTCGAGGTGGCCTCACACTCGCTCCACGGGGCCCCAGGCCCTCCAGGGACGGTGCACGTGGCCACGGCCGTGTTGCACTCGACGGTCGCGCTGGAGCCGGGAGGTCCGAACCACTCGACGTGGTACGTGATGAAGTCGTCGGTGCACCGGACCATGACCTGCTCGATGTCCCCGCCGATGTTCTTGCACGTGGCGGTCTCGCGACACTGGGCCTCGGTGCCCGGCTCGATCAACTCGACGCGCTCGCCGAACGCGATCCGGCTCGGGGTCGGGTGAGCGTCGCTGTACACCGTCCAGGATCCCAGTGCCGGGGCTGCCATGTGGGCGGGGATGAGCTCGACGGTGACCTGGACCCGATCGCCCTGTTCGAAGGTCACGGGCTCGTCGAGCAGCCGGACCCCCTCCCTGAGGGCTGGGAGCAGTGGCGGGACGAGGTTGAAAATCCCGTCGATGTCCTCGAAGACCGTCTCGGTCCCGCTGCCATCTGCGAGCACGCGCTCGGCGGTCATGCGGATCCCGACGACGCCCACGGTCAGGCCGAGCTCGGCCTGGGTGCCCGCCCAGAGATCGATCTCCCCCGCGCTCGCGGTGAATGCCTCGGCCAGCGGTTGGGAGGTGTGCACGATGGGCTCGGAGATCCTGGCGGTCCGGACAAGGGGTGCGCCTCGTTCCCGAGGCTCGGTGGAGAGGCCATCCTCGCCGTCGAAGTAGAAGACCGGCCCCGTGAGCTCCAGGGACGGCCCCTGGCCCGTGAACCCTTCCGGGATGGGCTCGAGGTCCGGTGCGTCATCGGGGTCCGGGATGCCTGGGAAATCGATGGCCAGGTGGAGGGCGTCCACGGCGTCCACGAGCCCGTGGCCGGCAGCGAAGTTGGCTGTGCTCCACGGGTTGCTCGGGTCGGCTCGCACGTAGTCGATGCACCGATCGTGACCCGTGAGCTTGTGGGCGGTGACCTCGAGGATGTGCTCGACCTCGGCTGGCTCGAGGGTGGGGTTGGCCTCGAGCAGGAGGGCGACGACGCCGGCGGCATGCGCCGTCGAGGCTGAGGTTCCGGTCACCTGCACGTAGCTCCTCCGGGAGTCCTGGGCCGGGTTGTCGGGCACGGGCACGCGGGACTCCGGGTGGGGCGTGATGGCGTTGGGGCTCCAGACGTCGTCGCCGGGTGCCGCTATGTCAGGCCAGGTCCCTGGCTCGGCCGCATCGCCGCGGCCAGAGGTGCTCTTGATGCAGTCCTCTCGGCCGCCAACCTCTTCGTCGTCGTGGTTGGCCACTGTGATCACACCGGGGGTCTGGATCGTGGCCTCCTCGAAGATTCGCTGGCTCAGGCCATCGCCTCCATCGTCTCCCGCGGCGAAGACGACCACGTAGCCGGCCTCGGCCAGCATGGAGGCGAGCTGGAGGTGCGTTCGCGCTGGGTCGAGGTCGTCGCAGAGCCCGTCCTGGCAGCCCCACCCGTTGAGGACCACGCGGATCGGCGGGCTCTGCTCCTGGCCGTGCTGGAGGATCCAGTCGAAGGCGATGGCGGGCTGGACCGCGGCTGCATCGCCGCCGAAGAAGATCTCTGGGTTCCACGTCGCGAACGTGGACAGGCTGGCGCCCGGGGCAGCGCCGGTGTAAAGCCCGTCCGAGGCGGCGCCCGTGCCGGCTGCGATGCCGGCCATGTGGGTCCCGTGGGGGTCCCCTTGGGAGGTGAACGAGCCGCCGGGAACGACGCCAGCCGGCGTGACGACGTAGTTGCCGGCTTGCTTGCCGGGTGCCTGGAAGTCTGGGTGGAGGCCGTCCAGGCCCGAGTCCACCACGGCGATGCCCACGCCCTGGCCCGTGATCGTGGAGCCGTCCGGGAGCGTGGGTCGCTCATCGGTCTCATCGATGACAAGCGGGGATGGCTCGAAGTCAGGATCGAGGACCTCTTCCACGCGCGTGGCGATCCTGGCGGAGTCGAGCCGGAGCTCCAACGGCGTCCACGCGTCCTCGATCTGCGCGACGTTGTCGAGGACGCTGAGGGTGCGGACGCCTGCGGCGTCCGCTAGGACGTAGGCTGCCGGGATGCTCTCGAAGATGTAGGAGGGTTGGATGCCTGGGATGTCGGCGAGGTCTGTGGGGACGGTGTCCTCGAAGTGGACAATGACACCGTGCGGACCCTCCTCGAGCTTGTCGAGCAGGCCCGGCTCAAGCACTCCGCTATCCGCACGTTCGACCGGCGCGGCCGGCGAAAGCGGATCGGCCGGGGCGGATCCTTGACCATCTCCAAGCACGACCCCAGGGGCCAAGGGGATGGTCAGCAGAGCAACGAGGATCGGTATGAACTTCCTCCCAATCATGAGTAAGCCTCATAGCGCTGATGCGATCGAGCCTACTTGGCTCTTCCGACGGTGAGAGGCGCAGCCTTGGGGGTGAGTCCCTCGGGTGAGACGCTGGCGCAACCCTCATCAACCCAAGCCCCCGGTAGGTATGGTTGGTGGAACGATGCCTGACCGCAGTGATGCCCCGTCCAAGAAGGAGCTCATCGAGGCGCTGAACGATGCCTTGCGCTACGAGTACGAGGCCGTGATCACGTACAACACGTTCGCCAGCGTGGTCTCGGGCCCCTACCGAGGCGAGCTCCGAGAGTTCTTCCTCGAAGAGATCAACGACGAACTGGGGCATGCGAAGTTCCTGGCCGACAAGGTCAGCGCGCTGGGCGGGGACCCCGCCACCACGGCGGCAGATGTGCCCCATGCCACCGAGCCTCAGCAGATGCTCGAGAAGGTCCTCAAAGCCGAGACCGAGGCCGTTGAGCGCTACGCGGGGCTCATGGAGATGGCCGAGGCGTTCGGGGATCTGGGCTTGGCCAACGACATCCACGAGATGATCAGCGACGAGACCAGCCACAAGGAGGAGACCGAGAAACTTCTCAACGGTCGTTGGGCGTAAGTGGGCGCCAGGCAAGGCTGATGGCTAAGCTCAGCCATCCCTGGCCTCATGCTGCGCCCCTGGCTCGCCTGTGCGCTCCTGCTCTGCTCCCTGGCCCCGGCAGGCTTTGCGACCAACACAGGCCCCGACACGACCACCGATACGACCAGCAGCCCCCACACGTTCTCGTGGGCCGCTGAGGACGACTTCAGCGGCGATCTGGCTTACCGCATCACGTTCGACTGGGGCTCGTTCAATACATGCGAGCTCACTTTCCGCATGGGCGGCTCCGATATGGGCGAGCCCATGCGCTACTCCGTGCAGTCCAGCCAGGCCGAGCTTGGCGTGGTGAGCCGGTCCGACCGGGACAGTCAGATCGTGCTTGGACCCATCGAGCTCGTCGACGAAGGGAGCCGGGGTTTCTTCTGGGGCAGCCAGGTGACGGTGACCGGTGACTTCCACGGGCAGGAGACGTGGACCTTCGGCGGGCTCCAGCTCCTCGAGTTTCAGGGCGCCGACCAAGACGGGGAGTTGGTCAAGTTCCCGCCGGCCGCGGTGGACGCCACGTGCGAGGAGGCGTTCCAGGTCACCGAGACCCTGGGCAGCCACCAAGTCGTCGGGTTCACCCAGGACAGCATCGGGGGCATGGTCAACGTGGCCTCCAAGGCGCGCGCGAGCCACACGAGTCTACACGCGAGCGTCCAAGGAGCGTTCTCGAGCGAGGTGGTGGCCGTCCAGTACGTCGCCGGCGCACCTCAAGGCGGTCAAACCACCATGGCCGTGCTCGACCACCCTGGCGGGGTGGAGCACTGGTCCCACACGAGCCCCCAAGAGCGTCTGCTCTACGAGGGTGAGAGCGGGGCTTATCGCCTCTCGTTCACCAGGACGAGCCAGGGCGCCGCGCACAACCTGGCCGGCGTACTCGTCGGCCTCAACCCGGTCACGGGCCTCGAACAGCTTGCCTAGGCTGTGATGGAGAGCCCGCCTAGGGCCTGTGAAACGACGGCCTGGAGTCTGCGGGTCCGTTCCGGAACCTCTTTGACCGTTCCACGGGATGGCCCGGCGGTCGAGGCCATGTCTGAGCACGTGCTGGCAGGGATCGTTGGAGGGCTCGCCGGGACCGTCGCCATGACGATCCCCATGATGCTCATGATGCGCGACCAGCCCGGAGCCCCAGCCATCATGGCCAGCAGGCTCAACGGTCGACCCCCCGAGGAGAACACGATGATCGGGATGGTCATCCAC
Organism: uncultured Thermoplasmatales archaeon; assembly: GCA_964396185.1. Taxonomy (GTDB): domain Archaea; phylum Thermoplasmatota; class SW-10-69-26; order SW-10-69-26; family SW-10-69-26; genus CAYNEI01. The sequence continues at coordinate 22,419 of CAYNEI010000025.1, forward strand.
GTGGTCTACGGCATCCTGGTCGGCCTCCTGTTCACCGTGCTCCTGGTGGCCTTCACGGACCCCTTGGCCACCTACGGGACCCTGGAGCTCACCCTCTGGGGCTTGGGCTGGGGCGCGGTGCTCTGGCTTGGAAGCTTCTTCTGGATGTTCGTGCTCGGCATGGTCGAGCAGATGCGCGAGATGGGGGGCGGCCAGCGCGCCATGATGATCAGCGGTACCTTCGTCTTCCACCTCATCTACGGCGGCGTGCTCGGCCTCGTGGCCGCGCTCATGCCGTGATGGCGCCTAGCACGGGGCGGACCCACGCAGTGCTTTAGGCTAGCCACCCTAGCAAGCCTCGATGCCCACGCTCGTCGAGGTCCTCTACGTGGCCGCTGCGGGAGCCACGGCGGTGCTGGCTTTCGCCGACGCCCCCTTCGCCTTGCTGCGAGCCCGGCGGGAGGGGCGCTTGTGGTCCCGGGCCTCCTACCACGTGGCCAACACCATCTCCGTGGTGGTCATCGTGGCCTGGCTGGCTGGCCTGGCCCTCGGATGGGATGCCTCGCTCCCGGCTTCACTGATCGGCTCCACAGCTCTCGGCTGGATCGGTCTGACCATGGCGCTGCCTGGTTTCGCGCTGGCCCTCTGGGCTCGCGTGACCCTCGGGGTGGCCTTCGTGCCCAGTGCAGCCAGGCCTGCAGACGATCGCGTCCGCACCGAGGGCCCGTACCTCCTGGTTCGCCACCCGTTCTACCTGGGCTTGCTTGTGGCCATGGCTGGCGGTGTGCTGGCCCTGGACAGCCTTGTGACGTTGCTCGCGCTGGGCGTGATGGCGCCGCTGGTGGCGTGGATCGCTGCCCTGGAGGAGGCGCACCTGGTCGAGGAGCTGGGTCCGGCCTACACGGCCTACCAGGCCCGTGTGCCGCGGCTCGTGCCATGGCCCCGGCCCTGAAGGTCAAGCGGGCCCTCGGTGGCCCGGTGGCCGGTCGGGCTCACTCGGCCTGTGTCCAGACGTCGCCGGTCGGGTGGCGGTGGCGCTCGAGCAGGCCCTCGCGCCGGTGCCCCTCGAGCTTGTCCACGGCTTGCTCGAGGCTCACGCCGAAGACCTCGGCGACCTCTCGGGTGGCCACGCGCTCGCCAGGGGGGACGATCTCCTGGATCTCCGGCGGTGGGACCGACGGGTGCAGGCGATCGCTGATGGACTCCGTGATGGAGAGCACGCTAGGCAGGGTCTGGAAGCCTTCGACGCGGGCCTGCCGGTCGCCCACGGTGAACACGAGCGTGGGGTAGGCGTGCATGTCGAAGCGCTCGATGCTGGCCAGCCGGTGCTCGAACTCGCGCCTGGGCTCGCCGGTCTCCAGGGCCTCCAGGAACGCCCCTGACCCGATGCCCAGCTCCTCGGCCACCTCGGCGGCCACCTCTGGCCGGGAGATGTTTCGCGCGTCGAGATAAGCGGCCTCGCGCAACCCCCGCAGGAAGGCCTCCTCGGCCTGGGGGTCCAGCAGGCGCACGGCGTGCACGAACTCGCAAGCGGGGTACGTGCTGGTGGGCCGGTCGTCGGTCATGCCGCGGCTCGTGATGGGCATGCCCGTGGTGCGCTGGACCATGCTGAAGAACCGGTCGATGCTGAACCCGCGCTCCTCCGGGTCAGGCAGCTCGGGGAACATACCTCCGACCAGGGGTCGGAACTCGATGGACGGGAAGCGCAGACGCAGGGTGCGCGCGATGGGCTCGAAGCCCCAGCACCAGATGCTCCAGGGATCGGTGAGCAGCTCGACACGGATCCGGCCGTCGGGCGCAGGCTCGAACGGGGTCTCGGGTTGCTCGGCGTACCGCACGGCCCACGGGCTCGCGCTCGCCTCGGAGGCGGGGTCACCGGTGGAGCCGGGGTTGGGTGCTGGGCTCGGGGCCATCGTGCTTGGTTGGGGGCTTCTCCCTTATCACACCTGGGTGAACAGCGTGTGCACGAGCTCGCTGAGCGTCGGGTGGACGTGGATCGCGCTCGTGACGTTCTCCACGGTCCCTTCGCCGCAGCCCATGGCCACGACGACCTCGTGGATGAGATCAGCCGCCTGGGGGCCCACCATGTGGAACCCGAGGATCCGGTCGGTCTCCTCCTCGACGATCACCTTGGCGAACGTCTCCTCGCCAGCGCGCACGATCTCGCCCTTGGCCGTCGAGTCGTAGCCGAGCTTGTGCGTGCGGAACGAGAGGCCAGCCTCTTCGGCTGCATCCTCCGTGAGCCCCACGCTGCCCACTTGGGGGTTCGTGAAGACCGCATGGGGGTTGTGGGCGTAGTCCATGACCTCCTCGGCGCCCTGGCTGTTCTCCCAAGCGACTTGCCCCTCGAAGCTGGAGGTGTGCTTGAACATGCCCTGGCCGATGACGTCCCCGTATGCGTAGATACCCTGGGCGGTGGTGGCCAGGTGATCATCGACGACGATCCATCCACGCTCGTTGGTCTCGACACCGGTTGCCTCCAGGTTGAGCTCCTCGGTGTTCGGGCGCCGCCCGGTGGCCACGAGCAGGGCATCCGCGCGCACCTCGAACGCGTCGCCGTTCCGATCGGCCTCGATCACGATCTCGTCCCCATCCTGCTCAACCCTCTGGGCGCGCGCACCGTTGTGCAGGGTCGCGTACTCGGCCACCTTCTGGGTGACCGCCGAGCGCACGTCCCGGTCCTCACGCAGCAGGCACTCCTCGGCCTCGATGATGGTCACCTCGGTGCCCAAGGAGGCGAAGAAGTGGCCGAACTCCAGGCCGATGTACCCGCCGCCGAGCACGGCCAGGTGGTCGGGTTGCTCGGTCACGTCGTACAGGATCTCGCGGTTGGTCCAGTAGGGGACGTCGTCGAGGCCGTCGACCGGCGGGATCAAGGGGCGCGCGCCGGTGCACACGAAGATCACATCGGCGGTGAGGGTCTTGTCTCCGACCTCGACCGTCTTCTTGTCCACGAACCGGGCCCTCTCGCTAAACCGCGTGATCTGCTCGCTGCCGTCGACCCATGCATCGGAGTGGGACACGTTCTCCTCGCGCATGCTCTTCATGCGCTCCATGATGGCTGGGAAGTCGACCTGGACACTGCCCTGGTCGAGGTGGAGCCCGAAGGCGGCGGCCTCCCGGATCGTGTTGGCCACCTCGGCGGACTGGATGAGCGTCTTGGTCGGGATGCAGCCCCGGTTGACGCAGGTCCCACCCAGGGGACCTGGCTCGATCAGCGCCACGGACTTCTCCGCAGCTTCAGCCCAGTACGTTGCGGTCAGGCCGCTTCCGCCACCGATGACGATCACGTCGAAGGAGTCAGGCATGGATCCCTATCCCGGGTCCTCCCACATGAGCCTTCAGCTATCCCTCTGGGGGTTCCAGGACGGTGCCGGTCTCCACGTAGGTCTTGAGGGCCTGGGTCAGGAACTCGACGGTGTTGCCGAGCTGTTCGGCAACGGCTCCGGTCGGGGTCCCTGCCTCGGCTTCGAAGCGGGCACGGTAGGTCACGATCGTCTCGTTGCCCTCGCCGCTGAGCTCCCATTCGGAGACCAGCGAGGAGGTGGGGAGATCCCCGGTGATCTCGTAGCGTTGCAGCTCGTTCTCTCTCCAGGCCGTGAAGCGCTCGTCGATGGCGCCGCCGCCTGCGAAGGTGCAGTGGCGTGTGGCGCCCTCGCCGGGTGCGCCCTCCACTTGGGCTTCATCGATGATCGCTGCCCACTTCGAGATGCCTTGGATGTCCGCGAGCACGCTCCACACGTCCTCGCGGGAGGCTTGGATACGGACTTTGGATTCGACTGTTTCGGTCATGGAATGTGATAACGGTATGAGATGGTAGCGACCCCTGGCTGGCGCGACTGGGCAGGCCAGCCAGGAGTCCGGGTGCCTGTGGCTCACTGTGTGGCCAGTTGGGGGCCGAGCTGGGTTGCAGCTCGAGCAGCACCGATAGCGGTGCAGTTGTGGCACACCGCGCGGTTCTCGGCTCGGGCGAAATCGCTGGCGCCCTGCGCGATGCGAGCCATCTCCCGGGAGGCCACCTCTTGGCCTTGCTCGGGATCGACGCCCGCGTTCTTGAACGCTTCGTTGAGCTTGGAGGGCTCGAACGCGCTCTGGGCGGCCTGCACGAGCTTGGGCTCGGGAGCTTGTGCGCCGGAGGGCGGCTGGAAGTTGCCCTGAGTGATCAGGGGGGCGATCTGGGCGGCGGTGGTCTCGCCCAAGACCTCGTTTGCCTGGCCCGTGATCTTGGAGGCGCCGGCCGCCTTGAACACGTTCTCCAGTTCGTTCTGCTTGATCGCAGATCGGATGTTCTTGGTGAGCTCGATCTCTTTTTGGGATGGGTTGCTCTGAGGCATGGGAACACGTCCGCTCGGGATCGTTGAAGGGGCCTAGATGAGCCCACCTCACGTCCCTGAGCAACACCGCGACATGCTGGCCTGGCTAAGAGCTCCGTCCAGCCGATTCCGAAAGCGTGCAAGAGGCCTTTGAACGGGCAGCCGCCACTTTGTTCAAGCAAGACCCTGAGAAGGCGCAGGCCCGGTTCCCGTCATGCGTGGCCTCCTGGTCCGAGCCACAGCCGGGGGCGCGATGGAGGTCCTCATCGGCCACCCGCGGGCGGGATGTTCTTGTTCGTGCGGAAGAAGTTGTCCGGGTCGTAGCTCGCCTTGATCTTGGCCAGGCGCCCGAGGTTGTCGCCGTAGGCGCTCTGGACCCGGTCGCCTCCCTCGTCCTCGCTCTCGAAGTTGACGTAGTGGCCGCCGGTGGAGAACGGCTGCATGGCTTCGTGGCACTCGCGGGCCCACGCGATGTGCTCGGCGTCCTCTGTGGCCTCCTCCCATGCTGCAGCGATGTTGAGCACCCAGGCTGCGTCCCGGTTGCCCGTCGCGTTGGCGTCCTCGGGGTACCCGGCGATGGCACCGCCGAGCTGGAAGAGCAGGATGGCCGAGTGGGGGGAGGTGATCCGCTTGGCGTGGTCGATGGCCGTGGAGAGCGCGTCTGGCGAGAGCTGGGCCAGGTACTCGCTCTTCCAGTAGTAGCGCCGGCCCTTGGGCTGGGTGGCATCCAGGAGGGCTTGCTGCTGGGTGTAGGGTCTCGGCATGATCACATCACCCACGGGCTCGCCGAAGGCTTCCAGCGGTGCCAGCACCTCGGCTCCGGTGGCCGGGTCGCCCGAGTAGCAGACGACCGCCAAGCAGATGAGTTCGCCGTGGATGTCCTCGGGGAGCCATGGCGCCGGGGGAGCGCGCCGCAGCCCACCGACGCATGTGAGCTCGTGAGGTGCTTGTTCAGCGAACGCAGCCAGGAACTCGAGGACCTGCGGGGCATCTTCCATGGGCCACGCGATGGCCCCTCCGTAGATCTCGGGGCCCACGGGGTGGAGCTCGAACTCGAACGAGGTGGCAACACCGAAGTTGCCCCCACCGCCGCAGATCGCCCAGAAGAGGTCCGGATTCTCCTCGGGGCTGGCGGTGGTCAGCTCCCCGTCGGCGGTGACGAGCTCGACGGAGGCCAGGTTGTCCACCGTCCAGCCGAACCTCCGGCTGAGGTACCCGAAGCCGCCACCGAGCGTCAGCCCGGCGATCCCGGTCTCGGAGACGAAGCCGAGCACGGCGGCCAGCCCGTGCACCTGGGTCTCGCGGTCCACGTCTCCGAGCAGGCACCCGGCCTGGGCTCGGGCCGTCTGGGCCTCCTGGTCCACGAACACGCCGCGCATCCGTGAGAGGTCCAGGAGCAACGCGCCGTCGGCCACCGCCAGCCCGGCGATGTTGTGCCCACCCCCCTTGAGGCAGAGCAAGAGGTCGTGCTCTCGCGCGAAGTTGACGGTCTCCATGACGTCAGCGGTGCCGGTGGGCTGCACGACCATGGCTGGGTGGCGGTCGATCATGGCGTTCCAGAGGGTGCGGGCCTCGTCGTAGCCCGGCTGGTCGGCGAGGAGGACGGGGCCGCGGAGGCGAGCCTGGAAGGCATCCAAGGCCTCCTGATCCAGCGCGGTGGTGTCGCCGGTGAGGGTGGTGAACTCGGCCCCGGACATGTCTGGACGCACCAACGTTCGCTCGTAAAAGGTATCACCCACAGCCTCGCTGCAGACGTCCTTCCAGCCCGACAAGCTCTTCCTCTGGGGCCATGGCGCACACCGAGTGCACATTACATTCGTAAAGCGAAAGTCCATTGGAGGAGCCCTCCCCATCCTCGGGTGCATCCATGACCTCGCGAACCACGCGGCTTGAGATCGGTGGTATGACCTGTGCCAACTGCGCCAAGACCAACCAGACCGCCCTGGAGGGTGTGGCGGGGGTGGAGCGCGTTGAGGTCAACTACGCTACCGACGAGGCCAGCGTCACCTACGACCCCGGCGCGGTCAGCCTGGACGACCTCTACGACGCCATCGAGGCCGCCGGCTACGACCCGCGACGCTCCATGAGCCCCGACGAGGTCAACGAGGAGCGCGATAGGGAGACCCGGCGCCAGCTCCTGCTCACCCTGTTCGGCGCCGTGCTGGCCTCCCCGCTCGTGGTCCTCATGGGCTTTCACTTGTTGGGGCCTGAGGGCATCGTGCCCACAAGCCTGGCTGGCCTGGAGCTGGGCTGGTACGAGTTCGCCCTGGCCACGCCCGTCCAGATCGTGCTCGGCTGGCCGTTCTACAAGAACAGCTGGAAGGCGCTCGTGAAGAACAAGCGAGCCAACATGGACGTGCTCATCGCGCTCGGCTCCTCGACGGCCTACCTCTACAGCGCAGCCGTGCTCTTCGGCCTGATCGCCGGGAGCCTGTACTTCGACACCGCTGCGCTCATCCTGATCTTCATCACGCTTGGCAACTACCTCGAGGCCCGCTCCAAGAGCCGCGCGGGTGCTGCCCTGCGAGAGCTGCTGGAGATGGAGCCCGAGGAGGCCACGCGCGTCCATCACGACGGGAGCGAGGAGCGCGTGCCCCTGGCCGACGTGCAGGTCGGCGACCGGCTGCGCGTGCGCCCTGGCGAGCGCATCCCCACCGATGCCACCGTCATCGAGGGGGCCAGTGCTGTGGACGAGTCCATGGTCACTGGCGAGTCCGTGCCCGTGAGCAAGGAGCCGGGCGATGAGCTCACGGGTGCCACCTTGAACACCAACGGTGTCTTGCTCGTCGAGGCCACCCACATCGGAGCCGACACAGCCCTCCAGAGCATCGTGCGCATGGTCAAGGATGCTCAAGCCCGCCAACCTGATGTCCAGCGTCTGGCTGACCGAATCAGCGCCTGGTTCGTGCCCCTGGTCATCCTCAACGCCGCGGCCTGGGGCGTGGCTTGGTACCTGGCTCCCGGCGCGCTCAGCGGCTTCGTGGCTGGGCTGCCGGTGTGGGAGCTGGTGGGTGGTGGGCCGGTCGGCGGCATCGGTGTGTTCGAGTTCTCGGTTATCGTCTTCGCCAGCACGGTGCTCATCGCCTGCCCGTGCGCCTTAGGCCTGGCCACGCCGGCAGCCACCATGGTGGGCACCTCGCTGGGCGCCAAGAACGGGGTCCTGTTCAAGGGGGGCGATGTGCTCGAGCGCGTGCGCGAGGTGGACACCGTCGTGCTGGACAAGACCGGCACGATCACCGAGGGCAAGCTCTCGGTCACCGACGTGGTCCCCCTGGATGGCGACGAGGACGAGCTCCTCCAGATCGCCGCCTCGGCCGAGCACGGCAGCGAGCACCCCATCGCGAAAGCCATCGTCCAGGCCGCCCAGGAGCGGGGCCTCGAGCTCGACGCTGTCGAGGGCTTCGAGAACGTGGCCGGCCACGGTGTGCGCGCCACCCTGGATGGCCAGCGCGTGCTCGTCGGCAACCGCAAGCTGCTCGGGGACGAGGGCATCGACACGGCCCCCGCCGAGGAGACGATGTACGGGCTTGAGGAGGGCGGTAAGACCGCCGTCCTGGTCGCCCTAGGCGACGAGCTCCTGGGCGTCATCGCCGAGGCCGACACGCGCAAGCCCACGGCAGCCGAGGCCGTCAGCCAGCTCCAAACCCGGGGCCTGGACGTGCATCTGGTCACCGGGGACAACGAGCGCACCGCCCGAGCCGTGGCCAGCGAGGTGGGCATCCCCGCCGAGAACGTGCAGGCCGGCGTGCTGCCCGAGCAGAAGGTGGACGTGGTCCGGGATCTCCAGGATGCCGGCCGACGCGTGGCCATGGTGGGCGACGGCGTCAACGACGCGCCAGCGCTGGCCACCGCGCACGTGGGCATCGCCATCGGGGCCGGCACGGACGTGGCCATCGAGGCCGGGGATGTCACGCTCATGCGAAGCGACCCCCTGGACATCGTGAAGGCCATCCGCATCAGCGAAGGTACGCTTTCCAAGGTGGGCCAGAACCTCTTCTGGGCGCTGGGCTACAACGCGGCCATGATCCCCCTGGCCAGCATCGGCCTCTTGCAACCGGCCCTGGCCGCAGCCGCCATGGCCTTCTCCAGCGTCTCCGTGGTCACGAACAGCCTGGCCTTCAACCGCTACGACCCGCACAAGGACTACCGCTGGCTGGGCCTGTTCCGGCCTCAGCGCTGGAACGTGCCGCCGTCCACCACGAGCACCTGACCCGTGACGAAACTGGACAGGGGACTGGCCAAGAACGCGATGGCTTGGGCGGCCTCCCCAGGCTCCCCCCAGCGGCCCAGCGGAGCCTCGGCCCCCAGGGCATCTGTCTCGTTGCCGGCGGCCTCAAGGGTGGCCTCGGTGGCGATGTTCCCCAGGGCCACGGCGTTGGCCCGGATCCCATCCGGCCCTGCCTCGCGCGCCACATCGTGCATAAGCCCCAGAAGCGCGGCCTTGGCCTCGGTGTAGGGCGTGCCCCGGTACCCGGTGAGCGCTGGCGTGCTGGAGACGTACACGATGGCACCCGAGCCCTGCGCGCGCATGCCCGGGAGCACGGCCTGAGTCCAGTGCCTGGACCCGTCGAGATCCACGCGCCGCACCCGCTCGAAGTCCTCAGCCGAGAGCTCCTCCAAGCCCGCGTTCCACAGACGCTCGTCCATGGGGTAGCCAGCCACGTTGGCCAGCGCATCGATCCGCCCGGCCCAGGCGAGCACCTGGTCGGCAGCCTGCTCCACCGCCTCCCGGTCGCTCACATCCGACGGGAAGGCGCGCACGCGCTCACCGCTCGGATCAAGCTCGGTAGCCAGGGCTTCGATGGTGTCGGTGGATCGGGCGACCAGGGCCACGGTGGCACCGGCACCGGCGAAGAGCTCGGCGGTGCCTCGCCCGATGCCCTGGCTGGCACCGGTGACGACGGCGACGCGGCCCTCGAGGCCGAGGTCGGTGAGTGGGGGCACAGGGGAGGCAAGTGGCTGGAGGGCAAAGGTTTGACGGGGTGCGATCCACTGTCTTGCTCCCTCGCCCTGCCATTCCCCGAACCGCCAAGCTCTTGACCCCTCTGGAGATTGGCCCAGTGTGGACAGCGACACCCGGGCAGCCATCGACGCGTTCAAGGCGGCCGTGGCCGAGCACTACGGCGACCGGCTGGACCGCGTGGTCCTCTACGGCTCGCACGCCCGTGGTGAGGCCACCGAAGGCTCGGACGTGGATCTCATGCTCGTCCTCGCTGGCGAGGTCCAGCCCGGACCGGAGATCGACGCGCTGGCCGACCTCATCTGGGAGCTCCTCGTCGAGCACGGCGTCCTGCTGAGCGTCTTCCCCGTCTCTTTCGAGGACTACGAGTCCCGCCAGAGCCCGCTTCTCATCAACGCCCGGCGTGACGGGGTCCCGGCATGAGCGAGGTTGACGCTCTCATCTCGAAAGCCGATCGGTACCTGGAGAGCGCTCGCTTGCTGCTCGAGTCCGGCGACCCGGACTCGTGCGTCTCGCGAGCGTACTACGCTATGTTCTACGCAGCCGAGGCGGCGCTGCTGGAGGAAGGTCGCACGTACAACACCCACAAGGGCCTCATCGCGGGTTTCGGCAAGCACCTCGTCCAGGATGGTCCACTGGATGCGGAGTTGGGCCGGGACCTGGCGTGGGCCAGCCAGAAGCGCGAGATGGGCGACTACGATACGCGCACGATCCCAGACGACGAGGCACACGAGGTCACCCAACGGGCGCGACGGTTCGTCGATGCGGTGCGAGACCATCTCGCCGACTGACTGGTCCGGACCATCTCACGCGATCTCCGTGCCAAGGACGAGGTTGCGCGTGTCCCGCAGGGTCTCGATGTCCTCTTCGCTGA
>CAYNEI010000026.1:0-31563 GCA_964396185.1 uncultured Thermoplasmatales archaeon
GTTACCCGCCCGCGACGGCCGAAGGGTAACCCAGCAGGCAACGATGCGGCCACCGCCGATCGACTGATGCATGGTCGCCTTGGGTCTACGAGCTGCTTGCGTTGGTTAGAGCCCCTGGCCGCTGGATGTGTGCGATGAACGCATCGGCCTGCTGGTTGCGCGTGTCCACCCAGACCGGGTAGGCCATGCCTTCCGAGTGGTCGATGTCGATGTAGTCGCCCATGAAGATCATCCCGTTCTGGTGGTGGCTGTACTGCTCGTCCACGGCCACCTCGCTCACGCGCAGGTTCTCGCTCCACGTCTCGCCGCCATCGGTGGAGTAGGCGTGGTAGAGGTGGAAGCGGTGGTTGTCCGGGTCGTCGCGCTTGTCGTACCAGACCATGTCCACGGTGCCATCCGGGCCGACCCCGATGGCGGGCATGAACTGATCCTTGCCTGAGTCCGGCGCGTCGTCGTGGACCCGGGTGGGCGGGCTCCACGTGCTCCCGTGGTCGGTGGAGCGCGAGACGAGCACCTCGCCGTCACCGGTGGCGTGGTCCATCCAGGCCACGTACAGGTTGCCGCCGTGCGGCCCGTCGGTGCGGTCCACGGCCATGCTGGGCAGGGTGAACATGCGGAAGGTCGAGTTGTCCAAAGCCGTCCACCCGAAGGGCCCCTGGGGCGGCGGGTTCGTGTAGGTCCCCACCACGGTGGGCTCGCTCCAGTCCAGCCCATCCCCGCTGTGGCTCACCAGCACGTTCTCGCCGTCGATGGCGGCCATCCAGGCGTGGTTGTCCGCATCCCAGTCGACCCACGGCAAGAAGCCCGGCCACTCCGGGTTCACGGGCTGCCACTCGGCCCACGAGCGGCCCTTGTCCGTGCTCACGGAGCAGACCATATCACCCTGCGGGGTGAGCTGCTCGGCTGGCGTGCCGCCGGAGTCGGCTTGCTCGCTTCGATCCCAGCAGAGCAGCACGTTCCCGTTCGGGGCCACGCTGATCCACTGCTTGTCGTGTTCGAGGCGCGGGCCGAAGGCGACCTCGCGCACGATGGGCCAGGTCTCCCCGCCGTCGTCGCTGACGAGCACGTACATGCTCGAGCAGGTCCAGAGCCAGTCGTTGAAGCCCCCGCTCGGATGGACCCCGTCGCCGGTCTTGGAGCCTGAGATGGCATCGCACTGGTAGGGCATGACGGTCCAGTAGGCCGTCCCGTCGGGGCCGAAGGCCAGCACGGGATCGGTGGCGCACCAGAACTTGGAGAACTCCTCGTGGGCAGGGTAGGTGGGATCCTCGAGCCGGTGCCAGTTCGAGCCCGGCAGGTTGCTGTTCTCCCATGTGCGCCCGCCGTCCTTGGTGACGTAGATCCCGTCCCAGACGCAGTCCCCGGCCTCGCTTGGCGTGTAGTCCTTGCCGCTTGCCAGGATGTTGTCCGGATCGGTGGGGTTGACCGCGATGGACAGCTCGTTGGCCTCTCTGGCATCCGGGTCCACCGTGGCCTCGAGGTTGCACACCCCGTCCAGGCACACCAGCTCGGCGGCGGGCGGCCGGTCAAGCGCGTCTGCTGCGTCCGCGCCGTCCTCGTCGCTGTCACCCAGGCAGCCGAGCAGGGGAGCGGTCACGGTCAAGAGCGCCAGGAGGAGCACGCGGGCCATGGGGCGCAGTCCCACGGCTCCCCCATAAGCGTTGTTGGTGCCAGGTGCGCGAGAAGAGGGCTCTCGGGAGTTGGGATGCCGTGCGCGTCGGTGCTGAGGATCAGCCAGGCCTCGTGGCGTGCCCGACGGCCACGACGGGCTCACCGCCCAGGCTCGTATCAGGAACGGCGAACCAGACGTCGTCACCCACGGCGTCGATGCCGAGGTAGTCGCCGATGAAGGGACGCTTCTCCTGGTGGACGCCTAGATCGCCGTCCCAGCTCACGGTGGTGACGCGCTGGTCGGTCCACGTCTCGCCGCCATCGGTGCTGTGGCTCCAGGTCACATCGTTGAGGCGGTTGTCCGGATCCCAGCGGCGATCGAAGAAGATGGTATGCACGCTGCCATCATCGGCCACGACCAGGTTGGCCATGTACTGGTGATGCTCGCTCTGCTCGTGGACGAGCACGGGCTGGCTCCAGGTGCGCCCGTCGTCAACGCTCTTGCGCAGGAACACGTCGGCGTCGTTGCCGTTCCACGATTGGTACACGACGTAGAGGGTCCCGCGGTTGGGCCCGTCGGTGAGGTCGTAGGCCATCTCCATGAACCCGGCGCCGCTGCGGTGCTCGGTCTCCTCGAAGCTCTCTGGGAGGGCTTGGAAGCTGAAGCCCGGGTTCGTGTCGAGGAACGTGGCTCCATCATCGGTGCTGCGGGCCAGGAACACGCCCCCGAACTCGTCTGGCTGGGGGTCCTCCGGGTCGGGGCCGACGAAGCCCACGGTGATGGTCCCCTCCGGTGAGACGGCCAGGGTCTTACAGGCGTGGGTTCCGGGGAACTGCTCGGGCGTGACCTTGACCGGCGGTTCAGCGCTTTGCCCTTGGTCCCGCGAGGCAACCACGTGGCACCAGGCCCCGGCATCGATGCTGTTGATCGCCTCCAGGATCGTTCCCGTGGTCGGGCTGACTGCCATCCGGGCGTAGTCGGTCACCGTACCCTTGTCCTCGTGGAAGGTGATCGGTTCCTCCCACGTGAGCCCGCCGTCGTTGCTGCGGGTCAGCAGCACCTTCCACCCCTGGGGTAGCGGGGAGAGCCCCATGGTGGCATCGTACTGGTGGACACCCAGGCTGTACATCTCCACCCCGTAGTACAGGGTCCCGTCGGCCCCGAACACGAACATGGGGTCGGTGTTGCAGCCGTACCCCCAGTACGGCTCACCCGGCATGCGCTGGTCGTAAGGGCCGCCGATGTGGACCTCCTCCCAGGTGCGAGCCGCGTCGTGGGTGAGGTAGACGCCGTTCCAGGTGCAGTCGTCGCTGTAGTCAGGATGGTTGTCCTTCACACCGACGACGACGTTGTCCGGGTCGGTGGGGTTGATCTTCAGCCACATCTCGGCTTTGGTGGCCGGTGAGTAGGAAGCCCTGACCAGGCATTCCTGGGGCCACTCGCCAGCCGAGAGCTCGCCCAGGGTGCAGTCCAGCTCCCAGGCCGCCTCGGTGGGGACCGTTGGGCTGGGTGAGGCTTGGTCGCCCCCGCCCATGCAGCCGGCCAAGGCTGGAGAGAGGAGCAAGGCAACGGCCAGGATGCGTAGCACCCACCCTCATCGGACCCAGCGGTCATAACCGTTGTTCGCAACGCTGCTGGCGGGCGCACGGGTTCAGCAGGGGCGTGCGGCTTACTGACTGAACGTCGTCGTCACCGTCCCCATCCACCAGAAGTCGTTCGTGCGCCGGGTGAGCTCGACATCGGTGTAGTGCTCGCCCCCGCCGCCCCACGGGTTGCCGAAGCTGCAGTCGAGCTTGTGGACGCTCTCCGAGTCGTCGTACACGGTGAAGATCGTGCCCGAGGCGGTCCCGCCCGGGATGTCCACGTAGGCGTTGGCCGCAGCCCCCGTCTCGGTGATGCCCGTGCAGGCCACGGTCTGGTGGCCGCTGGACGGGATGGTGTCCACGGTCCGGATCTGGAAGCCGCCATTGGTGCCGTCGCGCTCAAGGGAGAGCAGGTCCGTGGCCGCCACTGGAGAGCCCGCGCTGGAGGTCCGGGTGATGACCTGGCGGGTGAGCGTGCCGTGGGGAGGGGTCGCGCCCACAGACTCGTCGCCCATGCGAACCGTGCCCTCGATGCGGGCATCGCCTGAGACGTGGAGAGCGGCTTCCGGAGCGTTCGTGTTGATCCCGACGCCGCCGTCAGCTTCGACGAGGAACTGGTCCACACCCGTCGAGGTGAACTCAGCGATCGAGCTGTCCGACCAGACGAACGAGCCCCTGTGGCTCGCGTTGGCTGCCTTGCCAGCGGCCAAGCTGGTCGCTCCACCAGCGTTGTTTTGGAGGCCTCCAGGGATGGCTCCGAAGGCTCCCGTGACCGTGTTGCCACTGCCGCCGGCGATCGTCCCGTGGGTGGCATCGACCGAGTTGGCGGCGTGTTCCACGATCAAGGCCTCGCCGTTCTGGTTCTCAGAGGTCGTCGAGGGCCCGCCACCACCGATCGTGGCGTACGGTGCGCTGCCGGCGACCTCGTTCTCGCCCCCGCCACCGATGGCACCGTGGTGCGCGCCAACCGTGTTCTCCCTTCCGCCGGAGATGGTGGCGGAGTTGCCCGTGGCGTGGTTCGTGACGCCGCCACCGACGGCTGCGAAGCTTCCTGTAGCGTCGTTGCCCCCGCCACCGGCGACGGTTGCCATGGTCGCCTCTGCCCAGTTGGCCGCTCCGCCGCTGACCGTGGCGAAGTCGGCATCCCCCGGGTCCCCGTTCTCGTTGCCAGCGAGGTTGTTCCAACCGCCACCGATGGTCGAGAAGTCGTCGGTGACGCGGTTGGCTTGTACGATGTCGGCCCCGGAGCCGTCGTCGTGCGTGCCACCGCCGGAGATCGTGGCACCCTTCACGCCGCTGGCGACACTGTTCGCATGGGAGCCACCGATCAGGTTGGGTGCTTCGGGGCCGTTGATGCTCTCCGCGGTTCCAGGCTCGTAGCGCATGACCGTGGAGTTGTTCACCCGGAACTCGAGGGCCTCGTGGTCCGTGGTGCCCAGGAAGTTCGTGCCCGCCAGCGTGCCCGCGTTGCCGCCGAGCAGCCATGCGTTCACCGCAGTCTCTGGATCCGCGCAGGCCCAGAACGGCTGTGGGACGGTCTCGCCCGCGCCGGGCGGGATGCCGAAGTCGACTTGGGCGATCTGGTCCTCGCTGCACCCGAGACCTGCCAGGGTGTCTCGATCTTCCGCACAGGTCCAGGAGAAGCCATCGTATCTGAGGATCTGGCCAGAGCTGCAGGGGCTGATGGAGAACTCGGTCCCGCTAAGCGCGAGACCGTCGCCGGCGGTGTAGGTGGTGTCGCCGTCGGTGGAGCACCGCCAGAACAACGCCGAACCGTCAGGAGTGTCGAAGATCAACCGGCGGGCGATCTCGCCGTCGGCGCAGTCGAGATCACCCAGGGTGTCCGTGTTCGGATCCACGGTGTCGACGTCCTCGGCACACCCCCACACCGTCCCGTTGAGCTTGGCGACCTGGCCGCTCTCGCAGGCCAAGCTCGCTTGGGCCAACGCGTTGACCGTCGGATCGCTCTCCTCGGTGATGCCGACCTGATCGGTCGAGCAGATCCAGCTCGAGCCGTTGAAGCGCGTGATCGCCTCGTCGGCGCACACGAGCTCGCCGAGTGCGTCCGTATCTCGATCGACCTCGCAAACGATCGTCCCGTCCTGGTTGATCGATCGGATCGAGGACCCCTCTGGGCAGGCGGCCGAGACACGGCGCTGGAAGCTGGCCGGGTCCACGGCAAGGGCCAGATCACCCTCAGCGCCCCCGCCGAGCAGGCCGTCACCCGCAGAGATGGCTGTCACGTCACCAGGCACGAAGGCCAGGTCAGCCTGGCCGATGGAGCCGTCCACGATATGGGCCCCTCGCAGGGCACTGTCCTGCACGTGCTCGCCGGCGATGGCATCCGGCGCGAGCTGGTCGCTCGTGATGCTGCCTGGCGCGATGGAGAGCGTGACGTCCCCTGCATCCCCCCCTCCGGCGAGCCCGTCGCCGGCCAACACGGCGGTGATGTCGCCGGGGTTGGCTTGATCCGTGGCGCACACGATGGCGCCGGCGGTCGTGATCCCCTGGACGATCTCGCCGGCCTGGCAGAGCTGGTCGCTGAGCGCGAAATCGGACCCGTCGTACGTGGTGTCCGTGTCGAGATCATCATCGCAGGCCCACAACCCATCTCCTTGGGCCTTCAGGACCTCACCGGTGCCGCAGGGTGCGACCCGGAACGTGCTGTCCTCGAGCACGAGCCCGTTGCCGGCGAAGAACTGGCGGCCCTGGTCGAGAGCGCAGGAGACCTGGCCGTCAGCGTGGATGGCGGTGACCATGGCCCCCTCGCCGCAGGCCCCCTCGACGCGCACCTGGACCTGGGAGGAGTCGACGAAGAGCGTCACGGCACCGGCGTCCCCGCCACCGCCGAGCCCGAAGCCGGTGTGGACGGCGTCGATGTCCGAGCCCGGGCTCTCGCAGCCAGCGACGGTGGCGAAGGCTGTGCAGACCCGGTCGCCGCCGAAGCGCAGCCCGCCGCCGTCGCCGGCGCCATCGAGCGCGCCGTTCTCGAACCAGACGCGGCCGCCGTCGAAGACGATGTCGTTGTCGCCCATGTCCAGCGTGCCGTTCATCTCATCACCGCACTCGTTGACCACGTTCGGGTCGTCGGTGCAGGGCCCATCCGCGCCGGGGAGCTCGATGAGCTCATGGTCGGATCTTGTGGTGTTCAGATCCGCGTCCAGATGGGGACGGTCAGTGGTGTTGGTCGCGTTGGTCGTGTCAGGTGCGTCCCTCGCGTCGAGCCCCTGGGTGGTGTTGGCCGGCAGGGGGACGCTCTGGTCGCGCAGCGTCGAGTTCCCAGGCGCTTCCATGTCGGCTGAGCTGGCCAGGCCAGGGGCTAGGGGTGCTAGGAGGAGCACGAGGCTGAGACCCCAGATCAAGGGTCGGGGTCCCAGCGTGTCGAGGCGCATTCAGCTCGCCTCCTCCGGGGTCTCGACGAGCTGGTGCAGGGCCGCCTCAAGGGTGGCCAGCCGGGCTTCGAGCTCGTCGATGCGCTCGTCCCGCTGCTCGATCTCCTCGACCAACCCCTGGATCGCGGCCAGGGCAACGCCGTCGGCGTCCACCTGGCTGATGTGCCGCTCGTCCTCGCCCAGCCCGAAGGCGGCGTAGAAGTCCTGGGCCATGGGGCCCATGTGGCGCACGTCAGGGGACTGGGCCTTGTACTGCCACTCGTAGAGCGGGAGGTCTGTGATTCGGTCGAGCACGGTGGTGGGTTCGACGGGATCAAGAGCGGTCTTGGTGTTTCGGTCGGAGACCGCTGACCAGGACCCGGAGCCGCGGGGGAGCTCGGCGCCGACCTGGCCATCCGGTGTAGTGAGCAGGGTGAAGCCGTTGGGTGCCCGTGCGATCAGGCGGCCGGCGTCAGGCTCGTCGATGAGCAGCCTAAGCTCACCGGTCCCCTGATCCCCGTACACGATAAGATCGCCGATGGACGACCATGAGAGGCTCGGGCTCACGCTTACTCTCTCTTCCGGCAGGAGTGTACGGATGGTCGTGTCTGTGCACCACTCGTCCGTGCAGCGCGCTGATTTGAGGTCTTGTGTAGCTTCGTCTCTGAAGACGAGCAAAGGGGGCGAGGACACGGGGCTGAGCGCGGCGGCCTGGACCCATACATCCGCCACGACGCGGAGGTCCGGGCTCGTGCAGCCGGGGTCTGAGCAGGAGGCAAGGGACGGATTCTGGTCGGCGCCCGCGCTAACGTAAGCGATGATGGGGCCTTGGGAGCCCAGCTTGATGGAGGTGTCGCTGGCCGCGACTGTATCCTCAAGCACCCTGATGGTGGCCCCCGCACAGATGGAATCGTGGCAGTCGGCGACCCTGAGCGATGCGAAGTTGGGGTCCGCGTGGGTCGAACCGAGATACGCGATGACCGGTGTTCCATCCGCGCGGATGGCGATGCTAGACCCTGCCCCTCCAACCCCGATGTCATGCGTGTTCTTCAGCGCACTCGTACACCGCGCGTCCGAACAGCTGACCACCGCCAGAGAGACCTCGTCCTCATCGGCGTAACTGACGATGGGCGAGCCATCCGGCTGGAGCGTCAAGCCGACGTCGAACCCCACATCGCCTGCCGCGTCGAGCGTCCGTATGGTGACCTCGACGCAGTCAGGGTCGTGACAGTCGGCTGCCTTCAGATCAGCGTTCACCATGTCCGTGTAAACGATGAACGGGTTGCCGCTCGACCTGGTCAGGACCTCTGCATCACCGAAGCCGGAACCGCTGACCCCTTGGTCGATGGTTCTCTTGACCGTGCTCTCGCAGCGGAGATCCTGGCAGAGGATCGCCGTCAAGTCAGCCCCGGTCCTCGCGACGAGCATGGGGGTACCGTCCTGCCGGAGCGTGAGCTTGCCAGAGAGGGTCTCGTCACTGAGGGTGCGCGTGAGGATCGGGTCTTGCAGGGCTGGCGGAGCACACCCGTCGCAGATCGATGTTTGGTTGATCTGTAACTCAGGCTGGCCGGAGCTCGTCTCGGTGACGTGGAGGCGCGCCTGGGGGGTGGTTGTGCCTATGGAGACAGTGCCGCCGAACTGCGCCGCGCCAGCGGTACGAAGGGCAGCTCCGGAGCTGAGGTCCAGGGTTCCTCCGGTGAAGGTTGCATCCACATCACTCCGCAGGAACTGCCCAGCATCGAGCCCGCCCAACGTATCCGCATCCGGTGAGTCGAGATCCTGGGCACAAGCCCACGCGGCACCATCGAACTTGGCCACGTGGCCGCTGGAGCAGACGAGTTCGTCCAGGGTGTCGGTGTCCTGGTCGGCCCCGCAGACCACCGATCCATCCTCTTGGATCGCGCTGACGACCGAGCCGGGTGAACAGCTCCCATGCACCCGCGCCTGCACCTCGCCGTAATCAGCGCTAAGCGTAACCGAGCCCGGCGAGCCTGATGCGAGCAGCCCCGGTCCAGCCGAGACCTCTGTCAGGCCACCGCAGCCCGGGATGTCGAGCACCTCGGTGCACACGCGGTCCCCACCGTAGCTCAGGCCCGTGCCGTCGTCGGTGCCACGCAGCTCGCCGTTGGTGAAGCGGATGGCCTCGTCGCCGACGAGGATGTCGGCGCCGTCGAGCACCAGGTTCCCGAACATGGTGTCGCCGTTGGCATCGACCCAGGAGTCCTCGCCGCCGAGCCCGGCAGGCGCCGTGTTCGGGGCGACGGGCTCGTTCGTCTCGACGAGCTCGATCACCGAGCCGTTGCGCTGGAGCGTGACGGAGCCATCGAGCTCGAGGGCTGTGGCGTTGGTCGCGGGTGCTAGCTCGGGGTCCGTCGTGCGCAGACTCTCGCTTAGCCCGACAGGGAGCACGAGGGTGAGCGCGAGCAGGCAGATCGTCAGGTGTCGTGGGTTCATCTTGTCCAAGCCTCCAGGCCGTTGCTGGGCAGGTGGTCGGACGGAGAGGATATGAAGGACGTTAGCCGAACGGCTACAAACGCCCCCGGCTCGACCCGGGGCGAGCGGGGGGACTCCCCGCTACCCCAGCCCGTCGACGATGAGCTAACAACCCCCTTGACCCCTCGATGCCACATGCGCTTATGTCGCTCCACGCGCATCCCGGGAGCATGCCGGGAAACCCCCAGACCGCTCCGATCAACTACGTCCAGCTCGCTGGCTTCCTGGATGCGCTTGCCTACCCGGTCCGCTTGGAACTGCTGGACAAGCTCCGGTTCCCCAAGACCCTGGGGGAGATCGAGGTCCAGCCCCACCGGCCCGGCACCCAGGGCAGCCCGGACCGCTCGCTCGCCAGGCCCACGGTGCTCAGCCACCTGGAGAAACTCATGCAGAAGGGCCTGGTGCGCACCGAGCAGGTGGAGAAGGCCGGGCGCCAGGTGCCCCAGTACGCCGTGGACCCCTCCCGGCTCTACGCGCTCATGGAGGAGCTGCGGCGCTTGTCGGTCATGTTCGCCGGGCGCGGTCGGCCCTCGGATGCCACAGGCACGCTTGCCGGGGGGACCGAGGTCGATGCATGGGAGGGCCCACGCTTGCTGCTGGTCCACGGGGTCTACGAAGGCAAGACGTTCCCGCTCACCGACGAGACGGCCGAGAACGGACGGTGGACCATCGGGCGCAGCCGCAAGCTACCCATCCCCCTGGACTACGACCCCTACGTGAGCAGCGAGAACGCGTTCATCACGCGGGAGAAGGGCTCGTTCCGGGTGACCGATCTGGAGTCCAAGAACGGGACCACGGTCAACTGGGAGCCCCTTCCTCCCGGCGGCTCCAGGGTCCTCAAGCCGGGTGATGTCCTGGGCGTGGGGTGGTCCAGGCTCTCGTTCATCCCGGACTGACGCAGCAGCCTGTCATCGATCCCAGGAAGGGCGTTCGCCGATCGCCTAAGGTGTCCCGGTCGCCCACGGCGCTTGTCCCGAGAAGAGACGGGGGCCCTCCTCGAGCACAGCTACCGTGCCGATGCCTTCTTCCGACTCCACCAGCGTGGCGCATCGTCCCTGGCAGCCGTGGGTGTAGGCGGCCACCAGGCGACCATCTGGGAGGACGTCGACGTCCCCGAAGTCGAGCAGGTTTCGGTCCGGGCTCCCCGTGGGGGTGGAGATGGGGCCCCGGTGGGTCGGGTACGTTCGGTCGTTGATCATCGCGGTGCGAACCTGGGGGTTGGGGGTGTCGGCGTTTGTGACGAAGGCGACGTACATGTGCCACGCGGCCCATCCGTCGGTGGTCTCGGAGGGCTTGTCCGTGTCGGGGGTGGCTCGGTAGAGCACCGCCAGCTTCCCCGGGTCCCCGGCCACCGCCGAGGTGTGCATCCGGGCGCCCATCCCTGGTGGGTCGATGCGCGCCGGCTCGCTCCAGGTCTCCCCATGATCGGTCGAGTAGGCGTACTTCAGGCCGCTTGGGCGATCGTAGGCCGTGTACACCGTCCCGGCGGTGTCGATGGCCAGGGCAGCATCGGAGTAGTGGTGGCGATCCCGGTCGCCGGGGGATGGAGTGGTCTGGAGGGGATCCAGGCAGGGACCAGGTTCCTCATCAACGCTGGTGAACGAGTAGCTCAGCCCTGCATCGTTGGAGGTGGCCACGCCCACGTAGCCGTCGCTGTCGCATAGGTAGAGCGGCGTGTACACGTTGCCTTCCCGGTCGGCTTCGATCCAGCCGCTGTTGCTGGGGAGCCGGCCATCCCCTTGGCCGACGACAGGCGTGTCATGCCACGTGAGCCCCCCGTCCAGGGAGCGGGCGGTCCAGACCCCCAGCTGCTGACCGCTCCCGAAGTGGTAGTACACGACGGGCTCGGTGATCGCGGGGATGAGGGGTGGTCCAACGGCAAGGTGCTGGTGGTCCCCTCCTGAGCCACCGCAGGCATGGGGGTTGCGCAGCCAGCTCTCGCCTGCATCGTTGGACCAGGCGAGATCGCTGCACGCGACGTACAGGTGGTCCACGTACACACGTTGGGTCCAGGGGTCCACCCGGAGCATCGGATCGAGGGTCTCGACAACGCCCGGAGGGCTTACGTCCTCCCAGCTCTCGCCCTTGTCCCTGGAGCGCAGGGTGTGGATCCCGTTCTGGACGAGGATCGTTCCGTCTGGGAGCACCCCAAGGCTGGGCTCGATGCTAGCGGCGCCCTCCGGGGAGGTCACGTGCGTGCGGAACGTGATGTTCGCATCCACGTCCTCCGTCGGGTCGCCGAGACGAGCCTCGAGATTCGCCCGCGGGGCCAGCGTGATGGTGAGCGTGAACGGGGTGCCCGGATCAGCTGGGGCTCCAGAGGAGACCTCCACGCTCCACGTCTGGCGCTCCATGGAGGCGTTCACCGGCGCGCTGCAGGCGCGTTCTCTGTAGCCCATGTAGGCCAGGCAGTGGTCCCGACCATCCTCGTCGATCAGCTCAGCCTCGAGCACCACCTCGTCAGGGTCGAACGTGACGTTCACAAGCACGTAACCGACGCGGCCGTCTACGGCGAACTCCTGGATGAGCTCCGGACCGTCGAGATCTACGGCTCCGAACAGCGGAGCGCTTGCACCCTGGCTCTGGGTCTCCCCAGTGAACCGGAACACGCGGCTGCCGTCTTCTAGGGTGGTCGCCTCGTTGGCTCCGGGTGCGGTGAGATCCTCCAAGTCGGCAGAAGGAAGACCTTCCGGCGGTGGCGGGTCTGCCTCTCCGGCGCCCAGGCAACCAATCAGCGCGGGCGTGAGGAGGAGCAGGGGGATCAGCAGCCTCATGCGCGTCCCTCCATCACGGCCCACCACGCGTCGGCGCGGCTGGAGGTGTCGGTAGTGGTCCAGGCCACGTGCACGCGCTGCTCGTGGTCGATGGCCACGTTGAGGTAGTCCGCGAGGCCCCGGTCGCCTTCATCGAGGCCGAGGTTGCAATTGAGGCCCGTGACGCACACGGGGCCACGGAGTACGGGCTCGACGGTGAGGGAGGCTGCAGCCAGGGACGGGTCGGGGCTGGTGGCGTTGTGGACCTCGACGAGGTGGGGATACCAGTCCCCCTGCACGAGGTCGGGACGACCGGGTGTGCCGGGCGCCGCGTAGTAGGCGATGGCGATGTGGCCATCGTCGCCGGCGGCGAGCCAGGGCATGACGGAGGCGCCTTGGTGGTGGCTGACCCGGAGCGGGTGCGTCCACGCCTCGCCTCCGTCGCTGCTCGCCGCGTAGTAGATGTCCACGTTCCCTCCGCGATCCTCTGCCCACGCGACGTAGAGGTTGCCTTCGGTGTCGGCGTCACCGACGACGAAGAGCCAATCCGTGTCGTTGCTGGTTTCGTGGACAGGATGCGCGCTGAACGTGGCCCCGCCGTCGGTGCTGTGCCAGAGCACGGGGCCCGCCTCGGACTCGCGGGCGAGGTAGAGCGTTCCCTCGCCGTCGAAGAAGGGCGGCTGCGAGTAGCCTCCCTCGTCGGTGACCTGCGTTTGCACAGGGAATGTCTGGCCGCCGTCCGTGCTCACCGAGATCCACTGTTCGCGGGTGGAGGCGGTCATCCACGAGAGGGCCACGGTCCCGGGAGGCCCAGCGGCGAGCCAGGGCCGGTCCACGCCCGTTTGCGCGGCCACCGCCGGCGTGGTGACCGACCAGGTGCGGCCCTGATCTTCACTGGTGCTGAGCTGGAAGTTCGCCAGGGTCTCATCCACGAAGTAGGCCCGCCCGTCGCCGCCGACGACGACATCGCCCTCGAGGCCGAAGGGGAGGTTGGAGACGCCGGTTCCAGGGTGGGCTACGGGGATCTCCTCGAACGTGGTGCCGTGATCGTGGCTCACCCACAGGCGAGAGCTGCGGACCGCGTAGCTCTCTTCCTGCAGAGCCTCCCGGGAGGACCCAGGGCCGGTGACGTAGAGGGTTCCCGCGGGCCCGATGGCGATGCTGGGCTCGCCGGCCCACCCGGGATCGGTGAGCAGGGTCGCGCGCGCCACGTCCAGCCTGTCCATAGCGGCAGGGAGCCCATCCGGACCGAGGGGCGCTTGGGGGGCGCGCGCGGTGACGCGAGCCGTGACGGTGAACGGTACCGTCGTGTCGTCCCCAGGACCCGTGCCGAGCAGTGGGATGGCGGACACCTCGACAACCAGCGCGGCCCCGGATGCGCGTGCGGGGAGCCATGGCAGTCTGCACACCTCTGGCTTCCCAGACGTGGTCTCACGACAGAGCACGGCCCCCTCTTTCGCGGTGCGGACCTCCAGCTCCAGGTCGTGCTCGGAGGGCCACGTGAGGGAAACAGCGGCCTCGTAGTCGACACCGGGAGCGAGCTCCAACGCCGTGGTGGCGGGGTTGGCCGCGCGCGCGTTCCGGGGTGCCGAACCCTGTTGGGCAACATCGGTCCATGTGAAGTGGGCTGTGGTGGCGTTCCGCTGCTCCAAGGTCCAGCCGGCAGGGCCGAGGCCCGGGGGAAGCAGGGGTCGGGTCGCGTCCGCAGCCTCGTCCATCGCGTCGTCGCCGGAGCCAAGGCAGCCGATGAGCGCTGGGGTTATGAGGAGCAGGGTGAGCAGCGCCCTCAAGACGCCACCCGCCGAACCGCCAAGCTCTTGACCCCTCTGGAGTTTCGCGCCCCGTGGATGCCGACACCCGTGCCGCCATCGACGCCTTCAAAGCCGCCGTGGCCGAGCACTACGGTGGCCGGCTGGACCGCGTGGTCCTCTACGGCTCGCATGCCCGTGGTGAGGCCACGGAGGCCTCCGATGTGGACCTGATGCTCGTGCTCGGAGGCGAGGTCCAGCCTGGCCGGGAGATCGACGCGCTGGCCGACCTCATCTGGGAGCTCCTGGTGGAACACGGTGTCCTGCTCAGCGTCTTCCCAGTCTCCGCTCAGGACTACGCATCCCGGAAGAGCCCGCTGCTCATCAACGCGCGCCGCGACGGGGTCCCGGCATGAGCGAGGTCGATGCGCTCCTATCCTAGGCCGAGCGCTACCTCGAGAGCGCCCGCTTGCTCCTCGAGTCTGGTGACGCGGATTCGTGCGTCTCGCGAGCGTACTACGCGATGTTCTACGCAGCCGAGGCGGCGCTTCTGGAGCAAGACCGGACGTACAACACCCACAAGGGCCTGATCGCAGGCTTCGGTGAGCACCTCGTCCAGGACGGTCCACTGGAGACGGAGCTAGGCCGTGATCTGGCATGGGCCAGCCAGAAGCGAGAGATGGGCGACTACGATACGCGCACCATCCCGGATGACGAGGCTCACGAGGTGGCCGAGCGGGCGCGACGGTTCGTGGATGCGGTGCGCGAGCACCTGTTCGGATAGGGGTCACGGCTCCACCTCCACCAACGCTTTCCGGACCTCCTGGTCCAGCGCGAAGAACGCATCCTCCACCGGCCGCTCGGGTATCGGCTGCTGGCCGCGCAGCACGCGCTTGGCATGCTCGAGGGTGTCGGGCGTGACGGCGCCGTACCCGATGAAGTAGTAGGCGGGGACGTCGTCGGGGATCGTGGCCCACTGGACGGGTAAGGGCGTGACGATGGCCATAGCCGGGCTCCGTGCCACGGAGCAGACGGGCCCGTCCTGGGGTCCTTCCCCTGGGCGGGGGTCCGCGGTCTTGAGCACCACCTCCCGGACCTCGTCGATGGTGAGCCGCCCGTCGGCGAGGGGCCCCGCCATGATGCCGCCCGGCGACCCCTCCGCGAGGACGTCATCGCGCACGCCAGACCGGGGATCCTCCAGGATCCGGCGGGCCTCGAGGATGAGTTGGGCTGCCGCCCCGGCGGCATAAGGAGTGGAGTGGCTCGTCCCCGGGATCGCGTAGGTCCCGGCGAGCGAGAGGTGGTCCGCCAAGGCCGGGCAGGCGTCGGCGACCACGTGCGGCATCGTGCCCGGCCATAGCGCCACCCGCCCGTTGTCGTGGCCGCCGACGACGATGGCGTGGGGCGCGCCCATGTGCGTCCAGGCCGTGGACGGCGTGCCGAGCACGTAGTTGCCCGCGGCCCCGTTTCCAGAGTTGAGGAAGGTGGGCTTGCGGGCGATGCGCTCCTCCACCTCGTCCTCCCCGACACCCGGTTCGGTGTAGTACCACGAGTTGGACGAGACGTCCACCCACGGTTGCTCGGCGATCCACCGGAAGCCTTCCCGGAACCCCTGGACCGCGACGATGTTGCAGTCGGCGCACAGCCCGTACGTCGCGCTGGCCGCGCGGGAGGCGACCCAAGTGCCGTGGCCAAAGCAGTCCAGCACGGGCCCGCAGAACCACTGGGGCTCGCGCTCGAGCACCGCGCCGTCGGGCATGACCGCGCCGACGATGCGCGTGCCGGGGATCCAGTAGAGCTCGCCGGCCTCGACGGAGGCCCAGGTGCTCGCATCCGCACCGATGGCCTCCACGTAGCTCGGGGCATCGAGCGTGAGTTCGAGGGCCTCTGCCTCCCGGGGGTACCCTTCGATGTAGGTGGACGGGTGTTGATAGGCCTCCGGCGAGTCGTCGCGGAACGCCTTGTGGTAGGGGTTGATGCCGGTGTCCGCGAAGCCGATGACAACGTGGTGCCCGTTGGGGCCCCCTGCTCGGCCGGGAGAACTCGCGGGTTCCGGGAGTCCGGTGGTCAGGGTCAGCTCGAGCGAGAACGGGCTTTCTAGCCAGTGGCTGGCGCCCGCGTCGACGTGCGCGATCCAGCGCGTCGGTTCGTCGAGCGGCGCGTGGGGGGTGGCACACCGTACGGGCCGGCCGCTGGTGGGGTCGCCGTCAACGGCCGCACAGATCGTGCGCCCATCCTCCCCATCGACGCGAGCGAAGGGCCCGACCGGACCGGAGTCGCCGAAGGTGAGGTTCACGCCGATCGCGAAGGGCACGCCCGCGGGGACGTCGAACGCCGTCTCGACCGCGTTCCCCGCGGGGCCCTCGACGCAGCAGTTACCTGGTCCGATGACTTCCTCCCACCGCCACACGACCCTCGTCTCGTTGTAGGAGACCACCTCGGCCCCCGCCATCTCCAGCCCCTCCGGCAGCATAGCCACCTCGCCTGCCGCGCCGCCGGTGGCGCTTGGCTCGAGCGCGTCGTCGCCCGCGCCCAGGCAGCCGACGAGCGCTGGCGTGAGCAGGAGCAGGGCGATGAGCGCTCTCAAGACGCCACCCCCGTCACGACCCAAGCAGCGGTGGAGCCGTCATCCTCGAACGTCAGGTTCCCCTCCACCACGTTGAGCACGATTTCGCCCTCCACTTCCGGCCCGGTGTGCACGGTGAGCACCGGCTTGCGCGGGTCCTCCAAGAGCCATGGATCCCCGCCCCCGATGGCGAGCACCAGCCGCTCGCCAGCCGACACGAAGGTGGCGAAGGACTCGCTGGTCATCCGCATCACGTCCGGCTCGTCGGTGGGGAACTGGCTGCCGACGTCGAGGTGTCCGCGGTGGCGTAGGTCCGAGAGCGCGAAGCCAAGTTCGTACTTCTGCAACCCGCGGCTCGGGTCGGCGTACCGGACGCCGCTGACACCCTGGGTTCCCGGGGCCTGGCCACACGCCCATGGCTCATCGACATGCCAGAGGTTCGCGGCGAAGTTCCCGTCCGGGAGCGTGCTGGAAACCGTGACGTTCGCTGTAAAGACGCCAGCGATCACGACGTCCTCGGCCAGCGGGGGCGAGACGAAGAGCGCCTTGTCCGCGCAGGCGTCCGGGATCGCCCGCTGGTTGGAGGAAGCGAACGGGGCCTGGGAAGACACGACCCTGTCCCGGTCGGCCACGAGTCGGCCGTGCGAAAGGTGCAGCCGCACCTCGCCGCCCGCGGGGGGCCACGCGGTGGACGTGTGCCACGTGCCCGCGGTGTCCTGGAACTCGACGATGCCGGCCTCCACCTGGGCCGGCTCGTCGCGGAGGTGGTGGCCGAACCAATCGACCAGGGCGTGGAGGTAGTCCGCTCGCGTTGGGCCTGCGTTGTGGGTCCATTGACCCAGCCAGAACGTCTTGTTCATGTGGGGGATCCGGTCCCAGAGGCCCGGGTCGCGCAGCGGCACGGACTCACCGTTCGCTAGGCCGTGGCTGACGAACGCCGCCGCGGTGGCGTTGGCGATGGCGGGGCGGAGGTCTCGCTGTTCGAACCAGGCCGTCCGGTCACCGTCCGCGGCGAGCAGCCCGTCGTCGACGAGGTCGCGGGGCCGCTCAGGACAGGCATCGTGGGATGCGGCGGGCCGCCCGGGGGAGGGGGGCGCGAGGCCCTCGTAGACCCAGGCTTGCGGCGTGTCGGTGCGGAAGGCGCCGTTGTAGGTTTCCTCGGACCAGAGGTCGACCACACCGGCGTCCGGTGCCACGGCCTTCAGGGCGGGGGCATCGCTGGCCATCGCCGTGTACGCGCTCACCGCCGGCCATGAGTGACCGATCATGCCGACGCGTCCGTTGCTCCAGGGTTCGTCGGCCAGGGACTTGACGACCGTGGCCGCGTCTGAGACATCCCGAGGGCCCATGTAGTCCTGGCATCCGCCGCTCAGGCCGGTGCCGCGGATGTTCACCAGAGCGACCGCGAACCCGGCATCCATGAACGGGCCGAGCCACCCGTCCAGGGTGGTGCGGTCCCCATCCTGGGTCGTCTGCTCGTCGCTGGGTCCATCGCTTCCGAGCATCCCCCAGTAGCCACTCAGTTCGAGGATGGTGGCGAAGGGCGCTTCTGCATCCGGGAGGTACACGTGCCCCCGGAGCGCGGTCCCGTCCTCGGCGCTCGCTTCGAACGGGAGGATCTCGGCAACCACGTTGAGCTCCGGACGATCGGTCGCGGCAACGCGCAGCTCGAGCTCGAAGGGCACCGACCCACCGTCGGTGGTCTTCGCGTAGACCTCGACGGACCACTCCGCCGGCTCGTCGAGCGCCTCCTCCATCGAGGAGCACGGCGACGCAGGGTGAAGGCTTGGCCAGAGGACGAAGGCGGAGGGGGGCCCGGTACAGACCGTCCGTCCCTCATGGTCGCGGATCGTCGCGCCGAGGTCATCGGAAAGGCCCTCCGGCCAGGTGAGGTCTGCCTCAAGGGCTAGCCCCGTGCCGGCCGGGACGTCGAAGCTCGTGAAGGTGGTCGCGGGTCCGTCCGGGTTGCCGGTGATCCCGGGGCCGACCGTGCTCTCCCACCGCCAGGTGACGGCACGGTCGGTGTACTCGACCACCTCGGCGCCCTCCATCGCCAGGCCCTCGGGCAGCGTGGGCACCTCGCCCGCGCCCTCGGCGGCGCTTGGGGCGAGCGCGTCGTCGCTCCCGCCTAGGCAGCCGGCCAGGGCTGGCGTGAGGAGGAGCAGGGCGAGCGCTCCGGTCTTCACGGCCGTTCCCCCTCCCCATCGAGCAAGTTGGACCCGACCCACAGACGCCCGACCACGCCCTCGCCGAACGGTTCATCTGGTCGAGGGGCCTCGCCGGTCGAGCACGGCCCGGTGCAAGGGTCTGCGAAGGAGGCGATCGCCGTGCCATCGCGGTCGATCTCAACATCGATGAAATCGCCCACCCCGACGCAACGGCCCGGCCCGCACTCGCCCCGTGTCAGCGGTTCGGAGGTGGGGTTGATGGCCACTGATCGGAACGTCGGGGCCTCGTTGACCGCGTCCGCAGTGACCCCGATGTAGCCGTTCCAAGGACGCATGTCGGGGTCTGTGTCTGGAGGAGCCTCGGTGCCGAGGTAGCTCACCGCGACCTGGCCTGGCGCACCGCCGGCGAGGTGGACAGCAGTCACCTCCACGACGCCTGGCATCGTGATGTCTAGGGGGCCACTCCAGGTTCCTCCGTGATCCTGCGAGGCGACGAGGTGGACCCGGCCGTCGTTCCCGGCCCACGCGACGTAGACGTTGCCCCCTGCATCGACCGTCACAGCCGCGTCGTTGTCGCCTTCTGCAACGGTGGCTTCGGCCACGGGACCAGACCGCCACGTGAGCCCCTCGTCCTCACTAACAGCCAGCAACGGCGAGCCACTCGCAGCCGCGGCGAGGTAGAGGCGGCCGTCGTCGTCGGTGGCCACTTCCCCGATGCCGGGTCGGCCCCCGGGGATCGGGTCCGGCTCGAACGCCGGCGCCCCGGGCGCCAGCCAAGTCCGGCCTCCGTCCAGGGAGCGCTGGCAGCCGACGCTGGCGTGGCCGGCCGGCGAGTAGAACCAGCCGTACGCGTAGGCACAGCGGTACACGACGCTGGGATAGTCCACCGTCGTGCTCACCGTCGGTGGGCCCGTTGCGATCTTCTGGTGGTCATCGACCGTGCAGCCGCTGACCGAGTGGCCCCAGGACGACCCACCGTCGTCGCTCCAGGAGAGCGTCGCGCAGCTCTCGTAGGGATGTAGGTTGTCGAGGAACACGCGGTCCGTGTCAGGGTCCACGTGGAGGAACGGGTCATTGGTTTCCACGTGTGGGGTCGCTCCTGCCAGGGATGGTCGGATGTGTTGCCAGGTCGCTCCTTCGTCGGTCGAGCGCGCCACGCCCCAGCCCCAACCCGTATACGATGGCGCGAAGAACCACGTGCCATCCGATGCGACGCCCAGGCTGGGCTCGAAGGTCGTGGTGGCGAGGCGCACCATGCACGCGACACCGGTGGCCGCTCCATCCTGCGGGTCGATCGTCTCTTCGCCGTGATGGACTGTCGCTGGCCGCGCCGAGTCGCATCCTGGTGGCAGACCAACTGCACGTCCGACGGGGCGCACGTCCGGCAAGAGCGACACGGTCAGCTCTACCGAGAACGGGGTGCCGCCTGGGGGCACGTGGAACGAGGCGACGCGGACCGTCCATCGCTCCCCTTCCGGTGCCGGGTCGCGGACCGTCACGTCGCAGGACTCCGTGCCATCGCCTCCGGTGATCCAGCCTCCTTTTTCGCTCGTGCATCGGTAGCTTCCGGCCTCATCGGCCACGTAGAGGTTGAGGTCCATAGCCGGATCCGACCATTCGAGCTCGGCCGAGACGTGCACGACCACATCCGCCGGGATCGCGAAGCGGGTCGTGACGCTGTCCGGTGGCCCGGAGCCAGCGCGCCAGGTGTCCGTTGGGGCAACGCCCTCCCACCGCCAGGTCACGCTCGTCTCGTTGGAGGAGACGACATCGGCCCCGTCCATCACCAGCCCCTCCGGAAGCGCGGGCACCTCGCCCGAGGCGTCGGCGGCGCTAGAGTCGAGTGAGTCGTCGCTGGCGCCAAGGCAGCCGACGAACGCCGGTGTGAGCAGGAGCAGGGCAGCCAGGGCCCTCAGGGGAACAACCCCCTGGGCAGTTGCTCGTACCACGTGAAGCGTGGGCCCTCCTCCTCGCCGAAGAGATCCGCTGCACCCTGGATGTGGGGCTCGAGCGTCGCCTGGACCTGCGACCAGTTGTGACCTTCGAGCGCGTCGACCGCAGTATCGTACGCGGTCGTGTTCGCGAGGCCAAGCTGGTGTGCGCGCCAGATCGCGAAGCCGGCCCGGTTGCGCTGCCAGGTGGCATGGTCCACCGCTCCGAGTTCGGTGGAGCGGTCGCTGACCTGGTAGCTCATCGTCGTGTGGGCCGACTCGACGGCGTTCATCACGCTGTTCTCCTCGCCGTCCCACACGTTCTGCGGGTGGTTGAGCCCGAACAGGTGGCCGGTCTCGTGGCTGATCACTGCGTTCAGGTGGTTCGAGTGATCACGCGCACCCACCCCCGTAGCGTCCTGGGCCTTGTAGAAGAGCCGCTGGGGGTCCGGCATCACCGAGTAGCTGACCCGGTGGTCGTTGTCCACGTCGTAGATCGCGAACCCCCCGCCGGCCTGGGCGCCGGTGCCAAGATCACCGAAGTAGGCCAGGTCCAGGTAGGCCTCGCAACCAGGCCGGGTGTCGGTGAACCGAGCCCAGTTGTCGTGGAGGTAGAGGCGCAGCACGTCCCAGGTGGGTGCGTTGTAGGTGGCCACGCGCGTGAGCGCCGAGAGCGTCGGGTCGTCCTGCGGGAGGAGCAGCGTGTTGACGGTGACCCGGACATCGTCACCGGTAAGGTTCACGAACCCGCGCTCAAGCAGCTGAGCATCCAGCCAAGCCTCCGGCGAGCGCCAGCCAGGCGCCTTCCCGGCAAGGGTGGCCGTGTCCACAGCGAAGAGCACGGTGACGTCGTGGCAGGGCCGCACGGAGACCGGGTAGGAGGATCCCTGGAGGGCCCGGTGGTGGGTGGCATCCCGGACGTAGCGCTCAAGCGCGTCGACGACCTCGGCCCCGTCAGCAGCCGTGGGGACGTTGTACGGGCGCGGCTCGGGCTCCAGCGCACGCTGGGGCGTGAAGCCGTTGGAGGCGGCCGCGCCGACGTACGGGTCGGGCCGCGCGCTCATGTCGTGCACGACGAGCGAGGTCTGTTCCCCGAAGTGGCGCACCCCGTCGAGCTGACCGGTCGGGTAGGCGATGTGCCAGGCGTGCCCGTCTGGCAGCGTGCCGTTCGCGTGCAGCATGACGAGGGTGGGGCGGCCGGGGTCGAGCTCGATGCCAGCCTCTGGGAGGTGGT
This sequence comes from uncultured Thermoplasmatales archaeon, assembly GCA_964396185.1. Classification (GTDB taxonomy): domain Archaea; phylum Thermoplasmatota; class SW-10-69-26; order SW-10-69-26; family SW-10-69-26; genus CAYNEI01. Next base: position 21,460 of record CAYNEI010000026.1, read on the forward strand.
CGGCGAGGTAGCTCTCGGCGGCGTTGGCGTCGAACAGGTCAGGCTCGTTGCTGGGGACCTCATGCTTCGTGACGAAGCTCCAGAACGCATCGGTGAACCCGGGGCCCATGGCATGGACGCGGTAGTCGGCCTCGAAGCGGTGGGGCTGGTCGATCAGCCGCCAGTCCTCCCACCGCTCGAAGCTCATGGACGTGTGATGCACGAGCTCAGGCGTGAGCTGGTCCTGGAGGGCCTTATCCGTCCCGTTTTCGAAGCCGATCAGGACGACGTCGACGGGGACGCTCAGGCGGAAGGCGCCGTCGCCGAGGAGGTCGAGCTCGGCGGTGTACGATTCGCTGCTGGCCGCGGCTGGGTCGAGGGCGTCCCCATCGCCCCCCAGGCAGCCGGCCAGGGCCGGTGTGAGGAGCAGCAAGGCGATGCCCGCGCGCCTCACGATCCCACCTCCGGCACGAACGGTCGCGGCGGGTAGTCCATCGCCGGCGCCTCCCCCCCAAGCGCGCCCTCCACCACCGGCAGCACCACGTGGCTGCCCTCATGGATGGTGAGAAGCGGTTGGTAGGGCTGCCCGCTGCGGGCGTGGCGGTCGTCGGCCCAGGCCAGGGCGGGCTCGGTGGCATGCATGGCCTCTGGGTGGCTGAGCACGACAGCGAGCCGCTCTCCGGGTTGTAGGGGTTCGGCTAGGTTCTCCAGGTCGATGCGGACCCAGGTCGGCTGGCCGGTGGGGAAGTCCTCGCCGACGAGGTGGCCTGCGTGGAATCGGAGATCGGCCGCGCCCTCGCTGAGGTGGCGTGAATCGCGGCAGTCGTCCGGGTCGAGGGCGAAGAGGTAGATCCCGAGCACGCCGCCGGGCTGGTCTGCTTCGAGCTGGAGGTAAGCCATCGGGTTCCCCGCAAGTAACACGGGGTCCCCGATGGAACCGGTCTCGAACACGAGCGCGCGAGGTGCATCGCCTGGCACGCCGGGGTGGTCACCGCACAGGATGTCCAGCGGCTCCCGGGTCGCCACGGGTGCGGCGCGCAGCTCCCCGCCGGGGCCGGGCTTAGGGGCGAGCTCACCCCGGACGAGATGGTGCACCTCGTCAAGCGCCTCGGCCGGTGGCCAGGCCGTCGACGTATGCCATCCGCGCGCCCCGTCCTCGTAGCCGACAGTGCCCAGCGTCGCAGGTGGGCCGCCGATGCCCTTGAGCCAGAAGTCGAGCCACGCGATGGCCGATCCGTTGAAGTTGCCGCGAGGCGGGGTCTCGTGATCCCACTGGCCCAAGAGCATGGTCTTGGGCGCCTGGGTGAGCACGCCCCACACAGGATCCTCCTGGTTCGGATGGACGTGCTCTTGGAGACCGTGGGCCAGGAAGACCGCGGCCGAGATGTCGGGGAAGCCGTCGATCAGCCGGCGCTCGTCCCAGAAGGCCGGATCCCGGTCGTCGGTAGCCTGACCCTGCATCGCCTTGCTGAGGCGATCGGCGCTCCCGACACATGCGTGGGTCGTGTGGCCGACAGCCGCACCGGGTCCATGCCCCTGGGGCGTGGCGGAAACAGCTGGTGCGAGGCTGACGAGCCCTCTGCGCTCGAGCTCGGCCGGGCCGCCGAACGTGTAGGCTGCTCCTTGCGGCGTGTGGATCTCTGTGTAGGGATCCGTGACGGACCCGATCGGGATGATCGCCTTGAGCGGCTCGGGCGCCTGGATAGCAGCCATCCAAGGCGTGGTCCCCATGTAGGAGGTGCCGGCCATGGCCACGCGCCCGTTGCTCCACGGCTGCTCGGCGGCCCACTCCACCAGCGCGAGCTGGTCGAGCTGCTCGTCCAGCCCCTTGTTGTCGAAGCACCCCTCGCTGATGCCCGAGCCGCGAACGCTGAAGATGGCCACAGCGTACCCCTCAGGGACGACGGCATCGATGTTCCCGTAGCCCCAGATGCCCCGGGGGAACTCCCTGGTGATGTGGGTGCCGTAGTACGGGCTTGAGACCACGAGCGTGGGGGCGGGCACGCCGTCGGGCAGGTCAGGGTGGTAGAGGAAGCCGCGCAGCAACGTGCCGTCGTGGCTCTCGACCTCGATGGCTTGAGGACCCAGGATGTCGAAGGGGCCTTCCAGCCCCGCCGGCCACTCCGAGCCATCAGCGCAGGGCCACGGGTGCTCGCACGGACTCCAGGGGAGCGAAGGCGCCGGGGCCTGGTGGAGGACTGCCAGAGTGAGGAAGACCTCGAACGGTCCGCCGGGCCGGGCGTTCAAGATATCCTCGACCCCGAGCTCCCAGCGAGCGTTCTCGTCGAGTGGGTCCACATCGACGCTACAGGCTGCCGCGCGGTCGTGGGGGATCGTGCCACCGGCGAAGCAGCGCACGCGCTGCTCGTCGTCGAACACCCTGAGGAGCAGGACCTGGTCCTCATCGGACCACGTGATGTCGGCGGAGATCTCGAGGGGGAGACCGGCGGGGACGTCGAAGGTCCGGACCTCCTTCGGGGTTTCCTCGACGACGGGCTCGACGAGCCCCGGGCCCGTCGTGCCATGCCAGCGCCACGTCACGCTCGTCTTGTTGTAGGAGACGACCTCAGCCTCCTCCATCTCCAGGCCCTCGGGCAGCGTGGGCACCTCGCCTGCGGCGTCGGCGGCGCTCGAGTCCAGCGCGTCGTCGCTGCCGCCCAGGCAGCCGGTTAGCACTGGCGTGAGAAGGAGCAGGGCGAGCAGCGGTCTCACCTGACCACCCCCTCGACGAACGTTCTGTCCACGGGCTCCTCGTCCTCGAACGTGAGGTTCCCCTCAACGACGTTCAGCACCAGCTCGCCCTCCACATCAGGCCCAGTGTGCACGGTGAGTATGGGCTTGCGGGGGTCGTCGGTCAAGAGGGGGTCGCCCCCACCTACCGCGAGCGCGAGGTGCGCGCCTGCTGGCACCAGGGTCGCGAAGCTCTCGCTTGTCATGCGCATGACGTCGGGGGCTTGGGTGGGGAAGTCGCTGCCCTGTTCGAGGTGGCCGCGGTGGCGCAGGTCCGAGAGGGCGAGCGCGACCTCGTGGGCCTCCAGCGGTGGGTCGACGTGGTCGCGGCCCTGGGCACCGGGTGCCTGGCCACAAGCCCACACGCCGTCCATGTGCCAGAGGTTGGCCGCAAAATTGCCGTCCGGCAGCGTGCTGGAGACGGTGAGGTTGGCGCGGTAGACGCCAGCGATCAGGACTTCCTCGGCCAGCGGTGGGGATACGAACAGGGCCTTGCCACCGGGACAGTCATCCGGCAGAGCCCGGCGGTCCACGCTCTGGAACACTTGCTCGGACCGGACCGCGTCGTCCGCGGAGGGAGCCAGCCTGCCGTTGGAGAGGGAGAGCCGTGCCTCTTGGCCCTTGGGTGGCCAACTGTTGGCCACGTGCCAGTTGCCGGCCGTGTCCTGGTACTCCACCACGCCCGGCTCAACGGCCTCTTGGCCATCGAGGAGATACTGCTCGTACCAGTCCACGGTCATGGCCAGGAAGTCCTCCCTTCCCTGCTGGTGGGGGTACCCGTGGTCCCACTGTCCAAGCATGGCGCGCTTGTCGTCGTGGGGGATAACCTCCCATAGATCGGGTGTCGTGTAGGGTGTCTGCTCGGCGTTGATGAGGCCGTGCGTGTACAGGACCGCAGCCGAACTCTCCGCGATGCCGGGGCGTAAGTCTCGTTCGCTAAACCATGCATTGCGGTCCCCGTCGAGAAGCATGTCCTGTTCGCCTAGGTAGTGGGCGGGCGCGTGGGGGCAAGCGTAGTGCTCGGGGACGTTGTCTGGCGTCACCCCCGTGACAGGCCAATTGTACCAACCTGAAGGCCCGAAGGCATGCAGGAACGGCGCTTCTCCAGCGTACGCGGCTGCACCGTTGCGGGTGACCAGGCTCCAGTAGTCCCACAGACCCGAGACAGGGACGACGGCCTCGAGGGACGGGGCCCCACTGGCCAGGGCCATGTATTGGGTCCACGCCGGCCACGAGAGTCCGAACATCCCTACCTTCCCGTTGCTCCACGAGGCAGTCGCGAGGGCTTCGATCACGACCCGGGCATCGCTGATCTCCTTGGCTCCGCCGAAGTCGAGGCATCCGGCGGACTCGCCGGTGCCACGCATATTCACGAAGGCCACCGCGAAGCCGGCCTCCAGGAAGGATGAGGACCAGCCGCGCAGCGTCGTGCCGTTCCCACCCTCGATGGCCGCATCCTCGCTCTCCCAGTAGTGCGTGTTCCAGTAGGGGCTGAGTTCGAGCACGGTCCCGAACGGGCCATCCCCGTCGGGCAGGTAGACGTGACCGCGGAGCGGGGTCCCGTCCTCGGCTGTGGTCTCAAACGGGACCATCTCTGCCACCGAGTGGACGCGCTCGGGCTCTGCCAGGCGCAGCGAGAGCAGGAGCTCGAAGGCTACGGGCGTGAGCTTGGAGTAGGTGTCGACGACCACGGTCCAGCGCTCGGCGTTCTCCAGGGCCGGCTGGACCCGGGCGGTACACGTCGGGGCATCGAACAGTCCATCCACGGTGCATCGTGTGCGGCCATCCGCGTCGATGACGCGCAGACCGAGCGCTGCGGGAGTGTCGGGGGTGACGTTGGCTGAGATGGTTAGCACCGAGCCGGCCGGGACGTCGAAGGAGGTGGAGGGGCCCTCGATGGGGCCTGTGGCGATGTTGGTGATGCCCGGAGGAGCGAGCTCGCGCCAGCTCCAGAGGACGTTGGTCTCGTTGTAATCGACCACCTCGGCCCTCTCCATCTCCAGCCCAGGCGGGAGTCTGGACACCTCGCCGGCCGCGCCGTCGGCGGCGCTCGGGCTGAGCGCTTCGTCGCTGGCGCCCAGGCAGCCTACAAGCGCCGGGGTGAGGAGCAGCAGGGCGATGAGTGCTCTCACGGCCCGACCTCCGCCACGATGCCGGCGCCGGCGCCGCTGCTGTCGACGAACGAGAGGTTCCTTTCCACGACGTTGAGCACCAGCTCGCCCTCGATGTTCGGCCCCGTGTGGACGGTGAGCATGGGCTTGCGGGGATCCGGGGCGAGCTGCCAATCCCCGCCACCCACCGTGAGCACCAGACGGTGGCCAGCGGGGACGAGGCTGGCGTGCGGCTCGCTGGTCATGCGCATCACGTCGGGCTGGCCCACGGGGTAGTCCCGGCCGTGGTCGAGGTGGCCGCGGTGGCGCAGGTCCGAGAAGCCACGGGCAACCTCAAGGTGCTCGGCGTCGTCCGTGCTGGCCTCGTCGGCCCACGCGCCGCAGGCGAGCAGCTCGTCGGTGTGCCAGAGGTGGGTCACGAAGTTCCCGTCGGGGAGCGTGCTCGAGACCGTGAGGTTGGCGTGGAAGTAGCCGGCCAGCAGGACCTCCTCAGCGAGCGGGGGGCTCACGTAGACCGCCTTGTCTTGGGTGCAGGCATCCGGGAGGGGGCGCCAGTCCGTTCCGGTGAAGCTCTGGGCGCTGGCTTCGACAGCCTCAGCCTCAGAGGTCAGGATGTCCCCTGAAAGGTGCAGGGTGGTGGCGTTGCCCTCGGGAGGCCAGGTCTCGGTGGCGTGCCACCGATCCGTGTCGTCCTGGTACTCGACGACACCGGTGTCGAGGGTCTTGGGTCCGTCTCGGAGGTAGTGGTCGAACCACGGTAGCGCGTAGTTCTTGTTGAAGCGTTCCCAGTCCTGGAGCGGGTAGGCGTGGGGCCACTGGCCGACGAGCATGCGTTTCTCGTCGTGGGGGATCAGCTCCCAGAGGCCGTCGAACTGGAACATGTGGCCCTCACCGTTCGTCATGCCGTTGGTCACGAGGATGGGCACGGTGGTGTTCGCGATGGCTGGACGAAGGTCGCGCACCTCGTGGTAGGGCAAGCGGTCACCGTCGAGCAAGGGGAGCACGCTCTCCTGAGCATCCTCACCGTAGCGGGGGCAGGCGGCGTGGTCGGGCGAGGTTGTGGGGATGAAGGGGTCGCCTGCGGCAAGACCGAGCGCCGCGAACCCGCCCATCCCGGTGCCGGCGATCCAGAGAGGGGTGAGCGCTGCGTGCTGGTTCATGGCGGCGCCGTCGTAGATCGTGAGGCCGTAGGGGTCGATGACGCCGCTCATGGGGATCACCGCCTTGAGAGAGGGCGCCTGGGAAGCGATGGCCATGTACTGGCTCCAGCCGTCGTAGCTGACGCCGATCATGCCGATGTTCCCGTTGCTCCACGTCGCGTTGGCAAGCGTCTCGATGACGAGGCCAGCGTCGCTCCAGGAGGTGGGATGGCCCCATTGAAGGCAGCCCTCGGAGAGGCCGGTGCCGCGCATGTTCACGAGCGCCACGGCGAAGCCAGCGTCCATGAAGTCGCTGAGCCACCAGCGAAGCGTGTCCCGGCCGTCATCGTCCTCGATCCACTCGTCGCTGAGCCCGTAGGCGGTGTTCCAGTAGGGGCTGTACTGCAGCACGGTGGCGAACGGTCCCGAACCGTTGGGGAGGTAGATGTGGCCACGCAGGGCGGTGCCATCCTCAGCGGTGACCTCGAACGGCAGCATCTCGGCCACCTCGTGCAGGGGGTCACTGGGGATCGCTGCAGGTGCGTCGCCTGGGGTCGCGCTGGGTGCCAGCCCATCGTCCCCCCCACCCAGGCATCCCACCAGCGCAGGAGTGAGCAGAAGCAGAGCAACGCTCCACTTCACGTCGCCCACGGCTCCTCGATGGTCCGCTTGTCCGGATCCCACGGATCCATGCCGTAGCCTCGCTCGAGCACCTCGACGGCCGAGTCGTGGACGACCATGTGCGTGTAGCCCACGTTGTCGGTTTCGTCGGTCTCCACGAAGACGTCCTGGGCATCCACCGTGCCTCGGAGCACGTACTCGCCGTCGTCCTGGCCGTCGAAGACGATGTAGTTTTCCGGGATCTCCCACCAGTAGATGTCCCCCCATCCGGGGGTCTGGGCGACCCGGTCTGCCTCGGGGTTGGCTCGGATGCCAGACCACGGGATCACGCCACCGCAGTTCCCTTCCGCGGAGTCCTCGGGCTCCTGATCCCAGCTCGTCCAGTCCATGTAGACGTAGTCGCCCATGCACGAGCCGCGCTTGGCCGCGGTGTGGGTGGGCACGAGCTCGCCGTCCTGCACCCGGAAGGCCTCGACGTGGAAGACGTCGTCCAGGTGGTAGTGGCCGTGCGTCTTGTGCACCGTGGCGGTGCCGGCCGGCAGGTCCTCGTGCGAGCCGTCGGCCGCATGGAGGCGCTGGGTGACGGGTGCGGTCATGCTCCCTGGCGGCGATTCGCCGATGAGCGCATCGAAGACACCCGTGCCGGCGTTGCCCCAGCCGAAGCTGAAGCGCAGGCAGCGCTCCTCGTACCCGTTCGTGGCCCATTCCTCCGGGTGGCACCCTGTGGACACGATGCCGGCTGGCACGCTGGGGGAACCACCGATCTGGCTCACGGGCATGTCGAAGTGGAAGTCGAAGGCCGGGATGGGCCGCAGGTTGGGGAGCACGGGCTCGGAAGCGTCAGTCTCCCCAGACGGCCCGGAGCCGCCGGAGGCCGCGTTCGGGTCGGACGCGGGGTCGCCGCTGATGGCCTGTACGCGCATGCGGAAGACGGCATCCTCGACCTGCTGCGGATCCACGCGCAGGGTCCAGGCGCCGGGTTCGGGGTCCTCGACCCGGACATCCAGGGTGTAGGCGCCCCCGTCAGCACTTGGGATCTGGCCTGCCGGGTCGATGAGCGCGAGGTAGATGTTGTCCGTGTGGTCGGGCCGGTCGAGGGCAGCCCGCAGCTCAGCGGTGCCCTCGGGCACCTGGATGGGGTAGTAGAGGCACGGGTCCTCGGGCATGAGCTCGCAACGGGGCTCCGGGGTGAGCGGGACGACCCAGGAGTACGCGATGATGGGCCCGATCCAGGAGACCGGCTGGTCCAGCGTGAGGTCGAGCGGTGTGCCTGGGAGGAGCAGGTCGAGCTCGATGGGGGCAGGCGGCTGGGGCTCGTCCGTGGTGGCAGCCGGGTCCAGGGAGGCCGCGTCATCCGCGCCTCCGATGCAGCCGACCAGCAAAGGCGCGCTCACGAGGAGCAGCGCGAGCAGGAGTTTCATGGTTCCACCTCCACGAGCGTCGTGTACGTCCCCTCCACGTGGAAGGGCTGGTCGATGGCGAAGGCGTGGTGCGTGGCGATCGTGCGATGGTCGAGGGGCCGGACCCAGACCCAGAACCAGGGCTTCGCGTCGGCGGGAGCCTCGAGCTTGAGCTCCAGCGGTGATGTGCCCTGCGCGGTGACCCATTCGTAGGTGCCGTTGGAGTCGACCGCACCGATGGATGCATCGAGGCGCTCCATGGGAGGCGTCTGGGCATCCCACGTGACGGTGAGCTTGATCGTCTCCAGCTCGCCCTCCACCGACTCGTTGTGGATCGTTTCCCCGGTCTGGCCCAAGAAGGGTGTGCACACGCGGGAACCGGGGTTCACGCACACGAACGCCCAAGTGCCCGTGTGGCCGTCCCACGCCAGCGCGTGCTCGACCAGCTCCAGCGTCGGTTCCACGCTGTCGCTCTCGTTGGCCGCCGGCTCCGTGGTGGTCGTGTTCGCGGTGTCGTTCGTGGCCGCCTCCGTCGCGTTCTCATCGACGCCGGTAGGGCGAGCCTCCGCCCCCTCCTCGTTCGACGGGTCGTCAGCTTGGGCCTCCAGCGGGTCGGTTCCGCCGTCCTCGGCCCCAAGGCAGCCCGCCAGCACGGGCCCGGTCACGAGCAGCAGCGCGAGCACGAGCCTCATGGCTCCACCTCCTCGAGTACCGCGTACATCCCATCCACGTGGAAGGGCTGGTCGATGCTGACGACGTGGAACGTGGCGGGCGTCCCCAGGCCGACCGGGCCGACGGTGACGTGGAACCACGGCTTCGCCTCTGCGGGCGCGGTCAGCTCGAGCTCGAGAGGGGAGGGTCCCCGGTCGGTGGCCCACTCGGGTTCTCCATCGGGTCCGACGACCCGGAGGGTTACACCGAGCTCTTCCATCATGAGTGTCTCGGCCTCCCAGCTCACGGTCACCGTGATGGTCTCCAGTGCGCCTTCGAAGGACTCGTTCCGGCTGCGATCTCCTCCATCGATGAGGGCCGGGGCACACGCGCCCACCACGGCGCCAGCGCAGGCCACCGCCCACGTGCCGGTGCGGCCATCCCACACGAGCTCATGCTCGACGGGAACGAGCTCTGGCTCCACGCTGGGGGTCGTGTTCCCGGTCGTGGCGTTCGGGCTAGCGGCCTCCTGTCCGGCCTGCGCCTCTGGTAGTGGCTCTGTGGCCTGGGTCTCGAGCGAGCTGGGTTCCTCGTCGGCGCTCCCGAGGCAACCGACGAGCGCGGAGTTGATCAGCAACAGGGCGAGCAGGAGCCTCACGGGGTCACCTCGTGGATGGACTTGCTTGCATCCCACGGGTCGCTCCCGTAGCCCCGCTCGAGGATCTCGACGTCGCCGAGCCCGCTGACGCGGAAGAGGGTGTAGGCCTGGTTGTTCGTCTCGTCGGTCTCCACGAGTTCACCGTCCGGGTCGGTGGTGCCGCGCAGCACGTAGTCGCCAGGGATCGGCTGGCCAGTGTCATCGATCGGGAAGTCAACGTAGTTGCCGGCGCGGTTCCACTCGTAGATGTCGCCCCAGCCCGCCTGCATGCCCTTGGCGATGGGATCCGGGTCGCCCTCGGCGTTCTGGCCTTCGGGTTGCGGGAGCGCGAGCTGGTAGAATGTCCCCCAGCCTTCCATGGCCTCCGGGGCAGGGTCCAGGCCGAGCTTGCCGCTGGTGGAAACGTGCTCCAGGGTCGCGGGGGCGCCGCGATGCTCGGACGGTTGCACGCGGAGCAGGTCGAAGACGTAGGCGTTCTGGTAGTGGTAGTGCAGGTGCGAGCTGTGCCACCGGCTGTTCGGGTGGCCCAGCTCGGGCACGTCGATGCAGTTGCGCCCATCAGGGGTGCAGACGTTCTGGACGAGCGCGATGTCCTCGGTGCCGACGAGTTGCTGGGCCTCGGTGGCCAGATCGCTGGAGCGGACCTCCTTGAGCCGCAGCGCACCATCTCCAGCGTTGTAGAAGCCCATGGAGAAGCGCAGGCAGACCGTCGGTGGTGGGAGGTCCTCCTCGACGGCCTCCTCGTACTCCTCGGCCATGCACGTCGCGCCAGGAGCCGCGATGCCGGTGGGGGCACCGGGCTGGAAGGTGGTGGT